>NZ_JBXAQA010000001.1:0-1013964 GCF_058806755.1 Sphingopyxis sp. GW821-FHT12F08
CACTCATCGTACGGATCCTGCACCCACTGGCCGGGGACAAATTCGGTGGTCAGCGTCGCCACGCGGCGGCCCGCCGCGTCGTAGAGGATATCGCGCCCGCCCATCGTCGCCTGGCCGTTGTTGAGCCCGCGCACGATCACCGTGCCGCCAGCCCCCGCACTGCCCGACAGCACCCCCTTGTCGGTCACCAGCCGGTTCATGCTGTCGAAGCGGTACCAATAGTCGCTGCTCGTCTGGCTGCCGGTGCCGCCGGTCGCGGTCACCCCCCATTGCTGCGTCTGGGTGCGGCGGATATTGCCCACCGCGTCATATTTGTGGGTCACCGACGCCGGCGGCTGGCTGGCATTGCCCACCGCCGACCAGGCGGTCATCCGGCCAAGCGCGTCGAAGTTCGCCGCCTGGTCCTTGATCGTGTCGCCGCCGAGCACGAGCTTCTCGGTCAGCCGCTGGCCGAGCTTGTCATAGCTGTAGGTCGCGACCCCCGCGAGCCCGCTGTTCTCCTTGAGCTGGCCGCTGTTGTACCACGCAAAGCCCGTCGTCGATCCGCCCATCGTCACACCGGTCTGACGGCCCGTGGCGTCATAGGCATAGGTCGACACATTCGACCCGAGATCGCTCTTCCACGTCACGCGGCCGTAAATGTCGCTCTTGTCCGACGATTGACGGCCGATGTAGGTCGCGCCGTCATAATGCTGGACCAGCTCGGTCCAGCCGCCGGTGGTGACGCCTGCGATCGCCGCGATGGTTGCGTCCCACGTATAGCTGGTGACCGCACGGTCGCCGCCGAAAGCGCGCGTCGTGGTGACGCGGCCCTGGAGGTCGTAGTCGGTCGTCTCCTTGTCGCCGCTCCCCAGGAAATTGTTCCAGTGGGTCAGCCGCTGACCGAGGATGTCGTAGGTGTAGGTATCGACCAGCCCGCCGGTCTGCGTCACCTGTGTCACGCGGCCGAGCTTGTCGGTGACGCTGGCGGTGTAGACCGCGCCCGACTTCACCACGGGGGCGCCGCTGACGATCTCCGTATTCAGTTCGTCATAGGCGCGGCGCGCATCGCCATGGATGTCGTACGCGGTGATCCTGACGCCATTGTCGGCGGCGATCTGCGCGCGGACCATCGCCCCCGAACTCCCAGCGCCGCCGTCATAGCCGGTGCCCGCGAGGAGGAAGAGGCGGGTGAGGTTGCCGCTGTTGGCGTTCTTGCTGGCGCCGTTGTAGACGTCGCCGCCCGCGGCATAGCTGCCATTGGCATCGCGCGTCGCGACGAGGCGGCCCGACTTGTCGTAATAATAATCCTCCGACGGCTTGATATATTGGCTGCCGCCATTTTCGTAGACGACTTCGACCGTCGGCGCCTCGCGCCGGACCATCCGCCCTGCCTTGTTGTAGCTGTAGGTGGTGACATAGCCGATCGCGTCGGTCTCGGTCAGCGCCTCGCCGAACGCGTTGTAGGTGCGGCTGGTGGCGATCGTGTCGGTGAGCGTCGTGCTGAGCTGGCGGCCCTCCTCGGTCACGTTCGTCGCCATGTTGCGCTTGTCGTATACGGTGTAGGTCGCGTTGACGTTCGCCTGTGCGATCTTGGCCACGGCCTGCGCGAAGGTCAGCCCCGACAGACTGTCGCCGATGCCCGAAAGCGTGATCGCGACGGTCTGGTTGCCGTTCTTGTCGTAACCGAACGCCTTCCACACCCCGTCGCCGCCGTTCGTTGCGCGGAGCCGCCCCGCGGCGTCGTAGAGATTCTCGGTCTGCCAGAGGCCATTGATGCCGCTGCGCTTCACCTCGCCGAACGCATTATATTCGGTCGCGGCGATATCGCCCTTGGTCCAGACACTGCCGTTCCACGAGGCGACCGACTGTTCGATCGTGCGGCCGAGCATGTCGACCTTGGTCAGGACGGCGTTGGTGGTCGCGGTTCCCGCGGAGTCGGCGCGGCTATACTGGTCGCGGATCTGGATGCCGCGCTTGTCATAGGCGTAAGCGTGCACATAGCCTTCGGCATCGGTCGTGCTCGCGAGCAGGCCGCCCGCGCCATAGGCATAGGTGGTGACCCGCTCCGCGGCGTCGCCCGCGCCCGCCGCGACGGTGCGGATGAGGTCGCCGAGGCCGTTGTAGCGATAATCGACCGTCGGGGTGACGCTGCTGCCCTGGTGGCTGATGAAGGCCGCGCGCTGCTCCTGCGTCAGGCGGCCGCCATTGTCGTAGCTGTAGTTGGTCTGGTCGCCGGTCGCTTCGGTCTTGCGGGTGACCTGGCCGAGGCCGTTGTAAAGCCATTCCACCTTGGCGTGGACGGTCGTCGTCGTCCCCGGCGATGCGTCATTGTGGATGACGACGTCGCGCCGCTCCTCGCTGAGGCGGTTGCCGTTCTCGTCGTAGGTATAGCGCGTCTCGCGATCGAGCGCGCTGTTCGCGGTCACCGTCGGCGGCGTCTCGACGCCGGTGGGAGCGGCGGTCTGGTTGGCAGAGCGCAGCTCGACGAGGACATTGCCCTCATGATCGTAGGTCCAGTCGGTGCGATAGTATAGCGCGTCGATCTGTACCGTCTTGCGGCCGAGCTTGTCGTAATAGCTCCAGGTCGCATTGCCATTGGCGTCGGTCGTCTTCGCGACATTGCCGAAGGCATCATATTGGTAGAGGAGGTCGATCGGCGCCGAACCGGCGACCCAGCTCGATCCGTTATAGCTGCCGAGCGCGGCGGGATAGCCCGAGATGGCCCCGGTGACCGAGCTCTTCGTCAGGCGGCCGAGATTATCATATTCGAACAGGGTTTCGCGGTAGACAGTGCCGGGCACCGCAGGCGCCGCGCCGTCGGCACCGCCGTTCGCGGGCACGGTGACGCTGGTTTCGTAGACGCGCGTGCTCGTAACATTGCCGTTCGCGTCATAGGTGGTGCGGGTGTAGGTCCCCGCCGCATCGATCGAGACGATCTTGCGCCCGATATCGTCGTAGAAATGAACCGACCGGTTCGACGCGGCATCAACGACGCGGATGACGTTGCCCATGGCGTCGTAGGTGATTTCCTCGGTCGGCACGAAGCCCGTGGTTTCGGTCCTGTGATCGCTCTGGTCGAGCACCGTGCGCGCCTGGCCGAGCGTCTTCTTGAGCCGGCCGAGCCGGTCATATTCATAAGTCGTCGTCCGCGCCTCGGCGAGGCCGGAACCTTCGACCATCTGCGTCCGGTTGCCGAACGCGTCATAGGCATGGGTGTTAACGATCGCGCCCTGCACCGACCCATTGGCGAGATAGGAAGAGATCGGCAGCGTCTCGGAGGTCAGCAGGCCGCGCTTGTCATAGGCGTAGGTCGTGACGCCGCCGAGCTTGTTCGTCACCGAGGTGCGATTGCCGAAGGCGTTGTAGCCATAGCTTTCGCTGTACGTCATCGCGTCGGTCGAGGCGGTGACGCGGCCGAGATTGTCGTATGTAAAGCTGGTCACCGACGCGCTGCCCGGAGGCGCAGCACCCTCGGCGCCGAAATTGGTGTCGAGCTGCGCGATCGTCGTCGATCCGGTGGCGCTATAGGTGGTCGCGTAACGCACCACCTTCGCGACCTCACCGAAGCCGTTGTAATAGGAGCGCGTCACGCCCTTCTCGGCGTCGACCGTATAGGTCAGCCGCCCGAGGTCGTCGTAATAATGATAGGTGACGGCGTCCTTGGCGCCGTTCGCCGTGACCGACGGGGGCGTGGTGGTGCTAACCGCGCTGGCGGTCTTGTTGTAGAAGCGCGTGACGCTCGCGACCTCGCCGAAGCTGTTGTAGCTCGTCTGGGTGACATAGTCTTCGGCGTCGCGGACCATCGTCAGGCGGCCGGCGGCGTCGTAATAATTATAGGCTGCCTTGGTGCGTGGATCGGTGACCTTCACCACCTGTCCAAGGGCATTATATTCGTAGGTCGTGACCCCCGCCTCGGCATTGGTCGTCGTGAGCAGGCGGCCGGTCGGGTCGTAAGTGAAATTGGTGGTGAGCGCGGTGCCGCCCGCGATGGCGTCGAGCTGCGCGATCGTCGTCGAATCGCTGACGCCGGTCAGCGCATTGGCGGACAAAGTCGTGCTCAACAGATTGCCGTTGGCATCGAAGACGCTTTTCGTGCGGTAGCCTTCGGCATCGACGGAGAAGCGGGCCACCCCACCCGCCGAATAATAGGTTCGCGAAGTACGGTTCTGAGCGTTGCTCGCCTGCGCCGTTGCCCAGCTGTTCATCGTCGCCAGATCGGGCAGGCTCGTCGTCGTTCGTTCGGTCGCGAAGGCGGTGGCCTTGATGGCGCGGCCACCGGCGTCATAGGCGAAGGACGTTACGAAATTCCCGGAATCGATCGCATAGGCGATCTGACCCTTGTCGTTATGGACGGTCCAGCTTTTGCGGTCGATCGTGTCATTAGCGATCGCGTTCACCGCGGATTTCACAGTGGCATAAGTATAGTCGGCGGGACTAATCGCGGTCGCATAGACGATCGTGGTCGTCAGCTGCTGTGCCAGATCATATTCGAACCGCGACGCATTGCCGAGGCCGTCGACCTGGTAGCGCAGCAGGCCCTGGCCGTCGTAGACGTAGCGCATGCGGCGGTTGGTGGTGACCGAGGTGCCCGCGCTGGTACGCAGCTGGTTGAAGCTGCTCGTCGTCCAGCTGACCGCGGGCCGCGTCGAATAGGCGACCTCCTCGACCTTCTGCCCCGCCTTGTCGTAGACGATCTCGCTGAGATAGCCCTCGCCGTTCAGCGTCCCGATGAGCCGGCCGTCCTGATCGTAGAAGGTCCGCGCGACACGATCCTCGGTGCCGGTCGTTACCGTCTGCTTCGTCGTCGGCAGCGTCGTTTTGAAGGATGTGACGGTCAGCTTGGTCGAATAGCCGACGGTCCGGATCAGCTGGTTCGAGCCGTCGTAGAAAAAGTCGACCACCCCGCCATTGCCGTCGATCGATTGGATCAGTCGCCCGGCGGCGTCGTAGATGTTCCAGTTCCAGATGTCGGCCGCGACCCCCGTGGGGCGATAGGTCGCAACGTCGGCTATGCCCCCCGCGGTCGCGAGATTGCCCATCTGCGTCGCATTGAGCTTCGTCGCATAGGTGATCGTCGCGGCGAGCCGGTTCGCGACGTCGTAGCGATATTCGACGATGCTGCCGTCGGCCGCGATGTCGGCGGTCTTGCGCCCGGCATCGTCGTACAGGACGAAGCTGTTATAGTCGTTGGGATCGCCGGTCGACGCGACGCCGAGCGGCGTCGTGACCATGCGGACGCGGCCGAGCTTGTCATATTTATAGGCGGCGGTGCCCGAGACGTCGTAACTGCCGCTGGTCGCGACGCTGATCAGGTCGCCCGCCTTGTTGTAGGTGCTGACCGCGCTGTAGCCGGTGGCGGTGGTGACAGTGGTGGTCAGCGCGCCGTCGTTGAAGACGATCGTCGTCGTGCCTGCCGCCGGGCTGGTCGACGCGGTGACGCGGCCGAGCCCGTCGTAGACGAAGGTTTCGGCGACGACGCCATTGTCGTAGCGCGAGATCAAGCGGCCCGCCTGATCGTAGCTGTAGAAGCTTTCCGAATAGCCCTCTGCGGTCGAGCCATTGCCCCAAGTTGCTATGCCGCTGCCGTAGCGCGTCCGCTTGATCAGATTGCCGCGCGTGTCGAATTGGTCGTACGTGATCTTGTCGCGCGTGTTGTTGAAGGTCGTGCGCCAGGTCGTCAGCTGGCTTTCGGTGATCGCCGTGGTCGACGAGAGACCGGTCAGGTCATAGGCCTGCTGCGGATATTCGGTCGTCCAATATTGGGTGGCGTTCGACCATTCATATTCGGTGACCCGGCCCTCGGCGCTGACGATATAGCGGAGGTGCGAGGCAGCGTCATAGGCGTAGCGTGTGGTGTGGCTGACCGCACTGCCGCTCGCGTCGGAGCCGGTGCGCGTCTCGGTCAGCAGCTCGTTCTTGGCGCTGTAGGTGCGGGTGACGACGTTGCTGTTAGGATCGGTGACGGTGAGGATGTTGCCGCTGGCGTCGTGGGTGTAGCTGGTGATCTCGCCCGCCGAATCCTTGACGCTGTTGACGTTGCCGCTGGCGTCGTAGCCGAATTCGACGGTCTGCGCGGTCGCGCCGCTGACCGCCGGGGGCAGCGTGATCCTGGTCAGGCGGCTCGACGCGTCATAGTCGAGGCGCGTGACCTTGTTGTCCGGCCCGGTGACGTTGGTGTAGCCGGTCTGGTAGGACAGCGTCGTGACGCGCGTGTCGCCGGTCGCAGCGGTCTCGGTCAGCGTCAGGACGCGGCCCGACCCGTCATAGGTGATTGCGAGGCTCGAGCCGCCGGTGGTCGTGATCGACGCAACCCGGGTGCTCGTTCCGTCATAGCTATAGGTGGTGACGAAGGTCTTGCCGTCCGCAATGACATTGTCGTCCGGGCTGAGATCGACGGTGACCGTGGTCAACCGATTCGAGCCATCATAAGCATAGCGCGTGCGCGTCAGCGTCTTCGCGGTCGAGGTCGCAAGATCGGTGTAGCTGGTGACGATCTGGGTGATGTTGTTCCCGGACCAGCTGTACTGCGTATATTCGCCGTTGGCGGTCGTGACCTTGTCGAGCTTGTCGCCGACATAGCTGAAGGTCAGCCCGAAATATTCCTTGCCGGTCGCCCCGATGATCCGCCAATTGTCGGTGCCATAGGCGCTGTAGGTGTCGGTGAAGCGGCTCGCCCCGTCGGTCCACACCCAGTTGCCCGAGACCTTGCGCAATTCGTCGTGGGGCCCGTCGCCGTCGGTGGCGATATAGGCCGATCTGGTCGCATCCCAGATATAAGTGACGACGGCGCCATCGGCACCTTGGCGCTTGATCGTGCTACCGGCGGTGTTCTGCGTTCCCGTAAGGCCGAACACGCGTCGCATCGTCGACTGCTGCCAATTATCTCCGTTGTCACCGTCGGAGGCCTCGCCGAAACTGTTGTAAGTCCGACCGATCGAGACATCGAGGCCGGCGCCGGTGAGGAACTCGTCCTGCTGGCTGATCAGGAGATTGCCGGTCGCGGCGTTGATCGAGACGTTTTCGGCACCGCGCCCGAAGCTTCCCGAACCGAGCAGTCCCGCGCCGCCAAGGAGATTTCCCGACCCCCGCGTGAAACCCGCGCCCTGCCCCACAAAAATCGCAACCATCGCCAAACCCCGCAGACGTCAAACAAGCGGGGGCCAGGCAGCCCGATGAAATTCCTCAATAGAGATCCCTGCCCCGTAATCTTCCCATCCAACGAGGCGCGGAGATGTTTAGGGGGCAGGACAAATTTTCTATCAACGGCATTCTGCGACCGCTGCCGCCGATCCTATGCCTTTCGGGAAACTCCGCCTAAAACCACCAGAAGGCGGTCGAACTCAAGGATGATGATCTCGAGACGATCGCGACACTCACGACTGCGAAGGGATTTCGGTCGACGGGCGGCCTTTTCGATATCCAGGGTTCCGATGACATGCTGCGCGCCCATGTGAACAAACATACCGGCGAGGCTACGTATCAGGCTCGCTATCGGTCATCTTTTCTCCTCCCAATTCATTGATGCCAGGCGGCGACTTGCAGCGGCGACGCCACCTGCATTCCGCGGGACCAAATTTGTGCAATTGCATTGCTGTCCGTCGCGAGCAGCGAAATGTCTTTGAGCGGATTGCCGTCGATCACCAGAAAATCCGCGAAAGCGCCAGGCGCTATGACGCCCAGCATGCCCTCCATGTCCAGCAACGATGCGTTGATCGACGTAGCGGATCTCAGCGTCTCGAAGGGCGACTCGACGGCGCTGCGGAGCCGAAACTCCTCGCGCTGCAGGCGATGGTGCGGCCCGAGAAGATCGGTGCCGAACCCAAGCGACACGCCCTCCCGCCGGCAGATGCGGATCGCCTCGAGCCCCTGTTCGCGGACATCGGCAAGCTTTTCCAGCGTGTGCGCCGCAGCGCCCGTTGCCTGGCCGAAGCGGTGGAGCGCATCATAGGTTGCCAGTGTCGGAACAACGAACGCGTCGGCGTTGGCGACCAGTCGAGCCACCGACGCGTCGATGAGGTTACCGTGCTCGATCGACCGGATACCCAGCCGGATTGCACGTGCGATGCTGTCGGCCGTGTAGGCATGCGCGGCAACATAGCGACCGCGGCGCGACGCCTCATCGACGACTGCGGCGATCTCCTCGTCCGAGAACTGCAGATAGTCGATTGGATCGCTCGGCGTCGATATCCCGCCTGACATAAAGATTTTCAGATGGTGCGCGCCTTGGCGCAATGCTTCACGCGCCGCCTTGCGCAGCGCATCAGCACCGTCGACGAGATCGGCGAGCGCCCCGCTTGGGGCGCATCCGCAAAGGTCTGCGGATTCGTGCGCCGCTCGGGCATCGCCATGCCCGCCGGTCTGGCTGAACGCACGCCCGCAGAAGAACAGGCGGGGCGACGGGAACAGCCCCTGCTCGGCAGCGAGCCAGGTCCCATGATCGCCGCCACCGACGTCGCGGACCGTTGTGAAGCCTCGCAACAAGGTGCCTTCCAGAATCAGCCTCGCCCGCTGCGCTTCATAGGTCTTGGGATAGGTTTCGCACTTCGCGGTGTCGGTTTCGGTCGCGAAGGCGTGAAAATGCGCGTCGATCAGCCCCGGCAGCAGCGATTTACCGGCAAGGTCTACCTCCCGGAAATCGAGAGCGTCCGGCCTGCGGGCCGAGACGCTCTCGATCCTGTCCCCCCGAACCAGAACGAAGGATGGTTCGGAGAGAAAGGGCGAATGCCCGTCGAAGATACGGGCACCGGAAATCAGGACGGGTCGGGCATCTCGAGGCATGGCCAGAGCTTCATCTTTACGTCAGGCGCGATGGCCATAGTCGCGCAGCGCCTGATCCGGCGTGATGAAACCGTCGCGCAGATCGGCCTCGATCGCTTCCCGATCGCGCAGCTTCGGGTCGCCCCAGCCTCCACCCGTCGCGGTCACCATGCGCACGACGTCGCCCTTGGCCAGTGGTACGCGCGCCGGCTTGCCGAGCCGCTCCGGCGGGTCCGACCGCTCTCCCTGACGCAGTATCTCTGCATAGTTGGGCGAGCCCTGCTGCCCGCCATCGACGCCCCAGGGCGGAAATTTGAAGCGGCCGAAGCTGCCGGTAAATACCCAGCCGTCGTTTGGAATCTCATATTCAAGCGCGACGCCCTTGCCGCCGCGGAACCGGCCCGCGCCGCCGTCGTCGTCGTGGAACGCATAGCTGCGAACGCGGACGCCATATTTGGCCTCGGTGACTTCGACGGGGAAGTTATAGGTTTCGCCGTCGGCGACCGAAAACTGTCCGTTGAGGCCATCGCGCCCCTGCATCGCGCCCCACCCGCCGACGAGTGGCCCGACGAGGATCGTCGGCGCCTTGGTCTTCGGATGCGGCCCGGAAAAGACGATCGCGCAGACCGAAAGGACGTGCCCCGCGGTCAGGCGATCGGGAAGATGCTCGGCAAGCGCCTTCCAGATCAGGTCCTGCGCATAGAGCATCGTTTCCCAATAGGTCGACACCGGCGCGGGCCGCTCGGCAGTGAAAAGCGTGCGATCGGGACAGATGACCTCGATCGCGCGGAAACAACCACCGTTTGCGGGGATTCCCGGGTTGGTCAGCGCCTTGAAGATCGTACGCACCGCCGAGACGAGGCCGGTACGCGAATTGTTGATCGGTCCGAGCGTCTGCGACGCGCTGCCGGTGAAATCGACCTTGAACCGGTCTTCGCTGATATCGATCCGCACGCAGACCTTCAGTGGCTGGTCGGTGATCCCGTCGTCGTCGATCCAGTCCTCGGCATGGAAAGTGCCTTGCGGCAGCCGCTTCAGCTCGGCAGCAATCATCGCCTCCCCATAGTCGAGAAGGTCGTCCATCGCCTGCTGCATCGACGCGGCACCATAACGATCGAACAGCTCGACGATGCGGACCTCGGCGACCTTGTTCGCGGCCATTCCCGCCCAGAAATCGCCCATCGAATCCTTCGGCAGGCGGATGTTGCTCTGAAGGATTTCGAGGATGCCGCCGACCGGCTTGCCCCGCTCCATGATCTTGACCGTCGGGATCTGCAGCCCTTCCTGGAAAATCTCGGTCGCGTCGGTGGTGAAGCTGCCCGCCGCCATACCGCCGACATCCACCCAATGCGCCTTGTTCATCGCGAAGGCGACGAGTTCGTCCCGGAAGAAGATCGGCTTGACGATCGCGACATCGCAAAGATGCGTCCCGCCGCCCTTGTAGGGATCGTTCGAGATGAAGACGTCGTCCTGATGGATGTCGCCTGCGAACTTTCCCAGGATGTCGCGAACGAGCGAGTCGATCATGCCGAGGAAGACGGTGGTCCCGTTGCCCTGCGCGATCAGGTCGCCGCGCGCATTCGTGATGCCGACCGAATAGTCGAGCGCCTCGTAGATGATCGGGCTCATGCTCGTCTTCGCCATGGCGAGGAACATCTCGTCGCCGATCGCGACGAGCGCGTTCTTGATGATTTCCTGGGTGAAGGGGTCGTGGCGGGTCATCTTCAGTTCCCCAGTTCGATGTGAATATTGCCGATGGCGTCCATGCGCGCCGAGCAGCCCGGATTGACGACGATCGTCGTCGTCCGGTCCTCGATGATCGCCGGTCCGGCGATATCCATATCGGGTTCGAACCGGGCGAGGTCATAGGCCGCGCTCTCGTGGACGCCGTCGGTATCGAAATCGACGGTCCGCCACCCGGTGATCACCGACTCCGCGGCTATGCCGGTCTTCGCGCGTTCGGGCAGGTCGATCTTGTCGGTCTCGTTGAGCGCGACGACATGATAGTTGACGAGCTCGACATCGCTATCGAGCCGGAAGGTATATTCGCGGTGATGCTCGGCGTGGAACGCCTCGATCGCCGCCTCGACCATGGCCCGGTCGATCACGCCGTGTGCGACGGGTACCTTCACCGTATGCTCTTGGCCGCAATAGCGCATGTCGGCGTAGCGTTCGAAACGGAGCCGCGCCGCGTCCATGCCTTCGCGGACGCACACGGCCCCGGCTTCGGCTTCCATCTCTCCATAGACAGCGTTCAGCCGGCCCAATGGAAAAGCCGAAATTTCCTCGACCCGGGTCATCAGGAAATCGCGGCGGATATCGGACATCAGCATGCCCCAGGCCGAGAAGACCGACGAATTGGCCGGGATGATCACCTTGCGCGCTTGAAGCTCCTTGGCGAGCGATACCGCATGCATCGCGCCGCCGCCGCCAAAGGCGATCAGCGCGAATTCGCGCGGATCGAAACCACGATTGAGCGACACGAGCTTGAGCGCATTGACCATGTTGGCGTTGGCAATCCGGATCACGCCGCGGGCGACGTCCTCGACACTGCCGCCAAGTGGCCGCGCGAATTTCCCGAACGCCTTGGTCACATTGTCGAAGTCGGGCTTGTGCTCGCCGCCGAGAAAAAGATCGGGGTTGATGCGGCCGAGAACCAGGTTCGCGTCGGTCGTCGTCGGCTCGGTCCCACCCCGGCCATAGGCCGCAGGCCCGGGTGTCGATCCCGCGCTCTTCGGACCGACGTGGAGACGGCCGCCCTGATCGATCCAGGCGATCGAGCCGCCGCCGTTGCCGATCTCGACCAGATCGACGACGGGCGTACGGATCGGATAGCCCGGGTTCGTCCGGTCCCATTCGATCTTGTAGTCGGTGGTGATGCGCGCCTGTCCGTCGCGGATGAGCGCAGTCTTCGCCGTGGTGCCGCCGATATCGAGCGCGATGAGATTGGGCTCGCCGATGCGCCGGCCGAGCGCCGCTGCACCGAGCACGCCGCTCGCCGGGCCCGACTCGACGAGCGCTATCGGGTTGTTTCGCGCGCCCTCGACGGTGGTGACGCCGCCGTTCGACTGCATGATATAGGGGACAGAAGAAAGCCCGCGCTCGCGGAGCCCCTCCTCGAGCGAACCGAGGTAGCGCTTCGCAATAGGGTGAACATATGCCGACAGCACCGTCGTGCTCGTCCGCTCATATTCGCGCCACTCGCGGCAGACCTCGTTCGATCCGACCACCGAAAGGCCCGGCCATTTGGCGCGAAGGCCGGCGCACACCGCTGCTTCATGTTCGGGATTGGCATAGGCGTGCAGGAAGCAGACGGCGACCGCATCGACGCGCTGTGCGTCAAGTTCGGCACCGATCGCATCGAGCGGCGACATGTCGATGGGAATCAGCACGTCGCCATCGGCGCCGACGCGTTCGCGCATCTCGAAACGCAGGTGCCGCGGCACGAAGGGCGACGGCTTTTCGAAGGCGAAGTTAAAGAGATCGGGACGGTTACCGCGCGCAATTTCGAGCACGTCGCGAAAGCCCTCGGTTGTGATCAGGGCGGTACGGCCGCCGGTGCGCGACAAGAGCGCATTGATCACGACCGTCGTGCCGTGGGCGAAGAAATCGAAGTTCGCGGGAGAAACCCCTGCCTTCGTGATCGCCGCGAGCACCCCGCGATCGAAATCGGGCGGAGTGGTATCGGCCTTGGCCGTCACGATACCGTCGGGCCCAATCCCGACCAGGTCAGTGAAAGTCCCTCCAACGTCCGTCGCTACTCGCATGCTGCGGCCTTCCTCCCATGGCTTGTAATGATGTCGGGTCGATTGAGCCACAGCGTGGCACCCGACCTCTCCCATTGGTCTGCGTCACATTATTTGATATGTCAAATATTAATTGACATCAAATTTTTTGATCATATTTTGAAGGCACGATGCGATGCTGCGGAGTCGCCTCGCGGTAAGGAATAATCAAAAAGGGAGGACCGCACATGCAGAAGCAGCTTCGGACGAGCGCTTCATTTTTGGCGCTGCTCGGCAGCATCGCAGCAATTCCGGCGACGGCATTCGCACAAGACACCAACCCGGAATCGAGCGCATCGGACAATTCCGAAGATATCGTCGTCACCGCTCGGTCGCGCGAGGAACGCCTCCAGGATTCGCCCGTCGCGGTCACCGCGATCGGCGAGACTTCGATCGAGCGCGCCAACCTGACACGCGCCACCGACTTCATGCAGCTCGTTCCCAATGTGACCGTCGCCGATGCGCAGGATTCGGGCAATGTCGCGATCAACATTCGCGGCGTCGGCCAGATCCGCAACGGCGAGACTCCAGTCGCGATCTCGATCGACGGCGTGCTGCTGTCGAGCCCGCTCCAGTTCAAGCAGGAGTTCTTCGACATCCAGCAGATCGAGGTGCTGCGCGGGCCGCAGGGCGCGCTCTACGGGCGAAACGCCATCGCCGGCGCGATCAACATCACGACCAAGAAGCCGTCGAACGAATTCTCGGGCAACTTCCGCGTCGGCTACGGCAATGGCGACGCGTTCAATGCGAGCGCCGCAATCAGCGGCGCGCTGATCGACGATATCCTGCTCGTTCGCGCCGGCGTCTCGCATTCACAAAGCGACGGCTACATCACGAACAGCTTCCTGGGCAAGAAGGTCGACTATTTCAAGGACACCACCGCCCGCCTGCGCGTCGATTTCACGCCATCGGACGCGATCTCGGTCGACCTGCGCGGCTTCTATTCGACGCGCCAAGGCGGTGCCGCCTATTTCGCACGTCCGCTGCTCCAGGCATCAGGCCGGCCGTTCATCGATCCCGTTCCGAATGTCGACGTCGCGAACGACGTCGTCGCGCCCGAGTCGAACAATCTCGGCTTCGACGACCGCGATCTGCTCGACTTCTCGCTGAAGATCGACGTCGACACGCCAATCGGGGTGCTCACCTCGACGACCGCCTACAGCAACGTCCAGCATGTCGTCGCCTTCGACGGCTATGATTATTCGGACAACAGCCAATGCTATCTCTTCGGGTTCGGCTTGGTCTCGGACGGCCTTGTCAACTGCAACAACCCGCGCACCTTGGCGCTCGGCCCAAGCGGTAATCCCGACGGCGCCGACGCGCAATTCCCCGCGCCGTACAACACGACCTTCCAGGACAATGACATCAGGAACTGGAGCCAGGAGATCCGGATCACCTCGCCCTCGGCGCAGCGCTTCCGCTATATCTTCGGCGCCTATTTCCTCTGGCGCGATCGCTCGCTGCTGACGGGCACCAACGAGGACCTCGGTTTCGGCATCATCCCCGAACTCGATTTCGATCCGGCGACGATCAACCAGACGCGGCGTTATTTCGCCGAGGACAACAAGGACTTCGCTTACGCCCTGTTCGCGCAGTTCAACTATGACGTCACCGACGAGCTCGAGCTGACGCTTTCGGGGCGCTTCGACAGCGACCGCCGCCGCCAGACCGACCCGCGTGTCGCGCCCTATCGTGTCGACGGCTTCGGACTTCCGATCACCGGCCCGGCGACGCGTCAGGCGACCTTCACCCAGTTCCAGCCCAAGGGCACGCTACGCTGGAAACCCTCGGACGACCTGCAGGTCTATGCCACCGTCGCACAGGGCTTCCGTTCCGGCGGATTCAATGCGCCAGGAACCGAGACCGACCCATTCAGCGGGGCACCGATTTCATCCCCGATTTACAAGAAAGAAGTTGCGACCAGTTATGAGATCGGCGCGAAATCGGAGTTGTTCGGCAACCTCCTGACGCTCAACGGCGCGCTATTCTTCACGAGGGCGAAGGACCTGCAGGCATTCAACTTCAATGGCTCGGTCAACGCGCAGATCGTCACCAATATCGATCGCGTCGATGTGAAGGGCGTCGAACTCGAATGGACGCTGCGCCCGGCAACCGGGTTCAAGCTGTTCGGCAGCCTCGGCTTCACCGATGCGGAGATCAAGGCGTATGCGGCGAACCCGGCTGCGATCGGCAACCAAGTTCCTTATACGACCAAGCTGACGATCAGCTCCGGCGCCGAATATGTCGCGCCGCTGACCGCGAGCCTGAGCGCCGTGTTCCGCGCCGACTGGCAACGTCGCGGCAAGACCTATTTCCACGAAGGGGGAACCTTCGTCGGAGTACCAGTACGCGATGCGATCAATTTCGTGAACGGGCGGATCGCGCTCGAGCATGAGAAAGGCTGGTCGCTCGGAATTTGGGCGAAGAACATTCTCAACGAGAAATATTACGAAGAGGTCGTCGCACCCGACTATAACTACCAGGGACGTCCGCGGACCTACGGCGTCGAGTTCTCGGCGAAATTCTAAAAAGGAAGCGGAGAGCAGTCGGCGTGCGCCCACGGCTCTCCGCTTTCCATCAAGCGGAAATTGGGAAGATGAGCGAATGGCATTTCTGAACCAGAAGCGAAAAGCACCGAAGCTGGCGATCGGCGGTCGGATAAAGAATCGCCGGCGTGAACTCGGAATGACGCTGCAGGCGGTCGCCGAGGCGAGCGGACTTTCAGCCCCCTTCCTGTCGCAGGCCGAACGGAACCAGACGGTTCCGTCTCTGGTATCGCTCGCCTCAGTGGCGCGGGCATTGGACGTCGATATCGGTTATTTCATGGAGATGCCGAAGGACGAGAATATCGTCAGCCGCGCGAGCGATCCCGAAGTGATCGAGATCGACTCACCCGTCGTCTATCATCAGCTGAGCTCGATGCTCCCCGAACAGAAGATGGACGCGATCTTCATGATCATCCCGCCGGGGCACCGCTTCCCGATCGACCAGCGCGAGGGCGAAGATTTCCTCTATGTGGTCGATGGCGAACTCATGTCGCAGGTCGGCGAGCTTCGCACCGTCCTGCGCGCCGGCGACAGCATGCATTTCCGTTCGCAGGCGCCTCACAGCGCGTGGAACGAAACAAAAGCGGACGTGAAGCTGCTCTACGTCGGCACGCCGTCGATCTTCCGCTCCGGCGATTGAGGCCAGCATGGAAAAAATCGGACTGGAATGGACCGACGATGTGTCGGACCCGCTCTTCGACATCTGGCGCTTCGTCGATCCCGCCGCGAACTCGATCGAAATAGGGACTGGCCGCTTCGCCGCCGGGCAGCTCATGCCCGAGGTCGGCAACTCGCAGCATTCGATGCGCGAGATTTCGATCATTCTCGAGGGCGAAATCGAAACGAAAAGTGGCGGCAAGACAGAGCGTCTGCGGGCCGGAGACATTGTCACCATACCTGCCTACCAAGTTCAAAACTCGCGCTTCGTTGCCGATACGAAGCTGATCTACATCTTCTTTGGCCACCGCGTCGTCCGAGAGGACGAGGATAGCTGAACGAGGACACTGGACAGGTTTCGTCAGATGTCAGGCGAATTCGCCCCACCCTCCGCCGCGCCGGCAGACCATCTGCTTCGCGTCGCACTCAGCGAGATCATGCATGGTCACAATCTGGAGGTCGCCCGAATTCCGGCACGCATCCGGCAATGGCTCGTATTGCACGACACTTCCGACCGGGCAGAACTCGAGGGATGGATCGCGCGCGTATCGGACGGGTCCGCCACGACGACCGACGGACGCTTCGCCCAAGAGAGCCACGACACACTCTGTGTCTGGGAGGCACACACCGAATTTTCGACCATCACGCTGGTCAGATGGGGGGCTTTGGGTCGCGGGCAGATCACCTCTTGCGACTGGCTGGCAGGCTTACCGGGACGTATATTTCGCTCGGTGGAGATACTCGTCGGTTCGCGGGCCGATTTCGACTGGGACGCAGAAGCCTGCTTCGCACCGTCCCGTATCGTCAGCAGCCTAGCCTTCGGAGGAGCCGCCCGAATCTGGAGCGACTTCACCATCAAGGAAGGGGGAGCTGGCAAGATATTGGTCGAAGATCTCGGACTGCAGAACGACGAGCCCTCGCGGCTGGTCCAGACGCTCCTCGAAATCGGCAATTACCGAAAGCTGGCCCTTCTCGGTTTCCCCGTCGCGCGCGAGTTGATGCCCTGGATCACCGCCGCGGAAGCTCGGCACGCACAAATCACCGAGCGAATGACCGCCCCGTCGGAAAATCGAACGGAGGTGCTCGGCGAATTGCTCGCGCTGTCGGCCGAGGTCGAATGCTGCGCCAGTAGTGCAAGATTCCGGCTCGGCGCGACAAGCAGCTACCATCTCCTGACGCGCGACCGGCTGGCTTCCCTACGCGAAATCCGGCTGTCGGGTTACTCGACCTGGTCGGAATTCGTCGAACGACGCCTACTTCCGGCCATGCGCACTTGCGAAATATCGCACAATCGACTGAACGACCTCAGCGAGCGAATATCTCGATCAGCGAGCCTGCTGTCGCTGGAACAAACGGTTTCCCTGAATGAACGCAGCCAAGCCTCGCTGGCCAGCATGAATCGCCGTGCGATGATCCAGCTTCGTCTTCAATCGCTTGTCGAAGGCCTCAGCATCTTTGCCCTTTCCTACTATATGATCGGCCTCTTGGAGCATATGCTCGAGCCGCTCCATGCGACAGGAGAGCTCGAGCAACTCAGATCGATGATAGTCGCTGCCCTCGTCCCGGTCATATTGACGGCGGCCTGGGTCAGCACAAGGCGACGACGCGCGGCTCTCGAACGCGGGCTTTTCAACTAGCTTGACCGAGATTCTTGCGAGTCAGTCTATTCTAGCGGCATCCGCTCCGATGCCAGTCTCGGCACGGGCGCGCTGCGCCGGATATGTCGTGGCGTACGCCTCAGTCCTGCGGGACGCGAGTTTTCGTCTGCAATCTAGCGGTATCGCGCTGAGCCGCGCACTTGCGGGCGCTTTCCGCACGAGAGCTTGTGCGCGTGGGGCAGGAGACGCTCCATCTCACGGAAGATTCCGGCGATTTCCTCCCGAAGCCTCCATGAACAAAAAAGCCGCCTCAATGAGGCGACGACGCGTTGCAGTTGAAGGGTCGGATGCGCCGCTTGCGAGTGACGAGCCGGGGATTTTAGTACTAACGCGCCCTCGCTTCAAGGACACTCACCAAGGAACCTACATTCTCGAGCCCCGTAAGTTCAGAAGTAGTAAATCGAAAATTGAATATCGACTCTATTTCCGACATGAACCTGATGTTATTGAGACTGTCCCAACCCTCGACATCTGCAGCAGTCGTCTCTGGACGCAATTCGACGTCATCGGCATCCATTATATCAGCCAATATTTCACCGAGCCTTGCGTAGATATCAGACAAATAATTATCCTCTCGATTTTCACGGATGGGAGGGCGCATGATCGCGCACGGCAAGGCGTCTATTACCCTTTGCGTTCCCAGTAATAGCATTTGGAATCGACCTGAATCATCGGCTCGTCGATTCCGCGCTCAGCCCTGAAATCGTCGACCGCCTTGCGGCAATAGGTCCAGCTGTCCTCGCCATAATCGTCGATGATCGCATAGCCGCCAACCGAAAGCTTGCCATAAAGACTAACCAGCGCATCCATCGTCGATTCGTAATAATCGCCGTCGAGCCGCATGATCGCGAGCCGTTCGATCGGCGCCGTCGGCAGCGTGTCCTTGAACCAGCCCTTCAGGAAATGGACATTGTGGTCAAGCAGGCCGTAGGCGCGGAAATTGGCCTGGACCTCCTCCAGCCCCGCGGCGAAATGATTATAGCTCTTCGTCATAACCACGCCGCCGTGAGCCTTGGCCTCGACCGGATATTTCTCCGGGTCGGGTTCGGGCAGACCTTCGAAGGAATCGGCGACCCAGACGCGGCGATCGGTGGCCGCGAGGGCCTTCAGCGCGCCCTGCATGAAGATCGTTCCGCCGCCGCGCCATACGCCGGTTTCAATGAGGTCGCCCGGGATGTCGCGCGCCACGACGTCGGCGATGCACTTCTCCAGATTGTCGAGCCTCGCGAGCGGCAGCATCGATATGGCACGCCCCTGGATGTAATGGCCTATGAAATCGGCAACATAGCGATGCTCGGCGCCGTCGGCGTCGGGCTCCTGCCTGAACAATGTATCGGTCAGCGAATGTTTCAGGAGGTCGAGATAGAGTTTCACCGCGATGGGTTGAGTTACCGCACTCGTCACTATTTCGTCTCCGCATCATGAGCTGGGCGGCCGTTGCAAGGTCGCGGTTAGCGGCCCCGAATCCAACTGGCAAGGCACAGCCTTAGCGGCTATCGGATGGGCCTGCAAAAGGGCAACGGGGGGCCGCGACGCTAATACATGTTGTTCAATTCCGCCCCGTTCATCTTCCTCTACCTGCCCATCACTCTCCTCGGCTTCTTCCTCATCGGACGGGCCGGCATGGCGAGCGCCGTCCTGTGGCTCGGTGCCGCTTCGCTCGCTTTCTACGTCTATTGGGATTTGTGGGTCGCCCCGATCCTGCTCGCCTCGATCGTCTTCAACTATTGGGCAGGATATTGGATATTCCAGACCGGGTTGACCGACCCCCGCCGAGCGAAACCGGTCCTGACTGCTGCGGTCGCCTGTAATCTCCTGGCGCTCGGCTATTGGAAATACGCTTACTTCATCACCTCCAACCTGGCGCGCATCTCGGGGAGCGGGGTCGATGTGATCGAGACGGTGCTACCGCTTGGCATATCGTTCTTCACCTTCACCCAAATCGCCTATCTGGTCGACGTCTATCACCGGAAGGTGCCAGCCTATCGCTTTTCCAAATATTTCCTGTTCGTCACCTATTTCCCGCACCTGATCGCCGGGCCGATCATCCACCACGGCAACATCATGCCGCAGCTCGGGCGCAGGTCGACCTTTCGTCCGCAGCCGCGCAATCTCGCGATCGGGCTGACCATCTTCATCATCGGGCTGGTCAAGAAGGTGCTGATCGCAGACCAATTCGCGCCCGCCGCCAGCAGCGTGTTCGGCGCCGCGGCCGTCGGTTCGCTGCCGGCGTTCGAAAGCGCGTGGATCGGCGCGCTGGCTTATACGATGCAGCTCTATTTCGACTTTTCGGGCTATTCGGACATGGCCGTCGGATTGTCGCTGATGTTCAATATCGTGCTGCCGATCAACTTCTTGTCCCCCTATAAGTCGCGCAGCATCATCGATTTCTGGCGCCGCTGGCACATTTCGCTCTCCTCCTTCCTGCGCGACTATCTCTATATCCCGCTTGGCGGGCGGAACCGGCGCTATCTCAACCTGTTCCTGACCATGCTGCTCGGCGGCCTATGGCACGGGGCGGGATGGACGTTCGTGATGTGGGGCGCGCTCCATGGCGCCTATCTGGTCGTCAATCATCTTTTCCGCGCGGCGTGGAGACCCATCTTCGCTGGGTCGTGGCTCGTCCGGACCGCGACCGGCCTCCTGTCGCTCGCACTGACTTTCCTCTGCGTCGTCGTCGGCTGGGTCATCTTCCGCGCCGAAAGCATGGACGCCGCGCTGCTGGTCCTGCAGGGAATGGCTGGCGGTTGCAGCGCGCCTGGCTGTTTCGACCTGTTCGCGAGCGGGGCGGCGGTGCCGGGCCGCAAGATCCTGCTGCTGCAGCTCGCGGCGGCGCTGGCTGCGGTGTGGCTGCTTCCCAATACGTATCAGATCATGTCGCGGTACAAGCCGTTCCGGTCGTTCGATGCCGGTGCCGACGCGATGCCGGCGCTGGCTCGCCGGTTCCGCTGGCGTCCGGACAGCCTCCTGTGGATGCTGGCGATCGGCGTCGCCGCCGGTCTGACCTTGATTACGATCTTTTCCGACCCGGTTTCCGAATTCCTCTATTTCCAGTTCTGAGGCTCATGACCCGCTACGCCCTCTCCGTGCTTGCCATCGCGCTGCTTTACGTTGTGGCGCATTGCTCGGTGCTGCTGTTCGTGAATGCGCCGATCAGCTCTGAATATTGGGTGCGCGAACTGCTGATCGTGAAGCGGGCCCAGGCGGGGCGGATCGAGAAGCCGAAGCTGCTCCTGCTCGGCGGTTCGTCGACCTTTTTCGGCATCGACAGCGATCAGCTGGAAAAAGGTCTTGCGCGGCCGGTCTATAATTTCGGACTGCACTTCTCGATGCGGCTCGAATGGATCCTCGACGAGGGGCGCAAGGCGGCGAAGCCCGGCGACGATATCCTGCTGATCCTCGAGCCGCATTTTTACGATTGCGAGGAAATGGGCTGGAGCAACTGGCAGTTGCGCGCGGCCACGACCTGGGGGCGTGACCATCTGGATGCGCTGTCCCCGGTCGAGCGGATCCGCGTGTCGCTGGTCGCCGGCAATGCGACGATGCCGCTGGAGGTGCTCCGCGCGAAGAGCGGGAGCCCGGCGGCGCTGATGCCGCGGCGGCTGGCGGCGATGGGGCCGGAGAGCGAAGTGCTCGAACGCCACGCCAAGGCCCCGCCCGCGGATGTCTTCGCCTATTCGGCCGACAATATGACGCCGCGGGGCGACATGCGGAACACCGCCGGCACGATCTATGATGGCCCGGCCGCCGACCCCGCGATCCCTGCTGCCGTTTGCCCCGGTGTCGGCGTCATGCTGCGCGACTTTGCCGCCGAGATGAAGAAGCGCGACGTCGATGTGATCTTGGACTATCCCCCTTTCCTGATCGACGGACGGTCGAAGCCATGGCAAGCCGCCGACGCGGCCTTTGCACGCGACATGCACTCCTATGGCTTCACGATGCTGTCGCCGCGCAGCGAGATCTTCTTTCCGCGCGACAATTTCTACGAGACCGTGCTGCATCTGAACGCCGTGGGCCGCGCCGCGCGAACGCATAACCTGATCGCGCGGCTTCAGGCGGGCGGTATCGAGGCCCGGTAAGGCAGGGGCGCAAGGACGGTCAGCCGGCCGCCAGAAAGTCGGCCACCACGGGGCCGACGTCGCGGCTCCATCGCGCAGATCCTGCATCGTCCGCATGGGCGCCGTCCCGGAAATCCGCGTCCCTGGCGGCATGGTGCAGCAGCGCGACATCATGGTCGCGGGCAAAGCTGGCCAGCCAGGCGTGATAGGTCGCGACGCCGGCGATGTCGCGGCGCACGAAGCTCTTCTCGGGAATGGAGATGAGCGCGACATCTGCTCCGCCCGCGCGCACGTCCGCGACGAGCGCCGCGAGTTCGGCCGCCTGCTCCGCGATGCCGGTGACGACCGGCGCAGGCACCGTCTCCTTGTACAGCGCGACGTCGCGGGCTTCCCGCGTGGCTTGGTCGACGTCGGGCTTGACGCCCTGCCGCAACTTGCCCAGCCTAAGACGCGCATCGGCGATGCGGTCGGAGATGCTGCCGGCCAGATAGTGCGCCAGGATCACCGGTCGGCCGATGTCAATGGCCGTTTCCATCCGGTCCCACGGCACCGATGGCTTTAACCGGCGGGGAGCGCCGGTGAACAGACCGTGTCGCATCTGTTCCAGTTCGAGCATCGTGTATGGCGTCGGGAAATTCTTGGCATCGCTGGCCATCGATACGAAGGAGACGCCGACGACGAACCGCGCCCTGGCGAAGCTTTGCTTGTCCATGCATTGCCGCAGCAGGGCGATCGACTGGCGCATCTGGGTGACGTTGCCGAAATCGATCGATATCCGGTTCGTGGACCAATCCTTGGTGAAAACGCCTATGATTGCGGGATCATAGGCTCCGCCGGTCGATCCGCCAACGAGGAACAGGTTCTTCCGTCCTGCCGCATCCTTGCAAAAGGCCGGAAGCCGGTAGAGGAACTCGCGCACGTCGCTTTTATAAATATCGGACTGCGCGCGGTAGGTGTCGATCGTCGCGGCGGGGCCGCCGACCCAGATCGAGGCGACCAGCCACAGCAGGCCATAGACCCCGGCGATCCACAGCGCGGCGCGGGCGACGAGGCGGAGAGGCTGCGACATCAATAGGTCTGATACACGAAGCTTTGCACCTGCCCATAGTTGAGCAGGCCAGCGAGGAGGATGATATTGACCGTGATCGCCAGAAGCGCCAGCCGGACGCGGTCGGGCGTGAGGATGCGGTCCGCCGCCGCGATCAGGCGCGCGGCTAACGGAACCGCGACCCCTTCGGCCAGGCGGAAGACGGCGATATAGGCAACCGCCGCGCCCCACAGAAGCAGGAACACCAGCGCGCCAGCCAGGCTCGCATAATGGCCGAGGAAGGGGAAATACTGGCTTTCAGGCATCCAGAAGGGGAGGAAGGCGACCGACAGGAAGGCGAAGGTCAGGCCGAAGCACAGGCATTGATAGAAGAAATTGCCGTTCAGCGCCTTGAGGCGCGGCTTGCCGATCAGGCGGGTCACCAGCTTGGGATAGATTTCGTTGACGACCGCGCCGATCGCCAGGATCAGCCCGCAGATCACGAACGACCAAGTCGTACCATGCCAGGCGCCCACCAGCAGGAAGGTCATGAACAGGCTGATATGCGTGTGAATGGCGCGCGAGGGCGGGTGGCGGTGATACAGCGCCTTGAAAAGCGGACTGAACACATAGGTACGGAACCAAAAGGACAGCGTCATGTGCCAGCGGTTCCAGAACTGCAGGAAGCTGTTGGCGCGGAATGGCCGGTTGAAATTCTCCGGCAATGCGACGCCCGCCACGCGGCCGAGACCGATGACGATGTCCATATATCCGCCGAAATTGAAATAAAGGAAGACGAACCAGGCCGCCCCGGCGAAGATCGTCGCGCCATTGACGATGATCAAGCCGCTGGCGTCCAGCGCGCCCGCGGCGGTTGTCGCTGTCGCCTTGGCCAGCAGACCCTCGTGCAGCACCAGGATCGGCGGTGAGATCACGGCGACCTTCAAAAGACCCCAGCCGAGCCGCAGCAGGTCGCGGATCGTCACATCTTCGACCGCACGCCAATTCTGCATGTCCTGAAAGCGCGCGATCGGCCCCGACAAGAGCGTGAAGAAGGAAAGGATGAAGTTCAGATATTCGAGCGTACCAACCTTTTCGATACTCTTTTCCGACACGTCGACGATCATGTGGACGAGTCTGAACACGATATAGGACACGCCCACTACCGCGCCCATCTCCGACAGAAACTCGATCCTGGGCACGAAAGGATATTGCTTGATCACGACGAACAGGGTGACGACCAGCGCCAGGCCGGGCGCGATCACACGCGTCCCGTACCGTTGACCGAGGCGTAGCATCGCCAGGCCGAACAGCGCGATCCCGATCAGGATACCGAGCGCGAATGTGCCGAAGAACAGAAGGATGAACGCCAGGTTCAAAAGGTTCGCGACGACGAGGAATGCGAGGCGGCTGCGCAAATGGCGCAGCATCAGCGCGGCGACCAAGCCGAAACCAACAAAGAGGGGAATGGTGAAGCTCATGTCGCGGCGGCGCGTTCCGGTCGGCCGGCCACCGTTTCGATCCAGACGGGACGCGGCGTGAAAGAGGCGAGGTCGAGCGACCAGTCGGTGCCGCCACCGCGTTCGCCGGCCAGCGCGAACCCCAGTTTCGCATAATGATCGCGCACCATGTCGTTGCGGCCCGACGACAGGAAACGACCGAGGAGCCGTGCCGCACCCGCCTTGCGGGCTTCGACGACGAGCTGGTTGAGCACCGCCAACTCCAGTTCGCGGCCGAGCACGCGACAGCTCATCAGCCAGGTGTCGATGAAGAGCGCGTCCTGCCGGCGGCGCCCGATCAGGATGCTGACGATGCCGTTGTCGCCGAAGCAATCCTGCAGGCGCACCTGCAACGTGACCACGTCGGGATCCGCCTCGAGCGCCGCGACCTCGCTTTCGGTGTAGCGGCGCGTCGTGAGGTTGAACTGGTTCGACTTATTGATCAGCTGCGTCACGCGCGCGCGGGCGATCGTGTCGAAGGGACGCATCGTGGCGACCATCCGGAGCGACTGAAGATAAGACCCCATGTCGCGCGCGGCGCTCTTGACGCTCTCGCGCGCCCGATTGGCCTGATATTGCGCGCCGCGCTGGCGATCCTCTTCGGAAAAGGCCACTGCCTCGAAATAGCCGCCCGCCAGCAAGGTCCGGGCATAGAGAGAGGGGTCGTCGGGAAGCTCCGGCACAGCGACCTGGGGCAGGGCCTGGCGAACCTGGGCTCGCTCGGCGGGATTGTCGTCGAGCAGGACAAGGCTGTCGATTCCGATCGATAATTGCTGCGCGATTGATTCGAGATTACTTGCCTTGTCGGTCCAGTTGGCGACAAACGCCGCGATATGCTCCTCACGTAGCAGCATCTCGGGATGATCGCGAAAGGCCGAGCGGGCGACCGCGTCGTCATTTTTCGAACAGACGGCAAGGATGATTCCGCGGTCGCGCAGCCTCAGAGCTGTACGCTGGACTTCCAGAAACGCTTCGCCCAGCGCGCTCCCTTGTCCCAGAACGATGCCTTCGAGGCCGTCGTCGCCGATCACGCCGCCCCAGCAGGTATTGTCGAGGTCGAGCACGAGACATTTGCGGCTCTTCCCGCGCATCGCCGCCAGGATGCGGACCAGATGATCCGCATAGAGGGGGATATAATCCAGCCCCAGCGAAAGCTTGGCGACGTTCCATTGCACCGGGTCGTGCCACGATGCCGAACCGACCTGTTCGGCGAGTGCGGCGACGTCGAAGATGAGGTCCCCGGGCACCTCGCGGACGAGATCGCGGATGGCCGCATTGGCGGCCGTGACGACCGCACGCGGTGTGCCGTTCAGCAGGACGTCGAGACTACCGAAATAGGCTTCGCCCGGCATCGGGATTGTGGCCAGGAGCACGGTCGCGGTCGAATGGGCATGGATGAGGTCGCGCGCGGACCCCAGCATGTCGGCGATATTACCGTCGGGCAATTCGCCGAAGCCGTGATCGGGAAGGATATGATGATCGGCTGCGACCAGGACGGCGTCGCAGCCGGCCCTGTTGATGGTCGAGCCCGGGTCGGCCACTTCGCCGACGATCTGGCCATAAGCGCCGGCGATGATTTCAACGTCGAGACCGTAGCGAAGGCCGGTCGCGCGAATTGCCGGCAAAAGCAGGTCGGTGGTCGCATTGGACAACAGGCCAAGGCGGAATGGCATCAGGCATGTACGTCGACCTTGCGGTACATTGCCGAGCGCGTTGGCCAATGATCGCAACTGGTTGGCGTTCAGCGCATATCCAGCAAGTGCGATGAGCGTATCTGCATCGGCCGCCACGCGGCAGCGCGATCGGAAATCGTCAGGCGCAGGAAGCAACCAGCGCATGTTCTCACTCATCGCTTCGAAAGCCCCCACGCCGCGGTTGTCGCGAGCGTGCCCTGTATCCCTGCAAATCCGGATCGCCAAGCCCGTAAAAAGCAGCCCATGTCCGCGCTCAGGCCCTATGGCCTGGCTTCGGCCGAAGTCTGCCAGTGCCCATCTCGGCGGCCAGGCGAGATTCTTGGCGTGACGGCAATCGACACGGCAAGGCCGCGGGCATTGGTCCACTCGCTGCCCGCGGAATGCCCGGCGGATCATTTGGATCGCCGACGATGACCGACGACAATGCAGCCGGCTTTCAACGATCAAAAATACAAGCTAAGAGTCTGCAAAACGGGCCAAATGACGTCAAATCATGGCGCCATTGCCTGCGGATCCAGCGCAAACTTGGCACGCGGGGGTCAACTCGGTTCAGCGCATTACGGCATTCGCACCCTTGACTCAAAGGGGCCACGGCGATGATTTGTTAACCATAAATTGGGGGACATGAGTTGGGCGATTTAATTGATGCAGCTTCATCAATATTGATGAACACCGAAAGAAAAACTGAAAAGTTGTCAAATAACATATCTAACATATCTACGCCGGGATTCAAACGCGATATTGCGATTTCACATGTACCTTCAAAAGCGAATCGAGCGGATTCCCCACATCCATCGCAGAACTTCATTCAGGATCCGTCTTCCGGCACGTTAAAGGAGACCGGGAATCCGTTTGATATGGCGATTTTAGGATCGGGTCACTTTCTAGTTCGTCAGGGCGATCAATTTTTCTTCACCCGGTCCGGCCAGTTTTCCCGTGGCACCGACGGCACGCTCCGCGATGCCAACGACATGGTGCTCCAACTCGCTGCCGGGGGCGACGCGACCGTCGAAGGCGAAAAGATCGAGATACTAGGCGACGGGACAATGCTCGACGGCGGCATCCCCGTGGGCGTGATCGGAGTCTTTGCAGCACCGGAAGGCGCCCATTTGCGCTCATCGGGTGGCCTCATGCCGGCGGCGGGCGAAGCTGCTGCGGTCGACGATACCGAGTTCGAAATCCGGCAGGGCGCACTCGAATCCTCCAATGTCGTGCTCAGCGACGAGATGGTCGCGTTGATGGCCAATATACGCCAGGCCGAGGGCGCTGCGCAGCTGGTGCGGGCCTACGACCAGCTGATCGGCCAAGCGATAACCACCTTTGCGAGGGCAGGACGATGAACGGGGCCTTCGATATCGGCGCGGTCGCACTGCGCGCGCAACAGCGCGCGCTGGACACGATCGCCAACAATGTCGCCAATGTGAATACGCCAACCTACAAACGGGTCGACAGCAATTTCACCGAGGTGATGGCGCGGCAGGCACAGCCGGTCAGTCAGACGGCGTTGCTCGCCTCGCAGGACTATCTTCCCACAGGTGGTGTCCGCTTCGCGCCCCGCGAGATGATCTTTCATCAGGGGGATATCCGGGTCACCGGGAACCGTCTCGACCTCGCCATCGAGGGCCCTGGCTTCATTGAACTCATGGGTCCGGACGGCCAGCTTCTCCTGTGGCGTGGCGGGACGCTCAAGGTTCGTGAGGATGGTCTGCTGGCCAGCGATAGCGGCCATGCCCTGCATGCGAACATCACGGTCCCCGACGATGCGACCAACCTCGAAATCATGGCCGACGGCACCGTCAAGGCCGATCTGCCGGAAAGCCAGGGCGTCGAACTGGGCCAGCTCTCCCTGGTACGTGTCACCGACGGAAATGATCTCGATCGCCTCGACCGCAGCCTTTACCGCCCGGCCGAGGGTGCCCGGCTGATCGATGCGAGCCCCGGAGAAGACGGCGCAGGCCTGTTCGCGCAAGGGCGGATCGAGAATTCGAATGTCGATCTCAGCGAAGAGATGGTCGATCTGCTGACGGTCCAGCGCGCCTTCGCGGCGAGCGCCCAGATCATTCAGGCGGCCGACCAGCTTGCCGGCATTACCAACAGCCTGAAACGATAGACGATCATGCTGTGGCTTCTATGGTTTCAGGCGGCAGCGCTGCCGGTCGGAGACGCCCTGCCCGAGCGGGCCTCGCTGGCGGTGCAGGGCGACTATCTGCTGCTGCGCCACCTGGTGGCGGCCGACCGCATTCCGGCGGGGACATCCGGCGACTTCCGGCTGCTTCGTGCCCCGGGCAACGCGACGCGCATCGAGCTGACCGAGGCCGAGCAGATGGAGCTTCTGCGTCGCCGCCTGCCGACGGCCAGGCTCGCGCCGCAAAGGCATGGCCCGCTGCGCGTCGAATTTGCCCGCAGCGATCGTACCGACTCGCCGCGGCCCTGCCTTGCCTTGAATCAGCCCGTCGCGGCAGGCGACGCGATCGACATGACGCGCGTCGTTTCGACACCCTGCGATGCGGACAAGTCCCGCGCCCGGCTGTCCTATGATCATGCGGCGCGCGCGCCCACCGCGGCCACCGCGCTGGCGGCGGGAAGCTATCTCGGCCCTGTCGCCGTTCCCGCAGCGCTGCCGCAGCCGGCGGGCGGCACGATGACGCTGCGCACCCGGGTCGGACCGGTCACCATCGACCGCACGGCGATATTGATCCAGCCGGGCCGGGCCGGGCGGCGCGCCTTCGTGCGGCTGTCCGACGGGGAAATCGTTGCGGCCAGGCTGGCAGATGACGGAGGGGCGCAATGACGAGGAATGGAATGACCGCGCTCGCAGGCTTGGCGCTGTGCGCCATCGCGGGGCCGGTGGCCGCCGAAGATTTGTACAGGGGCGGATCCTTTCCGTCGATCGCGTCCGACATCAAGGCCGGCGGCATCGGCGATGCCGTCACCATCGTCATTTTCGAGAATGCGAGCGCGTCGAACCGCGTGACCAACCGCACGAGCAAGCAGACCCAGCTGCAAGGCGGGCTGAGCGCGGGATCGATCGACGAGCGCGGCAGCCTGGGTTTCGGCGGAACCTTCAGCGGCACCGGCGAGGTGTCGCGTTCGGAACAGTTGGTCGCCCGCATGACCGCGCAGGTGACGGGGCTCGCGCCGAACGGCGATTTCCTGATCGAGGGCCAGCATAATATGCTGGTCAACGGCGAGCACCGCAACATCCGCATTCGCGGGCGGATCCGGCCGGTCGACATCACCGCCGACAACAGCGTCGCCTCGTCGCGGATCGCCGATGCGCAGATCGACTTCGACGGCAAGGGCTTCGTCAGCCGAAGCGCCAAGCCCGGTCTGATCAACCGCATCTTCAGCTTTTTGGGAATCGGCTGACATGCGGCGCCTCCTCTCCCTCTTTGTGGCCGCTGCCGTTGTCGTCGCCGGAACGCCCGCGCCGGCGATGGCCAGCGACGTCCAGCTGACGGCGCTCGGACGATTTGCCGGTTGGCGCCAGAATGCGCTGATCGGCTATGGCCTGGTGACCGGCCTTGCCGGATCGGGCGATACGCGGCGCAGCGAAGTGACGCGCCAGGCTCTGCGCAACGTCCTCGCGCGCCTTGGCACGGTGGTGACCGAGGAGCAGATCAACAGCCGCAACGTCGCGGTGGTGATCGTGACCGCGACGCTTCCCGCTTCCGCCAATCCCGGCGACCGGATCGATATCAGCATCTCGTCGATCGGCGACGCGCGCTCGCTTGCCGGCGGTACCCTGCTGATGACCCCGCTCCTCGGCCCCGACCAGCGCCCCTATGCCCTCGCCCAAGGGTCGCTCACCGTGGGCGGCTTCGATTTCGAGGCCAACGCCAATCGGCAGCAGCGCAATTACCCGACCTCGGGCATCGTGCCCGGCGGCGCGACGGTCGAGGCGGCGGTCGACGCGTCAGTGCTCAACGAGCGCGGCGAAATCTCCTTCCTGCTCGGCGAGCCCAGCTTCACCACCGCCCAGCGCATCGCGGGGCGGATCAACGGAGCGATGGGGCCCGGAACGGCAGAGGTCCGCAATGCCGACGAAGTGGTCATCCGCTTTGCCGGCAACCGCACCCAGCTGGCGTCGTTCGTCGCGACGATCGAGGGGCTTGCCGTGTCGCCCGACCGGCCGCAACGCATCGTGATCAACGAGCGCACCGGCACGATCGTCGCGGGCGGCGATGTCCGGGTGTCGAGCGTCGTCGTGTCGCAGGGCGACATCAAGGTCGCGGTCAGCACCGAAAATTACGCCTCACAACCCAGCTTCATCGGCGGCTTCGCCTCCGACGTGCAAAGCCTGATCGTCAGCAACACCAAGCTGGAGGTCGACCAGGGCGGCAACGACCATGCGATGACCTTTCCCGACAGCAGCGTCGCCGCGCTGGTCGAGGGGCTCGCACGTGCCCGCGTCGATACGCGGCGCACGATCAGCATCCTCCAGGCGATGAAGACCGCCGGAGCGCTCCACGCCGAAATCATCGTTCAATAGGAAAGCCCATGGATCCGATATCCGCAGCATTGATCAGCAAGGCGCTCGACGGCCTGCATCTGCGCGCCGCCGTCATCGCCGAGAATATCGCCAATGTGAACTCGCGCGACTTCGCCCCGCGCAAGGTCTCGTTCGAGCAGGAATTGCGCGCCGCGGCGACGCAGGGGCTGGATGCGATCGAGGGCAGCCGGGCGCAAATCCTGAGCCTCGATGCAGGCACCACCGACACCGCGGTGCGGCTCGACATGGAAATGGCCGATGCGGCGCAGACCTCGACCCGCTATGCGGCGCTGGTCGATATATTGGGGCGGCAGATGCAGATCCACCGCGCCGCGATCCGGGGAGGCCAGTAATGGACGCCTTCGCGATCAGCCGCAGCGGCATGGACGTCGAATGGCAGCGGCTCCAGGTCATCGCGCAGAATATCGCCAATGTGAACACCAGCCGGACCGGAGACGGCGGCTACCTTCCACGCAAGCTCGTATCGGGTCCGGCGGCGAGCTTCGATCGCCTCGTAACGCAAGGGCTGCAGTCGGGCCAGGCGCCGCGCGGCGTTGCGGTCTATGACGTCGCTGTCGCGACGAACGGCGCGCGGCAGGTGTTCGATCCGCGCCACCCGGATGCCGACGAAGCGGGCTATGTGAGCTATCCCGCCATCAGCCAGGCCGAAGAGATGACGCTGATGGTCAAGACCAGCCGGGCCTATGAGGCCAATCTGGTCGCGATGTCGGCGGCGCTGCAGATGTACAATAGCGCCTTGCAGATCGGTCGGCAGTCATGATGGAAATCGCCCCGATCGCCGCCGCAACGTCACCCGTCGCCATTGATTTCGGGCAGCCGCACACGCCGTCCGCCACCGCCGCTCCGGCAAGTTTCGAAGCGTTGCTGACCGGCGGTTTTGCCGCCGCCGACGCCAAGATCGCCCGCGCGGACATGCTCGTCCGCCGGTTCGCGGTCGATGAATCGATGCCGGTCCATCAGGTGACGATCGCGCTCGAGGAAGCGCGCATGGCGGTCGAACTTGCGATGCAGGTCCGCACCCGGCTGGTCGAAGGCTATCGCGAACTGATGAACATGCAGCTTTGACATCTACCATGGTCACGCCAAAAACTCCCCCGTCGCAACGCTATCTCCGCTTTGGCTTGGTGGCCTTCGCCGCCGTGTCGTCGCTGCTCATCCTCCTCTATTTCTTCGTGTTCGCGAAGGATTATGCGGTCCTGTTCGAAAATCTTCGCGAGTCCGACACCTCGGCGGTGACGGCGGAACTGGGCAAGCAGGGCATCGCCTATCGGCTGAAGGACGACGGCCACACCGTGCTCGTCGACAAGGATGAAATCGCTGCGGCGCGCGTCGCGGTCGCGGCCGCCAATGTGCTTGGCGGCGGCGACGTCGGCTTCGAACTGTTCAATGATTCGGACATCGGCTTGTCCGAATTTTCGCAGAAGATGAACTATCTGCGGGCCTTGCAGGGCGAATTGACCCGCACGATCATGGCGATGGAGAATATCCGCTTCGCCCGGGTCCACCTCGCGCTTCCCGAGCGCAGCATTTTCCGAAACGAGCAGGCGCGCCCTTCCGCCGCGATCACCGTGCAGACCGCCGATGGCCAGCCGCTCGCGCAAAACCGTGTCCTCGGACTCCAGCAGCTGGTCGCGGCCGCGGTCACCGACCTGTCGGCCGAGCAGGTGGTGATCCTCGATGACGCCGGCATGCCGCTGAGCGCGCCGCCCGCCGCGCCCGCTGTGCACGGGGCGGTGACCGAACGCGGCGCCTTCGAACAATATAGCCGGATCAAGGCAACCAACGCCGTTCGCGACTTGATGGGCGACCGGCCGTTCGAAATCCGGGTGTCGGCGCGACCGGCCTCGTCGCCTGCGGGCGGCGGGGTTGCGGATGGAGCGACCGGCGGCGCGACCGCCGACGAACCGGCTCGACGCCTGCAGATACTTGTCCGTACCGAGGCGGCCCTTTCCGCCGCGGATCAGGCGGCAGCAATCGAGCGTCTCGTGAGCCAGCTCGGGCTCGATTTGGGGACCGGCGACGCCATCGGTTTCGAGACGGGCGTTATCCGCCCCGAGCCGGCCCTCCAAGGCGCCGTGCCCCAAAGCACGGCCTGGAGCGCCCCGCCCGCGCCTGCGCCCGCCGCCGCACCGGCATCGAGCACAAGCTTCCCGAGCGATATCCTCGCGAACCGCTGGCTGTGGCTGCTCTTCGGCCTGATCGCGGTTGTGTTGTGGCTGGTCTGGCGGCAGCGCGGCTCGCTCAGCGACCCCGAACGGCAGCATTTCGCGGACGTCCTTGCCGAGGAAATCGAAATCTATCGGAACGAGCGGCGTGGCTGAGCAATCGCCCCTTTTCCAGCGATGGCACCGTCTGCCGCGCGCCGATCGCAAGGCGATCCTCGCGCGCATGTCGGACGATCAGCGCGGCGACCTGATGGCGATGATTGCGGCCGATGCCGAGAACGGAGCCGCAGGCGACGCGGCACGCCCCGATAGCTGGACGCTCTTCTCGCCGCGTATGGCAACGGCGCTCCGCGCGATCGAAGCCCAGGCGGAATCGCCGCCGGCCGCCTTGGCGATGTCATCCGCCGGCGCGAAGCTGCTGCTCGACAGCGCACGCGAGATCCGCGCGGCGCAACCCGCGCGCGAAAGCTGGACCGCTACGGCGCAGCGGCGCTGGCAGCAATGGTCGAAGGACCTCGACCTGTGAGCGCGCTGATCAAGCGCAGCGACGATCATGGCCTGCGGCGCGTGCGGTCGGTCGCCATGCCGGGCCAGACCCCGCCCAAGGCCGCCGTGATCGATGCGCCATCGCCCGATGACCTCAGGATAGCCGGCCTCGAGGCCGCGCTGCGCGATGCGCAAAGCGAGCAAGCCGCAGTACAGCGGCAACATGCGATCGATCTGGAAAGGGCGCGGCAATCGGCGCACGCCGAGGGCCTGGCCGCGGGCCGGCGCGAGAGCGATGCGCTGCTCGCGGCGATCGGCGACGCAGCCCGCGCTGCCCGCACGGCGGCGAGCGAGGCTCTGGATGGCGCATCGACCACGGCGCTGATGATCGCACGTTCGGCACTCGGCAAAATCCTGGGCGACGCCGGCCAGTGGCCCGCGATGATTGCAGACATCATCGCGCAGCGCCGGGAGCAGGTCGATGCAGCTTTGCTGCTCCATATCCGGGTCAGCGCCGCCGACTTTCCCGACACGGACGCGTTGAGCCGGCTGGCCGGACCGGATGGGGCGACCAAGATTTCCGCGGATCCCAAGCTGGCAAGCGGTCGCTGCGTTTTCGAACTGCGGCTCGGCGACATGGAGGTCGGCCCCGCGCTGCAAGGCCGCAAATTGCTCGCCTTCTTCGACGATCTGGCAACCCGCGGAGACGGACGATGATGCCGGCCCATGTCTTGCGCCTGATCGAGGCCGAGGATTTTGCCGAATATAGCGGGCGTATCAGCCGCATAGCGGGGACGCGGGTCGAGGCCCGGGGTCCGCTCGCCCGGCTCGGCGACTATTGCGAGATAGACCAGCGCGGTAGCCCTGCCCTGCTGGCCGAGGTCGTCGCGGTCGAACCCGACCGGCTGCTGCTGATGCCGCTCGGCACGAGTTCGGGCGTCGAGCTTGGGGCGCGGGTCGTCGCCTCGCGCCGTTTTTCGGGCTTGATGGTGGGCGATGGGCTGGCGAACCGGGCGATCGACGCGCTGGGACGGCCGATCGACGGCGGCGGCACGCCCGCCGATACGCATCGCGTCGATCGGCAGGCGGTCATGGCCGCGACGCTCGACCGGGTCACGCCCGATCGGGCGATCGCGACCGGCGTGCGGGCGATCGACACGATCCTGCCGATCGGCGAGGGCCAGCGCATCGGTATCTTCGCGGCGAGCGGCGTCGGCAAGACGAGCCTGATCGAGCAGCTGTCGCAGCAGATTTCCTGCGACCATGTGATCCTCTGCCTCGTCGGGGAACGCGGGCGCGAAGTCGAAGCGCTGTGGGCAGCGCATAGGGCGAAAAAGGACGGCGCGCCGGTGACGATCGTCGCGGCGACGTCCGACGAGAGCGCGACGATGCGCGTGCGGGCGGTCGAGCAGGCGCTGGCGATGGCCGAATATTGGCGGGGGCAAGGCAAGCATGTCGTGCTGTTCATCGACAGCATCACGCGCCTGGCGCTGGCGCTTCGCGAGCTCGGGCTGGCGGCGGGCGAACCGCCGACGCTTCGCGCGCTGACGCCCAATGTCTTCGCCTTCATGCCGCAGATCGTCGAGCGTTGCGGGGCGGTGCGCGGCGGTGGCGCGATCAGCGCAATCTTCACCGTGCTCAGCGAAACCGACGATGTCGACGACCCGATCGTCGAGCTGATGAAATCGCTGCTCGACGGCCATATCATCCTGTCGCGGCGGCTCGCGGAGAAAGGGCATTTTCCGGCGATCGACATCGGCGCCAGCGTCAGCCGCCTCGCATCGCGGCTGCTGGACCGCGACGGACTGGCACGCGCCCGGCGGACGCACGCGCTGCTCGCCGAATATGAAGAAGCGAGGACGATGGTCGAAAGCGGGGTCTATCGCGCCGGCAGCAGCACTGCGATCGACGAGGCGATCGCCAAGCTGCCGGGACTGAACCGCTATCTGCGCCAGGCGCCGGACGATTGCGCCGATCCGGCGAGCGCGGGCAGGCAGCTGGGGCTGCTCCTCGGAAGCGAGGCCGTGCATGGATAGGAAACGGCATTTCGCGACGTTGACCGGCCTCGGCGCCGTGCAGCGGCTGCAGGTCGCCGCCGCGCGGGCCGAACTCGCAGACGCGATGCATGCGCTGGTCGCGGCGGAGGAAGCCGCCGAAGCGAGCCGGCGGCAGTTGCAGACGAGCGAAAGGGATTTCGACGACATGCTCGCTGCTGCGTCGTTCGATCCCGACGCGATGCGGCGCGCGGGTCTGACGATCCTGATCGCCGAAGATCGGCTCACCGAAAAGCGCGAAGCGGAGCGTCAAGCCAAGGAGTCGGAGGCGGCCGCGCGCACCGGATGGCACGGTCATCGCGTTCGGTCGCGCGCGATCGACGGCAAGCGGCGTCAACTGCACCGCAAGCTTGTCCAGACGGCCGAAGACAAAGCCGCGGTCGACATCATGGCGCTCGCCGCGAGCGGGAGCATGGCCCGATGATCATTTCGCATTCACCGCCCGCCAAGCCAGCGCAGCCCTCCACGAACGCCAAGTCCGTTCCGTCGGCGCCGCCGCGCGATCAGCGCTTCGCCGCCTTTCTTCGGCCGTCACCGCCAACCGCCGCGGGGCTGGCGAACGATGCCGCGCCCACCTACAACCGGAGCGACGACCAAGCCCAAGCGGCAAGCTTCGAATCGATGCCGCTGATCGCGCCCGTTTCGGTCGACCTGGCCGCCGCGGGCGCCATGCAGGCCATTGTCGGCGCGCGCGCCGACCTCGCTGGCGCGCAGGGGTCCGGCGAGCCCGGCCTCACGCTCAACCACACCGAAGCCGGCTCTGGTGATATGCGCGCTCCAGCAGCAGCACTTGGCTCATCGCTCCTGGGCTCCGCTGCGCCGGCGATCGCACGCCTTGGCTCGGCAAGCCCAGCCGCCATCCCTCCCGTAGCCGCTATCGGATCGCGGCCACCGCGCTCGTCCGCGCAGCCGGTCTCACCACGCGAGCGCGCCGACGCACCACGGGCGCCTTCGCGTCTGTCCGGTGGGCCGATTGCCTTTGCGCTAGGCGCGAGCGTGAGCGTGCATGTCCATACCGAGGGCGCGCAGCCGCGCGTGGCGGTACGCGGCCTCAAAATGGAGGCGGCCGATCGCAGCGAGATCACGGGCCGCATCGCAAAGCTGATGCGCGCGCACGGCTATGACATTTCCGAACAGATGATCGATTTCGAAGGGGTGGGACAATGATGCTGCAAGCTGCGGACGCCATAGGGGGGAGCGTGCCCGCAACGTCAACGACGGGCACGGGCTCGACCAATGCGACCGACGCGTTCGGACTTAGCTTCGAGTCCTTGCTGAAGATCGTGTTGACCCAGCTGACCTATCAGGATCCGCTGAAGCCGATGGACAATTTTCAGTTCGTCTCGCAACTCGCGCAATTTTCGCAGATCCAGCAAACCCAGTCGATGAGCGACAGTCTCAAAACCCTGGTCTCGGCGCAGTCGACCGCTCAGGCGGCAACCCTGCTCGGCAAGAGGGTGGACATTCCGGCAGGTGCCTCGGTGGTCAGCGGCAAGGTGACGGCGATCGCCTTTGCCGATGGCGTACCGACCCTCACGCTCCAGCTCGCCAACAACCAGACGATCAGCAACATTCCGTTGAGCTCGGTCACGCAAATCAGGGAGGGCAATTGATATGTTCGGCGCCATCTACATCGGGCTCAGCGGCCTGACCGCCTACTCGAACGGCCTCAAGGCCGTGAGCAACAACGTCAGCAATCTGAACACGACCGGTTTCAAATCCGCGAACGTCACCTTTTCCGACATCACGGGAACCGGGAGCAACGGCGGGCTCGAATATGGCTATGGGTTTGCCGGCGGCGGGCACGGTGTCGGTCTGAACAGCGCTACAATCAATTTCGCGCAAGGCGAGCTTCGCCAGACCGACCGCGATCTCGACCTCGCGATCGACGGTAACGGCTTTTTTGTCCTGCAGGATGGCGATCAAGTCTATTATGCGCGGACCGGCAGCTTCTCGGTCAATGACGACGGGTTCATCGTCCTGAACGGGACCGATTACCGGCTCGCGGTCCTCGACGACAGCGGACGGCCGGTATCGCTGAACATCGATGGTGCGCGGACGAATGCCCCGGTGGCAACCGACAAGATCAGCTTCGCCGACAATCTGTCGTCAACCGCGACAAGTTACAAGCTCTCCGACATCAAGGTGTACAACGCCAGCGGCGCCGAGAGCGTCTGGACGATCGACTTTACCCGGGCAGAGGCGGTTCCCAATGTGTGGAGCGTCAAGGTCACCAACGCCGCAGGAACCGTTATCGGGACCAAGGAACTGAAATTCGCCAACGGACTTGTTGATCCGTCGACGACCAACCTGTTGTTCGAGGACGCAGCACAGGGGCTCAGCGTCACCTTCGACTTCTCGGCCAATGTCCGCTCCTTCTCGTCGGGAAGCGTGTCGACGCTGCGCGCCGCGAAAGTGACCGGCCACGCCACCGGAACGATCGCCAAGCTGGCCGTCAACCAGGAAGGCGAACTCGAAATCACCTATTCGAACGACCAGAAGAAGGAACTGGGAGCGATCGCGATCGCCGACTTCCGCGATCCGCAGCGGCTCGAGCAGCGCAGCAACGGACTGTTCGTCTCCGACGGCTATGGCCAGGAGCAATTCCTCGCCGCCTCCGACACGCGCGTCGGCAGCATCCTTTCGCGCCGTCTCGAGGCCTCAAACGTCGACCTGTCGGGGCAGTTCGGCGACCTCATCCTCATCCAGCGCGGCTTCCAGGCGTCATCGCAGATCATCAGCGCATCCAACGACATGATCCAGCAACTCTTCGGCATCCGAGGCCAGGGATGATCGAAGCCCGGCCCTGGCTTCCCGATTCCTGCCTGACGTCGTGGCGCGCCGTCGCGGCGTTCGCAGAGGTCATCGCCGGCTGGTCGGCGCATTGGTTCGTGAAGCCTCCGCTGAAAGCGGCCGAACGATGGGTGCGCTGCGAGAAGAACCCGGCGGCCGGCGCCGCGGGCCTGGGTCCGGCCAAGCCCGTCATGCCCGGACTGGCGCTTTTGTATCGGCACGAGGCCGATCTGACCGTCGCGGAGGCGCTGCTGACACTGCCCGCATCGCGAGCACCGCTGCATGCGCAGGACCAGCAGTTGCTGCGCACGTCCGGCGGAGCGATCTTATCCGATCTTGAGGACCGTCTCTCCCGGCTCCACAATCGGCCGAACGTCGCGGACGGCGCGTCGGTCGCCGGGGACGGTCATGACCTGTTCGAATTGACGCTCGACGATGACGCCGGCCTTGCCGTTGTGCGTCTCCTCGCCTCCTCCGAATTGCTGGTGGAAATCATAAGGGAAGGAATACAGCCGCAAAGGTCGTTACCGGCCCTGACCGCGCTCGCCGAAGCCGTATCCACCAATCAGGTCGAGTGCGCAGCCCGGGTAGGGCTCGCACGCCTGCCCTATTCGGATCTTCTCGATCTCGCCGTGGGTGACGTTCTGGTCCTGAATGCGAGCCGGGAGGCCTCTTTTGACCTGACGGTGGAGGGGCAGGTTGCCTTTCCCCGCGCCGTCACACCGGCAACCATCGGCACCCTATATTCCTGAAAAATGCAAGGTTGAGTTTCCATGACGAAGACAAAAGAGGCTGGTTCCGGCAAGCGCGAAGCCTCGCTGCTGCTCGACCATGTCGAGGTCGAAATCGAGGCCGTACTGGGCAGTCGGCAAACCACCATCGGCGAACTCAAAGCGCTGGTGGAGGACGATCTGGTGCCCCTGACGACGTCGCTCAGCGATCCGGTCGAACTGCGCGTCAACGGCCGTACCATCGGCTTCGGCGAAATCGTTGCGGTCGCCGACAACTTCGCGGTTCGTGTGACCAGCATCAGCCAGTGACGCCCAGGCTGGGATTTTTACGATGACGATCTGGAACAGCATATTTCTGAGGGCTGCAACCGCGCCCGATGACGGAACCGTGGGCGCCGGTCTTTCGCTTTGGCGTATCTTCGGCGCCTGGTTGCTGTGCATCGGGATCGCCGTTGCACTGATCCTCATATTGCGCCGGATTCGCTCGGGCCGGCTTCCAAACGCGACCTCATTCCTGCCACGAGCGCTAAACCTCGCGACGCGGCAAATCGCAATCGTCGAAACCCGCCGCATCAACCTGTCGGCGGACCTGTGCATCTTCGATTACGCGGGCGAACGATATCTGGTCGCCGTCGGGCCGGGCGGGACGACGCTGCTCGACAGATCGGCCGCACCGCAGCCAGCCCCGGAAGATTTGCCGGCATGACGCGCGCGATCCCATGGGCCGTCTGTCTGGCCGCCGCAACAGCTTTGCTCGTGCCGAGCGACGCGTGGGCGGCGACGGCGATCATGCCCGACATCCCGCAATCGGGCAGCAGCGGTGTCGTGCGCACCGCGCTGGTGCTGACGCTCATGGCATTCCTGCCGACCTTGCTCATTTGCACGACGAGCTTCCTGCGCATCATCGTCGTGCTGGCGATGATCCGTCACGCCTTCGGCATGCCCCAGACGCCGCCCAACGCGGTCCTGACCAGCCTTGCGATCTTCATGACGATCTTCACCATGGGGCCCGTGCTGACCCAGGTCAGCAGCGCCGGCCTGCAGCCGCTTCTCGACGGCAGGTCAAACGTCACGCAGGCGATGGAGGCCGGCTCTACACCGCTCAAGACCTTCATGCTGCGCCAGACGCGCGAAAAGGACATTGCCACCGTCTACAGCCTCTCGGGCTCGGAACTGCCGGCGACCGCCGCGGACGTCGAAATGCAGAAGCTGATTCCGGCCTTCATGCTCAACGAGCTCAGGGTCGCGTTCAGCATCGGCTTCGTCATCCTGCTCCCCTTTCTGCTGATCGATCTGGTGGTGTCGAGCATCCTCCTCGCGCTCGGGATGATGATGGTCCCGCCCACGACGATTTCGCTGCCGATCAAGATCCTGATGTTCCTGCTGATCGACGGCTGGAGTCTGGTGATACAGGGGCTGGCCGGAAGTTTCAGATGAAGCGTCCGCGCGCCCGGCATGGTCTGGACCTGGTGGTGCGACCCGAAAGGGTGGAGGCTGCCCTGTGGCGGAACGCGCTCGCCGACCTTGCGCGAACGCGCGGGAAGATTTTCTCGCACTATGCCCGCTTCGCACGCGCGATTGCCCGCGATCGTTATCTGTCCCGCCCTCGCGACAATTATGAATTGGGTGATGTCGAACAATTCGCATATGAGGGCCTGCTCCAGGCCATCGACCGTTTCGAGCCGCTGCGCACCACGCCGTTTCGTTCCTTCGCCCGCCCGCGCATTGCCGGCAGCATCGCTAACGGCCTAAGCAAGTTCAGTGAAACCGGCGCCAACGCTGCCTATCGTCGGCGCGCGGAGCGCGACCGGTTGAAATCGCTGATGGCCGAGATGCCCGAAGATGGCGGGAGCGCGTTGCAGCAACTCTCCAAGCTGGCGGCGACGCTGGCGATCGGGCTGATCATCGAGGAGTGGCGGCAGGAAGAAGTCGAGCAGGTCAGTGCAAGCGAACCTACCGCCTATGACACGCTGGCGTGGAAACAGACCGAACTGGCCCTGCGCGAAAGCATCGCCAGGTTGCCTGCCAATGAGGCATTTGTCGTGCAGCAGCATTATTTGAACGGTGTCGCATTCCGGCAGATCGCCCTAATCTTGGGATTGTCCAACGGCCGCGTGTCGCAAATCCATTCGCGCGCGCTTGGAAAGCTGCACAAACAAATGGCGAAAAGCCGGTGAAGAAGAGGGTTTGAGATGAGCAAATTGTGCAGCGATCAGCAAATGGCCGAGCTGATCGAAGCGATCGGCAGCGACGATCATCATGACGTCGAAAAGATCGACCGGCTGCTGAGCGCCTTTCCCGAGGACCCGCGACTGCATTTCATGAAGGGGTCGACGCTCGTCGGAAAGCAGCGGACGATCGAGGCCCACCTGTCGCTGCAGAAAGCCGTCGAACTGGCGCCGGACTTCGCGGTCGCGCGCTACCAACTCGGCTTCTTCGAATTGACGTCGGGGGAAGCGGACAAGGCGCTCGCGACCTGGGGGCCGTTGCTCAAGCTCCCCAAGGACAATTATCTGCGCCGTTTCGTCGAGGGCCTGACCCATTTGGTCCGCGACGAGTTCGAGGCCGCAATCGGGGAATTCGAAGCGGGCATGGCGATAAACCACGACAATCCTCCGATGAATCACGACATCGGCCTGCTGATCGCGGAGTGCCGCAAGATGCTCGACAGCGGCGCGGCGCCCGCTGGCGACACCAGCGAGTCGGCGACATCCTTCCTGCTTGGGCAATTTTCGTCCGGCACCACGCACTAACGCCGATGACCCGAATATCCTCCTCCGACCATATCATGATCCTGCTTCGTCAGAAGCTGGAGCGTGCCGCCGAACTCAAGAAGGGCCAGAAAGCCAGGTCGGTCAGCGGCACCGCGCAGGATGACCGGTCGAACATCCAGCGCATTCGCGCGCTCGCGCAGATCGACACGCTCAGCGACGAGGATGTGGAACGGTCGATGATCCAGGGCCTGCTGATCGAGGAACTGGGCGAAGCGCTGGTCAACGACCCGAAGTTCCAGCAGCTCGTATCAAGAATTACCGAGATGCTCACGCATGACGAAGCGGGCAAGGCGCTGCTCACCGCCGCGCGGCAAGAGCTGAAGGACTGACCGCCGCCTCGTCCGGGCAGCGACCGGCCGGCCTATCGCGCGATACGGGTCAGCAATGTCCGCAGCGTCCGGCCCTGTTCGTCGAGCGGCTGGTCGAGCGCATGCTCGAGTATCTGTCCGGCCTTGTCGGCGTCGCCCTGCGACGAAGCGAGGATCATCGCCGCAAAAGCGGCCGAGAAGCATTGCCGGTCGAGACGCAAGGCGACGGCGATGCTCCGCTCCGCGGCCTCGCGTTCGCCCTTCAAGGCCTGGATCGTCGCGCGCGAGCCATGGCATTCCGCGAAATTTTCGTCGAGCGCCATCGCGGTCGCGAAGCGCGCCTCGGCAGCATCGCGGTCGCCGGTGATCAGATAGGCCCAGCCCGCGGCGATCCAGCTGCCGAGATGATCCTCGAAGAGCGCGGCACCATGGTCGATCTGCTGCAGTGCCTCCCCGGTCGCACCCAGGCTGAGGTTGGCGAGTCCCAGCCCCATCCAGGCGCGGGGTGACTGGTCATTCTGCGCCAAGGCTCTTTCGAGCATCCGGCGCGCGTCTTCGGGCGCGCCATCGCCAAGCGTGAGTGTCCCCAACGTCGTCAGCGCATCGGGGTGATCGCCCCCGGCGGTTGCCGCTGCGCGCGCCAAATCCTCGTCATCGAGGTCCATTGCGAGCACCGACACGGCCGCCTGCAGCGGCGCATAACCGGCATGCGCGGCCAGATAAGGCGCGATCTTCGCTGCGGCGCCATCGAAATCGCCACGCTCATGCGCCAGTTGCAGATCGAGCATCGCGGCCTGCGGCAGCGCCGCCACGGTCGCATCGTCGAGCAGGTCGCCGGCGCGCTCGAACTGCCGGTCGAGCGCCAGGCTCCAGGCAAGATTGAACCGCAGCGCGGGATCGCCCGGATGCTTGCCGCTCAGATCCTCGAACAGGCCGACGGCACGCCCCGGCCGGCCGTTGCGCATCGCGGCCAGGCCTGCCCCCGCGGCGTCACCTTCGGAAAGGCCGTCGGCCGCTTCGAGACGCGAATAGCAGTCGTCGGCCGCGGCGACGTCGCCCGCCGCCATCGCGGCTTCGGCGCAGTCGCGCAGCAACGCCGAATTGGCGGGATCGCTCTCGAGGTAGGCGAGCAAGCGCGCCAGGGTCTGCTGTTGTTCGGTGGCGCTCATGGCAAGGCCCTATTCGCTGCTGACATGGGAAAAGACGATCCGCGAGGCTGCATCAATTGTCGAGCTTCACGACCTGGAACGACTGAAGCGCGGTGCGCAGTGGGATTTCCTCGATCGCGAGGATCGACAGCTGCGGGATGGCCCGCTGGGTCAGCCGCAGCAGATTGCGCCGGATCTGCGCGGCGCAGAGCAGCACGGGCGAGCGTCCCTGCCGCAGCATCGTCTCCGCTGCCGGCGCCAGATTGCGCAGCAGCTGGTCAGCGAGCTTGGGTTCGAGACCGATCGCCGATTGCGCGCCGCCTGCGGCGCTGCTGGCGACGATCTGGTTTTCGACGCGCGGATCGAGGCTGATCACCGCGAGATGGCTGTGGCTGCCGCGCAGGCCGTTGCAGATGCTGGTGCTGAGATGGCGGCGCACGAGGTCGGTGAGCATGACATGGTCGCGCTCGGTCCGCGCGACGTCGACGAGAACCTCGAGGATCAGCTCGATATTGGCGATCGATACCCGCTCGGCGAGCAGGTGCTGAAGCACCCGCTGGATATCCGAAATCGTCATGATGTTCGGGACCAGTTCCTCGACCAGGCCCGGCTGTCGTTCGCGCGCGAGATCGATCAGGCGCGCGGTTGCGGCGCGGGTCAGCATCGTCGCGACTTCGGCCTTCATGACCTCCGCGAAATGCGTCATCAGCACGGTTTCGGCGTCGATGATCGTCAGCCCCTTGGCGCGCGCCTCCACGTCGCGCGCGGCATCCACCCAGCGTCCGGGCAAGCCGAAGGCGGGATCGGTCGCATCGATGCCTTCGACCAATTCCCCCTCGCCGCCGGGCCGTACCGTGAAGATATGGCCGGGAACGATCCGGCCCGACCCGTAAGTCGTTCCGTGCAAAAGGATTCGATAGTCTTGCGACCCCAGATCGGACGCGTCAGTCAACCGTACGTTGGGAAAGGCGATGCCGAAGGATTTTTCATGCGCGATGCGCGTCGCCGCGATCCGGTCGAGGAGCAGCGCGCGGCGGTCCGCCCAGTAGGTCGCAAGTTCGCTGCCCAGCAGAATTTCGATCGGCGCGGTCTCCCCGAGCGATGCCGCCTCGACGATGCCGCCTGCGCCATCTTCGTTTTCGGCCAATGCGGCCTCGGCCCGAACCCGCCGCCTGATGCGCACCCACGCGGCAAGCGCGAGTATTCCGATCAGCACGATCGGCCATTTCGGCATGCCGGGCAGCAGCATCAATGCGAGCAAGATGCCGCAGACGATCAACGGAATGCGCGGAACCGAAGAGAGCTGGGTGAAGATTTCGGTGCTGAGCTCGCGATCCGAGGCCGAGCGCGTGACGATGATCCCGGTCGCGATCGAGATGATCAGCGCGGGCAATTGCGTCGCGATGCCGTCGCCGATCGTCAGCAGCGCGAAATGCTCGAGCGACTGGCCCCAGCTCATGCCCATCTGCACGACCCCGACGATGAGGCCGGCGATGATGTTGATCAATACGATGATGATGCCCGCGACCGCGTCGCCCTTCACGAACTTCGACGCGCCGTCCATCGCACCATAGAAGGAGGCTTCCTTCTCGAGATTCTTGCGCCGCGCCGCGGCTTCATTCTGGTCGATCAGCCCCATGTTGAGATCGGCATCGATGCTCATCTGCTGGCCGGGCAGCGAGTCGAGCGTGAAGCGCGCCGCGACCTCGGACACGCGCTGCGCGCCCGAGGTGATGACGATGAACTGCACGACGACGAGGATCGAGAAGACCACGAGGCCGATCACGAAATTGCCCTGCACGGCAAAGGCGCCGATCGAATCGATCACCTCGCCGGCGTCGGCACCGGTCAGGATCAGCCGCGTCGCCGCCACGTTGAGCGACAGGCGGTAGAGCGTCGCGACGAGCAGCAGCGACGGGAAGGTCGAAAAATCGACCGGCTTCGCGACATAGAAGGTCAGCAGCATGATCGTAAGCGCGAGGCCGAAGTTCATGATGATCGCGAGATCGAGGAAGGCCGGCGGAATCGGCGCGAACAGGATGACGAGGATCAGCACGAACCCCGCGACGAGCAGCAGATCCTTGTTGCGGCCGAACAGACGCGTCATGCGGGGTCTTCCTGATGGGGCGATGCGGCGGCGCCTTGCCGGCGCAGGCCGATGTAGAGCGCGGCCACCGCGCGATAATGATCGGCGCCCACGGGTTGATCGACCTGATGGCCGTGAAACAGCGCCCGCGCGAGCGGCGGGTTGGCGAAGATCGGAACGTTCGAGAGGCGCGCCTTGCGCTTCATCAACTGCGCGAACCGGTTGCGGCCCCGCGCGCGGACGACCGGTGCGTTCATCGTCTCGGCGTCATAAAAGAGCGCGACCGCATAATGCTCGGGATTGGTCACCAGCAGGTCGGCACCGGCGACGCGCCCGAGGCCCTTGGCCTGCTCGACCATCCGGGCGTGCAATTGCTTGCGCTTCTGCTTGATCCGCGGTTCGCCCTCGCGGTCCTTGACCTCGCGCGTCAGCTCGCGGCGGCTCATCCGCATCTGGCGGCGGAATTCGCGGCGCACGATCAGCTGGTCGACGATGGTGAAGAAGATGGCGAGGCCCAGAAAGGCCATGATGAGCTGGCCCGCGCTGTCGGTCAGCGCGCGCACGACGCTGTTGGTGCTGGCCAGCCCGCCCCCGAAGCTTGCGATCGCTCCGGTGATCACCAGCCAGGTCGCCGCGGCGTAGCAGGCCATCTTGACGATATTCTTCATCGTCTCCTTGAGCATCCGCAGCGAGAACAGGCGCTTCAGGCCCTGCGCCGGATTGAGCTTGGTGAAATCGGGCTTCAGCGGCTGCAGCGTGAAGATGAAGCCGCGCAGCTGGATGAGTTCGAGCACGATCAGTATGACGATGAGCGCCACCCCGAGCAGCATCAGCGGGTACAGCGCCTCGCGCAGCGCGGCGCCCGCGATCGCCAGCAGGTCCAGCGTGTCGCCGGCGCGGTCGATGCCGACGGTGAGCGAGCGGCGCATGATCTGCGCCAGGGTCACCGCAAACCCCGCCCCCGCGGCCAGCGCGAAGAAGATGAGCGCGACCAGGCTGCCGACGAAGCCCAGGTCCATGCCGCGCGCGACTTGCCCCTTTTCGCGCGCGCGCTTGAGCTTGAAAGGCGTCGCCTCCTCGGTGCGGTTCTGTTCCTGCCCCTCCATCGCTCAGGGCACCGCGACAAGGGTGAGCGCATCGCCGAGCGCGAGGCGGATGAGGCGGAGGAACAGCGCCGCCGACACCCCGATCGCGATCGGCAGGCAGAGCAGCATCGCGATCGCCTTCACCTGAAAGCCGAGCAGCAGCACGTTCATCTGCGGCAAGGTTCGCGACATGAAGGCGATGGCGAGGTCGAGCAGGAACAGCGCCATCATCACCATGCCGACGAGGCCGATGGCGATGCCGAACAGCGCCCCCATCAATTGTGCCATCGCGCCGAGATCGGGGCGCAGCGCGGCGCCCATCGGCACGACGTCGAGCGACGCCGCCCACACGCCAAGCAGGTCGAACGGCCCCGACCCCGCGAAGAACACCGCCGCGGTCGCATAGGCGAGGATCGTGCCCGCCAGCGGCATCTGCGCCTGCGTCGTCGGGTCGGCGACCATCGCCAGCCCGAACCCGGCCTGGATGTCGAGCGTCTGCCCCGCCCACAGCACCGCGGCGAAGGCGAGCTGCAGCGCCAGCGCGATGGCGATGCCGATGACCAGCTCGCCCATCGCCAGCGCCATCAGCGACGGCGCCGCATCGACCAGCGCGGCGGTGCGACCGGGCCAGGTGCCGACCATCCATACGGCCAGCCCGAAGCCCATCAGCACGCGCACCGTGACGGGCACGCGCACCAAAGTGAAGGGCGGCGCGAAGGCGAGCGCGGGCGCGATGCGCAGCGACACGCAGAGGATCGCCAATATCTGCCGGGTGAAATCGTCCACGAAGCGCTGCGAACCCGCCTATTGGCCCAGCGTCGGGATCGACAGGTAGAGCTCGCGCGCCCAGTCGGTGAGCCGCCCGAGCATCCACGGCCCGAGCGCGATCAGCAGGAAGGCCGCGGTCAGGATCTTCGGCACATAGGAGAGCGTCATCTCCTGGATCTGCGTCGCGACCTGGAAGATCGAGATGATCAGCCCGACCACCAATGTCGCGAGCAGCACCGGCAACGCCAGCAGCACCGCGTTCCACAGCATCTGATCGAGCAAATCGAGTGCCTGCCCCTGTTCCACCTGTCCCCCGTCACCGCCCCGAAAGCCGCGATTCGCGCGGCGTTAACCATGATTCGAGACAGACGAAGGCGGCCGCGGAGTCAATGGGCGTGCGGTGGGTCGAGCGCGCTAGGTGCGTCGGTCTCGGTCCCGTTGCGGTCGCGCCGCGTCGCGTCGCCACATCGTCCGACGCCACCTGCCCCTTGGCGTTGAATTACGGGGAATTACGGGGGAATTACGGTGACACCGTAATTCCCGCAATTCCCAGCTTGCTTAGTGGTACTATTCGATTTGATCCGATTCGGCGCGCAATTAACTTGCGTAGATATCAAAACCTACAAGCATATGCGTTGTTAGATCATGATCTTAACTCAAGTATATTGCTATTGCTGCCAAATTGGTGCTTAATGTGGGGGTAATCAAACCCGACATTGGACATATTGCCTGTGGATAACGTGCCATAGGGGGTTGGGGGCATGGCTACGCACTACGAAGAGAATCGCGGGGAAAAAACAAGCGAGAGTTCGATGCCTTGGCACGAACCAGATTTTGAGCATATCAGACGCGAGGTATATCGCCTCTCGGCGATGCTGGATGCCATTAGTTATCGGCAACAGGGAGTTTCCGAAAAGCCGCACCCCCTTGTTCCGGTTTCATTCGAACATGGTCGCGCTCAGATGGCGAGACGGCTCTATCGCGAGCGTCGGTTTCGTGAGGAATTTTTGCCGACTGACCTGTTTCATGATCCTGCGTGGGATATGCTGCTCGACCTCTACATCGCGCACTATAAGCGCCAGAATGTCGCAATCAGTAGTCTCTGCATCGCCGCTTGCGTGCCGGCGACCACTGCACTCCGTTGGATCACAATCATGGAAGAAGCAGAGTTGTTCAAACGGTCGTCGGATCCCAATGATGGCCGCCGCATTTTCGTCGCGCTGACGGAACATGCCAGATTGAACATGGACAAATATTTCGACAAATTGGCGGATCTACAAAAAAACCCCCAGCTAATCTGAGCGACAGGTCTTCTGGTCAGCGAAGTCATCCCTTACTAGTTTTCCGCGCTCGTCGCCCAAGAGGTCGAGTACGTGGGTTAGAGCTGCCGCAGCAACGCTTTGCCCCAGTCGATCGAGTATGGCCAGTTCGTCGCGCAGGCGATCAATCACCGCGCGGATTTCCTCCGCCTCGTTCCCAGTGTTGTCCATGCAACCCTTCCACGATGTGGCCCCGGCTTGTGCAGCTCTTTGGAGACGTAGGCACTTAGCAAACTACGTGGCAAAAGAAAATGGCGAACTGTCAATTCCATACGTGGCTTCTCTGCCGATCAGAAATGAATGACCGAGACGATGCTCGATATGCGAGCCGTCAATAATAACTGCCAGTAACCAAAACTCGATGGCTAGTGCCCAGTCCTTCTGGTGGAATTACAATTACGGTGACAGGTGCATAAATCCCCAAATATAGTTTAGGGGTTTATGCACCTGTCACCGTAATCCGAGCTGTCACCGTAATCCGAGGTTTATGTACCTATCACCGCGATTCGAATTAAATTCTAATTAGCTCGGTAATTGAGTTTCGACCATCCCCCCCCAGAAATAGAAAAATGTCGATCACCCTGCCTTGACGCCTAATCTTACACATATAATTTCCGGGATTCAAACTCACAAACCCGCCGCCCCATGAACCGTCAGGCTCAAATCCGCCACCCGAAGCCTCTTCTCCGGGCCCAACGAACAGTTCACCGGACTTCACAGTAAGTCCATATTCGTGATCCGAGTAAAAATCATCTGAAGACATATTTACTTCGTAAGTCCCATCCTCACCGACATTCAGAAATAAGGCGTTCCCTGCAATAGCTTCTCCCAATTCGTTCTGAGGAAGCGACCACCAGTCGCCAACATCGTCCTTCCGGTGCTCCAGACAAGCCTTGTCAAATATACAAATCGTAGCTGTATCGGTCGATATTTCCATCTCTGTATCCCATCACTGAAATCTAATCGACCTAATCGGATCACCCGGCTGCAAGCCCGCCCGTTTTGCGGCCTGCCTCAACGCCGAGCCCACACTCTTGTTTACGGATTCGTTGAGCATTCTCAAGGCCTGGGTTGGAGAACCTCCAATTATCAGATCAACAGGGTGATCTGCATTCAGCTTGCTCATATCTAACGTTTTTCCAAATATGCCCTCAAAACGCGCCGCGACCGCATCGCGATAGGCTGCTTGAAGCGACTCGATGCGCACACTGCTCGTTCCGGGCGAGAATACGAGCTCCCCACGATTAGCCGCTCGAAGGATTGACGCCTCCTTCCTCGCGAACTGCTTTGCTGCGTATGTGAGTTCTTCGACCGAAAGGCTGGCATCTGATAGGATCGAGGGACGACTTGCGACGAGATCGGCGCCGCCCCTCTGTGCCGCTTCCGCCAGTTCATCGACATAAGAGACGGCATCCCCAGCGATCTCCCTGCCGGCAGATTTACCGAGTAGCCCGCTGGGCAGGCCGATCGAACCCAAGACATAGCCGCCGAAGGCGGAGTTGGGATTCCGCCTTGCAAGGATGTCGAGCACACCGTCAGAGTCTGTAAGGCCGACGAGGCCCATGCTCATTCCTTCCGTCCCCCACGCAACGGCAGTTCCGACCTCGGTGTTGAGGAATTGGGCTCGCAATTGGTTGAATGCGCTGACGCGCTCTGACTTCCTGTAATAGAGCGTGGTGTCGATCTCTCCGCCGGCCTTAACGACCTTCCTGGTGTCTGTCAGATAACGATCCCAGTCTGCTGCGGTGGGGAATATCATCTCCGAGACGTCACCAAAATCGGCCAAAGCACGGATATAGACGAAGTCGACCAAGTCGCTTCCGGTCAACGTGTTAAGACCCGAAGCTATAAATCCTCTGGCCATGGACTGCGTTTCAGCACCGAACGGAATCATTTTCGTGCTTATTGCGCCTGTTTCGAGCGTGGCATCCATGCCATAGCTGTCGGCAATTCTTATTGCCGTGGCCAGGCCAGCAACGGCTGGCGACCCGCCTCCGCCGCTGTGCTTGGCTTTGCGCTGACCGATTGTCGCCACATTTGTCGGCAGGTTCGCCCAGAATGCGTCCCGCAATCCGAGACTACCCGTCACGACGATATCGCTGATGCTGTCCCCTGCGGTGACGGTCTGGCCCTCGGCCTGCGACCCATTGTCGGCCCCTGCCGTCGCATCGCTGACCTGCTTCGCCTGCTCGGCGCTGCCGGCCCCGCCACTTTGGGTTGGCTTTCTGTCGCCCAGCACCGAGTAGCCGCGCAGGCTGCTATGCACCGTGCTGGCGATGATGTCGGGGATCGCGGCAATCAGATTGTCGCCGAAGCTGTTGCCGTTCAGCGCGCTGCGCGTCGCGGCGTTGGCGAGGCCCCCGACGGTGTTCGCCACCAAGCTGCCGCTGCCCCGCACCCCGGCCCAGTTCGCCACGCCGCCGCCCACGCCCGCGGCCGCGACCCCGACGAAGTCGAACTTCTTCTGCAGGCCGGTCGCCACGCCGATCCCCTGCGTGAGCGCGCTCGACGCCGCCCCCTGCAGCGCGCCCTGGACGAACGAGCTCTGGATGCCGTTGAACGCCCCGTCGAGGCCCTGCGTCACCCCGTAGGACACCACCGACATGCCCAGCGATTTCCAGCTGAACCCCGATTGCAGGCCGATCAGGTTGTTGAACCCCTGGCTGACAAGGTTGCCCCAGATCGGCCCGAGGAACCGCTGTGCCACCACCGCGACCACCGCCGACACGATCTGCCGCAGCAGCATGCACTTGGGCTTCTTCGGCGGTTTCGGCGTCGTCGGGCTGAGGTCGCCCATCGCCTCGGCGGGGTCGTAGGGTTTGAGCGTCGACAGATTGTGCGTGTTGCGGCTGACCCCCGCGGGCAGCACCAGGCTCTGCCCCTCGACCAGCGCGCTGTTCGCGCCGAGCCCGTTCGCCTCGGCGATCTTGTACCAAAGGCTCGCATCGCCATAGACCGCCTGCGCGATCCCCGTCAGCGTGTCGCCCGACTGGACCTGGTAGCTGCCCCCCGCGCTGCCCTGCCCATAGCTGTTGATCGCCTCGTAGCTCAGCGCCGTGTCGATCGCGGTCGGACCGCCCGTCGCCCCGCCCCGGAACGTCCCGCCCGGCGACGTCGCGGTCCGCTCGCCGATCGTCGTGCGATAGTCGCTGTTCGTCGTTCCGTTGTTGCCCGTGAACGACATCTGCCGCCCGGCAAAGCGGTACCACACCTCGTGCGGGCTGCCCGTCTGACCCGACGGCGCGTTCGACGGACGCGTCTCGTCGCGCCGGATGATCTGGCCCGCCTCGTCGTTGGTAAAGCTCACCGTCCGGGTCATCCCGTCGGCAATCAGCACGCTCGTCAGCTGGCCCAGCGCATTGTTGGTGAATGTGCTCGTATATTCGACGCCGAACGCGGGATAGCTGCCCCCCTGCGCCATGCCCGGCGTACCCGCCACATAGTCGTTGGCATAGCTCTTGTCGTGCTCGATCAGCGTCTGCACCGCCCCGTCGTACCAGGCATAGCCGTAGCGCGTCGCCGTGTCGGTGAAGTCCCCGTCGTTGCCGTTCTTGTAATTGTCCGTCTGCGAGAACAGCAGGCTCCCCAGCGCATAGCTCGACCCCGACCCGTAATCGAACCGCGTGATCGAACGATAGGTCGCGCCGTCGGATTTGACCGTCGATGAGTCGTCCTCGATCAACTGGCCCTTGGCACTATAATGCTGGTCGCGGCTGTACACGACGGCCGTGCCCAGGCCATTATAATCGTCCTGCGACGTCTGGCGCCCCATCAGGTCGTAGCCGAACACCGAAGCCGTCCGCGACAAGCCGAGAGCGCCCGCATAAACCGCCGTCGTACCTTCGGTGAAGGTCACCGTCGATTCCTGCTGCGTAACGCCCGACAGGCGGCCCGCCGCGTCGTAGCTGTAATTTTCGCGCCGGTCGCCCGCCGCGGTGATCGTCACCTGGACCCAGGTCGCGCCGTCGTCATATTCGCGTTCGGTGTGATAGCTGTTGACGCCCCCGGCGGTGCGGCGCCACACATTGGCGCGCGACACCTCGACATTGCCATGCTCGGAATAGACGCGGTCGCCCGCCTCATTATAGGCGATGGCGGTACCCGATCCCCGGATGATGGTCGTGCCAACCGCGCCCGCCGTTCCCGACAGGCTGCCCTTGTCGATCACCAGCCGGTTCATGCTGTCGAAGGCGAACCACAGGTCGGTGCTCACCGGGCTGACCGGCGCGCCGGTGTCCGACAGGCCGTAAACCTGCCCATATTGACGCCGGATATTGCCGCTCGCATCGTAACGATAATAGGTGTGCGCCGCCGGCGTCGTCGCGGTGCCCGTCGCCGACCAGAGCGTCATCCGCCCGGCAACGTCGTAATCGGCCGCCTGTTCCTTGATCGCGGTGCCGCCAAGCTCGAGCTTCTCATAGCTGCGGTTGCCGAGCAGGTCGTAGCGATAGGTCGCACTCCCCGCGAGCCCGACGCTCGTCGCCTGGCGGCCGGTGTTGAACCAGGTGAACTGCGTCACCGTCGATCCCAAGGTCGCCGAGGTCTGCCGCCCCGCCACGTCATAGGCATAGGTCGTCACATGCGCGCCGAGGTCGGTCTTCTCGGTCACGCGGCCGAAGATGTCGCTCTTCTCGATCGACTGCTTGTAATGGGTAGCGAGGTTCGCCGCGCTGTCCGACATGCGCACGGTCTCGGTCCAGCCGCCGGTGACCGTGCCCGAGATCGCCGCGATCCCCGCGGTCCAGCTGTAGGTCGTCGAAGTGACGTCGCCGCCATAGGCGCGGGTCAGGGTGACGCGGCCCTGGACGTCGTAATCGGTCGTCTGCACCTCGCCGGTCAGCCCGTCGGTGGTGTTGCCGGGATTGACGAGGTTGTTCCACGTCCGCAGCCGCTGCCCCAGGCCGTCATAGGCGAAACGCTCGACCAGCCGCAGCCCCGTCGCGCCGGGGTGGGTGAGGATCGTGAGGCGGCCGAGCCGGTCATAGACCTGCCCGGTCTCGCGGCCCTCCGCGTCGGTGACCAGGCGGGCGTCGCCGTGAATGTCGTATCGGACCGTCTTGACGCCGCCGTCGGCCTGCGTCTCGGCCGTGACGAGCGCCTGGCCGCCGTCATAGCCGGTGCCCGCGAGCAGGGTCAGCCGCGTGAGGTTGCCGGTGTGCGCCGTCTTGCTGGTCGCGGTGCCGGCGTCGGTGCCGGTTTCGGCATAGCTGCCGTTCGCATCGCGCTGTGCAACGAGGCGGCCCGCCTTGTCGTAATAATAATCCTGCGACGGCTTGACCCAGATCTCCTTGCCATTCTCGAGCGTGATTTGGGCCGCGGGCCCCTCGCTGCGGACGACGCGGCCCATCTTGTTGTAGCTATAGGCGGTGACGCCGCCGCGCGCGTTGGTCTCGGTCGCGGTCTCGCCAAAGGCGTTGTAGGTGCGGCTGGTGGTGATCGTCTGGACCGCGTCGGGATCGGCGCCCGCCTTCAGCCGCCGCTGCTCCTCGACGCTGCTCGTCGCTTGCCCGCGCTTGTCGTAGACGGTGTAGGTCGCGTTGACATTTTCCTGCGCGATCTTCCCGAAGGCGGTCGCGAAGCTATTGCCGGCCAGCGTGTCCCCGGCCCCCGCCAGCGCGATCGCCAGCGTCTGGTTGCCGTTCTTGTCGTAGCCGAAGACCTTCCACACCCCGTCGCCGCTGTTGGTGGCCCAGACGCGGCCCGCGACGTCATATTTATTTTCCTGCTGCCAGATGCTGTTCAGGCCGGTCTTCGCCACCTCGCCATAGATATTATATTCGGTGGTCGCGATGTCGCCCTTCGCCCAGGCCGTGCCGGTCCAGGCGGCCACCGACTGCTCGATCGTGCGACCGAGGATATCGACCTTGGTGAGGATGGCGTTGAGCGTGGTGGAGCCCGCCGAATTGGCGCGGCTATATTCGTCGCGGATCAGCGTGCCATTCTGATCGTAAGAATAGGTATGAACGGTGCCCTCGGCATCGGTCATCGTCGCGAGCAGCCCGCCGGCGCCGTAGGTATAGCGCGTTTCGCGGGCGAGCGTCGTCCCCTGCCCCGCCGCGACGGTGCGCGTCAGGTCGCCGAGACCGTTGTAGCCATAGTCCACCGTCGGCGTGGCGTTGGGCGTGGTCGTCGGGGTCGTATCCTCGAAGTCCGAGAAGCTCGCGCGCCGTTCCTGGATCAGGCGGCCGCCGACATCATAGGTGTAGCGCGTCGAATGGCTGTCGTCGTCGGTCGCGGTCGCCGCGTCGTCGGTCGCCTCGAACTTGCGGACGACTTGGCCGAGACCATTGTAGAGCCAGCGGATCGTGGCATCCACCGCGGTCGCTTCATTGGCGCCGCTGCCGTTGTGGACGAAGATGCCGCTGCGTGTCTCGCTGAGCCGGTTGCCGATCTTGTCGTAGGTAAAGCTGGTGACGCGATCGAGCGCCGCGTTCGTCGAGACGGCGGGCGGCGTCGCGGTGCCCGACGGCGTCGCGGTGGCGGTGGCGTAGCGCGTCTCGGTGAGGACATTGCCCTCGGTATCGTAGGCCCAGTCGGTCCGGTAATTCAGGGCATCGATCTGGGTCGTCTTGCGCCCGACCTCATCATAATAGCTCCAGGTCGCATTGCCGTTGCCGTCGATCGTCTTCACGACATTGCCGAAGGCGTCATATTCGTAGGAGAGGTCGATCGCCGTCGTCGCGCTCGTCCACACGCCGCCGCTGTAGCTGCCGGTGGTGAGCGTATAGCCCGTCCCCGACGCCGCGACGACCGAGCTTTTCGTCAGGCGGTCGAGCTTGTCATATTCGAACAGGGTTTCGCGGAAGACGGTGCCGGGCGGGTTTGCCGCGGTCAGCGTGTCCGATCCACCATTGGCAGGTACGGTAACGGCGGTTTCATAGATGCGCGTGCTGGTGACATTGCCGTTCGCGTCATAGGCGTAGCGCATATAGGTGCCCGCCGCGTTGATCTCGACGATCTTGCGGCCGATGTCGTCGTAGAAATAGACGGTGCGATGCAGCACGACGTCGGTCGTGCCGTTGATGTTCGTGACGCTGGTGACGTTGCCGGCGGCATCGTAAGCGATCACCTGTTCGGGCACGAAGCTGGCGTCGGTCGTCGTGTGATCGGCCTGACCGAGGACCGTCCGCATCTGTCCGATCGTCTTCGTCAGGCGACCGAGCCGATCATATTCGAATGTCGTGGTGCGCGCCTCGGCGAGGCCCGCGCTCTCGACCATCTGCGTCCGGTTGCCGAACGCATCATAGCCGTAGGTGTTGACGATTGCCCCCTGCACCGAGCCGTTGGCGAGATAGGAAGAGATCGGCAGGGTCTCGGACAGCAGCAGGCCGCGCTTGTCATAGGTGTAGATCGTCGTTCCGCCGGCAGCCTTGGCCTCATCCTTCGACTTCGCGACGACGCTCGTCCGGTTGCCGAACACGTCGTAGCCATAGCTTTCGAACCAGCTCTCCGCGTCGGTCGAGGTGATGACGCGGCCGCCATTGTCATAGGCAAAGACGGTGACCGAGGCAGTACCGGGAGGGGCGACGGATTCTGCGCCGAAGCTGGTGTCGAGCTGGGCGATCGTCGTCGCGGCGGTTGCGTTGTAGGTGGTCGCATAGCGCACGACCTTCGCGACCTCGCCAAAGCCATTGTAATAGCTGCGCGTGACATATTTTTCGCCATCGACCGTGTAGGTCAGCCTGCCGAGATCGTCGTAATAATTGTAGGAGACGACGTCTTTCGCTGCGTTTGCGGTCACCGAGGGGGCGGTCGTCGTGCTATATGCGCTGGCGGACTTGTTGTAGTAGCGCGTCACGCTCGCGACTTCGCCGAAGCTGTTGTAGCTCGTCTGCGTCACATAATCTTCGGCGTCGCGAATCATGGTCAGGCGGCCGGCCGCGTCGTAATAATGATAGGTTGACTTGCCGGTCGATTGACCGCGCGGATCGGTGATCTTCACGACCTGGCCGAACGCGTTATATTCGTAAGTCGTTATGCCGCCCTCGGCATTGGTCGTGGTGAGCAGACGTCCAGTCGGATCATAGGCGTAAGCGGTGGTGATCGACGCGCCTGCGGACATCGCATCGAGCGCAGAGATCGTCGTCGCATCGGTGACGGAGACGGCCGTTGCCGACAGGGTCGTGCTCAGCAGATTGCCGTCGGCGTCGTAGACGGTCTTCGTGCGATAGCCTTCAGCATCGACCGAAAGGCGCGCCACGCCGCCCGCCGAATAATAGGTTCGGCTGATCCGGTTCGACACATTGCTTGCCTGGGCGGCCGCCCAGCTGTCCATGGTGGCGAGCGTCGGAAGGGTCGAGGTGCCGCGCAGCGTGGCGAACTGAACGGTCTTGATGACGCGGCCACCGGCGTCATAGGCGAAGCCCGTGACCAGCCCGCCGGCATCGATCGTGTAAGCGACCTGGCCCTTGTTGTTGAAGACCGAATAGCTTTCGCGGTCCGTCGCGTCGTTGACGATCGCCGCCACTGCAGCCTTGACCGTCGCGTAGCTATGGTCGGTGGGGCTGATCGCCGTCGCGTAGCTGATCGTCGTCGTCGGCTGCTGCGCCAGATCATAGCTGAAGCTGCTGACAAATCCGAGATTGTCGACCCGATAGCGCAGGAGCCCCTGACCATCATAGACGTAGTGCATGCGCCGGTTCGTCGCCGCGGTCGGGGCAGCGGTGGAACGGAGGCTGTCGAAACTTGCGGTCGTCCAGTTCGCCGACGGTTTGGTCGAATAGGCGATTTCTTCGACCTTCTGCCCCGCCTTGTCGTATACGATCTCGCTGAGATAGCCCTCACCGTTCAACGCCCCGATGACCCTACCATCCTTGTCATAGAAGGTCCGCGAGACGCGATCCTCGGTGCCCGTGGTCACCGTCTGGCGCGTCGTCGGCAGCGTCGTCTTGAAGGATGTGACGGTCAGCTTGGCCGAATAGCCGACGGTCCGGATCAGCTGGTTCGAGCCATCGTAGAAGAAGTCGACGACACCGCCATTGCCGTCGATCGACTGAATCAGGCGGCCCGCGTCGTCGTAGACGTTCCAGTTCCAGATGTCGGCCGCGATGCCCGTCGGGCGGTAAGTGGCAATTTCCGCAACGCCCCCCGCGGTCGCGAGATTGCCCATCTGCGTCGCATTGAGCTTCGTCGCATAGGCGATCGTCGCGGCGAGCCGGTTCGCGACGTCGTAGCGATATTCGACCACACTGCCGTCGGCGGCGATGTCGGCGGTCTTGCGCCCGGCAAGATCATAAAGGATGAAACTGTTGTAGTCGTTCGGATTACCGGTGGTATCGACACCAAGCGGCGTCGTGATCATCCGCACCCGGCCGAGGGCGTCATATTTGAAAGCGGTGGTCCCGCTGACATCATAGCTGCCGCTATGGGCCTCGCTGAGCAGATCGCCCGCCTTGTTATAAGTGCTGACCGACGAATAGCCCGTAGCCGTGGTAACGGTCGTCGTCAGCGCACCGTCGTTGAAAACGATGGTCGTCGTACCCGCCGATGGATTGGTCGAAGCGGTGACGCGCCCGAGACCGTCGTAGACGAAGGTTTCGGCAAGCACGCCATTGTCGTTGCGCGACAGCAGCCGGCCGGCCTGGTCGTAGCTGTAGAAGCTTTCCGAATAGCCCTCGGCGGTCGAGCCATTGCCCCAGGTGGCGATCCCGCTGCCGTAGCGCGTGCGCTTGATGAGGTTGCCGCGCGTGTCGAATTGGTCGTACGTGATCTTGTCGCGCGTGTTGTTGAACGTGGTGCGCCAGGTCGTCAACTGGCTCTCGGTGATGGCTGCATTGTCCGCGAGCGCGCTGACGTCGTAAATTTGCTGCGGATATTCGGTCGTCCAATATTGGTTGGCGCCGCTCCATTCATATTCGGTCACATAGCCTTCGGCGCTGACGATATAGCGAAGCTGCGACGCGGCATTATAGGCATAGCGCGTCGTATGATTGACCGCGCCGCCCGTCGCGTCGGAGCCGACGCGGGTTTCGGTGAGCAGCTCGTTCTTCGCGCTGTAGGTGCGCGTCACCACGTTCGAATTCGGATCGGTGGTGGTCAGCACATTGCCGCTGGCATCATAGGTGTAGCTGGTGACCTCGTTCGCCGCGTCGGTCACGCTGGTGACGTTGCCATCGGCGTCATAGGCGAACTCGATGTCCTGCGCCGTCGCGCCGCTAACCGCCGGGGGCGCGGTGATCTTGGTCAGGCGCTTTGCGGCGTCATAGTCGAGCCGGGTGACCTGGCCGTCGGGCCCCGTCACATTGGTGTAATTGGTCTGATAATCGAGCGTCGTATCGCGCGTGACGCCGGTCACCGATGTCTGCTTCAGCTGATAGACGCGCCCCGACCCGTCATAGGTGATCGCGAGATGCGCGCCGCCGGTCGTGCCGATCGAGGCGACGCGCGTGCTCGCACCGTCATAGGTATAGGTGGTGACGAACGTATTTCCATCGGCGATGGCGCTGTCGCCGGGGCTGAGATCGACCGTGACACTCGTCAGCCGGTTCGATCCGTCATAGGCATAACGGGTCCGCGTCAGCGTCGCGGCGGTCGAGGTCGCAAGATCGGTATAGCCGGTCAGGATCAGCGTGATATTGTTGCCCGACCAGCCATATTGCGTCCACTCGCCGTTGGTGGTCGTCACCTTGTCGAGCTTGTCGGCGACATAGGTGTAGGTCAGGCCGAAAGACTCCTTTTCGGTCGCGCTGGTGATGCGCCAATTGTCGGTGCCATAGGCGCTGTAGGTATCGGTGAAGCGGCTCGAGCCTTCGGTCCACACCCAGGTCGCGCCGACCTTCTTCAACTCGTCATGCGCGCCATCGCCGTCGGTCGAGAGATAGGCCGCCTTGGTCGCATTCCAGGTATAGAGGATAACCGCGCCATCGGCGCCCTGCCGCTTGATGGTGCTCCCGGCCGTATTGAGCGTGCCGGTGAGTTCGAATACGCGGCGGGTCGTGGATTGCTGCCAGTTGTCGCCATTGTCGCCGTCGACCGCGTCGCCCATGCTGTTGTAGGTCCGCGCGATCGAGATATCGAGGCCTTTGCCGACCAGAAACTCGTCCTGCTGCGCGATCAGCAGATTGCCGGTGGCGGCGTTGACCGAGACATTCTCGCCGCCTCGACCGAAAGACCCGGACCCGAGCAGCCCGCCGCCACCCAGGATATTTCCCGAACCCCGAGTGAAACCCGCGCCCGCACCCGTAAAAATCGCAACCATGGCCAACTCCGACAAACTCTTGCCGCAGAGCTGACTGCTTTCCCTTCCCTCGACCGGGAAAGTTGCCGCCCTGCAGATTACCAATCCGACGGAACGAAGCGATGTTTAGGGACGAATGAAAAAGAATCCGCCGGCTGCGCAGATTTCAACGGGCGGTCGTCCCTTCACGCAGGAAAGTGCCGGCGTCCAAGGACACTCGCGCCGAACGTCCGCCAGCGCACCCTTGCATCACAGCTCAGCGCGATCGGGTCGAGAGCGCGCTCGCGCAGCATCCTTCAGTGGCGCAGGTCGCGGTGATCGGCGCGCCCGACGCGCGCTGGGGCGAGCGCGTCCACGCGGTGATCGTGCCGCGCCCCGGCACCTCGCCGGGCGAGGCCGAGCTCGTCGCGTACTGCCGCGAACGCATCGCCGGCTATAAATGCCCGCGCAGCGTCGAACTGCGCACGGCGCCGCTGCCGCTCTCGCCGGCGGGCAAGATCCTCAAGACCGAACTGCGCGCGCCCTATTGGCAGGGGCGGGCGCGCAATATTTCCTGACGTCCTGCGCTCTTGGCACGGCCGCCAAATGCTGCTTTGGCGGCTGCGACGAATGCAGCACGGGAGCGGGCGATGACGGCGTGGGACGGATGGATCGGGCGCAGCATCGTCCAGCAGGACCTGCTTACCCCCACCGTGCTGGCGCGCTTCCGCGCGACGATCGACAGCGACGCGCACGGCGACATCGCGAGCCAGGCAATCCACTGGTGCCTCTGCCTGCCCGACGCGCCGACCGCCACGCTCGGCCCCGACGGCCACCCGCTGCGCGAGGACGATCCCGGCAGCTTCATGCCGCCGATCCCGCTGCCGCGCCGGATGTGGGCGGCGAGCGAGGTGCGTTTCCTCGCGCCGATCGCCGCGGGCACGGCCATCGCGCGCACCTCGACCGTCGCGGCGATCAAGGAAAAGACCGGCGGCACGGGCCAACTCGTCTTCGTCGAGGTCGAGCATGAAACGCGCGCGAACGATGTGGTGGCGGTGCAGGAACGCCAGACGATCGTGTTCCGCGCCCCCGCCCCTGCGGCGGCCCCTGCCCCGACGCTTGCACCGGCGGGCGAGCCCGACCTGTCGGACTGGAGCTGGCGGCGCGACGTCCTGCCCACCGAGGCGATGCTGTTCCGCTATTCGGCGCTGACCTTCAACAGCCACCGCATCCATTACGACCTGCCCTACACGCGGGACGAAGAGGGTTATCGCGGACTCGTCGTCCACGGCCCGCTGACCGCGACGCTGTTGCTCGACCTCGCGCAGCGCGAGCTCGGCGCCAATACGCTCACCGCCTTCACGATGCGCGCGCAGGCGCCAGCCTTCGCGTGTGAGCCGATCCACCTCGTCGGGCGCGCGAAGGACGACGGCTGGGACATGGCGGCGATCGGGCCAGACGGGCGAACGATCATGGCAGCGGAGGCGAAGATATGAGCGAACTGGTCTTGCGCGAGAACAGCGGCGGCGTCGCGACGCTGACGCTCAACCGGCCCGAGAAGCGCAATGCGCTGAACCTCGCGCTCTGGGCCGAACTCGACGGACACGCCGATGCGATCGCGGCGGCGGGCGAGGCGATCGGCGTCGTGGTGCTGCGCGCGAACGGCCCGGCCTTCTGCGCGGGCAACGATCTCAAGGAACGCGGCACCGAAGCCCCGCGCAAACATTATCAGGGCTCGATCGTCACCAAGCTCGCCGAGCTACCGCAGCCGGTCATCGTCGCGGTGCAAGGGGGCTGCTTCACCGGCGGGCTCGAACTCGCGCTCGCGGGCGACATCATCGTCGCGGGCGAAAGCGCGCATTTCGCCGACACCCACGGCAAATTCGGGCTGGTGCCGATCTGGGGCATGAGCCAGCGCCTGCCGCGCCGCGTCGGCGAAGCGAAGGCGCGCGAGATGAGCTTTACCGGCCTGCCGGTGGGTGGGCGCGAGGCGGCGCGGATCGGCCTCGCCAATCATTGCGTGGCGGATGGCGAACTGGACGCGGCGGTGCGGACGCTGGCCGAGGCGATCGCGGCGCAATCGCGGCACAGCATATTCGCGTATAAGAAGCTCTACCGCGAACAGGCCGACCTGTCGCTGGGCGCCGGGCTGGCGCATGAGGTGTTCAGCAGCGCCGGGGTAGCGCCGGACTTTGCCGAACGGGTGGCGCGGGGGTTTTGAGGAGCGATCCTCCCCGGCACGGGAAGGGGGACCATGCGAAGCATGGTGGAGGGGCACGCGGTGTCGAGCGCGGCGTATGACCTCCTGTGCCCCTCCACCACCCTGCGGGTGGTCCCCCTCCCCCGTTGGGGAGGATCGCTTCACCCGATCGCCTTTCCTTCCTCGACGCGCGCCCACTGCCGCCCGTCGTGGCCGAACAGGATGTGGATGCCGGCTTGCCGCTGGCGCTGGAGATAAACCATGGTGCGCTCGCCCGCTTCCCGGTCGACCACCGCCTTCTGCAGCACCATCAAATCGAGGTTGCGCTCGGTGTAGCAACAGTCCGCCGCCAGCAGCACTCCGCGCCCGCTCGGCAATTTCACGATCGCGCTCTGGTGCCCCGGCGTGTGCCCGTAGGTCGGCACGATCCGCACGCTGCCGTCGCCGAACAGGTCGAGCTCGCCGTCGATCGCCTTCACCGGCTGGCCGGTCGCATAATCGACCGCCTCGTACAGCCCCGCCTCCTCGGTCGCCTGCGCCGCGGCCAGCTCGCGCGACTGCACGATCACGCAGGCGTTGGGCAGGCTCGCATTGCCGCCGCAATGGTCGATGTGGAGGTGCGAATTGATCACCCAATTTATGCTCGCAGGATCGACGTCGATGCTCTTCAGCCGCGCCGCGATCTCCTGCCCCTCGAAAAATTGCAGCCCGAACTTGTTCGGCGGCAGCGCGGTGTCGAGCGTGCGGCGATAGCGCACCCCCATGCCGGTATCGAACAGCGCGCGCCCCTTGGGATGGTCGATCAGATAGGAGGGCACCGGGCCTTTGAGATAATCGCCCTCCTCGCCCTCGATGAAATAGCCCGGGCGGCACTGGAACCAGCCGGTGTTGAACGCATAGAGGCGGAGCATGTCGGTCACCGCTCGCGATAGTCGGGCGGGCGCTTGCCGAGGAAGGCCGCGAGCGCTTCCTTGTGATCCTCGGTCGCCGAGAGGATCACCTGCTGCCGATCCTCGATCGCCATTGCGGCGTCGAGGCTCTGCGCGTCGATATTGAGGTTCAGCGCCTGCTTCGACAGCCGCAGTCCCCAAGGCGCGGTCGCGAGCATCTCGTCGGCGAGCGCGAGCCCGCGGTCGAGCAAGGCCTCTTCCGCGACGATCTCGCTGATCAGCCCCGCGCGAAGCGCGCGCTCGGCGTCGATGAACCGCCCCGTCAGGATCATCTCCGCCGCCAGGCTCGCGCCGACCAAGCGCGGCAGGAAATAGCTCGACGCCATGTCGCAGCCGCCGAGCCCGATGCGGATATAGGCGGCGTTGCAGCGAAAGTCGGGCGCGCCGTAGCGTACGTCCGACGCGAGCAGCAGCGACAGCCCGCCCCCCGCCGCGGCGCCATGGCCGAGCGCGATGATCGGCTGCGGACAGGCGCGCATCTTGCGATAGATGTTGCCGATGCTCGTCTGGGTACGCAGCGTGCGCAGCACCGCCGTCTCGTCGCTCGAGCGATCCTCCTGGATGTCGAGCCCGGCGCAAAAGCCGCGCCCGGCGCCGCGCAGGATCACGACGCGAACCTCCTTGCGCTCGGCAAGCCCGCCGAAATAGGCGTTGAGCTCGTCGACCAGCCCTTCGTTCAGCGCATTGAGCCGCTCGGGCCGATTGAGCGTCGCGATCTCGACCTGCCCGCGCGTCTCGACCAGCAGTTCGCCGCTCACAGCGTCTGCCCGTCGTCGATCGTGAACACGCTGCCCGTAATGCCCTGCGCCGCGTCGGAGCAGAGCAGCAGCAGCGGCGCGTGCAGGTCGCTCGGCGGGCGCATCCGCTGGCGCGGGAAGCTCTTGACCATCGCATCGCCGACATCGCTCTCGAACAGCTCGGCGGTCATTTCGGATTCGAAATAGCCCGGCTGGATCACATTGACGCTGATCCCGCGCCGCGCCCATTCGCGCGCCAGCGCCTTGCCCAGGTGGCGCACCGCGGCCTTGGTCGCGCCATAGACCGCGGTCGCGGGAAAGACCTTCTCGGCGGTGATCGAGCCGATCAGCACGATGCGGCCATGCTGCTTCTCGCGCGCACCCGCCTTGTCGAGCCGCCGCGCGCCCTCGGTCGCGGTCAGGAACACGCCGCGGACATTGGCGGCGTGGAGGAAGTCGACCTCGTCCGCCGACAGGCCCAGCGCCATCTTCTCGGTCGCGACTCCGGCGTTGGCGACGATCGTGTCGACCGTGCCGAAGGCCGCCTCGGCGGCGTCATAGGCGGCCTTGGTCGAGGCTTCGTCGGTGACGTCCATCGATACCGCGACCGCCTGCCCGCCCGCGGCTTCGATCGCGGCCACTTGTTCCGCGAGCTTGTCGGCGCGGCGCGCGGCGAGCACCACCTTCGCGCCCGCGGCGGCGAGCGCCTTGGCGAAACCCGCGCCGAGCCCCGAGGAGGCCCCGGTGACGAGCGCGACGCGCCCCGTCAGATCGAACCTGGGTTGCTCCGCCATCGTCTCTCCCTTTCCGCTACGTCCGCTCGCCTTGGCGGCGATTGACGTTTACGTCAACCTGTCAAGTCGCCACACAAAGGAGAACAAAAGGGGGTTGACGCCCCGAACATGTTCCACTAATGTTCCTCTCGTGCACAAACAACCTCATCCCCCGTCGCGGCTGCCGAGCGCGGCGGACGGGGGATAAAGGTTGGCGATGATATTTTTTGCTGGGTCGCCTGTCCGGTATCGGGCGGAAGCGGACGAACCGATCCTCCCCCAACGGGGGTGGGGGATCACCCGAAGGGTGGTGGAGGGGCACAGGAGGTTTGCGCAGCGCCAAACCGACAAGCCGCTCGTTTCCGGGTACGAATCTGCAGCGCGCCACCTCACCGGCAAGGCAAACCGCCTGTGCCCCTCCACCAGCTTCGCTGGTCCCCCTCCCCGTTCCGGGGAGGATCGGCTACGCCCGCTCCCCACCCTCCAAGCCGGCACTACAGGCCCTAGCTTTGCAAAATACTTCACCCCCCTCCCCAAGCATTGATCGCCAGCCGAAACGACGCCAAGATGGCGGCGGCTTTGGGTGGCAAGGGGGTTCAGCATGACATCGTCGACCGGCATCTGGCGGCAGCGGAGCTGAGCCATGCACGCGGTCGAAGCCTTCGAACTCGTCCTCGCGCTGCTCGCGCTCGTCATCGCGCTCCACTGGCTCGCGCTCAAGCTGCGCTGGCCGCCCGCGACCGCCTTGCTGGTCGGCGGCGGCGGGCTCGCTTTCATCCCCGGGCTGCCGTCGATCACGCTCGACCCCGAGCTCGCGCTCGTGCTCTTCCTGCCGCCGCTGCTGATGGACGGCGCCTATTTCACCGCGCTCGGCCGCTTCCGCCGCCACCTGCCGGGCATCCTGTCGCTCGCGGTCGGCGCGGTGGTGTTCACCACGCTCGTCGTCGGCGTGGTCGCGCATATGATCCTGCCCTCGCTGCCCTGGGCGGCCTGCTTCGCGCTCGGCGCGATCGTCTCGCCCCCCGACGCGGTGTCCGCGCGCGCGGTGCTGAAGGGCGTCCACCTGCCGCGCCGGCTCGAGGCGCTGCTCGAGGGCGAAAGCCTGCTCAACGACGCGACCGGCCTGATCCTCTTCCGCTTCGCGGTCGCGGCGACGCTCAGCGGCGTGTTCCACACCGGCGAGGCGGTGCAGAGCTTCGCTTTCGTCGCGATCGGCGGCGTGGTCGTCGGCGCGGTGGTCGCCAAGGCGTGGATCTTCGCCGCCAAGCGGCTGAACGACCGCATGCTCGTCATGCTGATCACGATCCTCCTGTGCTGGGCCGCCTATATCGCGGGCGAAGCCGTTCACGTGTCGGGCGTCATCGCGACGGTCACCGCGGGGCTCGCGATGGGCTGGTACCAGCATGAGATCTTGTCCGCCGACGTGCGGCTGCGCGCCAATTCGGCCTGGTTCATCATGGTCTTCGTGCTCGAGGCGCTGGTGTTCATCCTGATCGGCTTTTCGCTGCGCGACGCGATCGAGCGGGTCGGCGGGATCGGGGCGATCCCGACGTCGTGGATCGTCATGATGGTCGCGGTCGTGCTCACCGTCACCGTGGCGCGCTTCGTCTGGATCTTCGCGTCGGAGGCGGTGCTCGAAATCGCAGGCAAGCTGGGCCTGAAACGCGCGCGGCCGCTCGGCTGGCGGCAGGCGACGGTGCTGAGCTGGGCGGGGATGCGCGGCGTGGTGACGCTGGCGGTGCCGCTGACGCTGCCCGTCGACATGCCCGGCCGCGACCTGATGCTGATCTGTGCCTTCGCGGTGATCTTCGTGACCGTCGTCGTGCAGGGGTCGAGCCTCGGCCTCCTCATCCATGCAGTCGCGCCGGTCGACGCCGACCCGCCCGCGCAGATGGCGCTGCCCGCCGCCGAGGGCGCGATGGCGCGCGCGCGGTCGGAAGTCGTCGAGCGGCTCGCCTATGACGAGGACGGGACGCTGATCCACCCGATGATGCTCGAGGAGCATAGGAAGCGCATGCGCTTCATGGAGCGCTACACCGCCGAGCCGGTGGCGGCGATGGACGGGCTGCGCTCGCATTTCGACGTGCTGCTGCAGGCGATCGCGGCGAGCCGCGCCGAGCTGATCCGCATTCACCGCGCCGGGCTGATCGAGGACGAGGTGCTCCACGAACTCGAACGCGACCTCGACATCGAGGAAATGGCGATGATGTTCCAGCGCGGCGAATAAGACATCTGTGGTTGCGGCTAAATCCCCCTCCCCGGCGGGGAGGGGTTGGGGGTGGGGGAGCGGGGCCGTCAGGCCGCGCGTCCGCGCTGGCGGGCGTACACCCCCACCCAACCCTCCCCCTCAAGGGGGAGGGCTCTTGCAGACAGCCTGATCGCTGCAACTTCATTCGATCACGCCTTGATGAACAGCCGGTCGGCCAGCCGCCGCACCACCAGCGCCATCGCGATCGTCAGCGGCATGATCGCCAGCCCCGCGACGAGCAGCACATAGGCGATCAGGAAGGGCGTCGACAGCGGGCGACGCCAGGCGTCGGCAGCGGCATCCTGCGCGAGCAGCGCGACGAGCGCTGCCGCGACCGCCAGCTCGCCCGGCTGGGCGGGCAGCGTGCGTACCGCGACCCACAATAGCCCCGCCGCGCCGGCAAGCAGCAGCGAACGTGCCCCGACCAGCAGCCAGCGCGGCGCGGCCTCCCACGTCTCGACCAGCCGCGGCCGCAGCCAGTGCGTCGCGAACAGCGCGAGCACGCCGGGCACCACCGCCTGCCGCCAGTCCATCCGCCCCGCGGGCGCCTCGGCCATCGCGTGCACCGCCAGCAGCAGCGCCGCGATCAGCGGATAGCGCGCCGCCGCGAGCCGCATCCAGAAACCGGTGTGGCCCCCGGCGCCCGGTTCGGCGCCGCATTCGTGGACGAGCAGCAGCGCGGCGACGATCAGCCCCGCGGTGGTCATCGGCGTCGCGGGCGCCATCAGCGCGATCGGCGGGATCGTCAGCAAAGCGAAATAGGCCGCGCCCTCCAGCGGGTCGAGCCGCGCGGGTCCCGACCGTCGCCGGCTTCTTTGCCGCTCGGCGCGCCGCACGAGCAGCCGCTCGACCAGCAGCAGGCCGCCCGCCGCGCCGGTCCACCACGCCCAGAAGACCGGGTCGGCGAGCGGCGCCTGCCGCGCGCGCCCCGCCATCGCCAGCGCGACGAGGAAGCCGGTGACCAGCGCGCCCCAGGGGATGCGGACATCGGACGCCTCCTCCCACGCCGTGACGATATCGGGGTCGAAACGATATTCGCCCTCGGGATGATGCTGGCGCATCGCGCCGAGGAACTCGCGCACGCGCCGCTTGCGCAGCCAGTCGCGCGCCCAGCTGCCCGTCGGAGGGGTCTCCAGATCCTTGAGGACCGTCCTGGTGTAACCCGAGGTACCGCTCTCGATCTTCTGGAACCAGTTTTCGGCGGCGGCGCGGCGGCCGACCTCGCCGATCGGCCAGCCGGTGCCGACCTGCTGCGCGCGCCGCATCCAGCCATAGTGCCAGCTCGCGAGCCGCAGCAGATACGCCGCGTCGACGCCGTGGTTCAGCACCAGATGCGCGAGGCGATGCTCGACATCCTCGGCGGCGTCGACCGTTTCGAGCGCGGGCTCGGCCCACAGCGCGCGCGTCGCGCGGTCGATCGCGCCCTCGCGCGCCTCGCCCTTCGCACGCAGCGCCGCCTCGATCTCGGCGAAGCGCGACGCGACGCGGTCGCGCGCCTCGGCCCACGGGTTCGGCCGCTCGGGCGGCGGCACCAGCGGCGCGGTGACCGCCGCCCCGCCTCCCGCGCCTCCAACCTCGCCGAGCGCCCATTCGTCGGCGTCCATGGGCCCGCTTACCTCGGCCTCGGCCGCTTCGTCCGGATCCTCGTCCTCGTCGTCCCAATCCTCGACATCGGCGTCCTCGCGTCCGATCCAGCGCGCCTCATTCTGCGCTCGTTCGAATTGCTGCCGCAGCGCGATGAACTTCGCAGGCTCGGCCTCGACGTCGATCGCCTTCAGCTTCTTCGCATAGGCGCGCTTGATTTCGCGCTCGTCGGCGGTGGGATCGATGCCGAGGCTGCTCCACGGCGGCCGGCGGCGGCTCACAGAAACTGCTCTCCGTCCATGCCGTCGATCGCCTTGTCGAGCTCGCTGCGCGCGGTCTCGATCGCGCGCGGGTCCTGTCCGGCGAGCACGCTTTCGAACTGAGCGATCCATTCGCCGACGACCTGCCGCTCGTACCCCAGCCGGTTCTCGAACAGCTGGTTCGCGCGCGCCAAGGTCGCGGCGTTGGCGGCCTCGTCGCGCGGGTGGATTTTCATCGCCTCCAGCGCCTTGCGCCGCTTCGCGAAATCGGCGTCGCTCTCGCGGTCCTCTTCGTCGCGGATCACCAGCTGGCGCCGCGTGCCGGTGCCCGGCACCTCGACGTCGACCTCAAGCAATCCCGACACGTCATAGGTGAAGCGCACGTCGATCCCGATATGCCCGCGATGGTCGCGCGGCAGCGGCACGTCAAGCTGCCCCAGCTTGACGTTCTGCGCGACGAAGCGCGATTCGCCCTGATAGATGCCGAAGGTCACGCTCTGCTGCGCGGCGTCGAGCGGCGAATAGACCTCGCTGCGGCTCGCCGGAATCACCGTGTTGCGCTCGATGATCGGCGAGAAGAGCCCTGTGGTGATCTTGCCGGTCGCGTCGCGGTGCCCGGTGTCGACCCCCAGGGTGAAGGGGCAGACGTCGGTCAGGCGGATCTCCTTCAGCGCCGCGTCGCGGCTCTTCAGCCCCGCCTGCACCGCGGCGCCCAGCGCGATCGCATGGTCGGGGTTGATCTGGGCATTGGGAAAGCGCCCGAACATCCGCGTCACCGCGCGGCGCACCAGCGGCATCCGCGTCGCGCCGCCGACCATCACGATTTCGGACAGTCCCTCGGCGCGGACGTTGCCGTCGCGCAGCGCGCGCAGCACCGGGTCGCGCAGCCGGTCGATCAGCGGCTGCGCGCGTGCCTCGAAATCCTCGCCGGTCACCTCGCATTCAAAGGCCTCGCCCTTCCACACGATCTGGAACGGCGCGCGGTCGGCGTCGCTCAGCGCCCGGCGCGTGCGCTCGGCGGCGGCGCGCAGCACCTCGTCGAGCATCGCCGCCTCGCCCGCCTTGGCCTTCAGCGCGTCGCCCAGCGCGTCCTTCGCCAGCGCGACGATCGCGGCGTTGAAATCCTCGCCGCCCAGCCGGTTGTCGCCCGCCGAGGCGCGGACCTCGATCACCCCGTCGAAAATCTCGACCAGCGAGACGTCGAAGGTCCCGCCGCCGAGGTCGAACACCAGGAACGGCCGCTCCTCCTCGAGCTCGTGGATGCCATAGGCGAGCGCCGCCGCGGTCGGCTCGTTGATCAGCCGCTCGACATCGAGCCCGGCAAGCTCGCCCGCGCGCCGCGTCGCCTTGCGCTGGCGGTCGTTGAAGTAAGCGGGGACAGTGACGATCGCACCGGTGACCTTCTCGCCCAGAAACGCCTCGGCGTCGGCCTTCAGCGACTGCAGCACCATCGCCGACAATTCCTCGGGCCGGTAACGCCGCCTGCCGAGCCGCGCTTCCTCGACCGTGCCCATCCGCCGCTTGAAGATCGTCGCGGTCGCCTCGGGGTGCGTCGCCTGTCGCTCGCGCGCCGCGAGGCCGACGAGCAAGGCGCCGTCGTCGCCGACGCTCACCGCCGAGGGGGTCAGCAGGTCGCCGAGCGCGTTGGGAATCAGCACCGGCGCCCCGTCCTGCCACACCGCGACGGCGCTGTTCGTCGTGCCGAGATCGATCCCCACCAGCATAAGTCTTTGTCCCCCAAGGCGCTTGTCCGCGCAGCACCGGTTAGAGGGTGGCGCGGCGGTTGAAAAGCGGCTCGCACCACATCTTGTGCCGGGCGGAAAAAATTTTGGGCGCGGCGCGTCGGCTTGCCGATCGGCGAACGCGGCGGAAAGCCGCCACTTCACCCCGTGAGGCGTGCCCGGCGAGCGACGAAACGAATCGGAATAGCGACGAACCGAGTCGTCAATCTGTCATTTACCGTCTTGCGTCTCTCCGCCGACGTGGCACTATAGATGGTGGGTCGACCGAGGGGGCACCCCAATAATTAGTATTTGGCCGAAAGTGGCGGATTTCCGCCGCCCATCCCATATGGGCGGAGGAAAGAGCCTCCTGCGCCCAAAAAAGATGCCCTTGGACGTCGATAAAATGCTAAGACTGGGACTTCGTCCTGAGTCGAACAAGACAGGAACAAAACGCGCCGCGTGCGCGTTGAATCGGGGGCGAATGAGCATGGATTTTCGGGAAACGGACCGGGTGGAGACGAGCGACGTGGCGACGATGGAATTAGCGAAGAACGAGGCTCCGGTGGCAACCGAATCGACCGGCGAATCGAAGGGTGATTCGGCGCCCGCGGCCGCCAAGCTCAACGACGGCGGCGAGGCGAAGGTCCACGCGCGCCGCTTCGCCATCCAGACCGTGCGTGACCGCGACGCGCTCCTCACCGACTTCGGCAAGGAAACGCTCGAGGACCGCTACCTGCTGCCCGGCGAATCCTATCAGGACCTCTTCGCGCGCGTCGCCGACGCCTATGCCGACGACCAGGATCACGCCCAGCGGCTCTACGACTATATCTCGAAGCTGTGGTTCATGCCCGCGACTCCGGTGCTCTCGAACGGCGGCACCGGCCGCGGCCTGCCGATCAGCTGCTATCTGAACTCGGTCGACGACAGCCTCGAGGGCATCGTCGGCACATGGAACGAGAATGTCTGGCTCGCCAGCCGCGGCGGCGGCATCGGCACTTACTGGGGCGCGGTGCGCGGCATCGGCGAACCCGTCGGCCTCAACGGCAAGACCAGCGGCATCATCCCCTTCGTCCGCGTGATGGACAGCCTGACCCTCGCGATTTCGCAGGGCAGCCTCCGCCGCGGTTCGGCCGCCTGCTACCTCGACGTCTCGCACCCCGAGATCGAGGAGTTCCTCGAGGTCCGCAAACCCTCGGGCGACTTCAACCGCAAGGCATTGAACCTCCACCACGGCGTGCTGATCACCGACGAGTTCATGGAGGCCGTCCGCGACGGCAGTGAATTCAACCTGCGCAGCCCCAAGGACAACAGCGTCCGCGGCACCGTCGACGCGCGCGGCCTGTTCCAGAAGCTCGTCGAAACGCGCCTCGCGACCGGCGAGCCCTACATCATCTTCATCGACCAGGTGAACCGCATGATGCCCAAGCATCATCGCGACCTGGGGCTGAAGGTCACCACCTCGAACCTCTGCTCGGAAATCACCCTCCCCACCGGCCGCGACCATCTCGGCAACGATCGCACCGCGGTCTGCTGCCTCTCGTCGCTCAATCTCGAAACCTGGGACGAGTGGAACGGCGACAAGCTGTTCATCGAGGATGTCATGCGCATGCTCGACAATGTCCTGCAGGACTATATCGACCGCGCCCCGCCCGAAATGGCGCGCGCCAAATATAGCGCCAGCCGCGAACGCTCGGTCGGCCTCGGCGTCATGGGCTTCCACAGCTTCCTCCAGGCGCGCGGCCTGCCGTTTGAGGGCGCGATGGCGAAATCGTCGAACCTGCGCGTCTTCAAGCATATCCGCGCGCAGGTCGACCAGGCGTCGATGCTGCTCGCCAACGAGCGCGGCCCCTGCCCCGACGCCGCCGACCAGGGCGTGATGGAGCGCTTCAGCTGCAAGATGGCGATCGCGCCGACCGCGTCGATTTCGATCATCTGCGGCGGCACCAGCGCGTGCATCGAGCCGATCCCGGCGAACATCTACACGCACAAGACGCTCTCGGGCAGCTTCTCGATCCGCAACCCGCACCTCGAGGCTTTGCTCGTCGACAAGGCGAAGAACAGCGACGCGATCTGGAACTCGATCCTCGAACGCGGCGGCAGCGTCCAGCACCTCGACTTCCTGACCCAGGACGAAAAGGACTGTTTCAAGACCAGCTTCGAGATCGACCAGCGCTGGCTCCTCGAACTCGCCGCCGATCGCACGCCGTACATCGACCAGGCGGCGTCGCTGAACCTGTTCATCCCCGCCGACGTCGAGAAGTGGGATCTGCTCATGCTCCACTATCGCGCGTGGGAACTCGGCATCAAGTCGCTCTATTATCTGCGGTCCAAGTCGGTGCAGCGCGCCGGCTTCGCGGGCGGGGTCGAGGCCGACAACACCGCCGAAGCCCCGGTGTACGAGCTGCAGACCACCGATTATGACGAATGTCTGGCCTGTCAGTAATGCATAAAACCCCTCTCCCCTTGTGGGAGAGGGAATGAAGTTCGAACGCAAGGATAGACTGATGCCGCTGCTAGAATCCCGCAAGACCTACAAGCCCTTCGAATATCCCTGGGCGTTCGATTTCTGGAAACGCCAGCAGCAGATCCACTGGGTGCCCGAGGAAGTGCCGCTGGGCGAGGATTGCCGCGACTGGGCGCAGAAGATTTCGGACCATGAACGCAACCTGCTGACGCAGATCTTCCGCTTCTTCACCCAGGCCGACATCGAGGTGCAGGATTGCTACCACGAAAAATACGGCCGCGTGTTCAAGCCGACCGAGATCAAGATGATGCTGACCGCGTTCAGCAACATGGAGACCGTGCACATCGCGGCGTACAGCCACCTGCTCGACACCATCGGCATGCCCGAGAGCGAGTACGGCATGTTCCTCGAATATGACGAGATGCGCGCCAAGCACGACTATATGGGCACCTTCGGGGTCGAGAATGACGAGGATATCGCGCGCACCCTCGCGATGTTCGGCGGCTTCACCGAGGGGCTCCAGCTCTTCGCCAGCTTCGCGATGCTGATGAACTTCCCGCGCTTCAACAAGATGAAGGGCATGGGCCAGATCGTCAGCTGGTCGATCCGCGACGAGAGCCTGCACTGCGAGGGCATCATCAAGCTGTTCCACACCTTCACCAAGGAACGCGGCTGCCTGACCAAGGCGGTGAAGGAAGACATCATCGACACCTGCCAGAAGACGGTGCGGCTCGAGGATGCGTTCATCGACCTCGCCTTCGAACAGGGCCCCGTCCCCGGCATGACGCCCAAGGAGATCAAGCGCTACATCCGCTACATCGCCGACTGGCGTTTGGGGCAGCTCGGCTTCCAACCGATCTACATGATCGACGAACACCCCCTCCCCTGGCTCGCCCCGCTGCTCAACGGCGTCGAGCACGCGAACTTCTTCGAAACCCGCGCGACCGAGTACAGCAAGGGCGCGACCCGCGGCGACTGGAACACCGTCTGGTCAAGCTTCGACAACCGCAAGAAGGCCAAGGCCAACGACGACGGCGCGCCGGTGACCGACCCCGACAGCGACGGCGAGGACATGTTCGCCAAGGCGGGGATCGCCGCCGAATAATGACCTCGCCCTATCGCCCCGAGTTCGAAGCGGCCTTGCGCCTCTTCGCTCGGGTCAGCGAGGCGATGGTCGCGCGCGGCCTCTCGCGCCCGGTGCTGGTCGGCGGCGCGGCGGTCGAGCTCTATTCGGTCAGTGCGATCAGCACCGGCGATTTCGATATCGCAACGCCGAGCCAGGACGAGTTCGAGGCCGAGCTTCGCACGCATGGTTTCGTCCGGCCATCGGGTCGGGGTGTCGCGACGCGCGGCTGGGTCCATCCGGACCTCGGGCTGGGGTTCGAGGTCGTCACCTCGACCTTGCTCAGCGGGCTTGCCGACCCGGGCCGGGTCCGATTGATCGAGGTCGGCGACGCCGGCCGGATCGCTCTTCTCGCGGTCGAAGACATCATCGCCGACCGCATGGGCCAATACGCATCGGGCACCGCGAACGACATGCTCGCGCAGGCGCAGGCGCTATTCCAGCTATATCCCGATGCCGACATGACCTATATGAACAGGCGGATCAAAGAGGAAAGCTGCGGCGACTATGACGTCGAAACGCTCCGTGAAGGATAGCCAGCAGGCCGTGTCGCTCGATGATTTCGGGCGCGATGCGCTGCGCCGCCGCGCCGCGCTCGGCCCAACCTTTGTGATCCCTCGCAATAGCGGCCAGAACCGTACCGCCAGCAAGAAGGCGCTGCTCAAAGCCATCACCGCAGCCGGCGGCAAATGGTGACCTTCACCGACCAGCAGCACCACAATCTCATAACAGAAGCATAAGGACCGGCATGACCGACAAGAAACCCAAGCTCAAACTGCTGGTCCTCAGCCAGCCCCAGCGCGCGACCCTCGAAGGCATTTCGAACCGTCGCCCCCAACTCCCCAGCGATCCCGTGCGCGACGAACTCGCCGCCCTCGGCCTCGTCGCGCAGCAAGGCGCGAAATGGACGCTGACTCCGACGGGCAAGAAGGTGCTCGCGGCGGGGTCGAATAGACGGAATTCTGGAGGGTTTTCGGTTTGAGTTGCAATAAGCTATGCTCGCGAGAGTAGCGATTATTACGGGGTAAGAATGCTCTACGGCTTTGGAATTTCCAATTTTCGGAACTTCGGCGCGACAACTCAGTTGCTAGCCCCTCTAAAGCGCGTAAACATAATAATCGGATCAAATAACTCAGGAAAATCAAATATACTTCGATATATTAAGAAAATTGTTTTACCAGCAATCGAAAACTCTGGGAAACGATCTCCGAAACTATCAGTATCAGACCGCCCCCTAGCGGGTAAGGAAATATCACATTTCCCAATTTATGTTCCCTTTGATCCAAATAAGTTTTCAAAAAACGGGGCTATACCCGAAAATTGGTACAACGCCCTGCAGGAAGCAGACGTTCTCGACGAAGATCGTAGCCTTCTTAAGCTGATCGTTTCGCTTTCAGCGGATACGGGAAATCGTCAATACCCTGTTGGCCCGCCACCCTTGGGGGCTAAATCGAGACAGGCGTTTCAACAAATCTGGACCGCCCTTACGAATTCTGGATCGGGTAGCTATGAGCAGCATTGGTGGCCTGAGACAATGGTGCGCCTTGTTAGATTTATTGACCAAAACCAAGCGAGCTACTTCATACCGTCCTTTAGGCAAATACCTACAAGGATGGAGGAGTTCTATGATGAATATTCCAAAGACAGCGGCGATTCTCACGTGATCGAGAAGCTCGCGGAAATAGCGTATCCCACTTATCGAAAGATGGATGACAAAAACAGATTTGACAACTTAAGAAAATTTATTGGAGAAATTATAGGTGATGATTCAATAGAAATCCAAATACCAAATGATAGAAGTACGATAAATGTAAAGATAGATGGAAAGTTTCTTCCAATAGAGATGATGGGATCCGGTATACACGAGATAGTCATACTGGCATCCGAAATTCTTGTAAGACCAAATGACATAATTCTTTTGGAAGAACCGGAGGTTCATCTTCATCCGACTCTTCAAAGGCGCTTTATGCGCTTTATAATGGAATATACTGAAAATCAGATATTCATAACAACACACTCTGCGTCAATAATAGATACCCAAGAAGCGAATATTTTTGGTGTCAGACACGAAAACGGAGAAGCAATAGTCGAGAACCTTATAAGTTCTCAATCTAAGTTTATTGCTTGTAGGAACATTGGGTGCAAATCAAGTGATTTGCTTCAATCTAATTGTATAATATGGGTGGAAGGACCATCTGATAGAATATACATAAACCATTGGATAAAAACTAGTGATATCTCTCTCAGAGAAGGAGAGCATTATTCGATCATGTTCTACGGAGGAAAGCTTCTTAGTCGATTGACAGCAGACGAAACTTCCGTGGAAGACTTGATAAAAATACTTCCAATCTCTAGGAAGCCAGCGATTCTTATCGACAGCGACATTTCAGCACCTAGCCAGAGTATCAGAGAAACCAAAGTGAGGGTAAGAGATGAGATGGAAAAAATTGATGGCTATTGCTGGATAACTCATGGGCGAGAAATAGAAAATTACTATTCTAATTCGGATCGTGACGCAGCGATACGCAAGACGCATCCCAGTGCTAACGTGACATCGGCGGGAGGAAATCGTTATAGTAAGCCGATTAACTATTGGATTGGCGCAAAAGAAGATAAGAATGAAAGAACGGCTGATAAGATCAAAATAGCGGAATATCTTACATATAATCAATGCTCTATAGATAGCAATTTATACAATGAACACAGAGATCGCGTGTTGGCGCTTGTCGATTTTATCAAACAAGCGAATCACTGAAATCATCCTTAATTCACCCTAACGCCACCTGGCACCCCGCGCATGCCCGTGGCGGCGAACATCACGCTGCCCTTTACCGCCTCCGCCGAGCCTTCGGATTACGGTGACAGGTGCAACAATCCCCAATCGACCCAACAGCGATGGATGCCGAAGCAAGCCCACGCGTAACGAAAAAGCGGTAGCACTTCTTATCTTCACGCCTTCGCGTGAACCCCGAGTCCCGCCCCACTCCAACACTCCACCAAATCCTATTTCGCACATCGCGTGCAAAAAACTTCTTTCCTAAATTATTCCGCTATGGTCCAAACTGGCAGATGAGCCACATAGCACCGATCCCCTCGCCCGATCCCGCCGCCGACACCGCGCTCGACGCGCATGGTCACGACCCCGCCGCCTATGACTGGGTGCCGGTGCTGAAGAAGCGGCGCAAGGACGGCTGGTCGCCCGACAAGCAGCGCGCCTTCATCGAGGCGCTGGCCGACAGCGGGTCGGTCGTCACCGCGGCACAATGCGTCGGCATGTCCGAATCCTCCGCCTATCGCCTGCGCCGCTCGCCCGGCGCCGAGGCGTTCGACCGCGCCTGGTCCGCGGCGATCGATGCGGCGTCGAAGAAATTGCTCGACGCCGCCTTCGAACGCGCGCTGGTCGGCACCGACGAGCCGGTGTTCGACCGCGAGGGCCGCCGCGTCGGCCGCCGCCTGCGCCAGAGCGACCGCTTGCTGATGTTCCTGCTGCGCGCCTATGGCCCCGACCGTTTCCGCGACGCCGCGGCCCGCCGGACCGACCCCGCCCCCGCGTCGGTGCCCACCGCCATCCCGGTGGCCGAGGCGCTGATCCACCTCCACCCCGCACCGCCCGCCGCGCCCGAGGCATTGATGGCCCCCGACGATCTCGCGGTGGCGCTGGAGGTGGCCGACCTGTGCGACGGCGAACTGCCGCCCTGGTATCGCGACGCCCCGGCCGAGCTCGTCCCGCCGCCCGGGGGTCCGCTGGCCCCCTGGGACCGCGACGAGGCTGAACTTTCCTGAACTTTGGCCAAAGGGCAGCGCCAATGGGCTGAACTTTGCTGAACTTTGGCCCGCGACGGGACCGGCGCCCGCGCTCAGTTCACCCTGACCCCGCTCGGCACCCCGCGCATCCCCGCCGCCGCGAACATCACCCCGCCCTTCACCGCCTCGACCGAGCCTTCGAGCAGCGGCAGTTTCACCAGTTCGCGCGTCACTTCGCTGTCGTCGTCGACCACCAGCCGCAGCGTCTCCAGCCCCACCCCGCTCCGCGCGACCACCACGCCCTGCACCAGCGCCAGCGGCCAGCGCGCGCTGCCACCGCGGTAGAGCATCGACCCGTCGTGGCGCACATAGGCATTGCGCCAGCGCCACAGACGCCGGAAATACACGAACCCCAGCACCGCACCCGCCATCAGCGCGGTCATCGCCGCATCGCCGAAGACGATGCTCCGCACCACCTCGCCCGCCGTGTCGCCGCGCGCCTGCGCGATTGCCAGCGCCGCGAGCACCAGCGCGCACAGCAATTGCCCCGCCGCCAGCGGCTTCGATTTCAGCCGCGCGATCACTATAATCTGCCGGTTCGCCTGTCTCATCACCGCCTAGATAGGCACGCCCGCGCCGCCGCGCCAGACGGTGTGCGCAAAGCGAAACGCCCGATGCCCGATGTCCGCGGCGGCTCAGCCGATCTTTTCGCCGCGCATGCAGCGCGCGAAACTATCCTCGGGCATCAGGCCGAGCTGCTCGAAAAATTCGAGGAATTCGAAATGATTCTCGCACGCCGCGATCTTGCCGCCGGCAAAGCGGAAGAACATGCTGCCCTCGATTTCGGCCCGCCGCCCGGTCGCGCGGCCGGTCGCCGAAAAGGTCGCGGCCGCCGCCATCCGGTCGCCCTGCTCGATCCGCTCGCGCACCACCAGCCTTGTGTCGGACACCAGCGCACACATCGCGTCGTGAAAGGCACGATATTCGGCCGGTCCCAGCACATCCTTGCCCATCCCGCTCGCCGCGCCGCCGCCGACGAACAGATCGTCGATCGCCTCGCCGTCCTGCTGCGCCCAGACGCGCTCGCACCATGCCTCCACGATATCACTGTTGGTCATTGCCCCCTCCGCTCGCTAGCCACCCATCCGCGCCGCCAGGTCCGCCGTGTCGGCGAACTCGCGTAGCGACGCGATGCGCCCATCGGGACCGACGTGCCAGATCCCGCAGATCAGCGCTTCATAGCTGTCCGCGGCGCCCGGCGACGCGGCGCTGACGCGCATCAGCACCGCCGCGCGCCCCTCCTCGACGATCGCTTCGAGCCGTTCGTGCGCGCGAAAATCGATCAGGTCGATCAGCTGCCCGATCGCCGTCGCGGCATCGCTTCGTCCCGCCGGAAAACCCGGCATGTCCGCCGCCCCATCCCATATCACCTCATAGGTCGCACCGGGCGCGAAGCGCCGCGCCACCTCCGCCTTGTCGCCCCGCGCCCGCGCCGCAACCAGCCCGTCGACCGCCGCCAGCACCGCATCCCGATCCATCATCGCCGTTCCCCCATCCCGGCCGGACTCGCGCCGACCCGAGTGGGAGCATGACGGCATGACGCCATACGATATTGGACCGCGACGCCATAAAGGGGCCGGCGCCGCCCCCTTCCGGCCGCGCCGGCAATAGCCCTGTCCTTGGGAGCGAAGGCGCCATGACCCATCCGCACGGCCTGTCGATCCACCGCACCGCGACCGCGCTCGCCGCGCTGGCGCTGTCCGCCTGCGCAACGACGACGCCGCAATCGCCGCTCGCCAACCTCCCCCACCCCCTGCCTCGCGCTGCAATGGGAGCCCACCACCGAACAATCGGCGCGCTTCGTCGAGGAGGCACCCGTCGCCTTCAGCGCCTATATGGTCCGCGCCGAGACCGGCAGCGACCCGAGCATCGCCTTCGCCCCGCCCCCGGCCGGCGCAGTTGGTCGTACGACGGCAAGGCGCCCACGACCGACCTTTCCGCCGTCCGCGACCCCTGGGCCGCAGAGGTCGACAAGCTCGAGCCGCAGCGCCTCCGCCTCGGCGGGATCAAGACGCGCGGGCGCGGGCTGTGGCGCGCCTTTCGCGCCGACGGCATCTTCCTCGGCACCTATGATGCGATGTTCGCCGACACGCCGGGCGGCTTCGCGCTCGCCGCGCTCACCCTGTGGGAACCCGGCAGCGAGGTGCGGATGGAGCCGCCCAACGCCTTCTGCCACACCCCAGGCGACGATGACAAATGGGCCGGGATCGCGGACGAGCCCGAACCCGAGGCGCCGCGGGGCCGCCGCGGCCGCGATGCCGACTGACCGCCGCGGGCGGATAAAGACCCTTGCCCGATCTCGTACCGCCGCTACTTTGACTTTCAACTAATCGATTCTCGTTGGGGTGGGGGAGAAAGTCGATGGCAAGACGATATGGCATATTCGCGGCCACGATGCTTTGCGCAGCCATGCCGGGTTCGGCGGTTTCGCCGGGCAGCGAGGTGCAGGCGCAGTCGGGATGCAATCGCTGCAACATCGTCGACGAAGGGCTGTGGAACAACAATCTCGTCGGCCAGACGGTCTATTTCTACAGCCGTCGCAACGGTAATTTCACGCCCCTCGTCATCACCGCGGTCTTCTACGAAGGGCCGTACAAGGTCGTGAACTGGCGCAACGCACGGACCGGCGACAGCGGCAAGGACCTCGCCGAAAATTACTACAGCTATCGGTCGATGAACCAGATCGCGAGCGGCTCGACCCCGCCCGCCTGGACCACCGACGAGCAGAATGAACGCGCCGCGCTGCTTTCGGTCTGTGCAGTGGCGGAGTCCGAGGACGCGGACTTCATGTCGCGCGCGCTTGCTTACAACTCCTGCTGCAACAGCAGCGCCGCCAAGAAATATGGCACGCCAGCGGGTGCCTGCTGAGGTTGATCCGGAACCACGCGGCGGCGCGCGCTGGCTCGCCGCGGCCCTCGCCGCAGCCACGCTCGCCTGCCCCGCCCCCGCCGCCGCGCAGGCGATCGCCCCCGTCCCCACCGCGCTGCGCGCCGACTATGGCATCGCGCACGGCTTCTACGCCAAATATGTCGACGCCGGCGGCGTGCCCATACTCGGCTCGAAGCGCGTCTCCGACGCCGCGCTGCTCAAGGCCCGCGCCAATGTGCTGAGCCTGACCCCCGAGCGCCCTGCCGGCGTCGCCGCGGCGCTCCGCGCCCAGCGCGTGCGCGTCGTCATCCTCGCGCGCGGCGAAAGCGTGCGCGCGATCCCCGAATATGCCGCCGCCTTCCCCGACCGTTCGCGCGACCGCGCCTATTGGGGCGGCTTCGGCGCGACCCCCGGCTTGCCGATCGTTGCGGGGACCGAGGCCAATCTGCTCGACAACCGTAATGAAGAGAATATCTTCGTCCACGAATTCGCGCACAGCGTCGCCGAAATGGCGCTCGCCGCCGATCCCGGCTTCGCGAACGCCTGGGCGGCCGCCTGGGAGCATGCACGCAAGGCCGGGCTGTGGGCGAAAACCTATGCCGGCAGCCACCACCACGAATATTGGGCCGAGGGGGTGCAAAGCTATTTCGGGGTCAACCGCGAGGGCCCGCCGGGCGGCGACGGCGTCCACAATGCGTGCAACAGCCGCACCGAACTCGCCGCTTGCGACCCGCAACTCTTCGCGCTGATCGACGCCGTCTACGCCGGGCGGATGCTCGAAAACTGACGCGCGGGGCGCGTGGACAAATGAATTGCAAAAAATATTGTCCAGGATTAGCCTCTGCGGTCTGGGGCGTTCGAATAAAAACAGAAAATCAAGCGAATCTGGAAATCCGGCAGCTTGTCGCGGCCGGGCAAGGACTTGGTGCGCGACCGAATATTTGGGGGGGATCATGCGTTCAGCCTTTCGGCCTTTTCTTGGCCTGGCCTGTCTGCCACTGGCGGCGTGCGCGGCGATCGACGGCGTGCCGCAACCGGTGATGACCGTCCAGCAGACCAATGCCATGGTCGCGAAATATCGGCCGGACGAGGCCATCAACGCCATGGGCAACATCGCCGCGTCCGACGTCGGCGCGCGCAACACCTATCGCAACCGCGTGATCGCCGCCTATCTCTTCGCGATCGACGCGCGCTATTTCGAATTCCAGCGCGACCTGTCGCGCACCGGCAAATCGACGCACCTCGGCTTCGACGCGCTCTCGCTCGCGCTGACCGGCGCGGGGTCGATCTTCGACAAGGCGGCGAGCGAGCTTGCGGCCATCGCCACCGCAACGGGCGGCGCGCGCGCCTCGCTCGACCGCGAGTTGTTCGCCGATAAGACGCTGCCGATCCTGATCTCGCTGATGGACAGCCGCCGGCTGAAGGTGCGCGCCGACATCGTGCGCGGCATGTCGCAGCCCGAGGGCGGCTATACGCTCGAAGAGGGTTTTGCCGACCTGATGCGCTACGAGGCGGCGGGGACGATCGACGGCGCGCTCTCCGACGCCGCCAAGGCCGCGGGCAAGGCCGCGGACGAGGCCGAATATGACTTCAGCCAGGCAAAGGATTTTTGCGTCGTGGACGCGGGTACCGACGGCAGCCGCCGGGCGCTGATGATCGAGCTCGAAAAATTCGAACGCGACGCGCAGGCCGACGCAAATGTCGCGGTCGCGAAGCGCAAGTCGATCCAGGACGCCGCAAAGGCCCTGGGAATCGAAGCGCCGAATCCGCCGACGGATGAGAAAAGCGCGCTCGACATGCTCGCGCTCGTCCGCAACCAACTCCAACTTCAGTGCAACAGCAGTGCGGTCGATGCCTTCCGCGCCAAGTTGAAAGCCGCGGGAGTACCTTTGTCATGAGCGATACCATCGTGCTGCTTCACGGCACCACCCTGTCCGGCATCGCGGGCGAGGCGCACCAGTATGAACTGGGGCGCACGCTCGAGGATCTCGAGACCAATGCGGGCAAGAACTACGGCATCTACGACGATCCGACCTTCACCCCCGAGGGCGATATCGTGATCCTGCCCTTCCCCTCGGTCGGCCCCGCGGGCAGCACCAAGATCTGCGACGGGCGGCTGACGATCGACGGCGACATCCTGAAGGTCAGCGCCTACCGGCTGGCCTGACCGCGACGCAGCTGCGGCAAGGCGCGGCGCGGGTCCGGCGAACCGACTCCCGCCGCCGCACAGCCATGCTATGATCGCGATGAAAGGAGAAAGCCGATGCAGGCCGTAACCGAAGGCGACCGCCGCAAGGAAATCCGCGTGCTTCTGGACCGGATCCAGGCGCACCCCGGGCGCGACTGGAGCGACGCGCGCCGCCGCCTCGCGACGCTGACCAGGCTCGTCGCCGCGCCCAGGGGACGATGATCCCCACCGCTCTCCACGCTTCGCCGCACGAACCGGTTAATGCGATTGACCGCGGGCGCAATTCCTGATTGGCACCGTTGATATACGGGCAGGGGGCCCGTTCATTGGGGGGTTGCCTTTCATGAAATCGAATCCGCTTGCGGGCGCCATTGCGCTCGGCGCCCTCGGGCCAGCGGTCGAGCGGACGGATCAGCAGCCCGGGAAGCAGCAGCAGCGCGGCGCCAAGCCAGGCAAGCCTTCCTCCTATGGGCACCAGCCGGGATCGCAGCAGTACCCCGCGCGCCGCCGCGAAGAAGGCCACGGCCAACAGCGCCTGCACGCCCGCGAGCAGCAGCGATCCGCCGAACGCGCCGGCGGCATTTCCCGCCTGCCGTGCCTCGGCGGCCATCCACGCGAGCGTTCCGGCGCTCAGCAATTCGCTGACCAGGCCGCTGTAGCCGAGGTTGACGAGGATCGACGCGCCCGCGAGCCCGAGCAGCAGCATCGCCCAGCTGCGCGGCAGCCAGATGAGCGCGGCGACAAATCCCGCCGCCTGCGCCGCGAGCACGGCGAAGGCGCTGGCGGCGTTCGCCGGGTCGCGCGCCGCGAGGCGATAAACGACGTCGTGGGTCAGTTGGTGGCGGTTGGCGAGCGCATAGCCGCAGGCGAACAGCAGCAACCCGGTAGCAATCCACCGGATGCCGCCCCGCATGCCGCGCGCAGCCTGATCCTTTCCCGTCCCCATGACCGCGCCGATTTAGGGCAAAGGCATTGAAAAATCGCAAAAAGCCGATCGCGCCCGCCGCTCCAACAAAAACGGCCCGCCCCGCACCGGGCGGGACGGGCCAGTTTTGTGCGCAGCGCCGGATTGCGCCGCCGCCGTCTGTCGTTCGCTTATTCGGCTTCCTCGAACAGGTCGACGGCATTGGCGGCGTTCGCCGACAGGCGGACGGTGTCGCCCTCGACCGCGGCGACGAGGCCGGCGGGCAGATAATGATGCTTGCCGCCCTGCCCGTCCTCGGTCGACGGGCTGTCGGCTTTGGTCAGCTTGATCCGCTCGCCGTCGAGATGGTCGACGGTGCCGACATGGATGCCGTCGGCGCCGACGACATTCATATGTTCCTTGATCGCGCTATGGTCATGCTCTGCCATGAGGGTTCTCCTGCGGGCCCCGATCGGGCTACCCGAGGATAACACCCCATGGCAAAAATGGCTGCGCGCTATTTGGTCGCCTTGCCGCCAAACACCTTCTTCTCGACATATTCGGCGAAGTCCTTGGCATAGGCGTCGCGCAGCTCGGTCTTGGCGGCATCGATCGTCTCGGGCGTCTTGGGCGGGAAATGCTCGAGCGGGTTCTTGACCTGGCCCGTCGCGGTCTTCTTCGCCTTTCCGCTCGCCGGGAACTCGCGATAAATCCAGCCGGTGAACAGGTTGCTGCCGTACATCATCGCCTTGTGATAGAAGATGTGCGTGGTGATCAGCTCGGCATAGCAGGGGTTGGTCGATCCCGACAAACGCTCTCCCGCCTTGATCTTGGCGTTCATCGCCTTGACCTTGGCCTTCAGCTCGGGGTTGTTCTTCAGATCCTCGTTGAACGGCGTCGGTTCCTCGAGGACCACGCGATAAGTCTCGGGCAGTTTCAGCATCGCGCGGTAATTCATCCGGTCGAGCTCGGCCATCTGGACGTCGGGGCCCAGATAGTCGCGCATCAGGTCCTTCACCGTCGCGACCTTGCCCTTGTGCGCCTCCATGTCGGCGACGGCGCCGATCGGCCCGAAACCCGACAGCAGCCCGATATTGATGCCCAGATAATTGTGGGTCGGCCAGACATGCAGTTCGCACGTCTGTTCGGCGGCGGCAGGCGCCGCGTCATCCTGCGCCGATGCGGGCGCCGCCGTGGGCCAGAAAAACGCGCACGCGGCCACCAGATATTTGATTCGTTTCATGAAATGCTCCCCCATATATCCACCGGGAAACAGCAAAGTTCGGCGCCGCCGACAAGCCGAAAAATCGCGCCGCGGACGCGGCCGGCCGCACCGCGCTTTCCACGCCGTCCGCCGCGCGCTAGCGTCGCGCGATGCGCCGCTTCTTCGCCCCCGCCGCTTTCGCCGCCGCCGCGCTCCTCGCCGCGCCGCCCGCCGCCGCCTGTTCGCCGGTTCCCGGTTACCGCGTGCCGACCAATATGGAACTCGTCGAGCAGGCCGATCTGATCCTGCTCGCGACGGTGAGCCCGGGCGATTTCGAGCCCGACAGCACCCCGACGCAGCAGGTCGCGATCACCCCCGTCGCCGCGCTCAAGGGGCAGCTGCCCGACGCACCGCTCGCCTTGTCGGCGATGATCGCGACCCAGGCCGAGGCGCTGCTCAGCAACCCCTATGAACTCAACGAAGCGCATCCGCAGAGCTACGCGGGAGCGTGCACCCGCTATGCTTTCCCGAACGGGTCGCGCGTCCTGTTCTTTCTGAGCCGCGAGGACGGTTTCTGGCGCGAGGCCGGCGGCCCGTTCAGCCGCTGGGCCGAGGATGTCCTGACCGACGACGCCCCTTGGCTGACGCTGGTGCGCTTCTATGTCGAGGTCGCGGCGCTGCCCGGCAGCGAACGCGCCGCCGCGCTCATCGCAAAGCGCGCCGAATATGGCGCAAAGGGTGACGATCCGGTCGCACAGCTGATCGCGCAAGACATCGGCCGCCAGCTTGCTGGGCCGAACAAGCCGCTGCGCGGGGAATTGCCTGAGGTTGAGGACGATTAGGCGCACAGTATATAGGCTGACTCCGCCCACAAATCCGTTCGTGCTGAGCTTGTCGAAGCACCGTTCTTCCTTTGACGCTCAGGAAGAGCGGCCCTTCGACAAGCTCAGGGCGAACGGGTGATTGGAACTTTGCGCGGGATCATCCGGCCGATCAGCACCACGGCCGCCTTTTGCCTTCCCACGGCCGTGCCAGCCCCTCGTCGATCAGCACCTCGCCGACGCTCGTCCCGCCGCGCGTGACCACGCGCAGCTTGCGACCGTAACGGTCGGTGTCGCGCCCCGCGCTTTCCATGCTGAAGGCGCCGGCGTTCATCCACGCCCGAAGCCGCGCGGTCGCGGCATTGCCGAGCCGCGCTTCCTCGGCGCAGCGTGCGGGATGCGTCTCGGGCGTGTCGATGTCGGCGATGCGGTATTTCTCGCCCCCGAACCAGAAGGTGTCGCCGTCGACGACGCAATCGGTCCCGCCGCCGCTGTGGCATAGATCGAAACGCGCCGACAGTCGGTCGGCAGGCGCCGCGGCGCCGGCGGCGCCCGACAGCATGGCCATGGCGCGGGCCGGCGCGCCGTCGAGCGCGGCGGGCGGCGCCTGCAGCGCCGCGAGCGTCGCCACAAAGCCCAGCGCCATGACCGGAGTGACGAAGCGGATCGCGCCGACACCGCCGCGCGATCGCGCGGGCCTGCGGAGCCGCCGCTGGCGGCGATGGGTGGACAGGAAGTCGGGGCCGGCCATGCGCCGATCCTGCCATCACGGGCTTAGTAAAATCTCAACGCGCCCGCTCCGCTATGGCGGCGACCGGGTACAAGACTGGACCGCCGCGGCGCCATAGGGGACCTAAGCGCGCGTCAGGGCGCGCCGCGCGGCTCGTCGTCTTCGATCCCGGCTTCGCCCAGCTCGCCATCCTCGTCGTCGTCGCTGCGCTCGCCGCGATACGCATCCATGTCGATGCGGCCCGACCGCTCCATCTGGCGCATATGGTCGACCAGGTCCTGCGCGTCGTCGTCCTCGCCGCGCGACGGCGCCTTGTCGCTGTCGCGGAGCCGCGGCTCGCGCCGCGCCGCCTCGGCGACGCTCTGCGCCTGCGCCTCTTCGTCCTCCTGCTCGCGGTTCACCGTTTCGGGAGCGTCATTGTCGCGGGGGTCTTCGATCATGGCCATTCCTTTCGTGGATGGCCGATCAACGCGCCCCGCGGGGCGAGCGTTCCTCAGGCCGCTTCGGCCAGTATCTTGCGCTCGATCACGCGGATGAACACCTCGGAATCCTGCGCGCCGGGGATCAGCATCCGTCCGCCGAGGATGAAGGCGGGCACGCCGGTGATATTCTGGTCGGCCCAATAGGCTTCCTCGGTCCGCACCATCTCGCCGAATTCGTCGCCGGCGAGGATCGCTTCGGCGCGCGCGCGGTCGAGCCCCACCGATGCCGCAACGTCCGCCAGCACGACATGGTCGCTCACGTCGCGATTGTCGGTGAAATGTGCGCCGAACAGCGCGAGCTTGAGCGCGGTCTGCACCCCCGTCGCCCCGGCTTGGTCGGGTTCCTCAAGCGCCCCCGCCCAGTTCAGCAGCCGGTGCGCGTCGAAACTGTTGCGCATGCGAAAATCGGGCCCGCGGTTGAAGGCGAAGCCGAGCTCGGCCGCCACCCCCGCCATCTTGCCGCTATTGGTGCGGCTCTGTTCCGCCGTGATGCCATATTTGCGCATCACATGCGCGGCGGCATCCTCGCCCTCGGGCGGCATATCGGGGTTGAGCTCGAACGGATGCCATTGCACCCGGAAATCGAGCCGCCCGGCGAAATGCGCCATCACCTTTTCGAACTTGAGCCAGCCGATGATGCACCAGGGGCACATCACGTCGGACACGATATCGACGCTGAGACGCGGCGGCGGGATTTGGGTCATCGCGGGGCCTTTCCTTGGCCCAGCCTAGTCCGCGTGCTGTCCGGGCGCCAGCCCGGATCGCGCGGCGCTAGAGGATGATCCGGCGATCGGTGCCCGAACGGCGGTCGCGCGCCGAGCGGCGCTCGGGCCCGCTGTAGTTCGGATCCTGCGCCTTGCGGCGATCTCCGGCGCGGCCGCCCATGCCGCTGCGCTGATCTGCATCGGGTTCCATCGGGTCCCTCCTCCCCGCCCCACCGGCAGGAGGAAAGATTATCGCGCAAAAGCAATGCGAAAGAGTTAACGGCGGATTAGCCAGGCTCGGCGGGTGCGGCGACGGCGGCCGGCCGCGAGAGCACCCACCAGCTGCCGACCAGCAACAGCACCGACAGCGCTTCGACGATCATGCCCTGCACGATCCCGAAATTGGTCGGATCGCCCATCGCCACCCCGATCAGCCGCCCGGTCAATGCGGTACCGAAAAGCGCCGCGGGTACGAGCAGCGCGCGCCCCCACGCGGGCACGAGCGCGCCGAGCGTCGCGGCGCCCGCCGACACGAGAAAGAAGGAAGACAGGTCGGCGCGCAACGTATTGATCGCAACCCCGCCGATCGTGAAGCCGAAGGTCTCGGTATAGCTTGCCGGATCGAGCAGCCCGCGCGCGCCGATCATGAAGAAGAACAGTGCCCAGAGCAGGACGGCACCGCGCAAGACCCAATTGACCATGATCGTCTCCCTTGTTGCCGGCAGGCTGCGGCATCGGGGAGGATTGTGCAATCTATTCCGTCGTGTCCGCCGCGAAGGTTTCCTCGATCCAGCCGCCCCCCAGAACGCGGCTCTCGTCCGCCGCGTCATAGAGCACCGCTGCCTGTCCCGGCGCCACTCCATATTCGGGGGCAGCGAAGACCAGCCGGTCGCCTGCCACCCGCGCCGCCACGGGCTTCGCCATGCTGCGCACCTTGGCGAGCACCTCGCGCCCTTCGACGTCGGCGAGCCAGTTCGCCTCGCCCAGCCGTGCGCCCGAAACCGCGAGCGAGCGCCGCGGCCCGACGACGACTTCCTTCTTGTCGGCATCGAGCCGCACGACGTAAAGCGGCTCCGCCTGTCCGCCGATTTCGATCCCGCGCCGCTGCCCGACCGTATAGTGGATCAACCCCTTGTGTGCGCCGAGCACACTGCCGTCGACATGGACGATCGCGCCCTGGTCGTCGGCCTCGGGGCGGAGCTTGCGCACCAAAGTCGCATAGTCGCCGTCGGGGACGAAGCAGATGTCCTGGCTGTCGGGCTTGCCCGCAACCCCAAGCCCCAGCTCGTGCGCGATCTCGCGCACCACGCTCTTCTCGAGCCCGCCCAGGGGGAAGCGCAAGAAGTCGAGCTGCTCCTGCGTCGTCGCGAAGAGGAAATAGCTCTGGTCGCGTGCCGGGTCGACCGCGCGGTGCAACTCGGCGCCCGCAGGTCCCATCACCCGCCGCACATAATGGCCGGTCGCCAGACAGTCCGCTCCCAATTCCTTCGCGAGCTGGAACAGGTCGGTGAACTTCACCCCCATGTTGCAGCGCACGCAGGGGATCGGCGTCCGCCCGGCGAGATATTCGTCGGCGAACTGGTCGATCACCGTGTCGCGAAAGCGGCTTTCATGGTCGTGGACATGATGGACGAAACCCAGCCGGTCGGCGACGGCGCGCGCATCGCGGATGTCCTGCCCCGCGCAGCAAGCCCCGACGCGCTTCGCCTTGGCGCCGTGATCATAGAGCTGGAGCGTCACCCCGATCACCTCGGCGCCCGAGCGCGCGGCGAGCGCCGCGACCACGCTCGAATCGACTCCGCCCGACATCGCGACGACGATTCGCCGGTCCTTTAGGGGTTCCGCGAGCTGGAAGTCGGCCCGGGCGAGCCCGGCGGGGGAGGAAATCAGCGTAGCCATGATCGCCGCCATCTAGGGACGATGATGCCAAAAAGCCAGCTTTTCAGCGCCCCCTGTCAAGATATTGACGCGGGTTAAGCTTCGCTAACGAGGCATGAAATGGGCATTTACGGGACCTTAGGTGGTCTTGGGTAGACCGCTACCCATGAACCTCGCCCCGTCCGATCTTCCGCGCCTTGCCGGTGCCACCAGCCTGTCGAAGCCCGGCTTCGACATCATCCTCGCGGTGTCGGGCACACGCCAGGCGATGCTGCCGACCGCCGGCTTGCTGCACGCGCTGCAGACGCGCGAAGCGCGCAACGACCCTGCATCGCAGCGCCGCGCAATGCTCTGTGGAACCCGCGCGGGCGATGCGGCGTTCGGCCTGCGGCCGACGCGCTTTTTCGACTTGTCGGAAGAAGTGACCGGCCTGCCCGAAACTATGAACAGCCTGTTTACCAGAGGATTTCAGCCGATGTTGAACTCCTGCAATGTAGACATTCTCCCGTCGGATGCCCCCCTGTCCGATGGCGAAAAAGTGGAATGACAATGATCGAAAATCAGAAAATCCGTCCGGCTCAGGTCATTGGCCCCCTCGGGGAGCCCCTGACGCTCGACTCGCTGCCGCCGCCGAACACCACGCGCTGGGTGGTTCGTCGCAAGGCCGAGGTCGTTGCGGCGGTTAACGGCGGCCTGCTGACCGTCGACGAGGTGTGCGAACGCTATTCGCTGACGCTCGAGGAATTCGCGAGCTGGCAGCGATCGATCGATCGCAGTGGTATGCCGGGCCTGCGCGTCACGCGCATACAGCATTATCGCGACCTCTATGAGCGCCAGCAGCGCTTCTGATCGCGGGAGCGAAAAAAGGGAAAAGGGCGCCCGCGGGGCGCCCTTTTTTTTGCCCGTCGGCGACGAGCACTCTCAGGCGAGGTTGAGCTCGACGTCGATATTGCCCGCGATCGCCTTCGAATAGGGGCAGACCTTGTGCGCGGCTTCGATCAGTTCGCGCGCCACGTCGCGGTCGATTCCGGGGACGGCAACGTCCAGCCGCGCGCGCAGTTCGAAACCGCCACCGCGGTGAAGCAGGTCGATCGTCGCGTCGATCGAGGGGGTTTCGGGCAACGCGATCTTGCGCTGCCCGGCGACGAGCCCGACCGCCCCGAGGAAGCACGCCGACCAGGCGGCAGCGAACAGATTCTCGGCTGCCGGATGCGGTTCGGGCAGCTCGATCTCGAACGTGCCATCGGCGCTGCGCGCATAGCCTTCGGCGCCGCCGACGGTATGGGTAGATCCGCTGAACAGGATTTTGTCGGTCATCGTATTTTCCTTTCGAAGAGAGTGACATCTATTTACATCGTGCCCGATTTGATCGGATACGATGTAAATAGATGTCCCGATATCCGATGTCAACCCCCTTCCGATTTAATCGTATGCGATCTATATAGGGTGCACGAACCCGCCGTGGAGACCGCCATGACAGCCACCGAAACATTCCCTGCCCGGGCACCGGGACTCGCCGATTTCCTGTGCTTCGCCGTCTATTCGGCGAATCTCGCCTTCGGCCGCGCCTATAAGCCGATCCTCGACGAACTGGGGCTGACCTACACCCAGTATATTGCGCTCGTCGCGCTCGGCGACGGTGACGAACAGACCGTCGGCGAGCTCGGCGACAAATTGTTCCTCGAATCGAACACGCTGACGCCGTTGCTCAAGAAGCTCGAGTCGGCGGGCTATATCCTGCGTCGCCGCGACCCCGCCGACGAACGCCAGGTACGCCTCAGCCTGACCCCCGCCGGCCGCGCGCTGATCGACAAGGATCCCGGCGCCGCCGCGCTGTTCGCTGCCGCGGGTCTCGGCGACGATTTCCGCACAGTCCAGCAATCGGTGGTCCGGCTCCGCGACAATCTGGTCCGCGCGACGCGGGCGGAAGCCGGCAAGGATTGAACAGGACCGGATGGTTCCGAGACGACTTCCGGCTGCGAAGGCGATCGAGTCGCCGCGCCAATCCCTGTTACGCACGTCATTCTGAGCCAGCCGACCTTGGTCCCCTTGGAAGCCCGGTGTTTGGCGGTTGAGCGCCCCGGTTTACGCCATTAGCCGGCAATCTCTGTCGGCGTGCTTGGGGTAATCGCGTGAAAAGCTGGTTGATTGTCATGGCGAGCTGCTGCCTGATCGCTGCGAATACGGCGAGGGCCGACCCCGGATTGGCCGCCAAGGTAGAAGGCGCGCGTATCAAAGAGGGCGTCACCGAAGTCGAATTGCGTCACGGCCGGATGATGGGCGACGAACGCGAGGGAGCCGATGCCAGCGTCGTCGAACTAAGCCATGCCTTCAGCCGCAATTTTTACGGAGAAATGGCGTTCGAGTTTGCGGGCGAACCCCATGAGCGCCGCCGGCTGGAAGCGATCGGAATCGAAGGGGTCGTCGCGCTCGGCCACAACAATGCCCTCGATCTCGATTTCGCGCTCTACGCGGAATATGTCTTCGCCCGCGGCGAAGCGGACGAGATCGAGGCAAAGCTGATCGTCCAGCACAGCGCCGGGGCGTTCGACGCAAGGCTCAACCTCATCGCCGAACGCGAACTGGAGGATGGCGAGCCCGTCGAGTTGGGTTATGCCGTTTCGGCCGACTGGGAAGTGGCGGATGACCTGCGCCTTGGCGCGGCCGCCTTTGGCGAGTTGGGCACCACGCAAAGCTTCCTGCCAGGAGCGGGGCATTTCGTGGGACCGGTGATCAAGTCCGAAATCGAGGGCCTGGGCAAGGGCGATCTGGAGATCGAAGCGGGGTACCATTTTGCGCTCGGATCGGCGCGGGACAATAGCGACGCGCAAGCGCGACTTGTGATCGAGTATGAATTCCGCTTTTAGGCCGAGGCCTCCACGCGTCGACGGACCGCAGCGGTACGGATCGCGAAAGCCCCATCGCGCCCGCTCGCAACCAGCAGGAACTTCCGCAGAAACTCCAGCAATTCCTGTCATTTGACATTTTCTTTGCAACCCAGGCGTTCACCCGGCGTTGAGCCCCCAGTCAACCTTGGGAGTCACTCATTATGCGTAAATTGTTCATCACCCTCGCCGCCGCTTCGGCCCTCACGCTCGGCGCCTGCCAGAGCCCCGCGGCCGACAAGGTCGAGGATAAAGCCGAGGCACAGGCCGACGCGATCGACGATCAGGCCGACGCCATGCCCGAAGGCCCGGCGAAGGAAGCGACCGAGGCAAAGGCCGACGCGGTCGAAGCCGCCGGCGAGGAAAAGGCGAACGCCATGGACGACAATGGCGAGATCGCCCCGTCGGAAACCGGCGCCGCCCCCGCCGACCCCGCCAAGAAATAACAGGGCTGCCTCCCCTAAAGGGCAGGGTGAAGGGCGCCGGTCGATTCCGGCGCCCTTTGTCGTGCGCGCGATTTTTTTCGAGCCTGTGATGTCTGTCACGGTGCCGCGGTCCGGGCGCGGCTAGTCGGGTTTTCGTGGACGGGCGCAATGCCGATCCGGCCACGCTCCACCCTCCCGTCGCCGTCAGCGACCCACGGCGGCGGGAGGGACTAGCGCCGCGGCGCGCGGCGTGTCAGGGCGCCGACTTCCCCAGCATCGTCAGGATCACCGCGCGTTGCTTGCCCCAGCTGACGCTGTCCGGCGCGATCAGCTCGACATGTCCCTCATCGCCCGTCGTCACCAGTGCGGCCGCGCCCCCGCGCTTCGCCATCGCCGCGGCATAGGCGCGCGCATAGGCCGGCGGCGCGATCGCGTCGCGGTCGTTGTGGACCTGCAGCTCGCGCGCGCTGCCCAGCGGCATTTCGGGGGGCGAGGTCCGCGCGAAGTCGCCCCGCGCCATCGCCGCGGGTGCCGCGCCGCCACAGGCATGGCCGCTGCTCGCCGCGCCTGCGCGCAGGTCGGGCAGCCCGCCCTGGCTGATCGCCAAGTCGATGCGGACCGGATTTGTCCCGCGCAGCGCATCGTCCGCCGCCAGTCCCGGTCGCCGCGCCAGCCACAGCGCGAGATGCCCGCCCGCGCTGTGCCCGATCGCGATGCGCGGCGTATCGGCCGCAAAGCCGTACTTCGCCCCCTCGGCGACGAACAGGTCCGCCGCGGCGCCGACATCCTCGTAGGTCCCAGGCAGCCCGCCGCCGCGGTCGACCCCGCGATATTCGATATTCCACACCCCCACGCCGTGTGTGCGCAGGTCGTCCGCGATCCAGTTCATGATGTCGCGCTCCGCGACCGCGGTCTGCCAGCAGCCGCCGTGGATCATGATCACCGCCGGATGCGGCCCCGCGCCGAACTTGTCCCTTGGCGGCACCCAGACATCGACGACCTGCAGCGCGTCGGCTCCGTAGCGCAGCGTCGTGTCGGGCTTCGGTTGCACACGATCGAGCAGGTCGCCCCATCGCATGATCGGCTTTTGCGGCACCGCGGCCTCCTGCGTCCCCGCGGACGACGAGCAGGCGGCGAGCGCCAGCGCTGCCCAGGGTAGAATCCGCATCGTCATCCTCCCGCTGCGCAAAACTGACATGGTTTCAATTCCATTTCGCGCCGAAAGAGCCTATGCCGACTCGCGACACAGGGTGGGGCGATAGCGCGACCATGCGTCACGGCCTGACGCGGCGAGGTGCGCGACCCAACCTCGCGGCGGCAGGCCGTTCTGCCGCCTTCATCCGCCCAGCGCCGCGAACACATCCTGCACCCCTTCTGCCGCATCGTCGGCGTGCAGCGCCGTCAGTGCCGCCACGACGTCCAGCCGATAGTCCGCGACCCCCGCGCCCGCCCCCGCCCAGGTCGCGCCCAGCGCCTTGACCAGCCGCTTCGCCGCGGCATTTTCGTTGAGCATATGCACTTCGAGCGTGCAGAGCCCCTCGGCGCGGCACTGGATCAGCAGCGCCGCAGTCATCATCCGCGCCAGCCCCAGCCCCTGGAAAGCGTCGAGCACCGCGACCGAATATTCGCCCATCGGCCCGCCCGCCCGCGCGCGCACCGCATGCACCGCGCCGATCGCCGGCGTCCCCTCGCATTCGGTGCACAGCGCGCCCCAGGCGATGTGGTCGTGCCCGTCGACGTCGACCAGCCGCGCGATCACCGGCTCGGGCAGCGCCGGCGCGGGCGAGAAGAAGCGCAGGTAGCGCGCCTCGGCCGACAGCGTCGCAATCCCCTGCCGCAGCAGCGGCGCATCGTCGGGGGTGATCGTGCGCAGGCACACCGCGGTGCCGTCGGCCAGCCGGCTGTGCACCGCGATCTCGCTGAGCGGCCTCAAGGATGAATTCATCACCGCGCCTCCCGGGCGCAATGATTAGGGCCGCGCGCCCAGGCTGGCAACCGCGCCGCCCGAACCGGTCAGGCGTCGTCGCCCATCCGCAGCGCCGCGATGAACGCCTCCTGCGGAATGTTCACATTGCCATATTCGCGCATCCGCTTCTTGCCCTCTTTCTGCTTTTCCAGCAGCTTCTTCTTGCGAGTCGCGTCGCCGCCATAGCATTTGGCGGTCACGTCCTTGCGCAGCGCGGCGATGGTTTCGCGCGCGATCACCTTGCCGCCGATCGCGGCCTGGATCGGGATCTTGAACATGTGGCGCGGGATCAGGTCCTTGAGCCGCTCGCACATGCCGCGGCCGCGCGTCTCGGCGGTGCCGCGGTGGACGATCATGGAGAGCGCATCGACCGGCTCGTTGTTGACGAGGATGCTCATCTTGACGAGGTCGCCGGGGCGGTGGCCGATCTGGTGATAGTCGAAGCTGGCATAGCCGCGCGAAATGCTCTTCAGCCGATCGTAGAAGTCGAACACCACTTCGTTGAGTGGCAGTTCATAGGTGATCTGCGCGCGGCCGCCCACATAGGTGAGGTTCTTCTGGATGCCGCGGCGGTCCTGGCACAGCTTCAGGATCGGGCCCAGATATTCGTCGGGGACATAAATCACCGCCTCGATCCACGGTTCCTCGATCTCGTCGATGCGGTTCGGGTCGGGCATGTCGGCGGGGTTGTGGAGCTCGATCTCCTTCGCCGCCTCATTCTTGGTATGGCCGAGCTTCAGCTTGTACACCACCGACGGCGCGGTGGTGATCAGGTCGAGGTCATATTCGCGGCTCAGCCGCTCCTGGATGATCTCGAGGTGGAGGAGGCCCAGGAAGCCGCAGCGGAAGCCGAATCCGAGCGCCGCGCTGCTCTCCATCTCGAAGCTGAACGACGCGTCGTTGAGCCGCAGCTTCTGGATGGACTCGCGCAATTTCTCGAAGTCGTTCGCGTCGGTCGGGAACAGGCCGCAGAAGACGACCGGCTGGACTTCCTTGAACCCAGGCAGCGCCTGCGCCGCGGGCTTCTTGGCGTCGGTCACGGTGTCGCCGACGCGCGCCTGCGCAACGTCCTTGATCTGCGCGGTGATGAAGCCGATCTCGCCGGGGCCAAGCTCGGTGAGCTGCTCGATCTTGGGCGTGAAACAGCCGACGCGGTCGATCAGATGGGTGGTGCCCGCCTGCATGAACTTGATCTGCTGGCCTTTTTTCAGAACCCCGTCGACGACGCGGATCAGGATGACGACGCCGAGATAGGGGTCGTACCAGCTGTCGACGAGCATCGCGACGAGCGGCGCCCCGGCGTCGCCCTTCGGCGGCGGGATGCGCGTGACGATCGCTTCGAGCGCTTCCTCGATGCCGATCCCGGCCTTGGCGGAGGCGAGCACCGCGTCGTCGGCGGGCAACCCGATGATATCCTCGATCTCGGCCTTCACCTTGTCGACGTCGGCCGCGGGCAGATCGATCTTGTTGATGACGGGCACGATTTCATGGTCGTGCTCGATCGACTGATAGACGTTGGCGAGCGTCTGCGCCTCGACCCCCTGCGCCGCGTCGACGACGAGCAGCGCGCCCTCGCACGCCGCAAGGCTGCGCGACACTTCATAGGCGAAGTCGACATGACCCGGCGTGTCCATCAGGTTGAGCTGGTAGGTCTCGCCGTCATGCGCCTTGTACGACAGGCGCACCGTCTGCGCCTTGATCGTGATCCCGCGCTCCTTCTCGATGTCCATGTTATCGAGGACCTGCGCCGACATCTCGCGCGCGGTCAGCCCCCCGGTGAACTGGATCAGCCGGTCGGCGAGCGTCGATTTCCCGTGATCGATGTGCGCGATGATGGAGAAGTTACGGATATGCGAAAGGGGCGTGGTCATGCGCGCGCCCTAGCAGCGGAAATGCGCGCTGTCAGCAAGCAGTGGCGGGATCGCTGGCGCAGCGCGATTTTCACCCGGCGCCGGGGCAAAGTTCAGGAAAGTTCAGCCCAGTGGCGCCGTATTCTTGCGGAACTTTCTCTCCCTTCGGCTGACTGGGGGATGGGTTTTGTCGCGGGCGGTGGGGACGGAACGCGGGTATCGACGGAATCAAAGAACGAATGCAGAACATGGCACAGCGGAATTTATTAGGAAAGGGGTTTTTCGCGCGGCGGGTTATGGTCCAGTCCCCAACCACCGCCCACAATCATCCCTTACCCGCGCATCGGCATCCCGCAGCCCGCGCTCCAGCACCGCCACCCTCCCCGCTCCCTCCTCCACCGCTGCCAGCGCCGCGATCGCATTGGCGCGCACACGCGGCACCGGGTGCGTTTTCGCGAAATGGTCGGCGATGTCCTTGCCCTCTTCGGTCAGGTGGACCGCGCAGCGGAGGAGCATCTCGGTCGGGGTGATCGTCGGGCGGCGGGCGATCGTGCCGGTTTCGAGATCGACGATATATTGGTCGCGCCAGGGGATATGCTCGCCCTCCTCCATGATGTTGAGGCTGACCGAGAGACTTGCCGGCGGGAGCTGGCTGTGGATGTCGCGGTGGGCGCGGTAGAGCATCATCCTGCCCTCGCCCAGCTGGCTGCGTTCGACGAAGGTCAGGTTTAACGACTCCTCGACGCGGCCGTCGACGGCTTCGGCGTCATAGTCATAATAGTCGCTGACATAGCCCGGACCCCAATAGCCGGTGGTGAGGAAGCTGAAATTATGGTCGTGCGGCAGGCCGTAGGCGAAGGCCGCGCCGCCGCTGGCGACGTAAGCGGCGTCGCTCGCGGCGGGCCAGAGGTTGGCGCGTAGGAAATGGCCGCGCGGGCTGCGGTGGAGGAGCAAGACCTGCGCCGAATAGCGGCTGAGCTCGAGCTGGTTCGCAAAGCTGGCCTTGAGCTCGGCGACGATATGGTCGGCGAGGAAGTCGCGGTTCTGCGCGAGACCGGCGAGGAGCGTCGCGGCGTGGGCGAGGCTGGCTTCGTCGATCAGGTCGACGCCGCTTTCGTCGAGGCGCGCGGCGACTTCGGCGAGGTCGAGCGCGGGGCCGGCGGGCGGGTCGATCAGGCGGGGCATGGGTCGGCTTTCGGCGCGGCGTAGAGCGCGAGGGTCGCGGCGGCGGCGGCGCGGACTTCGGGATGAGGGTCGTCCGCTGCCATCCGGGCGAGGCGCGGGTGCGCGGCGGCGGGGTCGAGCGCGACGAGATCGCGCATCGCACTCCACCGCGCGGCGAAATCATCGGCGTGCGTCGCGGTGAGGAACAGCGGCGCGGCGGCACGGCACGCCATCGCGCGGAGCAGCGCGAGCGCCATCTGGCAAAAGCTGCTGTCGCGGCGCGACGCGGCGACATGGACGAGGCGGCCGCTGACGATATCATAGGCGCGCACCGGCAGCGGCGACGGCGGCCGCACCGCGAGGTCGAGGAGCAATATGTCGCCGGTCGCGCCCGCGAGGGTGAAAGCGGTGCGCGCGGTGTCGAGCTCGACGAGCTCGCCGGCGCGAAGCGGGCGCGGCGGGTCGCTGGTGCAGGGGGAAGCCCCCGCCGAAGTGAAGGCACCGCTCTCCTCCGCGGCTGAGAGCGCGGCGTGGTGGAGCGTCAGGCTGGCGCCGCCCGCGGCGAGGACGCGGATCGCAGCGCGGCCGGGGACGAAGAGCGCGGTCGCGGGCGCGGCGCCGGCCGCCTCGAGGGGCAGCAGCTGGAGCGACAGGCGGACCGCGCCGCGCTCGGCGAGGATCAGCCCGCCGGGCCCGCCGCCGGTGCCGGCTACGGGCAGGGGCGGACGCGCGAAAGGATCGGCGGCGGGCAATGCGAGTGCGTCCGCGAGGCGCGCGGCGAGCCAGCGTGTGTCGGCGAGCCAGGGGCGCAGCTGCTCGATCGCGGGGCCGAGGTCGGCATTGGCGTCGGCATCGGCGGCTGCGAGCGCAGCGGCGAGGCCCGCGGGGCGCGCATCCTCGCTTCGCCAGCGCGCGGCGAGATCGGCCTCGGCGGCGCGCATCGCCCGGCAGCGAGCGGCGTCGGCGCGCGGATAATGGTCGTGGCAGGATCGTCGGGGCATGGCGTGCGCCGAACGCGAGCGCGGTTCAGCGGCCGCGGCCGCGCGCGGTCAGTCGTGGATGATCAGGATGACGGTGACCGACACTTCGAAGATCGACGGCCCCTGGGTCGCGCCGGGCGCGACGAGCGAGCCGAACAGCCCGACCATGGTGTCGAGCAAGGGCAAGGCGGTGATGTCGATGGACGGCAGGTTCATATTTCCCTCCCCAAGTGGTGCGGCGCGGATCGGCCGCGGGGACAGCGTGCGGCGCGCGGCACGCGCATGCCAATGAACTTATCGTAATATGGCCATGTCGCTCGTCGAACGGCGGTTGCCCGGACGGGGGCGCTGCATAGGGTGGCGGGGCCTTGCCTGGAGAGACGATCATGAACCGCGCCGCCGCCATCGTGTCGATCCTGCTGCTCGCCGTCCCGCCGGTCGCCGCCGAGACGCTGCTGATCGGCAACAAGGGCGAGGATACGCTGAGCCTGGTCGCGCTCGACACCGGGATCGAGGTGGCGCGGCTACCGACGGGCCGGATGCCGCACGAGATCGCGGTATCGCCCGACGGCAAGCAGGCGGCCGTGGTCGCCTATGGCGGGACGACGATCGACGTGTTCGACGTCGCGGCGAAGGCGAAGCTGAAGACGATCGACATCGCGCCGAACCAGCGGCCGCACGGGCTGCTCTGGCTCGGCGACGGGCGGCTGGTCGCGACCGCGGAGGGCAGCCAGTCGGTCGCGGTGGTCGCGCCGGACGGCGCGCTGACCTCGATCGCGACGGGGCAGCAGGGCACGCATATGGTCGTCGTCGCGCCCGACAACCGCACCGCCTATACCGCCAATATCGCTTCGGGCACGGTGAGCGTGCTCGACCTCAAAGATGCGAAGAAGCTCCGCGATCTCGCGGTCGGCGGCAAGCCCGAGGGGCTGGCGCTGGCGAAGGGCGGGCGCGAATTGTGGGTCGGCGACCTCGATGCGCCGCGCGTGTCGGTGTGGGACACCGCGAGCGGCGCGAAGGTCACCGAACATGCGGTCGACCCCGTCGCGATCCGCGTGCTCGCGAGCCCCGACGGCCGGCTGATCGCGACGAGCAATATCGGCGCGGGCACGATCAGCCTGTTCGACGCCGAGACGCGCGCGCCGGTGAAGGTCATCCAGGTATCGGAGGGCGACGCGGCGCGACAGGTGACCCTCTTGTTCAGCCCCGATTCGAAGCGGCTCTATGCCGCCGAGACGGGGCACGACAAGGTCGCGGAGATCGACGTCGCGAGCGGCCAGGTGCTGCGCCGCCTGCCCGCGGGCAAGAACGGCGACGGGCTGGCGATCGCGCCTTAGCGCGCCCCTTTTGTCACCCTCACCCCTCCCTCTCCCACCGGGAGAGGGAGGGAGGCGCGCAGCGCCGGAAGGGTGAGGGAGAATGTTAGGACCGTCAGGCGAGCGCCCTACGAAAGACCGCAAGGCGCGCGACGGCTTCGTCGAGGGTATCATGGTCCTTGGCGAAGCAGAGCCGCAGGATGTGCCGCGGACCGTCGCCTTCGAACAGCGCCGACACCGGGATCGACGCCACCCCCGCCTCGCGCACCGCGCGCTCGCTGAAGTCGCGGTCGGAGAGCGCAATGCCCGAAGCCGCGAGATCGATGCAAAGGAACCAGGTCGCGGCGTTCGGGAGTAGGACGAAACCCGCGCGTTCGAGCGCATCGGCGAGATGGCGGCGCGACGCCGCCCACCCCGCCCGCTGCCGGGCAAACCAGGCGTCGGGTTTGCCGAGCCCCTCGGCGACCGCCCATTGCAGCGCGGGGGGTGTGGTGAAGGTCAGGAACTGGTGCGCGCGACCGAGCGCCTGCGCGATATCGGGCGCGGCGGCGAACCAGCCGACCTTCCATCCGGTGAGGCCGAAGATCTTGCCCGCCGAGCCGATCTTGACCGCGCGGCGCTCCATGCCGGGCATCGACAGCAGCGACCGGTGTGGGACATCGTCGAAGCGGACATCCTCCCACACCTCGTCGCAGATCGCGACGAGGTCGTGCCGAACGCAGAGGTCGGCGATCATCGCCAGTTCGGCTTCGCTCGCCACCGTCCCCGCCGGATTGAGCGGATCGTTGAGCATCAGCAGCCGGGTGCGCGGGGTGATCGCGGCCGCGAGCCGGTCGGCGTCATGGCGCCAGTCGGGCGGGCTCAGCGGCACCGACACCGGCACGCCGCCGGCGCGGCGCACCATCGGCGCATAGCTGTCATAGGCGGGCTGAAAGAGGATGACCTCGTCGCCCGGCCCCACCAGCGCGAGCAGCGCCGCGGCGAGCGCCTCGGTCGCGCCCGAGGTGACGACCAGCTGCTCGCGCGTCAGGTAGAGCCCCTGTCGGCGCGCATAGAAGCCCGCGATGGCGTCGCGAAGCTCGGGCAGGCCGAAGGCCGGCGGATATTGGTGCGACTTTTCCGCGAGCGAGCGCGTGGCCGCCTCGATCATATCGGGGTGCGGCGGCTCGTCGGGGAAGCCTTGCCCGAGGTTGATCGCGTCATGGACGCGAGCAAGCCCCGACATATGCTCGAAGATCGTAGGCTCCATCGCCCCATAGAGGGGATGGATCGTGGTCATGCGGTGGGCGGTGCGAGCCAGAGCGACAGGCCCGCGGGCGGATCGGCGGGCGGGGCATCGCTGACGTGGCGCACCGCGTCGGCGCGCGCGCGGTCGAGGATCGCGGCAGTAATCTGCGCGGGGTGGAAGATATGGTCGGCCTCGCCGAGCAGGCGTGCGGCGCGCAGCGTGAGGTCGTCGGGATCGGGGCCGGTCAGGCAGATCGTTTCGAGGCGGCTCGGCTGGGTCGCCGCGTCGACGGCCAGCCAAGCTTCGATGTTGTCCACCGCGCCGCCGTCGAGCGGGTCGAGCGCGCCGCCGGGCGCAAGCGCGGCGTCGATCGCACGGCGGCGGGCGGCGGCGGTGGGCCAGCGGGCCTTCATCGCCCCGCGCGCGGCGTGGAGCGCCGAGGCGAGCGCGCCGAGGCGGGCGGGAAGCAGCGCCTCGATCCGCTGGCGCACGGCTTTGGCGAGGCCCGCCGACGCGCCGCCGGTGCCGATGGCGATCGTCACCGGCGCGCGGTCGACGATCGCCGGGGTGGTGAAATCGCAGAGATCGGGGCGGTCGACGACGTTGACGAGCAGGCCACGCGCGCGCAGCGCCGCCGCGGCGGCGCGCGCTTCGTTATCGTCTTCGAGCGCGACGAAGGCGAGCGTCGCACCCGCCTCCCATGCCGGGACGATCCGCCCGCCCGCCCGCGCGATCAGCCGCGCCTTCGCGTCGGCCGCTTCCCCCTCCCCGACCAGCACGACCGTGCGGCCGCCGAGGTTCAGGAAGATGGGAAGCTGGTGCATGGATCGATCCTAGCAGATCCTCCCCCACCGGGGGAGGGGGACCACCCGAAGGGTGGTGGAGGGGCACAGGAGGTCATGCACAGCGCCAGACTGCACGTGCCCCTCCACCATCTTCGATGGTCCCCCTCCCCGTTCCGGGGAGGATCTAGTCGATCCAGTCGGGGACGCGCTCGGCGGCCATGATCGTGCCCGCGGTGATGCGGTCGGCGACGACGGCATAGCGGTCGCCGTCGACGAGCACCTCGGGGACGAGGCTGCGGCTGTTGTAGGTCGACGCCATCGTCGCGCCATAGGCGCCCGCGGTGCGGAACACCGCGAGGTCGCCGGGCTCGACCTTGTCGGTGACGCGGTCGCGCGCGAAGGTGTCGCCGGTCTCGCACACCGGGCCGACGATCGACGCGGTCATCGTCTCGCCCGACGGCTTCACCGCGACAAAGTCGTGGTATGCGTCGTAGAGCGCCGGACGCGCGAGGTCGTTCATCGCGGCGTCGACGATCACGAAGGGGTTCGTCGCGCCGGGCTTGACCCACAGCACCTCGGTCAGGAGCACACCGGTGTTGCCCGCGATCACGCGGCCGGGCTCGAACATCAAAGTGACGTCCCAGTCCCTGGTCACGCGCGCGACCATCGCGCCATATTCGGCCGGCGACGGCGGATTATCCTCGGCCTTGTACGGCACGCCGAGGCCGCCGCCGAGATCGACATGGGTGATGCTGTGCCCCGCGGCGCGCAGGTCGGCGACGAGCCGGCCGACGCGCTCGAACGCCGCCTCGAGCGGGTCGAGGCTGGTCAGCTGGCTGCCGATATGGACCGCGACGCCGCGCATCTGGAGCCCCGGCAGCGCGGCGAGACGGGCGAAGATTTCGGGTGCGACGTCGATGCCGACACCGAACTTGTTCTCGGCCTTGCCGGTCGAGATCTTCGCATGCGTCCCCGCGTCGACGTCGGGATTGACGCGCAGCACCGCGGGCGCGGTCATTTCCTTGGCCAGCGCGATTTCGGCAAGCGCGACGCCTTCGGGCTCGTGCTCGATGTTGAACTGGCCGATGCCGCGGTCCAGCCCCTGCGCGAGTTCGGCGCGCGTCTTGCCGACGCCCGAAAAGACGATGTCCTCGGCCGCCATGCCCGCCGCGAGCGCGCGTTCGAGTTCGCCACCCGACACGACGTCGGCGCCATAGCCCTGCCGCGCGAGGACGCGGAGCACGCCGAGGTTGGGGTTGCACTTGATCGCGAAGGCGAGGTGCTTCCTCGGCACGTCCTTCAGCCCGTCGGCGAAGGCTTGCGCATGGCGCTCGAGCGTCGCGCGCGAATAGACATAGACGGGGGTGCCGATTTCCTCGGCGATACGGGGCAGCGGAATGTCTTCGGCGTGCATCACGCCGTCACGAATGTCGAAATGATTCATTGCAGGAAGTCCTGATCTCTATTTTTCCGTTCGCATCGAGCGAAGTCGAGATGCCCCTATGGACGGCGCTACGCCGATGGGTGTCTCGACTTCGCTCGACACGAACGGATTAGGTAAGCTCGGTTTCGATCAGCCCGGAGGCGGCAAGTCGAAATCGTCGGGTTCGCGTTGCTCGGAGCGTTTGAGAAGTTCGTCGCTGCGCGCGGGCTTGGCCTGCGCGTCAGGCGTCGTAAGCTCCTCCGTGGTCGGCGCGCGCTTTGCCCCGACGGGCAACGGCGCGGGCGGGTCGCCGGCGATCGGCTTCAGATCTTCCTTCTTGCCGCACGCGCCCAGCGCGCCGGTGAGCAGCGCGCCGCCGAGGACGGTCAGGACAAGGTTGCGCGGGACGCTCATTCATTCCTCCAGCGCGGCGCGGGCCGCGGCGATGGCCTGCCTTACCCGTTCGGGTGCGGTGCCGCCATAGCTTGTTCGGCTGGCGACCGACGCCTCGACAGTCAGCGCCGCGAGCGCCGCGGGGGTCACCGCGGCGTGGATCGCACGCGCTTCCGCGGGCGGCAGCGCCGACAGCTCAACGCCGAGCTGCTCGGATCGTTTCACGCAGGCGCCGACGATATGATGCGCCTCGCGGAACGGCACCCCCGCCTCGCGCACCAGCCAGTCGGCCAGGTCGGTCGCGGTCGAGAAGCCCGAGGCCGCGAGCGCGCGCATGCGGTCGGTGCGGAAGGTCAGCGTGTCGACCATGCCCGTCATCGCGGCGAGCGACAGCGCGAGCGCGTCGAAGGCGCCGAAGACCGTCTCCTTGTCGTCCTGCAGGTCCTTCGAATAGGTGAGCGGCAGGCCCTTCACGATCACGGCGAGCCGCTGAAAGGCGCCGAGCAGCAAGCCGGCGCGCCCGCGCACCAGTTCGGCGGCGTCGGGGTTGCGCTTCTGCGGCATGATCGAGCTGCCGGTCGACCAGGCGTCGGGCAGGCTGATGAAGCCGAAGGGCTGGCTCGCCCAGATCACCACTTCCTCGGCGAGGCGCGACAGATGGATCGCGGCGATCGAGGCCGAGGCGCAAAATTCGAGCGCGAAATCGCGGTCCGAGACCGCGTCGATGCTGTTCGCCATCGGCCGGTCGAAGCCGAGCGCCGATGCGGTGGCATCGCGGTCGAGCGGGAAGCTGGTGCCCGCGAGCGCCGCGGCACCGAGCGGCGATTCGTTGAGGCGCCGGGCCGCATCGGCGAAGCGCGACCGGTCGCGGCCGAACATCTCGACATAGGCGAGTAGATGATGGCCGAGCGTCACCGGCTGCGCGACCTGCAAATGCGTGAAGCCGGGCATGATGCTGCCCGCATGTTCGTCGGCGCGCGCAAGGAGCGCCGTCTGGATCGCCTTCAGCCCCGCGTCGATGCGCATGCAGGCCGTGCGCACCCACAGGCGGAAATCGGTCGCGACCTGGTCGTTGCGCGAGCGCGCGGTGTGGAGCCGCCCGGCGGGCTCGCCGATGATCTCCTTGAGCCGCGATTCGACGGTCATGTGGATATCTTCGAGCGCGAGGTCGACGGGCACGCCGTTCGCCGCGAACTCGCCCGCGATCTGCGCGAGGCCGGCGTCGATCTTGGCCGCATCGTCGGCAGAGATGATCCCCGCGGCGCCGATCATCGCGGCGTGCGCGCGGCTCGCCGCGATATCTTCTTCCCACAGGCGCTTATCGACCGGGATCGACGCGTTTATCTCTTGCATGATCGCCGCGGGACCGGCACCGAAGCGGCCGCCCCACATGCTGTTGCTGTCCGGAGATTCCGCCATCCGCCGCGTCCCAAGCCCTTACCCAACGATCCTCGCCGTGCTGCTGGCCGGATCGATCGCGGGCTGCGATAGGGAAAAGGGTGCCGGGGAGCAACCCGGAGCGCCCCAAGCAAATATTTCGGCTTCCGAAGGCAAGGCGGGGGTGACGACGTTCAAGCACCAGGTGATCCGCCGCGAAGCGGGCAAGCCCGCACCCGCGGCGACCTTCACCGGACCCGACGACGCGACGGTGACGCTCGCGGCGTTCCGCGGCAAGCCGTTGCTCGTCAACCTGTGGGCGACCTGGTGCGCGCCGTGCGTCGCCGAGATGCCGACGCTCGACAAGCTCGCCGCCGCGCAGACCGGCAAGCTGGCGGTGGTGGCGGTCGCGCAGGACCTGCAGGGCGCCGCGGTGGTCGATCCCTGGTTCGCCAAGGCGAAGCTCGCGGCGCTCGAGCCCTATCTCGATCCCGACAACCATCTGCTCGACGCCTATAACAGCGCGCTGCCGACGAGCATCCTCTATGACGCCGAAGGGCGCGAGGTGTGGCGCGTGGTGGGCGCGATCGACTGGGAGGGTGCGGAGGCGAAGGCGCTACTGGGCGAAGCGGGCTTCTAGCCCTCGGCCGACGCCGCCAGCTCGACCAGCGCGCGGCCGAGCGCCGCGACCTCGGCGGCGGCGCGCGATCCCGCGAAGAAGCTTGCCGAGGCGCAATATTCGGCGCCGCGGCCCGGCACGACCGCCGCCAGCGTCCAGATGCCGATATGGGTATGGCCCTCGTCGAGCGCATAACCCGCCTGCGCGGCGACCCCGATCTGCGCGGCATAGTCGGCGAAGCTGACGGGCTTCTCCCAGCGCACCCCCGCAAAGCGCCGCGCGATCTCCGCCTCGCCCGCTGCCTGCGCCGCGGCGATCGCGCGGCCGACCGCGCCGCCGCCGAGCGGCTGGCGCTGCCCCTGCGCGAGGTGGATGCGCAGCACGGCATTGCTCTCGGCATAGGCGACGAGCTGCAGCCGGTCCTTCGAGGCGACCTGCCACAGCCCCGCGGTCACGCCATGTTCCTGCGCGAAACGCGCCATCAGCGGGCGCAGCCGGTCGATCATCCGCCGCGCGTCGCCGTCGCGCAGCAGCCCCGAGCGCGCCCAGCCGTCGGCTAGGCGATAGCGCTTCCCCGGCGCCTCGCGCACCACCGCGCCCTCGGCGACGAGCGTGCCGAGCAGATTGAAGCAGGAGGAAGCGCCGAGCCCGAGCGCGCGACCGATGTCCGACAGCGTCATCGGGTCGCGCTCGGCGAGAAGCCGTAGCACGGCAAAGGCCTGCGACACCGATCTGACCTCGCCCGACACACCGCATCCTTTTCACAAATATGAAACTGCTATTCTTTATATTGAAGTGTGCGCAAAGCTCAACTAGCCGGTTTTCCACCAACGAAGGGAGAGTCGCATGGGCATGCTGGACGGCAAGGTGGTCGCGGTGACGGGCGCGGGACGCGGCGTCGGGCGCGAGATCGCATTGCTCTGCGCCAAGGAAGGCGCGGCGGTCGTCGTCAACGACCTCGGCGGGACCGCCGAAGGCGAAGGCGCCGACCTCAGCCCCGCGCAGGAAACGGTCAACGACATCAAGGCCGCGGGCGGCAAGGCGCTGGCGAACGGCGCGAGCGTCGCCGACCCCAAGGGCGCGGCGAGCATCGTCGAGGATGCGGTGCAGGCGTTTGGCCGTATCGACGCGGTGGTGAACAACGCCGGCATCCTGCGCGACCGCATCTGGCACAAGATGAGCCATGAGGACTGGAACGCGGTGATCGACGTCCACCTCAACGGCTGCTTCAACGTGTCGAAGGCCGCGACACCCTATTTTCGCGATCAGGGGTCGGGCAGCTTCATCCACTTCACCTCGACCAGCGGGCTGATCGGCAATTTCGGCCAGGCCAATTATTCGGCGGCGAAGCTGGGCATCGTCGGGCTGTCGCAGTCGATCGCGCTCGACATGGCGCGCGCCGGAGTGCGCTCCAACTGTATCGCGCCCTTCGCGTGGAGCCGGCTGATCGCGACGATCCCCGCGACCAACGAGGCCGAAGCGCTGCGCATCGAGCGGATGAAGACGATGACCGCCGACAAGATCGCCCCGCTCGTCGCCTTCCTCGCGAGCGATGCGTCGAAGGAAGTGTCGAACCAGGTGTTCGGCGTGCGCAAGAACGAGATTTTCCTCTTCTCGAAACCGCGCCCGATCCGGTCGATGCAGAAGAGCGAAGGCTGGACCGCGCAGGCGATCGCCGACGAGATGCTCCCGGCGTTCCGGGGGAGCTTTGCCGACCCCGCCGAGCGGTCGGGGGACGTGTTCGGCTATGATCCGATTTGATGCGATCCTCCCCCAAGGGGGGAGGGGGACCACCCGAAGGGTGGTGGAGGGGTACGTGAGGCCATACGCTGCGCATGATCGAGGGTACCCCTCCACCATGCTTCGCATGGTCCCCCTCCCCGTTCCGGGGAGGAGCTTATGATCGATTCGCAAGCCCTCCTCTCAATGCCCCCCATCGTCACGCGGCAGGCGCTGACCAAGCGCGACACCATCCTCTATGCACTCGGTATCGGCGCCACCGAACTCGATTTCCTGTTCGAGGAACGGCTCAAGGCCTTGCCGACGATGGCGGTGACGCTCGGCTATCCGGGCTTCATCTGGCGCGACCCGGCGCTCGGCACGAACTGGCAGAAAATCCTGCACGGCGAGCAGTCGACGATCCTCCACGCCCCTCTTCCGGTCGAGGGCGAGATCGTCGGATCGACGGTGATCGAGGCGCTCTACGACAAGGGCGCGGACAAGGGCGCGCTCGCGATGGTGACGCGCGAGATCCACGACGGCGTGGGCACGCATCTCGCGACCTCGCGCTCGATGACCTTCCTGCGCGGCGACGGCGGCTTCGGCGGATTGGCCGAGGGCGCGCCGGTGCCGCATCCGCTTCCCGACCGCGCGCCCGATGCCATCGTCACGCTGGCGACCGCCGCGAACCAGGCGCAAATTTATCGCCTGTCGGGCGACCTCAACCCGCTGCATATCGATCCCGATGTCGCCAGGGCGGGCGGCTTCGACGCGCCGATCCTCCACGGGCTTGCGACCTATGGCGTGATCGGGCGCGCGTTGCTCGCCGCGCGCTGCGGCAACGAGCCGGCGCGGCTAAAACGCCTCGACGGCCGCTTTTCGTCGCCGGTCTATCCCGGCGAAACGATCGAGACCTCGATCTGGGACGAAGAGGGTGGCAAGCTCGCCTTCCGCGCGCGTGTTGTCGAGCGCGACAAGATTGTTTTCACCAACGGCTATGCGGAGACGGCATGAGCGATTTCGGAATCCTGGCGTTCGGCGCCTATGTGCCGATCACCCGGCTGCAGCGCAGCGCGATCCATGCGACCAACTCTTGGTTCGCCGGCGGGCTGCGCGGGCTCGCCAAGGGCGAGAAGGCGGTCGCCAACTGGGACGAGGACAGCGTCACCATGGCGCTCGAGGCGGCGCGCGATGCGCTCGGCGGCATCGACCGGGCGGGCGTGCAGCGCGTCGCCATCGCCTCGACCACCCTGCCCTTTGCCGACCGCCAGAATGCCGGCATCGTCAAGGAAGCGCTGAACCTGCCCGATGCGGTCGGCGCGCTCGACGTCGCGGGATCGCAGCGCGCGGCGACCTCGGCGCTGCTCGCCGCGCTCGGCGGGAATGACACCACGCTGGTCACTGCGGCGGAAATCACCACACCCAAGCCCGCATCCGAACGCGAGATGACGAGCGGCGACGCCGCTGCTGCAATCCTCGTCGGCACCGGCACCCCGCTCGCGAAACTCGTCGCCAGCCACAGCGTGACGGTCGATTTCGTCGACCATTTCCGCGAAGCGGGCGAAGCGCATGACTATGACTGGGAAGCGCGCTGGGTGCGCGACGAAGGGTTCGCGCGGATCATGAACCCCGCGATCGCGGCGCTGCTCAAAAAGGCGGGCGTCGAGGGCGGAGCGATCGACCATTTCCTCGTCCCCGTCGCGGTCAAGGGCGTCCCCGAGATGCTCGCCAAGAAAGCCGGCATCGCCGAGGGCGCGGTCGCCGACACGCTGGGTGCCAGCCTCGGCCATGCCGGCGCGGCGCATGCGCTGGTGATGCTGGCGGCGGCGCTCGAAACGGCGAAGGCGGGCGAGCGCATCCTGCTCGCGAGCTTCGGCCAGGGCTGCGACCTGTTGCTGTTCGAGGTCACCGGCGCGATCGGATCGGTGAAGCCGCGGCTCGGCGTCTCGGGCTGGCTCGCGCGGCGGATCGAGTCGAGCAATTACGCCAAATATCTCTTCCACCGCGGGCTGCTCCAGCTCGACCGCGGCGCACGCGCCGAGCATGACAGCAAGACCGCGCTGACCGCGCTGTGGCGCAACCGCAAGGCGGTGCTCGGCCTCGTCGGCGGGCGCTGCACCAAGACCGGCACGGTGCAGTTCCCGAAGAGCGAGGTCAGCGTCAACGCCAACGAGCATGCCGTGGGCACGCAGGAGGATTATCCGCTCGCCGAAGTGCCGGCGAAGGTGATGACCTGGACCGCCGACGCGCTCACCTACTCGCCCGACCCGCCGAGCTACTATGGCAATATCGACTTTGTCGGCGGCGGGCGCATGATGGCCGAATTCACCGATTTCGCGGACGATGCACTCGACGTCGGCGCCGATTTGCGGATGATGTTCCGCATCAAGGCGTTCGACGAGAACCGCGGGTTCAGGCGGTATTTCTGGAAGGCGGCGCCGGCTTTCTGATTTACCCCTCTCCCCTTGCGGGAGAGGGTTGCGAAGACTTGGCAGCTTGCTGCCTAGTCGAAGCTGGGTGAGGGGTTGCGGTCGCACGCGACCGCGCGAGCCAGAGGCTCGCAGGCCCCCTCATCCAACTGCGCCTAGCGCCTTCGGCGCAAGGCTCCGTATCCTTCTCCCGCAAGGGGAGAAGGGATGGAATAGGAGACGACAAATGGCTAAAGGTATTCGCGATAAAGTCGCCATTTTGGGCATGGGCTGCGCCAAGTTCGGCGAACGCTGGGACAAGGACGAGGATCAGCTGATGCTCGAGGCCTATGAGGAGGCGATGGCCGACGCCGGGATCGAGGCGAGCCAGATCGACGCCGCCTGGCTGGGCGCCGCGTTCGACGCGCAGAATATCGGGCCGAGCGGCATCCCGCTCGCGGTCGCGCTGCGCCTGCCCGACATCGGCGTCACCAAGGTCGAAAATTACTGTGCCAGCGGCACCGAAAGCTTTCGCGGTGCGGTCTATGCGGTCGCCTCGGGCGCCTGCGACATCGCGCTCGCGATGGGGGCGGAGAAGCTCAAGGACACCGGCTATGGCGGCCTGCCCGTCCGCACCCGCGGCACGACGCACGACATGGTCGGGATCACCGGGTCGGCGCCGGGCAATTTCGCGCAGCTCGCGAGCGCCTATCGCGGCGTCCATGGCGTCGGCAAGGACGACCTCAAGCGTGCGATGGCGCATGTCTCGGTCAAGAGCCATGCGAACGGCGCGAAAAACCCCAAGGCGCATCTGCAGAAAGCGGTGACGATGGAGCAGGTGCTGAACGCACCGATGATCGCCGAACCGCTCGGCCTGTTCGACTGCTGCGGGGTCAGCGACGGCGCCGCCTGCGCGATCGTCACCACGCCCGAAATCGCGCGCGCGCTCGGCAAGACCGACATCGTGACGGTGAAGGCGCTCCAGCTCGCGACCTCGAACGGCTGGGAGATGCAGGCGCAGGGCTGGAACGGCAGCTATTTCCACACCACGCGCGTCGCCGCGACCAAGGCCTATGACGAGGCGGGGATCACCGATCCGCGCGCGCAATTGAGCCTGATCGAGGTCCATGACTGCTTCTCGGTCACCGAACTGGTGACGATGGAGGATCTCCACATCTCGAAGGAAGGCCAGGGCTGGCGCGACGTGCTCGACGGCTTTTACGATAGCGACGGGTCGATCCCGTGTCAGATCGACGGCGGACTGAAATGCTTCGGCCATCCGATCGGCGCGTCGGGGCTGCGCATGATCTACGAGAATTATCTCCAGATTCTCGGCCGCGCGGGCGAGCGGCAGCGGCAGGATAATCCGGTGTTTGCGCTCAGCCACAATCTGGGCGGAATGCCGAACCAGAATGTGTCGTCGATCGCGATCATCGGTCGCGCGGATGCCTGATGTATAACCTCCTCCCCAATCTCTCGGTCATAGAGGCTTCCTCGTTTGTCGCCTCGCCGACCGCGGGGCTCTATCTCGCGCAGATGGGGGCGGAGGTGATCCGCGTCGACCAGATCGGCGGCGGCCCCGATTTCCGGCGCTGGCCGGTGACCGAGAACAATGATTCGCTCTATTGGGAGAATCTCAACCGCGCGAAAAAGTCGGTCGCGCTCGACCTCGGCCGGCCCGAAGGGCGCGAACTGCTGCAGGCGCTGGTGCGTTCGACCGGCCAGTTCGTCACCAACTTCCCCGTCGGCGGTTTCCTGTCGCACGAGGTGCTCGCCGAGGGCCGACCCGACCTGATCACCGTCCGCGTGATGGGCTGGGCCGACGGCTCGCCCGCGCTCGACTATACGGTGAACAATGCGGTCGGTTATCCGATGCTGACCGGCGCGGGGCCCGAACCGGTCAACCATGTGCTGCCCGCCTGGGACCTGCTGACCGGCGCCTATGCCGCCTTCGCGCTGATGGCGGCGATCCAGCGCCGCGCCGCGACCGGCGAAGGCGGCGAGGTGCGGCTGCCGCTTTCCGACATCGCGATCGGCACCGTCGCCAATCTCGGCGGCATCGCCGAGGTGCTGTATGGCGGGGCGAACCGGCCGCGGCTCGGCAATGCCGTCTATGGGCTGTTCGGGCGCGACTTCGTGACGCGCGACGGGCAGCGGACGATGATCGTCGTCGTTACGCCGCGGCAATGGGCGAACCTCATCGCCGCACTGCACCTTGGCGAAGCCGTCGCCGCGATCGAGGCGGAACGCGGCATGTCCTTCGCCAGCGACGACGGGCTGCGCTTCGACCACCGCGACGCGCTCTATCCTTTGTTCGAGGTGGCAATCGCCGCGCGCGATCACGCCGATCTCGCCGCCGCCTTCGACGCGGGCGGGATCGTGCATTCGCCCTATCGTACGATGCTCGACGCCGCGAACGACCCGGCGCTGGTCGCGGAGAACCCGATCTTCGGCGCGGCGGCGAACCCCAGCGGCTTCGCCTATCCCGCGGCGGGCGCCTTCGCGACCATCCCGCAGGCCGAGCGCGCGCCGCCCGCCCCCGCCCCGCGCAACGGCGAGCATAGCGAAAAGGTGCTCGCCGAGCGGCTCGGCCTTTCCAGCGGCGCGATCGCCGCGCTCATCGACAAGGGACTGGTCCACCAGGCATGACCCACGACTATACCGCCGTCCGCGAAGAGGTCGCCAAGCTCTGCGCGCAATTCCCCGGCCCCTATTGGCAGGCGAAGGATCGCGCACGCGAATATCCGAGCGAGTTCGTCGCGGCGCTCGGCGAGGCGGGCTATCTCGCCGCGCTGATCCCCGAGGAATATGGCGGCGCGGGCCTGCCGCTCTCGGCCGCCGCGGCGATCCTCGAGGAGATCCAGCGGCAGGGCTGCAACGGCGGCGCGGTCCATGCGCAAATGTATGTGATGGGCACCGTGCTCCGCCACGGGTCGGAGGAGCAGAAGGCGCGCTACCTGCCGCGCGTCGCGACCGGCGAACTCAGGCTGCAGGCGTTCGGGGTCACCGAACCGACGAGCGGCACCGATACGCTGAGCCTGAAGACGACCGCCAAGAAAGACGGCGACGACTATGTCGTCAACGGCCAGAAACTGTGGACCAGCCGCGCCGAGCATAGCGACCTGATGATCCTGCTCGCGCGCACCACCCCGCGCGAGGAGGCCGCGAGCCGCACCGAGGGCCTGTCGGTGTTCCTCGTCGACATGAAGGAAGCGCTCGCCGCGGGTACGCTGTCGATCCGGCCGATCGACACGATGATGAACCATGCGACGACCGAAATCTTCTTCGACAACATGCGCATCCCCGCCGCCAATCTGATCGGCGAGGAGGGCAAGGGTTTCCGCTACATCCTGTCGGGCATGAATGCCGAGCGGCTGCTGATCGCCGCCGAATGCATCGGCGATGCCAAGTGGTTCATCGAGAAGGCCTCGAGCTATGCCAAGGAGCGCGTGCTGTTCGGGCGCCCGATCGGGCAGAATCAGGGCGTGCAATTCCCCATCGCGCGCGCCTATGCGCAGATGCGCGCCGCCGAACTGCTCGTCCATGACGGCATCGCCAGATATGAGGCGGGCGAAAATGCGGGCGCCGAGGCCAATATGGCCAAGATGCTCGCCGCCGAGGCGAGCTGGGCCGCGGGCGAGGCGTGCATCCAGACCCACGGCGGTTTCGGCTTCGCCGCCGAATATGACATCGAACGCAAGTTCCGCGAAACGCGCCTCTATCAGGTCGCGCCGATCAGCACGAACATGATCCTGTCCTATGTCGCGGAGCATGTGCTGGGGATGCCGCGGAGTTATTGAAGAAGCGATCCTCCCCCGCAGGGGGAGGGGGACCATGCGAAGCATGGTGGAGGGGTACGGGAGGTCATGCGCCGCGCCCGACTGCACGTGCCCCTCCACCACCCTTCGGGTGGTCCCCCTCCCCGTGCCGGGGAGGATCGCTTCGGCAATCGAAACCTACCCAAGAGAAAGGGCGCGCGCCCCATGTGACACCCGCCCTTCCCTTGCGACCCGGAAGTCTCCCTCCGGGGAACTGATGGCGCGGCTCAGCCGCCGACCGTCACGCGGCCGGTGCGATAGCCTTTCTTGCGCATTTCCTTGACATAATCCTTGTCGGCGTCGGCCACCTCGACGGTCCACTCGTCCCACGCGTCCCAGCGGTCCTCGCGGTCGGTCGCGTGGCGCAGGTCGCTGACCAGCTCCTTCTCGGCCTCCATGATATCGGCTTTGTAATTATACCAATATTGGTTGTAGACGCCCGCGATCGGCGCCGAGCGTACCGGCGGCGGATCGAATCCCGGCGGCATCGAGCCATAGGGAACCGCGGCGAAGGCGCCAGCGGGGAGCGCCAGGCAAATTGCCAGAGTGGTCCACTTTTTCATCGTCCATCTCCTGATTGACACGCCCGGATGATGCGGGTCGCAGGAAGAACGAGCCAGCGGGCCGATTTCTTCCCGGCTCGACGGAGATTCGGAACGTCTGGCGGTGAAATCGCCGAAAAAACCATCGCCCACCCTTCCCACCGGCTTCGCCGGCGGGCCCCTTCCCTCTCCCGCCGGGAGAGGGAGGGAGGCGCGAAGCGCCGGAAGGGTGAGGGCGGTGGTTTCTATCCCGGGTGCGCTTCGTCGCCCACCGACGAGCGGAGGAGACCGCGAAACACCTCCTGCGCGTCGCGCTTGCCCTGCGTCACGTCGTATACGTCCTGCGCAATCGGCATCGCGAGGCCGTGCTTTTCGGCGAGCGCGATCACCGTCGGCGCGCTCTTCACGCCCTCGGCGACCATGTTCATCCCCGCGATGATGTCGTCGATCTTGCGCCCCTTGCCCAGTTCGACGCCGACATGGCGGTTGCGGCTCAAGGGGCTGGTGCAGGTCGCGATCAGGTCGCCCATGCCGGTGAGCCCCGCGAAGGTCTCGGCGCGCCCGCCCATCGCAACGCCCAGCCGGGTGATCTCGGCCAGCCCGCGCGTCATCAGCGCCGAGCGGGTGTTGTCCCCTGCCCCCAGCCCGTCGCCCATGCCGACCGCGATCGCGATGATATTCTTGAGCACCCCGCCGAGCTCGCAGCCGAGCAGGTCGGTGTTGGTGTAGACGCGGAACAGCCCCGAATGGAACACCGGCTGGAGCGCACGCACGACGATCTCGTCCTCCATCGACAAGACGCTCGCCGCCGCTTGCCCGGCCATGATCTCGCGCGCGAGGTTGGGGCCGGTGAGCACGCCGACCGGATGGCCGGGCAGCACTTCCTCGATCAGCTCGGTCATGCGCTTGCCCGACGCGAGTTCGAGGCCTTTGGTCAGGCTGATCACCGGCACCCAGGGGCGGAGATGCGCCTTCGCCTCCTCGAGCACCCCGCGGAAGCTGTGCGAGGGCACGCCCATCACGAGCACATCGGCGCCCGCGACGACCGCGGCCATGTCGTTCGTCGCGCGCAGCGCCGACGGCAAGGTGATGCCGGGGAGATATTTTCTGTTTTCGCGCGAGCCATTGATGCTCGCGACGGTTTCGGCGTCGCGCGCCCACAGAGTGATCGGCGCATTGCGCGACACCACCGCCGCCACCGTCGTGCCCCAGCTGCCCCCGCCGAGCAGGCCGACCTTCAACCGCATGAACCGCTCTCCCTGTTTTTCGCGAGAGTGGCGAGTGATTGGGAGGTTGGCAAGCTGGGCTCTCATTTCGTCATCCCGGACTTGATCCGGGATCCGCCTTTTTCTTCAAGACAAGGCGGGCCCCGGGTCAAGCCCGGGGTGACGGCGGTTTATGGATGCCTGGCAAGAAAGCCCTTCATCACCGCGGCGGTCGCTTTCGGATCCTCGATCATCGGGACATGGCCGACATGTTCGAAGATATGGCTCTGGCTCCCCGCTATGCCGGCTTCGAGCACCGGTACGCAGCTGACGTCGAGCAGCCGGTCGTGGCGGCCCCAGATGATCAAGGTCGGCGCCCTGACCTCGCCCAGCCGGTCGTTGAGCGGATGGTCGCGGCCCTCGTTGGCGATGATCCAGAAGATGGTGTCGAGCTGGTCGCGATATTTGAGCGCGTCGGCATAGAAGACGGGCTTGAGTCGCGCCGGCACATAGGGCGGCTTGTGCACCACCATCGCGACCAGCCGGTCGGCATCCTCCAGGCTCGCCAGCACCAGCGGGTTATAATCCTCGTTCGCCGCCTGTTTCTGGAGGTCGCTCTGGTTCGCGCCATTGACCCCGGCGTTGTCGAGCAGGGTCAGGCTGGCGAGCGCGTGGGGATAGTCGAGCGCATAACGCAGCGCGATCCAGCCGCCCATGCTGTTGCCCGCCAAATGCGGACGCTGGAGCCCCAGCGTATCGGCGAACTGCTTGAGCCGCGTGGTCTGTGCCGCGATATCATAGGCGAGTTCGGGGTTGCGCTCATTCTGGCCGAAGCCCGGCAGATCGGGCGCGATGACATGATAGTCGCGCGTAAGATGCGGCGCGATCATCGACCAATTATCCTTGTCGCCCGCGAAGCCGTGGACGAGCAGCAGCAAGGGTTTCGACGGATCGCCGCCCTCCAGATAGGGCCAGTCGCGGCCGTCGACCGTCACGCTCTTCTGCACCGTCCCGCCGCGCTTGCGCAGCATCCAGCGGCCGAAGGCGACGAGCCGGCCGGGGAAGAGGAAGTAGAGCAAGGCCAGCGTGATCAGCGGCGCGACGATCAGGACGAGAAGGATACGCATGGGACTTCCTAAAGCCCCTCCCCTTTAGGGGAGGGGGGTGTTGGGTCGGTCATGCCCCCGGCATGACCTGGATCAGCCGGGGGCTGATCCACCCAACGCCGGTGGGGGCTTGCGGCGTAGCGCAAGGCCGATGGCCCCCACCCGCTGCAACTAGCCAGCAAGCTAGCAAGTTTCGCTACCCTCCCCTGAAGGGGAGGGCGTTATTGTGGCCGCAGAACATGCGCGTCGAACCAGCCGACCAGATCGTCCAGCACCGCATCGCGTTCGGGCTCGTTGTAGATTTCGTGGAACAGGCCCGGGTAGATTTTCAGAATCTTGTCGGCCGATCCGACATGGTCGAACAGATATTGCGACCCCGCGACCGACGCGAGGCTGTCCTTGTCGCCATGCTGGAGCAGGATCGGGAGCGTGATCCTGGGCGCGCCGGCCTGCGCCGCGGCCATCGCGTCCATGAACTCCTTGCCGAGCCGCGCGCCGATCTTGCCGGTGTAGACGAGCGGGTCGGCGAGATAGGCGGCGACCACCGCCGGATCGCGGCTGACACCATTGGCGTCGAGCGCGAGCACCCCGAGGCGCGGGAAGAAGCGCGACAGGAAACGGCTGATCCAGATCGTGAAGCGCGACGGCGGTGCGCCGGGCACGATCGCGGGGCCCGACAGCGCCGCGGCGGCGAACGCCGACTGGCGCTCGATCAGGAACAGGGTCGAGATCAGCCCGCCCATGCTGTGGCCGAGCAGCAGCCGCGGCGTGTCGCCATGGTTGACCTCGACGAGGGTCAGCAGTTCGGCCATGCCGTCGGTGAAGGCGCTAAAGCGCGGCACGAAACCGGGGGTGCCGTCGGAGCGGCCATGCCCCCAATGGTCGATCGCATAGACGGCATAGCCCGCATCGGTCAGCCGCTTCGCGACATGGTCGTAGCGCCCGGCATGTTCGGCATAGCCATGTGCGAGCAGCACGACCGCCTTGGGGAGCCCCGCTGGTAGCCAGTGAGTGATGTGGAGCCTCGCGCCAGCGCCGGCCGATCCGGCGGGCAGGATCACCGCGCCGTCCGCCACCTCAGCGCACCGCCTTTTTCAACGCGGCGCTACGATGCCCCGGGCCGTCGTCGCCGGCCTTGTCTAGCTTCGCCAAAATGCCCTCCAGCGCACGGCTGATCGCGGTCTGGGTGCGCACCATTTCGACCTTGGGCCAGGCGGTGCGCTGGCCGGTGTCGATCAGCTCGTCGATATCCTCCTGCGCCAGGTCCGACAGGATTTTGGCCGGCGACCAGAATTTGGGCGGACGGATGATGTTGATGTCGCCGGTATATTCCTGGTTGATCACCGAGCGCGCCAGATTGGCGATGCTGTTGATCGGGGGAACCCATTCGAGCGGCTTCTGGAAGATGATCATATTGGCATTGAGCCACGCCTTGAAGGTCGCCATCGACGCATGCTGGATTGCCTCGATCGGCGCCATCTGCTTGCGCGTATCGGTCGCGAAGGGCAGTGCGATCGGGTTCGCCTGGCTGACGATATGATGGTTGACGCCGTAGAGGCGCTCGAGCCGCTTGGTCGGGATATCGTGGGTCACCGACCCGTCGACCCAGCGCCGGTCGGGCTGGTAAGGCACGCGCGCGCCCTTTTCGTCGCGCGCCATCAGCATCACCGGCGGGAAGACCCCGGGCACCGCGCACGATGCCAGCACCGCTTCGCGGATCAGCACATTGGGCGCGGTGATCGCGTTGAGCATACGCCCGTTCTGATGTTTTTCGGCGGGCGCGACCGAGACGTTCAAATGGCGGCCGCTGATCTCATAGGCTTCCTGGAAGGTCAGGTCGGGGATCAGGTCGGCGAGGCGACCGCGCACCTCGTCGGGCGCAAGGCGGCGCGTATCGGGGCTGCGGTCGGGGTTGGCGAGACGGTCGCTCGCGAGAAAGGCGCCGATGTCGGCATTCTTGCGCGTGCACACCACCGCGGCGACGATCGAGCCGCCGCTGGCGCCCGACATGATCGCGGGCAAGACGCCTTCTTCCCAAAGCGCCTTCACGACGCCGATGTGGAAGAACAGGAAGCTGCCCGAGCCCGACAGCAGGAGCGCCGAGCGGCCGTAGCAATGCTGCGCGCGGCGGAAGAAGTCGCGCTTTTCCTCGCGGCCGATGCTGCGCGACGCCGCGATCTTGTCGAGCGCCGACACCACCTCGGCGACATAATCCTCGATCAGCGTCTTGGTGCCGAAGCGCGCCTTTGCATAGAGGCGCTCGTGCCCCATGCCGTCGATATTGCCATGGATGCCCTCGTTGAGGACAAAGAGCAGTCCCTTGACGTCACCCGCCGCCGACAGGCTGCGCAGCCGCTCGAGCCGGGCACGGATCGCCTTGTAATCGAAATGCTTGCTCTCGTCGGCGTCGCGCCACGCCTGCATCCCCGATTTCCGGTCGTGCTCGCGCGCGGCCTTCGACCAGGCGGCGTAGTCGGACGCGGTCACAAGATCGCGGTCGGCGCTGAGCGTCGGAGTGAAGAGCATTCAGTGATCCTGCGAAACATGGTTTATTTTTTCTGAGTCTTGCGGGTTGCGTTGCCTTTGGCAACCGGTTTCCGCTTGGTTTTGGTCGCCGGGGCCGTCCCGCTTTTGGCCGGCGCCTTGGGCGCGGGCTTGGGTTTTGCGGCGGGTTTCGGCTTTGCCGTAGCGGCTTTCGGCCCCGGCGCCGGCTTTTCGGGCTTGGGCTCGGCCGCCATCAGGTCGGCGAAACTTTCGTCGATGCACTCGCGGAAAAAGGCGATATCGGGCATGATCGCGCGTTCGCCGATGATCGAAAAGGCGATGCGGCCGTTGTAGCTCGGCGTCGCGACGAACAGCCCCATATTGTTCGCGAGCGGCGCCATGCCATGCTGCTGCACGAGCTGCGCGCCCGCGAGATAGAGCGGCACCTGCGCGCCGGGCACGTTCGAGATGAAGAGGTTGGTGCCGCGGACAGCGAAGCGCTCGCTGGTCAGGATGCGCGCGACCGCGGCCATCGTCGCGCCCGGAATATGTTGCGACAGGTTGGTCATGATCCGCGCGCTGACCCCCGCCTTCGCCTCCTTCGCCTCGACCGTATAGTCGCGGATCGCCGCGAGCCGATCGAGCGGATCGGCGATATCGGTGCGCACGGGCACGCTCATCGCCGAGACCTGGTTGCCGGGCGTCGACGCCTTCCCCGCGCCCTTGTCCTTGCCGCGAAGGTTGATCGGCGCGACCGCGACGAGGCTCTCCTTCGGCAGTTCCTTGTGTTTCGCGAGATATTTGCGCAGCGCGCCGCCGACGGTGGTGAGCACGACGTCGTTGACCGTCGCGCCCGGCACCTTCTTGCGGATCGCTGCGACATCGGCGAGCGCGACGGTGGTCGCATCGAACATCTTGTGCGGGCCGACCGGCGCGTTGAAGCGCGTTTCGGGGACGCCGGCGGTCATCCCGCCCTCGGCCATCGACTTGCGCGCCGAGGCGACGATCGCGGGCGAGACCTTGAGCAGCGCATTCACGAACTTCACCGGTGACTGCATCGACGCCGACCAGGCGCGGGTCAGCGTCTCGGCGCTCGACGGCGCGCGGCCGAGGTCTTCGGACGGCGGCGGCGCGGCAATCGCGGGGGTGCCCTGCGCATCGATATCGCTCATCGCGATGAAGGCGTGCGCGCCCGACGCGCCATCGACCGCGGCATGATGGACACGGTGGAGCATCGCAAAGCTGCCTTTCGGAATCCCCGGAATCCGGTCGAGCCCCTCGATGATGTAGATGTCCCACAGCGGGCGGTTCATATCCATCGGTTTCGAGAAATAGCGCGCGACTGCGATGCAGAATTGCCGCCAGTCGCCGGGCTCGGGCAGGCGCGCGTGGCTCATATGCGCCTCGATGTCGAAATGCTCGTCCTCGACCCAATAGGGATGGTCCATGTCGAAGGGCAGGCGGTGCAGCCGGCGCTTGAACAAGGGCGAGGTGTCGACGCGGCTCTCGACGTGGCGGATGATGTCCTTGAAGCGCACGAAACCGCCGGGCGCGGTCGAGGGGTCGTAGATATAGACCCCCATGATGTGCGTGAGGTTGTTCGCGGTCTGGGTGTAGAGGAACTGGGCGTCCTGCGCGCTGAGCTGTTTAAGCATCCTGTCCTCCTGTGGTCGGCAATCGGTCCGCGAGCGCCAGTGTCGCAAGGCGCATCGATTCCATGACGTTGGCGAGCCCGCGCAGTTCCATCAGCAGCGCGCGGCGCGCCGCGAGAATGTCGGGGGTCGCGGGTTCGGCGAGCCCCATATGGCGCATCAGCGACAGGCCGTTGGCGAACAATAATTTGCCGATCGCCGCCTCGCTGCTGATCCGGCGCAGCAGCCAGGCCTGCTTGCCCTCGACCAGCGCGCGCTCGAGCAGCGTCTTTTCGTCGACGGCATCACCCGGCCGTGCGCGCGACAACAGGTCGGCGACGACCGAATAGGCCTCGGCGAAGGACAGCAGCACCGCATGGCCGACGAGCGGCTGGCAGCGGCGGATGAGCTGCACCACGCCGCGGTCGCCGCTCGCGAGGCGCTTGGCCCAGGCGGGGTCGATGCGCGCCAGCTCGGCCTCGATCGCGGCATGATGCTCGCCCCGCGGCGGGTAGAAAAATTCGAATTTGAACAGGTCACGCAGCCGATCGACATGCGCCCAGAAGGCCGCGGTCGCATCGCTGCTGTCGGCATCGCGCAGCTGGAACAAGGCGATCTCGATCATCGCGCGGTCGAGGAAATGGTGGACGATGATGTTGCGATAATAGCTCGCCATCGGATGATGCGCGGGTTCGATCGAATAGACATTTTCGCTGCCCGCTTCGTAGCGCGTGAGCAGCCCGCTTTCGACGAGCGTGTCGACGGTGGCGGACAGCGCGGCATCATCGCCGCTTTCGAGTTCCTTGCTGAGCCGGATGTCGCGGGCGCGCGCCCACTCCTTGAGCGCACCGATCGTCGCGAGCAGTTCGGCGGCGGTGGCGCCGCGCGGCGCGGTGCCGAGCAGGATCAGGCACATCACCGACGAAACGGTCAGCGGGGTGACGCGATTGGCCTCGACCGCAATCGAGAAGGCGATCTTCTCCAGTGCGCGCTTGTCCTCGGGACCCGGCGCATCGTCGATCACGATCGGCCGGCCGATGTCGAGCCGGATGCGCCCCGAAGGCTTTTTGAGGTTGCGCATATAGCCGACGAACCAGCCGAGACTCTCGGGCTTCTTCACGCGGCCGGTCTGTTCGGCGGCATATTCCTCGACGTCGAGGATCAGGTCGAAGCTGGTCACGAAAGGCACGAAATGAACGTCCTTCGTCCCCGTTGCATGCGCCGCGTCGAGGACATATTTCATCAGACCATATTTGGGCGGCATCAGCTTGCCGAGGCGCGAGCGCGTCCCCTCGAACGCCCAGCTCAGCGGGAAACGCTTGGCGAGCAGCCAGGCGATATAATGACGCAGCACCAGCTTGTAGACCGGCTGGTCCTGAAAGCTGCGGCGCACGAAAATCATCCCAGAGCGGCGGTAGAATTCGCCGATCACCGCGATGTCAAGGTTGGCGCCGCCGAACAGATGCAGCATCGGCATGTCGTTTTCATAGGCGAGGCGGCTCGGCGTCGCGCCGTCGATATAGGTCTTGTGCGTGAAGAGGATCGCGGTGGGGTGCTCGCGCAGGATCGAACGCAGCTTCGCGAGTTCGGCGGCGTCGATCTCCATCTCGGGCGCGTAGCCGCCGAACATCATGCGGTCGAGCCGCGCGCGCAGGTCGAGGAACAACGCCGAAGGACGCGCGATGACCTCCTTCATCAGCGGGCGCGCCTCGCGGTAGAGGTCGGCGACCGGACGGCCGAGCGTTTCGGCGAGTTCGGCGAGCGCGGCGCGGAACTTGGGATTGGTGCGGAGGCTATCGGCGACGAAGCGCGGCACCTTGTAGCGCGTGCCGCGGATACCGCGTTCGGCGACGTCGAGCGCGAGCCCCGCCTGCCGCGCGACGAAGCCCGCGAATTCCTGGCCGTCGACCCCGGCGCCATCCCCGCCGCCGGTCTGCTGCCGGAACCGGTCACGCAGGGCGTCGAGCGTCGCCGCCTCGCCGACCAGGATCTGCGCGCGGCGCCGGTCGCGGAGCAGGATCAGCCGCGCGCGGATCGGGCCGGGATGGCGCGGGTCACCGAAGATCAGGTGGCGGAACTTGAGCGCGCGCTCGCGCTCGAACCCCGGGATGCGCCAGGCGATGCGCAGCGGCACGACCTGCCGCGACGGCTGGCCATCGAGCCGCGCGCGCAGCATCTCGAGCGGCAGCGCATGATCGTCATCCTCGATCGCGAGGCTCGCCCATTGCGGCGCGCTGTCGCCTGCGGTGGCGTGAACCCAGTCGAGCAGCAGCCGGCGCTCGACCCCGTTGCGCGCGTCGATGATATAGAGCCGGTCGGCCGCGTCCTCCGTCAAAATCGGGGTGCGGAGCGTTCCGTCGGCCACCGTTTACGCGCCCACTTTCAATGAGCGAGAACCACCACGCCGGTTCCGATTCAATATGCCCGTTCGTCCTGAGCTTGTCGAAGGGCCGCTCTTTCTCTCCGATGTTGCGAAGAAGAACGGTCCTTCGACAAGCTCAGGACGAACGGAGGGAATCGGCATGATTTAGACGGCCCTTCCCTTTCGAGGAGACGTCTTCTTGGCGCCCGTGGCTTTCTTCTTCGGCGCCTTCTCAGGCTTGGCCTCGGGCGCCGCCGTTTCGGACGCAGGTTCCTTTGCCACCGATTCCGCAACCGTCTCCTCGGCCTGACCCAGCGTCCGCAGGAACATGTTGCGGACGTCGCGGACATGATTGTTCATCGTCCTTGCGCTCCATTTCGACGTGTCGACAGGCGGCAGGACGGTGACGCGCACCGTCGCGGGGCGCATGACGAACTCGTTCTTGGGCGCGACGTCGGTCGCATTGTGGATCACGATCGGGACGATCGGCACCCCGGCCTGCATCGCGAGGTGGAAGGCGCCCTTCTTGAACGGTTCGAGCTTGGGCGTCAGGCTGCGCGTGCCCTCGGGCGAGATGCAGATCGACTTGCCCTCGACCTTGATCGCGTCGACCAGCGGCTCCATCGCCTTGATCGCGCTCTTGCCGTCGGCGCGGTCGACGAAGACGGTGCCACCCCATTCCATCAGCTTGCCGAGGATGGGGATGTCCTTGATTTCCTTCTTGCCCACCCCGCCCATGTCGCGGCGGATGAGCTTGGCGAGGATCATCACGTCGGCCTTGCTCTGGTGGTTGAAGATGAAGACGCAGGGGCGCGACGACCAGAGATGCTTTTCGTCCTCGACCTCGAGCTCGACGCCGGTGATCGCGGTCGCGAAGTCGCCGAACAGCCCGATCGAGAAATTCGCCGCCTCGCGCTGCGAGCGCGTCAGCGCCCAGATCGGCAGTCCGGCGGCGAAGGCGCCGACGAGCGATCCGGTGGCATAGATGGTGCGCGTATAATCGATCCACGACGGCGTGCCGCGGCTGCCGAAACGCTGCACCGGCCAGCCATTTTCCTCGGCGATTGCTTTCAGTTTGAGGTTGGGGTTGAGCGGGCGCGGTTTGCCGACGCGTTCGAGCAGTTCGATATCATCGTCGCTATCCGAATAGAAAAAGCTCTGGTCGAGATCGAGACCGAACTCGGCGGCGAGTTCCTCGGCCGCGAGCACCTTACCCTCGCCGAAGCACAGGGGGCGGATGATCTCGCCGGTGAACACCCCGTCCTCGATCTCGTACGCCGAGCATTTGATATGCTCGATGCCGAGGTCGCGCGCGGTCGGTTCGATCTGGTAGATCGTCGCCGACGAGATGATCGCGACGCGGTGGCCCTTCGCCTGATGCGCCTCGATGATCGCGCGCGCCTCGGGGTAGATCTTGCGCGCGATATGCTTTTTATAAAGTTCCTCGCCGAACTCAATGAAGCTCTCTTCCTCGACGCCCTTCATGAATTTGGCGGCGCCCGACATCAGCCCCGAAAAGCCGATCGTGCCCAGGCTGTGCTGCGCGATGATCTGCGCGGTCTCGGCGATTTCCTCGACCGACATTTCGCGGCGCTGGAATTTTTCGCGCAGCATCGCGGTCGCCGAATAGCCCGAGATGATCGTGCCGTCGAAATCGAAGAGCGCGGCGATATGCGGCCCGGGTTCGGACGCGAGTACTTCTTCCAGATGCGGCTGCGGTCGTGGCACAGCGGTCTCCCCACAGGCGGCTATATTGCCGCTTTACCTAGGCACAGTGGCAGTAAAGATGGTGTTTATCAATGCGCCCATTCGTCGCCCCCGCGAAGGCGGGGGCCGCTCGCTGCGTTGCGCAAACCTGACAGCGATCCCCGCCTTCGCGGGGATGACGATCAGGATTTGAGCGCCGCGGCTTCACGCGCCAATGTCTCGATCCGGGCCGGGTCCAGCGGGCCCGACGGCACCACCCAGCTGCCGCCGACGCAGAGCACGGCTTCGAGCGCGAGCCACTCGGGCGCGGTCGCCAGCGTGATCCCGCCGGTCGGGCAGAAGCGCGCCTGGCCGAAGGGCCCCGCAAGCGCCTTCAGCGCCGGGATGCCGCCGCTGGTCATCGCGGGGAAAAATTTGAAACGGTCGAGCCCCAAATCCATGCCGCGCATGATGTCGCCGGCGTTGGCGGTGCCGGGCAGAAAGGGAATGCCGCTCGCCACCGCCGCCTTGCCGAGATTGTCGGTCAGGCCCGGCGAAACGATGAATTCGGCGCCCGCGTGGATGGCGGCGCTGAGCATCGCAGGGTTGAGCACGGTGCCCGCGCCGACGACCGCGCCCTTGACCGATTTCATGGCGGTGATCGCGTCGAGCGCCGCGGGGGTGCGCAAGGTGACCTCAAGCACCTTCAGGCCACCAGCGACCAGCGCCTCGGCCATCGGCACCGCATCCTCGACCCGGTCGATGACGATCACCGGGATGACGGGCGCGAGGCGCATGATCTGGTCGATGGATTGGTCGGTCATTTTCTACTCCGTTCGAAATCACAAACTCCGTTCGCCCTGAGCCTGTCGAAGGGCCGTTCTTTTCTCAACGTCGCGAAAAGAAGGACGGTGCTTCGACAAGCTCAGCACTAACGGATTTAGGGGTTATCCTGTAACCGCCTCCATCGCCGCCAACACCGCCGACCCGCCCTTTTCGGCTTCGTCGGCGTGATGACGGAACAGCGCGAACAGTTCGCGGCCGACGCCAAGCGCGGGCGGCGGCGCGACAGCGGGCGTGCGCGCCGCCCATTCGGCCTCGTCGACGAGCGCAATCGCCTCGCCCTTGCGCGCGCAGACGCGGACGATGTCGCCATCGACGAGGAAGGCCAGCGGGCCGCTGACGCCATCGGGGCCGGGCAAGGCTTCGGGCGACAGATGGATCACCGCGGGCACCTTGCCGCTAGCGCCCGACATGCGGCCGTCGGTGAGCAGCGCGACGCGGTACCCCTTGTCCTGCAGCACGCCGAGCGCCGGGGTCAGCTTGTGCAGTTCGGGCATGCCGTTGGCGCGCGGTCCCTGGAAGCGGACGACGACGACGACATCGCGGTCGAGCTCGCCCGCCTTGAAGGCGGTGAGCACCTGGTTCTGGTCGTCGAAGATCCGGCACGGCGCCTCAATCGTCCAGCGATCCTCGGCGACCGCGCTGGTCTTGATGATCGCACGGCCGAGATTGCCCGCGAGCAGGCGCATGCCCCCGTCGGGCGAAAAGGGCGCGGCGACCGGGCGCAACATGGTGTCGTCGCGGCTTGTCGCGGGCGCGGCCTGCCAGTGAAGCTCATCGTTCACCAGCACAGGCTCGGCGCCATAGTCGGCCATCGTCCCGCCGACCGTGAGTACATCGCCGTGCAGCAACCCCGCATCGAGCAATTCGCGAACGACGAAGCCGATGCCGCCCGCGGCGTGGAAATTGTTCACATCCCCCGCGCCGTTCGGATAGACGCGCGCGAGCAAAGGCACCGCGTGGCTGAGCTCGTCGAAATCCTGCCAATCGATCACGATCCCCGCCGCGCGCGCGATCGCGGGCAGGTGGATCGCATGGTTGGTCGAGCCACCCGTCGCGAGCAGGCCGATCGCGGCGTTGACGATCGCCCTTTCGTCGATGCAGCGCGCGAGCGGGCGATAGTCGTCGCTGTCCCAGCCGATCTGGGCGATGCGGTGCGTCGCGGCGCGCGTCAGTTCCTGGCGCAGCTTGGTGCCGGGATTGGTGAAGGCGCTCCCGGGGATATGCAGCCCCATCAGCTCCATCATCATCTGGTTGCTGTTCGCGGTGCCGTAGAAGGTGCAGGTGCCCGCGCCGTGGTAGCTCGCCGCCTCGGCCTCGAGCAGTTCGTCGCGCGTCGCCTTGCCCTCGGCATAAAGCTGGCGGACGCGCTGCTTTTCCTTGTTGGCGAGCCCCGAGGGCATCGGACCCGCCGGGATCAGGATTTGCGGCAGGTGGCCGAAGCGCAGCGCGCCGATCAAGAGGCCGGGGACGATCTTGTCGCAAATGCCGAGCAGCAGTGCGCCCTCGAACATCGCATGGCTCAATGCGATCACCGTGCCCTGCGCGATATTGTCGCGGCTGAAGAGCGACAGGTCCATCCCCGCCTGCCCCTGCGTCACTCCGTCGCACATCGCCGGAACGCCGCCCGCGACCTGCGCGGTGACGCCGGCCTCGCGCGCGAAGAGTTTGATCTGCTCGGGGTAACGGCCATAGGGCTGATGCGCCGAGAGCATGTCGTTGTAGCTGGTGACGATGCCGATGTTCATTTCGGCGCCGGCGCGGATCGCGGGCTTGTCCTCGCCCGAGGCGGCGAAGCCATGCGCAAGGTTGCCGCACGACAGATTGCCGCGGTTGGTGCCGGCGTCGCGCTGGCGGTCCATGAGGTCGAGATAGGCGGCGCGGCGCGGCGCGCTGCGGGCGATGATGCGGTCCGTGATGGCGGCGATGGTGGGGTGGAGATCAGTCATGAATATTTCCCGTCGCCCCCGCGAAGGCGGGGGCCGCAGTCGGTTGACGCAACGCTGCCGGAAAAGGCCTCCAGCGACCCCCGCCTTCGCGGGGGCGACGTGCTATTTCCTCAATCATGCCAGCTCGCCCCGTCGCGCTCGATCAGCGCGATCGACGCGCTCGGACCCCAGCTGCCCGCGGTGTAGCTCTGCGGCGCCAGGTCGACCGCGGCCCAGGCGTCGCGGATCGAATCGATCCACTGCCATTGCGCTTCGACCTCGTCGCGGCGCACGAACAGGGTCTGGTCGCCCTCGATGAAGTCGAGGAGCAGGCGTTCATAGGCGATGCGGCGGCGCTCGCCGGCGAAGCTGTGCGAGAGCGAGACGTCCATCGTCACCTCTTTGAGCTTCACCCCGTCGCGGTCGAGGCCGGGCTGCTTGGCCATCACCTTGACGCGAATATTCTCTTCGGGCTGGAGGTTGATGATCATGCTGTTGGCGTCGAGCTTCGCGGCGCCGACGCGCGCGAAGATATTGTGCGGCACCGGCTTGAACTGGATCAGCACCTCGGACTTGCGCTCGGGCATGCGCTTGCCGGTGCGCAGGTAGAAGGGCACCCCCTTCCAGCGCCAATTGTCGATGAAGGCCTTGATCGCGACGAAGGTCTCGGTGTTCGATGGCTGGCCGAGTTCGTCGGCGTAGCCCGTCACCGCCGCGCCGCCGACGGCGCCGCTGGTGTACTGGCCCTTTACGCTGTGCGTTTTCACATCCTCGGCCTTCATCCGGCGGAGGCTGCGCAGCAATTTGACCTTTTCGTCGCGCACCGCGGTCGACGAGACGCTCGCGGGAGGTTCCATCGCGATGATCGCAAGCAGCTGGAGCATATGGTTCTGCACCATGTCCTTCAGCGCGCCGACGCCGTCATAGTAGGAGACGCGGCCTTCGAGACCCACGGTCTCGGCGACGGTGATCTGGACATGGTCGATCGCCTGCGCGTTCCACAGCGGCTCGAAGAGCATGTTCGCGAAGCGCAGTGCGAGGAGGTTCTGGACCGTCTCCTTGCCCAGATAGTGGTCGATGCGGAACACATGGTCTTCGGCGAAGGCGTCGCCGACCTCGGCATTGACCGCGTGCGACGAGGCGAGGTCGTGGCCGATCGGCTTTTCCATAGCGATGCGGCATTCGGTGCAGGCGATCCCTGCGCTTTTAAGCCCCTGCGCGATCGGACCGAACATCGACGGGGGAGTCGAGAGATAGGCGCCGATCGGGCGGCCGAGCCGGTCGCCGAGCTGCGCGGCAAGGTCGTCGTAGCCGGTGCCCGCGCCGGCATCGACGGAGCAATAGTCGATGCGATCGAGGAAGGCCGCGATCGCGGCATCGTCGAGGCGGTCGGCGGGGAGATGGTCGGTCAGCGCCGCGCGCACCAGCTTGTGCGCGGCTTCGCGGTCCATCGTCGAGCGGCCCGAAGCGACGATCATCAGTTCGGGCGCGAGCAGCCCGTCGAGGTGGAGATTGTAGAGCGAGGGGAAGAGCATACGCTGGGCAAGGTCGCCCGTCGCCCCGAACAGGACCAATGTCTCGACTTTGACGCTCACGATCGTCCCCTTGGATATCCGCGATCAGAGGTGGCGTATGGACCGTGCGAATGCAACGAGCATACGTAAGCCGCATGCGATCCCACTTGGCAAAGACCGGCGCGCTGCCATAGGGGTTCGCGATGCCCGACAGCGCCCACCCCTATGATGTGATCGTGATCGGCGGCGGGGTGAACGGCGCCGGGGTCGCGCGCGACGCCGCGGGGCGCGGGGCGCGGGTGCTGCTGATCGAGCAGGGCGACCTGGCGCAGGGCACGTCCTCGGCCTCGACCAAGTTGATCCACGGCGGGCTGCGTTATCTCGAACATTATGAGTTCGCGCTGGTGCGCGAGGCGCTGAAGGAGCGCGAGCTGCTGTGGGGCATCGCGCCGCACATCATCCGGCCGCTGCGCTTTGTGCTGCCCTATCGCAGCGGCCTGCGCCCGCGCTGGTTGCTGCGGCTGGGGCTGTTCCTCTACGACCATATCGGCGGGCGCAAAAGGCTGCCCGCGACGCGCTCGATCGATTTGCGCCGGCACGCCGCGGGCGCGCCGCTGCAGGACCAATATGTCCATGGCTTCGAATATTCGGACGGCTGGGTCGACGACGCCCGGCTGGTGATGCTCAACGCGCGCGATGCCGCGGCGCATGGCGCAAAAGTCCGAACGGGCACGCGCGCCGAGCAATTGCGCTGCGAGGACGGGCTGTGGGTGGTCGAGGCGCGCTGCGACAACGGCCACCACTATCGCTTCACCGGACGCAGCGTCGTCAACGCCGCGGGGCCGGCGGTGCTCGACCTGCTGCGACGCGCCGATGCCGAACCCGACTATGCGATGCGGCTGGTGCGCGGGTCGCATATCGTCGTGCGCAAGAAATTCGAGCATGATTACGCCTATTTCTTCCAGCTCCCCGACGGGCGCATCTTCTTCGCCATTCCCTATGAGCGCGACTTCACGCTGATCGGCACGACCGACCTCGATCACGACGGGCCGCTGGGCGAGGTGAAGGCGAGCGAGGAGGAGATCGCCTATCTATGCGAGGGCGCGAGCCTCTATTTCCGCGAGCCGGTGGTGCCCGCCGACGTCGTGTGGACCTATTCGGGGGTGCGCCCGCTGATCGAGGATGGATCGGGGCGCCCCGAAGCGGCGACGCGCGGTTACCGCATCGATCTCGACAGCGACGAAGGCGCGCCTTTGCTCACCATTTATGGCGGCAAGATCACCAGCTATCGCCATGTCGCCGAGGCCGCGGTCGACGCGCTGGCGGAGGATATCGACGCGCTGGCGGGCAAGCCCTGGACCGGGAAGAAGCCCCTGCCCGGCGGCGATTTCCCGACCGACGGCGCCGCGGCGCTCAAGGCCGAAATCAAGCTGGCGCACCCCTTCCTGCCCGCGGCGAGCGTCGACCGCATCGTCAAGGCCTATGGCACCGAGGCGCGGGCGTGGCTGGGCGGGGCGCAGGGCTGGGACGACCTCGGCGGCGAGATCGCGCACGGGCTGAGCGTCGCCGAGCTGCGCTGGATGGTGACGCGCGAATGGGCGCGCAGCACCGACGATATCTTGTGGCGGCGGAGCAAGCTGGGGCTGCTCTTCACGCCCGAAGAGATTGTGCGCCTCGCCAAACATGCCGAGCGGCTGGTCGCCGAAGCGCGGCTCGCCGATCCCGAATATTTCGACGGACGCGTGAATAACTGACAAAGATTGTCAGGTAGCGCGTTGTACCAGCACTCCCACGCACGAGGGAGAGGCAAGATGATCGACATGGATATGACGCGCCGCGGGCTGCTAGAAATTGCGCTCGTTGGCGGGGGTGCCGCGATGGCGGGATCGGCCGGGGCAGCGGCGGCCGCGACGCCAGCGCCGGGCGGCGACTGGGGTTTTCTCGTCGGCCGCTGGAACGTCCGCCATCGCAAGCTGCGCGAGCGGCTGGTCGGCAGCGACGACTGGATGGAGTTCGACGGCAGCAGCGAGAATTGGCCGCTGCTCGGCGGGGCCGCCAATGTCGAGGACAATGTCTTCCATACGCCGGACGAGACCTATCGCGGCGTGGCGCTGCGCGCCTTCGACCCGGCGACGCAGTCATGGGCGATCTGGTGGCTCGATTCGCGCGCGACCGACCGGCTCGACGTGCCGGTGCGCGGGCGCTTCGAGGACGGCGTCGGCACCTTCCTCGCCGAGGACAGCTGGAAGGGCACGCCGGTGATCGTGCGCTTTCGCTGGTCGGACATCGCGCCGCGGTCGGCCAGGTGGGAACAGGCCTTTTCGACCGACGGCGGCGCGACGTGGGAGGTCAATTGGGTGATGCACTTTACCCGCGCCTGAGGCCTCAGGCGGCCAGCGCGAGCGCGTCGGCACCCGCGGGGAAATGCGGCTCACCGGTTTCGTCGTGGACCGCCGCCCACACCGCCGCGGCGACATCGGCCTCGGCCGTGAACAGCGCGGGCTGGGCCATGGCGGCGAGGATCGGCTCGGCATAGGTCCAATAGGGCTCTGGGAGGACATCCTCGAGCCGGATCTCGGTGTTCGCGGCGAAGGCGGTGGTCGGGCCGTAGCCCGGCTCGACCAGCTTCACCGCGATGCCGAGCGGCGCGAGTTCGTGCGCGAGGCTGCCGGTGAAACCCTGGATCGCGCTCTTGCTGCCCGTATAGGCCGCGGCGAAGGGGAAAGGCGCGAGCGTCGCCGACGAGGTGACGTTGACAATCACCCCCGAGCCCCGCGCGCGCATGCCGGGGATCACCGCCTGCGTCATCGCGATCGTGCCGAGCGTGTTGGTCGCATAGACCGAGCGGATCTTCGCCATCGGCGAATGTTCGAGCGAGCCGAACAGGCCGATACCCGCATTGTTGACGAGCACGTCGATCGGACCCGCGGCGTCGATCGCGGCGGCGATGCTCATATCGTCGGTGACGTCGAGGGGGAGGAGGCGGAGATTTCCGGAAGTTTGCAAAGGTACCGCGGAGGGTGTGCGCATGGTGGCGACCACTTTCCAGCCGTGGGCGAGGAAATGTCGGGCGGTTTCAAGGCCGTAGCCCGACGAGCAGCCGGTGATCAGGATGGTCTTCATGGACGTCGTTCCTTTCGAGTTGCGATGCAAAACCTCTAGACCGCGACTTCCGGACTATCTATAATCCATTATCCATATTTCATTATTGATCGTCCATATGCTCGACCCCCTCTCTGATCTCATCGCGCTGCTGCGGCCCAGCACCGTCTTTTCCAAGGGGATCAGCGGCGCGGGCGCGTGGGCGGTGCGCTATTCGGATTTCGGGCACCCGGGATTCTGCACCATAATCGAAGGATCGTGCCGGCTCGCGGTCGACGGGCTGGAGGCGGTGACGCTGGAGGTGGGCGATTTCGTGCTTCTGCCCGCGACGCCGGGCTTCACCATGTCGGGCTTCGTCCCCGCCGATCCGGCGCTGCTCGACCCGCATGCGACGGTGGGGATCACCGGCGAGGTGCGCCACGGCTGCGCCGACGGCCCGCCCGATGTGCGGATGATGGGCGGCTACTTCGCCTTCGCCTCGCCCGACGCCAGCTTGCTGGTGTCGCAGCTGCCCGCGATGATCCACCTGCGCGGCGCCCAGCGACTGGCGGCGCTCGTCGCGATGCTCCGCGAGGAGACCGGCGCCGAGCGGCCGGGGCGCGACCTGCTGCTCGCGCGGCTGGTCGAGATTTTGCTGGTCGAGGCGCTGCGCGCGGTCGGCGGCGAAGCGACGCCGCCGGGGCTGCTGCGCGGACTCGCCGATCCGCGGCTCGCGGCGGCAATCCGCCAGATGCACGCCGAACCCGCGCGAGCGTGGACGACGGCCGAGTTGGCGAAGGAGGCGGCACTATCACGCTCGGCCTTTTTCGAGCGCTTTGCCCGCACCGTCGGGGTGCCGCCAATGGAATATCTGCTCGGCTGGCGGATGAATCTTGCGAAAGATCTGCTGCGCCGCGGCGCCGGGCGGATCGAGGAGATTGCACTTACCGTCGGCTACGGGTCGGCGAGTGCGTTCAGCACGGCGTTCGCGCGGCAGGTGGGGATGCCGCCGAAAAGGTTTGCGGGGATGGCGGGTTAGCGGGGCTTCGGCTTCGGTTTACGCGCCTCTTCCTCGCGCCGCCGGTTCTCGCGCTCGGCCAGTTCCTCGAAGCGGCAAAGCGGGATCGGCGCGGGTGGTTTTTTCTTTTCGGCCATCGCAACCTCGTCACCCCGGGCTCGACCCGGGGTCCCGCTCATCTGAAGGAAAGCGGGACCCCGGATCAAGTCCGGGTGACGATAATATCAGGCCGCCTCGGCTTCCACCTCGGTCGGCAGGCGGATCATATAGTCGAACGCCGACAGCGCCGCCTTCGAGCCTTCGCCCATCGCGATGACGATCTGCTTGTACGGCACCGTCGTGCAGTCGCCCGCGGCGAAGATGCCCGCCTGGCTCGTCTCACCGCGGTGGTCGACCTCGATCTCGCCGTGGCGCGACAGGGTAACGCTGTCCTTCAGCCATTCGGTGTTGGGAACGAGGCCGATCTGGACGAATATGCCTTCGAGTTCGACCTGGTGCAGTTCGTCCTTGTTGCGGTCCTTGTACGAAAGGCCGGTCACCTTCTCGCCGTCGCCGAGCACCTCGGTGGTCAGCGCCGAAGTGACGATCCTGACGTTCGGCAGGCTGGCCAATTTCCGCTGCAGCACCGCGTCGGCGCGCAGTTCGCTGTCATATTCGATCAGCGTGACGTGCGCGACGAGCCCCGCGAGGTCGATCGCCGCCTCGACGCCGCTGTTGCCGCCGCCGATCACCGCGACGCGCTTGCCCTTGTAGAGCGGGCCGTCGCAATGCGGGCAGTAAGCCACGCCCTTGTTGCGATACTGGTCCTCGCCCGGCACGCCGAGCTGGCGCCAGCGTGCACCGGTCGAGAGGATCATAGTGCGCGCCTTGAGCGACGCGCCGCTCGCGAGCGTCACCTCGTGCAGGCCGCCTTCGGTCTTCGCGGGGATCAGTTTCTCGGCGCGCTGGAGGTTCATGATGTCGACGTCGTAATCCTTCACATGCTGTTCGAGCTGCGCGACGAGCTTCGGACCCTCGGTGTGCTGCACCGAGATGAAATTCTCGATCGCCATCGTGTCGAGCACCTGCCCGCCGAAGCGCTCGGTGGCGATGCCGGTGCGGATGCCCTTGCGCGCGGCGTAGATGGCGGCGGCTGCTCCGGCGGGGCCGCCGCCGATGACGAGCACATCGAAGGCGTCCTTGGCGGCGATCTTCGCGGCGGCTTTGGCTTCGGCGCCGCTGTCGAGCTTCGCGAGAATCTGTTCGAGTTCCATGCGGCCCTGGCCGAAATTCTGACCGTTGAGGAAGATCGTCGGCACCGCCATGATCGCGCGCGCCTCGACCTCGGCCTGGAACAGCCCGCCGTCGATCGCGGTGTGCGTGATGCACGGGTTGACGACGCTCATCAGATTCAAGGCCTGCACGATGTCGGGGCAATTCTGGCACGACAGCGAAAAATAGGTTTCGAAATGATAGTCGCCGTCGAGCGCGGCAATTTGTTCGAGCACCTCGGGCGCGACCTTCGGGGGATGGCCCCCGACCTGGAGCAGCGCGAGGACGAGCGAGGTGAATTCATGCCCCATCGGGATGCCGGCGAAACGCACGGCGACCTGCGCGTCGCCGGCGCGGCGGATCAGGAAGCTGGGGCGGCGCGCATCGTCGTCAGTCTGGGTCACGCTGACCATGTCCGACAGCGCGGCGATATCGTCGAGCAAGGTCGCCAGCTCGGCCGACTTGGCATCGTCGCCGAGCGACGAGAGCAGTTCGATCGGTTCCCGAAGATTGGTGAGGAGGCCTTGAAGCTGCTGCTTCAGATTGGCGTCGAGCATGGGGAGAGCTCCTGCGAGAGGGGAGAGAAGCCGTGGGGCGGCGGTCGTGCCGCCGCCCCTCCGATATTATGCGATCTGCTTAGATCTTGCCGACGAGGTCGAGCGACGGGGCGAGCGTTTCGGCGCCCTCTTCCCACTTCGCGGGGCAGACTTCGCCCGGGTGGCTGACCCAGTACTGCAGCGCCTTGATCTTGCGCAGCAGTTCGGCGGCGTTGCGGCCCACACCCTCGGGGGTGATTTCGAGCAGCTGGATCTCGCCATTGGGGTCGAGCACGAAGGTGCCGCGGTCGGCGAGGCCGACGCCCGGACGCAGGACTTCGAAATTGTTCGAGATGCTGTGGTTCTGGTCGCCGACCATATAATAATCGATCTTGCCGATCGCCGGCGAGGTGTCGTGCCAGGCCTTGTGGCAGAAATGCGTGTCGGTCGACACCGCATAGACCTCGACGTCCATCTTCCGGAGCGTCGGGTAGATGTCGGCGAGGTCCTCGAGTTCGGTCGGGCAGACGAAGGTGAAGTCGGCCGGATAGAAGAAGAAGACCGCCCATTTGCCCTTCACGTCGGCATCGCTGATGTCGACGAACTTGCCGTCCTTATAGGCGGTCGCGTTGAAGGGTTTGAGGGTGGTGTTGAGCACGGACATGGAGAGCCTTTCCTTATGGTTGGAGGCTCCCTCTAGCCAGCTATGTTGCAGTGCGACAATTGGAATGTTGAAGGGGAGTGACCGGAATTTTCGATTATGGGGAATCCTCCCCGGCACGGGGAGGGGGACCAGCGAAGCTGGTGGAGGGGCACAGGCGGTTCGCGTTGCCGGTGAGGTGGGGTGCCGCGGTTATGTCGCCGGAAAGAACGGCTCTCGGGTCTGGCGCCGCGCAAACCTCCCGTGCCCCTCCGCCACCCTTCGGGTGGTCCCCCTCCCCCGGCGGGGTAGGATCGCTATTGTATCCCGGGCTGCGCGCCGAACTGCCGGGCGACTATCTGAGAGTTCAGCGGCCGCTGATCGCCCGGGCGGTGGCACAGGCCTTCGGGCGCAGCGGCGCGGTCGAGGTGATCGACGCGAGCTTCTCGATCGTCTGCACCCCGGCGGGCGCGCTGTCGGTTCCCCAGCGGTTGCCGCACTGCGATGCCTTCACCCCCGACTGCATCGCGCTGGTCCATTATCTGTCGGCGGGGCACGACGGCACCGCCTTCTTCCGCCACCGCGCGACGGGCGGCTGACGGTGGCGGCGTTTCTGTCGGTCGGCTGATCCGGTTTTGGCGCGGCGGCGGCGGCGTAAACGCTTCTTCGGACCTACCAATTGCCAAATGGGAGGGACGTGAAAATTGATCGTCTTCGCGACAGCCGCTGCCCGAAAAACCGGTCGTCTATTGGGGCGATGCGTCGAGCGACTGGTCGATCAGCCGCGCCACATCGGCAAAGCTCGCCTGGTCGCAAGCGATCGCATATTGCTGACGAAGCCGAAGGACGAGGTCGCCGATCGACGGCACGTCGTCGATCAGATCGATCCCCTGCCCCGCCGACCAGAGATTTTTCCACGGCTTCACCCCATCGGGCAGATGATCATAGCCGCGGCCGTGCGCTACTGTCGGCTGCGGCAGGTTTTTCGGATCGAGGCCGAGCCGCTCCATCGACGGGCGCAGCCAGTTGGCGGCGACGCCGGCGATTTTCGGCGTGAACATCAGGTCTTCCGAATGGCTGTCGGTCAGCATCGCGGCATAGGCCGGATCGATCGCCGCTTCCTTCGTGGCGATGAAGCGCGTGCCCATATAGGCGAGGTCGGCGCCCAATATTTCCGCCGCGCGGATGGCCGCGCCGGTCGAGATCGACCCCGCCATCAGCAGCGTCCCGTCGAAGATACGGCGAATGCGCGGGACGAGCACGAGGTGGCCAATGCTGCCCGAATGGCCGCCGCCGCCCGCGCCGACGCAGGTCAGCCCGTCGACATCCGCCGCAATCGCCTTTTCAGCGAAGCGCATCGACACGACGTCGTGGAAGATCTTCAGCCCCGCATCATGCACCCGCGCCGCGATCTCGGCCGGATTGCCGATCGCGGTGATGATGATGTCGACGCCATACCGCCGGCAGAGGTCGAGGTGCTGCGCCGCCTCGCCGGGTTCCATCTTCGTGGCGAGGTTCACCGCGAGCGGGCCGATTCGCGCGCCGGGATTTTCGTCGGCAAAAGCGTCGAGCGCGGTGCGGATTTCGCGCATCCAGGCCTCGAATTGCTCGGTGCTGCGGGCATTCTGGCGCGGGATTGCGCCCATGATGCCCGCCCGGCACGCAGCGATAACCATCGCCGGATTGCTGATCAGGAACATCGGCGCGCAGACCGCCGGCAACATCAATCGGTCGCGCAGTGCCGGATCAAGCGCCATGACATCGTCTCCCGCTGCGGACGCCCGGTGGCAATTTTCCGCTTAATGATATAGATGTTTTACCAGCCGCAATCGGCGGCGATTGTCAAGAGCCCGCGCGATGCGACCGGCGATAGGCGGCGGGCGACAGGCCGGTCGCCGCGATGAAGACGCGCCGGAAGGACGGAATATCGGCATAGCCGACGAGCTGTGCGATCTCGGTCACCGAGCGGCGCGTCTCGGTGAGCATGATCGCCGCCGCGTCGACGCGGGTGCGCTGGACGAACTCGCGCGGCGTCGCCGACCCCGCCGCGCGAAAGCGGCGGATCAGCGACTGGTGGCTGACGCCGAGATCGCGGGCCAGGTCGGCGATGCGGAAGCGGCGGGTGAAGCGGTCGCGAATCCACAATTGGGCGCGGGCGACGAAAGGGTCGGCCGCCGCCGACAGCGGGCCGGCGAGCGGGCCCGGGGGCTCGCGCGCCGCGATGCCGCGCCCCACCGCGACCGAATAGGCCTCGGCGAACAGGCGCGCGACCAGCGCCGCGCTGTCGGTGTCGCGCGCGCACGACCAGATCGGACCGGCGCGGCAGATGCTGTTGTCGGTATCGACGGCGACGCGCGGAAACAGGCGCCGCATCGCCGGGACGAGGCGCGGGTTGAGGGCGCAGCTGCGGCCATCGAGCAGCCCGGCTGCGGCGAGATGAAAGACGCTCGCCCCGCACGCACCGATATCGATGCCCCTGGCGCCTTGGCCGCGCAGCCAGGCGTAAAAGGGCGCGAAGGCGGGCAACCGCGCCGCGAAGGCATCGGGATCGGGCAGCTGGAAGGACGGCAGGAAGACGAGGCGCGGGTCGCGCGCGTCGCGGAGCGGAAGGTCGGCCGGGAAACTGCGCCCGCCGACCAGCGCGATCGGCCCGGGTTCGGCGGCGAGCAGCCGCAGCTCGGTCTGCATCCGTGCATAGTCGCCGAGCGCCGGGTTGGTCGCGAACACCTCACCCAGCCGCGCATGGGCGTCGATCATCGCGCCGAGGCTGGCGACATAGCTGGGGGTGGTGACGATGGCGGCGATGAAGGACATAGGCACTTTTCGGAAAAATACCCATGGAGAATGACAAAAATGCCCCTTGTTGTCGAGGTGCCGCTCGGCTCAAATCATCGGCGATGCTGGCGAACCGGTCGATCCCGGTCGCGGCGGAGAGAATCTGAAAGGACGACCGATGCAAGCGCTCTCGATGCCCGATGCCAAGGATCTCGACGTGCTGAGCGTGAAGCCGGTGCAGCGGTTGCGGGACTGCAATCACCTGCTCGATGACCATGCGGCGCTGATGTGCTTCCACGACGAGGAGGGCTATATCCTGCTGCGCGACGTGCTCGACCCCGCATCGGTCGAAGAGGCGCGCGCGGCGATGTTCGCGGTGATGGAGCGCCACGGCCTGATCGAACCCGGCGCGACCGAGCCGCTGTGGACGGGCAAGCCATCGCCCGGCGGTATGGAGGAAAGCCCGGAATTTTCCGGGATTGCGCGCAGGCTGATCGAAAAGCCCGCCAATATGCGGCTGATGGAAAAAATCCTCGGCGAGCCCGCGTGCATCATTCCGATCGTCCAATATCGCGCCTATCCGCCGGGCGGATCGGTCACGGGGGTGCATCAGGACGGCTTTTTCAGCCCGGGGATCGTCAATTACAAACCGGTGTGGACGCCGCTGACCGATTGCGAACGCGAGGTCGGCGGGCTGATGCTGGCGGTACGCCAGTGCAACCGCGGTTTCTTTCACAATATCGCCAAGACGCCGAGTTCAATCCCCGAAGGGGTCATCCCCGACGAAAGCTGGGCGACGACCGATTATTATCCCGGCGATGTGCTGATCCTCAACCCCTGCACCCCGCACGCCAGCATGCCCAACACATCCAACCGCTGCCGCGTGACGATCGACACACGGGTCCAGTCGGCGGCCGATCCGCGCGTCCTGCTGGCGGACATCATAGCCGCCGACAGCGACAGCATCCGTGTCCGCACACCCGATGGCGCCGAGCGGCGCTTCACCGTCGACGACGACACGTTCATCCGCATCGAGCATCCCGGGGTGCGCCAGAAACGCGCCGACTATGTGCCGAGCGCCGCGCCGGGCAAGCGGATCGTCGTGGTGTTCGACGGCGACCACGCCGAAACGCTGCGCCGCGCGTCCGAAAACTGACGCGGCGGCGTTCCTTCGCGTCAGGGCGCGCGGCGGCTGAAGCCGTCGGTCGCGTTCGAGCCCAGCGTGCAAAGCGGCGCCGACGCGCCGCCGGCCGGATTGGTGCTGACCTCGAGATTGGAAAAGCCGCGCCGGTCACCAAGCGTCGCGGTGCCGATCGTCTCGACCGCGCTGTAACCGCGCACCTGCATCAGGATCGCATCGGCACGGTCGCAGCCGATGGTCAGTGTCTCGCCGGTCGCGAGGTGCAAGATGCCCGTGCCATGTCGCGGCGTCAGCGCGTCGGACTCCAGGCCCACCAAGACGTCGCTGTCGACGATGGCGATCGTCTGGCCATCGCGCCAGACATAGCCGACCTTCAGCACCCGCCCGTCCTGCACCAGATGGATGATATGCGTGGTGAGGTCGGGGCCGAAGACGCAGGGCCACCAGCGCGTGCCGCGGCTTTGCGACCAGTCGCGCCGTCCCCACGAGCGGTCGCGATAACCGAGCGCGTCGATCGTGATTTCGCGGTCGCCGATGCGGACCGCGCCGGTCATGCGTCCCGACACCTCGAAATGATGGGCCGCGCCGGTCAGGCGCGCGCCCGGCACCGCGATCGCATGATAGTCGAAACGCGGATGGAAATCGGCAAAGCGGAGCTCGGCCTCGCAATCGGGAAAATCGGCGGTGATCGCGGCGCCTCCGCCGAACGCGACCTTGAGGTGCGGGCCCCACGCCATATGCGCCGTACCGCGGTCGGCAGGGTCGAGCGCCACGCCGGTGACGTTCGAGCGGAACCGCAGCCCGTCGTGCGTGAACAGCCCGAAGCAGCTGTTTGTTGCGCCCGCAACGGGTTCCTGCCCCAGCCGCCAGAAGCCGCCGACGCCGGCGTCCGGATCGTGCCAGACGAACAGGCTGCTTTCCTGCCACAAAGGGTCGTCGCCGGGCGGGTGCGGACAATCGTCGGCTTCGGAGAAGATGTGCATGGCGCTATCCTGACAGGGGCCGCGAGGGACGGAGGGAGGATCGATGCCGCAGGGTGACCGCAGCGCGGACGACGTAAAGCGGCACCTTGCCGAATGGGCACAGGGCCGGCTGGGTCCGGTCGAGATCGCTGCCGTCGCCGCCGCGACCGGCGGCGCATCGAGCGAGACATGGGTGGTCGACGCGCGGATCGATGGCCGACCGGCGGGATGGGTGCTGCGCATCGAACCGCGCGGGCACCAAGTCTATCAGGACGCATCGATCACGCGCCAATATCGGGTGATCGATGCGCTGGGGCGCGAACCCGGCCTGCCAATCCCCGCCGCCATCGCGCTGGAGCGCGACGAGGCCCTCTTCGGCGCGCCCTTTTTCCTGATGGAACGCGCGCCCGGCGCCGCGGCGCCGAACGACTATCACCGCGAGGGGCTGCTGGCGGAGGCCACCCCCGCCGCGCGCGAGGCGATGTGGGCGGAGGGCATCGGCCTGCTCGCGCGGCTCCACCGGGTCGATCCGGCCGCGTTCGCTTTCCTCGTGCCGCCCGGCGTGGCGGCCGACACCGACGCCGACGCGCAGGAACTGGCGCGGTGGGACGCCTATCGCCGCTGGTCGGCTGTACCCCAGCTGCCGCTCTATGACCGCGCCCGGCAATGGCTGGAGGATCATCGGCCCTCCCCGCGCCCTGCCGCTTTCGCCTGGGGCGACGCGCGGCTGCCCAATATGCTGTTCGCCGATGATCGCTGCACGGCATTGCTCGACTGGGAGACCGCCTCGCTCGGCGGCGCCGAGAGCGACCTTGGCTGGTGGCTCTTCTACGATCGCATGATCAGCGAAACCGCCGGTGTCCTCCGCCTCGACGGGATCGGCGGCGAGGCCGCGACGCTGGCGCTGTGGGAAGCGGCAGCGGGGCGCAAGGCGCAGGCGATGGATTGGCATATCGTCTTCGCCGGTTATCGTTTCGCGCTGATCAGCGAAAGGGCGCGGGCGCTGGCGATCGCGGCGGGGCGCCTGCACGCCGACGCCTGGGGTCCGGCCAACCCGGCCGTCCAGCTGCTCGGCAAGCTGGTCCCCGGCCAGGCGCGCGGCGGTCAGACCGCGACATCCTTGTTCTTGTGATGGAGATAGGTCAGCAGCCCGATCGGGATGCGGCTGCCGCCGTTGACCGGGACGACGGTGCCTGACACCCAGCTGCTTTCGTCGGACAGAAAATAGACCGCGAGCGGGCCGACATCGTCGACGACGCCGAGGCGTTGCAGCGGCACGGTTTCGACCTGCCGCCTGCGCCGCGCCGGATCGGCCATCGTCGCCGAATTTTCGGTGAGCACGACCCCCGGCGCGATCGCGTTGACGCGGATGCCGAGATGTCCCCATTCGACCGCTGCGGTCGCGGTCAGGCTGTCGACGCCGGCCTTCGCCGCGCCATAATGCGCGGTCGGCGGGCAAGGCTGCGACCCGCTGCGCGACGACAGGTTGACGATGCTGCCGCCGCGCCCGGCCATCGCCCGCGCCGCCGCCTGCATCGCGAAAAAGGTCCATTTGAGATTGAGGTCGACGACGCGGTCCCACTGTCCCTCGTCGATGCCGAGCATCGGGCCGACGTCGGCGGCGTTGGCGCTGCCGGCATTGTTCACCCAACCGTCGATCGCGCCGAAGCGTTCGGTCGCCTTCGCCACGATTTCGTCGAGTCCCGCCGCCGACATGATGTCGCCGGGGACGAGCAGATGTTCGGCGCCGAGAGCCGTAAGCTCGACCCCCGTTTCCTCCAGCGGCGCCAGACTACGCCCGGTGATCACGACATTCGCCCCGGCGCGTCCGCAAGCGCGCGCGATACCGCGTCCGATGCCGCGCCCGCCGCCGGTCACCACGACCGTCCTGCCCTTGAGTGAAAACATCGCTCGCTCGCCTTTCGTTCAGGTCCCCGCCGCGCCGTCGACCATGACGATCGAGCCGTTGACGAAGCTCGCCGCATCGCTCGCCAGAAAGGCGATCATCGCCGCGATCTCGTCGGGCTGCGCGATGCGGCCCTGCGGGATCATCGCGACGATCTGGTCGAGATGCGCCTTGGGGAGGCCGTCGAGGATCGCGGTGTCGGTGACCCCGGGTGCGACCGCGTTGCATCGGATGCCGTCGGCGGCATATTCCTTCGCAGTCTGCTTGGTCAGCATGACCATGCCCGCCTTGGAGATGCTGTAGGGGCCGACGCGCGGCACCGCGTGCATTCCCGCAGGCGACGCGAGATTGACGATCGCCCCGCCCCCTTGCGCGATCATCAGCGGCAGCGCCGCCCGCGTCAGCGCCAGCGGCGCGCGCAGGTTCGCCGCCATCACCGCATCATATTCGGCCAGCTCCAGTTCGTGCAGCCGCTTGACGCGCGGACCGCCGATGCCGGCATTGTTCACGAGAATGTCGATCCGTCCGAAGGCGGCGTCGAGCGCCGCGAACAGGTCGGCGACGCCATCGGCTGCGGTGATGTCGGCGGCGCGGGCGACCAGCCCCGGCACATCCGCCGCCAGTTGCTCGAGCCCCGCCGCATCGCGATCGGTCGCCATCACCCGCGCGCCCTGCGCGGCGAAGCGGCGGACGATCGCGCCCCCGATGCCCCCCGCCGCGCCGGTGACCAGCGCGACCTTGCCGGCGAGTTCGCCGTTCACACCCGCGACGCCATGGCATAGCTCGACATGTCGGGCAGCATATGGCCACCGTCGACGATCAGCGCCTGACCGGTGACGAACTCTGAGGTCGGCGAACAGAAGAACATCACCGCATTGGCGATGTCGCTGGGCAGCCCGGCGCGCTGGAGCGGAATGTTGGGGACGATCTTGTCGCGCGTGGCATCGTCCATCTTGGGGCTGCGATCGTCGATCACCAACCCGGGTTCGATGATGTTCACCGTCGCGCCATATTTGGCGAATTCGAGCGCCATGTTGCGCGCAAGGCCGTTCATACCGCCCTTCGATGCGGCATAGCTGTCGAGTCCCGCGAGCCAGGCATGGTTGCCGATCAGCGAGGAGATGCCGACGAAGCGGCCGTTGCCGCCGCCCTTCATGTGCGGCAGCGCGGCGCGGCCGAGCCACAGGAAGCTGTAGAGATTGGTCCTGAGAACACTGTCGAATTCCTCGTCGCTGATCTGTTCGAAGGGGGTGAAGGGAAAGATCGCGCTGTTGTGGACGACGATGTTCAGCCCGCCAAAGGCATCAACCGCCGCCTGCACCGCCGCGTCGCAGGCGTCGCGGGTCGATAGGTCGAGCGCGACCAGTTCGACCGCACCGCCCATCGCGCGCAATTCGTCGGCGACCTCCTGCCCGCTCGCCGCGGTGCGGGTCGCGATCAGCACCTTCGCGCCATTTAGCACCAGCTGCGTCGCGATGACGCGGCCGATGCCGCGCCCGCCGCCGGTGACCAGCGCCACCTTGCCTTCCAGATCGACCTTCATGCTGCTTTCCTTCACTTGGTCGCCGCGATGGCGGCTTCGGTCCATGTCCACAGCCGCGCAGCGGCTTCGGGGTCGCGCGCCCAGGCCTTGACGCCGTCGCGCCGGCCCTCCTGGTTGGGCAGCGCCTCGTTGCAATCCTCGAGATAGAGGCCGCCGCTGCCGTCGAGTTCGTGGCCGAGCGCGGCCCAGATCGTCGTCGCGCTGCCCTGCTCCACCGTCTTCCATTTATACTGGCTCGCCTGCGCCGGATCGACGCCGAGCCGCTGGCGGATCTCGTCGGTCATGTGGCGACCGAGCGAGGTGTGGATCCCCCCGGGCATCAGCGAAAAGGCGCGGATGCCGTCGTCGCGGCAGCGGCGATCGAGTTCGAGCGCGAACAGTGCATTGGCGGTCTTCGACCGGCCATAGGCGGCGAGCGGATCGTAGTCGGTGCGCTCGAAATTGGGGTCGTCGAAATCGAAGCCGCTCCACAAATGCCCGCTCGACGCCACCGCGACGACGCGCGCGCGCATTGCCGCCTTCAGCGCGGGGAGCAGCAGGGTGGCGAGATGGAAATGGCCGATGTGGTTGACGCCCAGCTGCATCTCGAAGCCCTGCGCGGTGCGCATCAGCGGGCAGGCCATGATTCCGGCATTGTTGATCAGCAGATGCAGCGGCGCGCCGCTGTCGGCGTCAGCAAAGGCCTCGACCGAGCGCAGGTCGGCAAGGTCGAGCGCCGCGACGCTGGCCTTGCCCCCCGCCGCAGCGATCCCGGCCGCCAATGGTTCGGCCGCAGCCGTATCGCGGACCGCGAGCACGACCTCTGCCCCCTGTTTCGCCAGCACCCACGCGGTTTCGACCCCGAGCCCGGCGGTGGCCCCGGTGACGATGGCGCGCTTGCCCGACAGATCATGTCCGGCCGCGACTTCGGCGGCGGTCGATTCCCACCCGAAGGGCGAGGTTATGCGGTTCATGCGCTTTTCCTTTTATCCAGGAACAAGGTCTGATGGGCGTGCCCGAGTTCGCCCTGTTCGTCGGCGAGTCTGGAATGAACGATCGCGATGCCATTGCTCGCCCCCTGTGTCTCCGCGGCGACGCGGACCCATTCGCCCGTCGGCATGCGGGTCAGGTGCAGGCTGATGTCGACATTGGCGAAGCTCCATTCGCGCCAGTCGACGAAGCTCGACGTGCCGCTGCCGAAATCGGCCGCCATCGCGAGCTGGACGAAGGGCGAGATGGCGATGCCGGGCAGGATCTCGCCCGCCATGCGCGCCCAGACGACGCCCGGGCCGGGGACTTCGAGTCCGCCCGATTCGAGCCGGGTCTCGCTCATATGCTGAAGCGGCGAGCGGTTGCCGTTGAGGCTGGGCAGGCCGGGCGGGGGCAGGATATGGCGCGGTGCGTCGGTGCCGGGCGATTCCGCCGCGCGGATGCGCAGCGCCGACGCCCGCGCGGTGACCGCACCGTCCTGCACCAGTTCGACGTCGAGCAATTGCAGCCTCTTCCCCTCGCGCACGACAGTGACGCGGGTTTCGACCGGGGCCATCATCGTCGGCTTCATCATGTCGAGCAGCAGACGGCTGGTGACCATGGGCACCGGGCTGGGCGTCTCTTCGATCAGATGTGCGATCAGCGCGTTGAGCACCACGCCGCTTTGCAGGCGGCGGTCCCACGGCCCCGTCGCGAGCCGCGTCGGCACATAGGCACCGTGGGCGCATTCATAGATGTGGCGCAGCAGCGGCGGGGTGGCTTCGGCGCTCATCAGCCCGCCTTCGCCGGCGGCGCCGGCCAGGCGAGGTCGGCGATCGCCGCCGCATGGGTGCGGCAACCGCCCATTTCGCCAACCAGCCAGCGCAGGCGGAAGGTCCACAGATGCAGCGCATGTTCGAGCGTCATGCCGAGCGCGCCGTTGAACTGGTGCACGTCGTAATTGACCTGTGCGATCGCGCGCTGCGCGTGCAGCGCGGCGAGCGCCGCGTCGAGCCCGCTGCCGCTCCACGCCGCCTTCATCGCCAGCCAATAGGCGCCGCGGCATTTCTCTGCATCGGCGGCGAGGCGATGCTGCACCGCCTGGAACGAACCGACCGGGCGTCCGAACACATGGCGTTGCTTGACATAGTCGGTGGTGAAATCGGTCGCCGCCTGCATCGCGGCGGCGATTTCGAGCGCCAGCGCGATCCGCCACAGCCGCCGCAGCTCGTCGGCCTTGCCCGCGCCAAGGCGCGGCGCGGCGGCAAAATCGAGCGGCGTGGCGAGCTTGCCGAGCGGATAGGCATAGACGCCGCCGAGTTCGATGACCTCCACCCCCGCCAGATCGACGACCGCGACATCGTCGCCGAGATCGACGAGCAAGGTGCGGGCTTCGCCGAGGAAGCGGACCCCGCGCGGCAGGTCGGCGAGACGGGCGATCGCGATCGGGCGCGGCAACACCCGCCCGGTCAGCAGCGGCGCGACGAGTCCCGAGGCGCCGACCTCGAACACCAGCGGCGACAGCGCGCTTTCATAGACGAGCACCGCCGCATCGACCGCGCTGCACCCGGGCTCGAGCGCGACATCGAAAAAGCCGCCGGCGGCCAGGGCGGCCTCGAGCGTCGCCGCGCGATGGAAGGCACGTGGTTCGACCACATTGCCGGTGCGCGGCAGGTCGCGATTGTCGGCGACCATCCGCACGATCGTTTCGCGCAGCGCCTGCTGATCGGCGGAAAAATCATAATCCATCGATCAGTTGCCCCGCGGCAGGCCAAGATGGCGGCCCGAAATCATGTTGAGCTGCACCTCCGCCGCGCCCGCCGCGATGCCGGCGGTGATCGCCGAGTTGAACTGCGCGCGCAGATGGCCGTCGGCGCCGTCGACCAGCAGGTCGGGCAAATAGGTCGAGGTCAGGTTGGCGACCGCATGGTCGGCCTGGATCATCGCCCAGCGCGCGAGATAGGTTTCCGCGCCGGGGTCGCGGTCCTTGGCGCGGCCGTCGATGACCAGATAGGTCTGGAGACGCGCCGCTTCCACCATCGCCAGCGCGGCGGCGCAATCGGCGCGCACCACGGGATCGTCGAAATCGCCGCGCGCCCGCAGCACATCGACGATATGCGCCAGGCCGCGCGCGGCCTTTTCATAACGGCCGGCGCCGATCCGTTCGTAATGGATGATCGTCTGGACGATGGTCCAGCCATTGCCCTCTTCCCCCAGCAGGGCGTCGGCCGGGAGGCGGGCGTCGGTGAAGAAGACCTCATGGAAATCATGCTGCGAGTGGACGCCGGCAATCGGCCGGATTTCGATGCCCGGCGTATCCATCGGCACGATGAAACAGCTGACGCCGCCCTTGCCCTTGCCGCCGACGCGCGCGAGCAGGAACATGATGTCGGCGCGCGCCGCATAGGAAGTCCAGATTTTCGATCCGTTGACGACATAATCGCCGCCGTCGGGTTCGGCGCGCGTCTGCATATTGCCAAGGTCGGTGCCGGCCTCGGGTTCCGAAAAGCCCTGGCACCAGAGCAGCTCGCCCGCGGCGATCGCCTGCAGATAGCGTTGCTTCTGCGTCTCGGTGCCGAATTTCATGATCGCGGGGCCGGCCCAGTTGGTGCCGAGATAGAGCGAGGATCGCGGTTCGCCGATCGACCACATTTCCTCGCTGATGATGATCTGCTGCCAGGCGCTCGCGTCGGCGCCGCCATAGGATTTCGGCCAGTGGCGCACGATGAGGTCGCGTTCGGCGAGCCGGGCGTTGAACAGGCGCGCATGGTCCATCAGCTTCGGGCTCGACGGGCCGTGCGGTGCATATTCGTCCCACCAATCGTCGGGAAGCGTGGCCAGCACCTCGTGGAGTTCGGCGCGATACGCCTCCTCCGAATCGCTCCACGCGAACTCCATCTTCCTCTCTCCTCTTAATTGGTATACTTATTCGCGACATCGCTCGCTTGTCAAACGAGAGGAAATTCAACAAGTGTCGGACCACGAGTGGGGCTTCATTCTCCCGGGGGACAGATTGGCCATGATAGGCGCGAGCAAGCGCAGGCGAAAATTGGGGGAGATCGTCGCCGAGCGGATCATCGGCGAGATCATCCGGCGCGGCTGGAACGAGGGCGAAGTGCTGGGCACCGAGGCCGATTTCATGGAGATGTTCCGCATATCGCGCGCGACGTTCCGCGAGGCGGTGCGTCAGCTCGAATGGCATGGCGCGGCGGGGATGCGGCGCGGCGTCTATGGCGGACTGGTCGTCAAGGCGCCGCCGCGCCACGCGATCGTCTATGGCGCGAAAACCTATTTCGGGCTGGCGTCGGTGGAACGGCCCTTGCTCGACGAAACCGCCGCCCTGTTGCGCACGGCGCCGCGGCTGCGCGCCGGCAACGCCGACAACCAGGCGATCGGATTGTTTCTCGAGGCGCTGGACAGCCGCACGATAACCGACCTGGCGAACGAGCGCATGGTCGCCGGATCGCTGCCGAAACTGAGCGAGACGATCGCGTTGCGCCTGGTGCAGGATATCGAAAGCGCGGGCGCGGAACGCGGCACCAATCTCGGCAATGAAGGCGATCTCCAGCGGCGCTACGGCGTGAGCCGCGCAGTGCTGCGCGAGGCGTTGCGACCGTTGGAACTCCACGACATCGTCCGGGTCAAGACCGGCGCGCAGGGCGGCGTGATCATCCGTGCATGCGACCCGACCTATACGATCGAGCTGGCATCGACCTACCTCACCTATTCGCGCATCCCGCTGTCGCATCTGTGGGAGGCGCAAAGCTGCCTCGAAATCGCCGCCGTCGAAAAATTCGTGCACCGGGCCGACGCCGAGTCGCTGCAGGCGCTCCGCAAGGCGCTGGAGCGGCTCGAAAGGGCATCGGCGAGCCATTATCTCGCCTCGGCGTGCGAATTTCACCAGATCATCGCCGACCATAGCGGCAGCCCCGCGATCGCGTTGTTCGTCGGCGTCGCGCTGCGTTATGGCCTGACCGTAATGCCGCGGCCCGATGAAAATTTCCTGCCCGAACTCAAGCTGCGGCACAGCGAGATGGTCGAGGCCATTGCGGCGGGCGACCGCGATGGCGCGATGGAGGCGATGCGCGCGATGTTCGACCATGCGCGCCGCTGGATCCGACGGATCGAGCGGCGGCAGGAGCAGATCGAGGCCGAATTTTCAGGCTGAGCCCGGGCAAATACCTTCGGAGGCGAAGGGCGCGGCGGCGACCCCCGACGTGTCGAGCGTCGGCGACAATATCATCCGTTCGGTTCCGGCGCGCGCCGCCAACTCGGCAAACGCGGATTCGGCGGCGCCCGTCGCTACCTCGTAGAGCGCGGCATAGCGATACGGATAGGCGCGCAGCGCCGGATGGTCGACCAGCCGGAAACGCTGTGCGGCGACGAAGCCCGGAATCGCCAGCACGTCGGGAATATGCGTGCCGCTGTACCAGTCGTTGAACGCCGCATCGTCGCCAGGCGTCGCGTTGGTCAATACGATATAGACCAGCCGATCCCCGCCCCCGGCATCGGGCGTCACCGCCGAGCGGACGCGCCCGGTCAGCGCCTCGCCGATCGCCATCATCATCGATTCGCCGTCGAGCGTGTCGCTCATCACCCATTCGCCGCCGCCCGCGCGGCGGAATATTTCGCCGAGCACGGCGGCGGGGTCGCCGTCGAGCCAATAGGCCGCGGCGTTCGACCAGCGCGGCGCCTCGGCAGCATCGGCGATTGCCAGAAACTCGCCGCGCAGGACGCCGGGCACGCCGCACACATCGGGCAGATGGTGCGCGACATACCAGTCGCGATGCGCCGCATCGCGGCCCGGCTTCGGGTTCTGCATGACGAGCAGGATCGCATTCGCGTCGGCCATGAAACTCTCTCCCTCATCCTCGATGTCGAATGGGGCTTGCCGCGAACCGCACTTCGATGCAAGAGATATGGTATACCAGTTAGGAGGATTGAGGGTGCCAGCGCGATACGCGAACTATTCGGCCATCAAGGTCGGGCAGGACGGCCATGTCCTGACGATCACGCTCGACAACCCGCCACTGAACGGCATGACGCCCGAGGCGCATGAGGAACTGACGCGCATCTGGGCCGACGCCGGGGCCGACCCCGGCGTGCGCGTGATCGTATTTACCGGCGCGGGCGAGCGCGGCTTCTGCGCCGGCGGCGACCCCAAAAAGATGATCGACAATTGGGGTAACCGCGAAAAATGGCACGTCGGCATTTTCGAAGCGCGCGCGATCATCGTCGCGATGCTCGAATGCCCGAAACCCGTCATCGCGCGGATCAACGGCCATGCGATGGGCATGGGCGCCAGCCTGGCGCTGGCCGCCGACATCACCATCGCGGTCGAGGATGCACTGATCGGCGATCCGCACGTCAGCGTCGGCCTGGCGGCGGGCGACGGCGGCGCTTTGCTGTGGCCCAATCTGGTCGGGCTGGTCGAGGCGCGGCGCCATCTGCTGGGCGGCGATCCGCTGCGCGGCAAGGAAGCCGCCGCCAAGGGGCTGATCACCGAATCGGTCGCGCGCGACGATCTCGACGCGATGGTCGCCAAATGGGTCGAAACCTTCCTGTCGAAATCGCCGAGTGCGCTGCAGACGACGAAGCAGGCACTGAACCTCGACATCCTCGACAAGGCGCGGCGCCTGATGGGCGAGATGCTGCGGCTCGAGACCCGGTCGTGGGAGTCGCCCAATCACCGCGAGGCGGTGCAGGCGATGATCGACAAGCGCCCGCCCGATTTCGTCGACGAGTGAACAGGAACCCCACGCATCATGTCCGATGACATCGACCTTGGCGTCCTTGCCGATAGCTTTGCCGAAATGCTGGGCGCCGAATGGCCGCGCGACAAGGCCGTCGCCTGGTCGCGCGCGCCCGGCATCCACGCCGACACGCTGTGGGACCAGATGGCGGCGCTCGGCTGGACCGCGCTGACCGTGCCCGAAAGCCACGGTGGCCTGGGCCTCGGCAACGAAGCGGCGGCGGCGCTGCATGGCGCGCTGGGGGCGGCGGCCGCGCCGGTGCCGATGCTCGGCACGACGCTGGCCACCGCGCTGCTCGTCGCGGCGGGAAGCGACGCGCAACGGGCCGATCTGTTGCCCCGGCTGGCGGACGGGTCGCTGCGCGCAGCGGTCGCGCAGCCCGCCGACGGCGTGGTCGCGATCGACGGCGGCGGTACGGCGAGCGGCAGCGTGGCCGACATGATCGACGCGCCATCGGCGAATATCCTGTTCCTGCGCGGCGACCGGGCAGGCCGGCCCTGCTGGATCGTCGTGCCGACCGATGCCGCGGGCGTGACGATCGCGCCCGACGCGCTGACCGACGCGACCCGCACGCTGGCTATGGTGACGCTCGACGGCGTGGCCGTGGGCGACGTAGCGATCATCCAGCCCGTCGACCCGGCGGAACTCGACGACCTGTTGCTGCGGACCGCGGCGATCGCGATCGCGGCCGATGCGGTCGGGGGGGGTGAAGCGGCGCTGGCCGGCACGATCGACTATATGAAGCTGCGCGAGCAATTCGGCGTCGTGATCGGATCGTTCCAGGCGCTGAAGCATCGGGTCGCCGACCACCAGGCAGCGCTGGTCGCGGCGCGCGGCCTGGTCGAACAGGCCGCCGCACGGACCGCCGACGATCCCCATGCGCTGCTCGACGCGCTGTCGGCCAAGCAGCATGTGACGCGGGTGGTCGCGGAGATCGCCCGCGACTGCATCCAGCTGCACGGCGGGGTCGGTTTCACCGCCGAATTTTTCCCGCACATCTATCTGAAGCGCGGCAAGCTCAACGAAGCCTTGTTCGGCACGCGGGTCGTCCTGCTCGACCGCATTGCCGACCTGTTGGAGGCCGCATGATGGCCCGGACCTACGACATTGTTTCCAAGGTCGGCGACGAAGCAGCCTTTCGCCAGGAAATTCGCGACTGGCTGGCGGCCGCCGTTCCCGCCGACTGGCGCCGGACCTGGCAGGCGGTGCGCGAAGCCGAGCTGAAGGCGATCGTCGTCGACTGGCTGGAGGAACGGCGCAAGGTCGGGCTCGCGACCCCGCATTGGCCGCGCGAATGGGGCGGGCCCGGCATTCCCTTTGCCTATCAGATCATCGTCTATGAAGAATTTGCGCGCGCCGATGCGCCCGAACTCGACATGTTCACCATCTCGCTGTTCCACACCCCGGCGACCTTGTTCGAACATGGCACGCAGGAACAAAAGGACCGCTATATCGGCGGTGTCGCCCAGGGGACCGATATCTGGTGCCAGGGCTTTTCGGAACCCGGCGCGGGGTCCGACCTTGCCTCGCTGCGCACCGCGGCGCGGCGCGAGGGCGATCATTATGTCGTCAACGGGCAGAAGATCTGGTCCTCCGCCGCGATGCACGCCGATTATTGCCTGTTGCTCGCGCGCACCGATCCGCACGGCAAGCGCAAGCATGACGGCATCTCCTATTTCATCATGGACATGAAGACGCCCGGGGTCGCGGTCCGCCCGATCCTGCAGATCACCGGCGAGTCCGAATTCGCCGAAATCTTCCTCGACGACGTCAGGATCCCGGTCGAAAACCTGATCGGGGCCGAAGGCAATGGCTGGAACATCGCGCAATCGACGCTGTCGACCGAACGCGGCCTGCTGATCTTCGGCGCGGTCGAGCGACTGGCGCGCTCGTTCGAACTCGACGCCAAGGAGGCGAAGGACGGCTGGATGAAGGACGTCCAGCTGCGCCGCGAATATGCCGCCTTCCACGCCGAGCTCCAGTCGCTGCGGCTGATGATCCGCAAGCTGCTGATCGAGCTGGAGGCCAATCCCGACAAGGCGTCGCCGACGCTGCCGACCTATATCAAGCTGATCTGGGGTCCGTTCCTTCAGCGCTACACCGAATTCCTGCTCCGCGCCGAGGGCATCGAGGCGCTGAAGTGGCAGCCGTCGATCCCGGGCACCGGGCACAGCAGCCGGCTGCGCATGAACGATTTCCTGAAAAGCTATGGCTGGACGATCGCCGGCGGGTCGAACGAGATCATGCGCAACATCGTGTCGGAGCGCATCCTCGGCCTGCCGCGGGGCTGACCGGGGCGAACGACGAGAGCAAGGGACGGGAGAGAGTGACGTGACCGAAGCATCGCCCGCGCCGCCGGGTCCGACGATCTTCTATCGTCTCGTCATCCCGTTGATGATCGCCGAGATCGTCGCCGCGCTCGAGCTGACGATGATCTATGCCGCGATGCGCAGCCTTGTCGCCGATTTCGGCGGCACCTCGGCCGCGGGCTGGCTCGTCACCTCGTTCATGCTGTCGTCGGCGGCAGGCGCCGCGCTGTTCGGGCGGCTCGGCGACCTGATGGGGCGGCGGCGCATCCTGTTGTGGGTGCTCGCGCTGTCGACCGCCGGCTCGCTGATTAGCAGTGTCACCAGCGACCTCGGCTGGCTGATTACCGGGCGCGCAATGCAAGGACTGGCGGGCGCGATCATTCCGCTGTGTTTCGGATTGATCCGCGAACGGGTCGCCGCCGAGCGCGTGCCGCTGGGTATCAGCCTCATTTCCTCGTCCGCCAGCATCGCGGCGGCCTCCGGGCTCGTGATCGGCGGGCTGATCATCGACTATTCGGACTGGTCGATGATCTTCAAGGTATCGGCGGCGATGGGGGCGATCGCCTTTCTGGTGGTGACCTTTTTCGTCGCGGCCGACAAAAGAGCGGATGCCGGGGGTGTCCGCGACGACCTGCTCGGCGGCCTGCTGTTCATCCCGGCGGCGCTCGGCCTGTTGCTCGCGATCGACAAGGCCGGCCACGCCGGTTTCACCGACCGGATGACGCTGATCTATGGTGCGATCTCGGCGCTGTCGCTGGTCGTATGGATCTGGCGCGAGCGCAGCGTCGCCAATCCGCTGATCAACGTGCGCCTGCTGGCGACGCCGCAGATCGCCTGGGCGAATATGCTGATGGTGACGATCGCGATCGGCGTGTTCCAGGGTGGGCAGATCATGGCGCTGTTCGGCCAGCAGTCGCCCGACACGGGGGTCGGACTGGGATTGAGCGCGACGCTCGCCGGCTTCCTGCTGCTCCCCGCCAATATCCTGACCGGGCTGATCTATCCGCTCGTCGCACGCGCCAACCAGCGTTTCGGCCCGCGCCCCGTCGCGACGGTCGGCTGCCTGATGGTGGTCGCCGCCTTCCTCGCGCTGATCGCCTGGCACGACGACATCGTGACCGTGATGCTGTTGCTGGTGGTCCAGTCGATCGGGCTCGGCATCGTCTATGTCACCGTGCCGATCGTCATCGTCGGCGCCGCGCCGATGGACCGGGTCAGCGAAGTCACCGGCATGATGGGCGTGATCCGCGCGACCGCGATGGCGATCGGCGCGCAAACCGTCGCCACCTTGCTGTCGACCAGCGGCGGCCATCATGGCGGTCCGACCGGGGTATTCCCGTCGGAGGCGGCGTATGAGGGCGTCTTCCTGTTCGTCGCCGCGACCGCGCTGGTCGGTGCGCTGGTCGCCCAGAAACTGCCGGGTCGCCTGGCCGCGCGGCCCGACTGACCCCCTACCGAACCCGTTGTCGAAAGGAACGCCGATGGACGGCCCGCTCTCCCCGCTCTTTTCTCCCTTCGCGCTCCGCTCGTTCACCCTTGCGAACCGCATCGTCATGGCGCCGATGACGCGTGGCTTTTCGCCGCAGGGCGTGCCCGGCACCGATGTCGCGGCCTATTATGCGCGGCGCGCCGACACCGGGCTGATCATCACCGAAGGGGTCGGGGTCGATCATCCGGCGGCGCTGGGGGGCAGCGGCGTCGATGGCGACAATGCACCGCATATGTACGGCAAGGCCGCGCTCGAAGGATGGCGCGGGGTGATCGATGCAGTCCACGCTGCGGGCGGGGTGATCATGCCGCAGCTTTGGCATCAGGGCGTGATGCGCCAGATGGGCACCGGCCCGCATCCCGACGTCGAATCGGTGCGGCCCTCGGGCATCTGGGGTCCGCTCGACAGGACCGCGATGGTCTCGCCCGATTATATGGAAGCGGTCGCCGCCAAGCCCGGGCGACCGATGACCGAGAGCGAGGTCGGCGACGTGATCGATGGCTTCGCGCGCAGCGCGCGCTGGGCGATGGAGGCCGGCTTCGACGGCATCGCGATCCACGGCGCGCATGGGTATATGGTCGACAATTTCCTGTGGGAAGGCACCAACAGCCGCGGCGATCGCTGGGGCGGCGACCATAAGGGCCGCACTGCCTTTGCGGTCGCGCTGGTCGAGGCGGTGCGCCGCGAGATCGGGCCCGACCCGGTGATCAATTTCCGCTTTTCGCAATGGAAGCAGCAGGACGTCCGTGCGCGCCTCGCCGACACGCCGGGGCAGCTCGAAGAGGTGCTGGGTCCGATAGCAGACGCCGGGGTCGACATCTTCGACGGCAGCCAGCGCTATTTCGACAAGGCCGAGTTCGACGGATCGCCGCTGAACCTCGCCGGCTGGGCGAAGAAGCTGACCGGCAAGGCGTCGCAGACGGTCGGCGGCGTCGGCCTGTCGTCGGGCGTCTATGATTCCAAACAGACCGGCGGATCCGACGCGGCGCGCGAAAATGTCGAGCGCGTGGCCGAACGGCTGGCGCGCGGCGAGTTCGACCTGGTCGGGGTCGGCCGCGCGATCATGCACGACCCGCAATGGACGCGCCGCATCCGCGAGGGCGACGACCTGCTGCCGTTCGACGAAAACTCGCGGCTCGTCCTCACCTGACGGCCGCATAGCGAAGGAAAATATCATGGCGGGATTGCTGGCGGGACGCACCGCGATCGTCACCGGTGCCGGGCGCGGGATCGGGCGCGGCATCGCGGTCGAACTGGCACGCGAAGGCGCGAATATGGTCGTTGCCTCGCGCTCGCAGGGCAGCATCGACGAGACGCTGGCCGAAGTCGCCGCGGCCGGCGGCACCGCGATCGGCATGGTCTGCGACGTCGGCAATCGCGACCATATCGGGGCGACGGTGGCGGGCGCGGCCGAGCGCTTCGGCGGCCTCGATATCCTGGTCAACAATGCGCAGAGCTTCGGCACAGCCGCGCAGCCGGCACCGACGCCGGTGATCACTCCGCTCGAGGATTTCAACGACGGCGAATGGGACCGCACCTTCGCGACCGGACCGACCGCGACCTATTTTTTCATGAAGGCCGCCTTCCCGCATTTGAAGGCGTCGGGCGCGGGCCGCATCATCAACTTCGGATCCTATTGGGGGCAGGTCGGCTATGAAGGCTCCGCCGCCTATAATGCGGCGAAAGAGGCGATCCGCGGCCTCACCCGCACCGCCGCGCGCGAATGGGGCAAATATGGCATCACCGCCAATGTCATCAATCCCGCGATCGCGTCCGACGCGCTCAAGAGCTTCGTGCGCAACCAGCCCGAGCATGCGCAAAAGGTGGTCGAGACGATCCCGCTGCGCCGTTATGGCGACATCTACAGCGACGGCGGCCGCCTCGCAGTATTCCTCGCCGGCGACGATGCGAGTTTTCTGACCGGCATGACCTTCCAGGCCGATGGCGGCCTGTTCATGTCGCCATGAGCGCCGGCGGCTTCGCGGGGCGCGTGGCGCTGGTCACCGGCGGCGCGTCGGGCATCGGCGAGGCGATCGTCCGGCGCCTGGCGGCCGATGGCGCTTCGGTCCTGTTCACCGATATCGCCGAAGACGCAGGCGGCGCGCTGGCAGCCAGCCTGGCCGACCGGGTCCGTTTCGAGCGCGCCGACGCCACGCACGAACCCGATGCGGAGCGCAGCGTCGCCGCCGCGCTCGCTGCCTTTGGCCGGCTTGATATCGCGGTCAACAATGTCGGAAATTTCGGCGCCGGCGACGCGGCGGGCATCGGGCTGGAGGATGTCGCGCTGGGCGCGTGGGACAATACGATGCGCCAATGCCTGACGAGCTGCATGCTCGGCATGAAATATGCGCTGCCGCCGATGCTCGCGGCGGGATCGGGCAGCATCGTCAATGTCGCTTCGCTGGCGGGCATCCGGGTGACCCGTTTCGCTTCCTATGCCTATCATGCCGCGAAAGCCGGGGTCGTGCATCTCAGCGAGGCCGCGGCGGTGCTTTATGCCGGGCGCGGCATCCGCGTGAATGTCGTCGCGCCCGGCCTGACGCTGACGCCGAATATCGCCAGGGCGATGAGCGAAGAAGCAAGGGCCGCGCTGGTCGGCGAGTTTCACCCGTCGCAGCAGATGGTCTCGCCCGAGCAGATCGCCGACGCGGTGGCATGGGCCGCCTCCCCCGCCGGAGCCCGCGCGACCGGGCTGGTCATCCCGATCGACGGCGGCTGGTCGGCGCGCTGAGCCCGATCAGGGCAGGCTGGTCACCCGGGCCATGGCGCCCGGATAGGCCGCCCAATAGTTGGCCCAGCTGTCATCCGATTGCGGCAATTCGCAGGCAAAGCGATCCTCGCGACCGGGCCATTTGTTGAAATCGATCGACCGCGGCGCGGTATGTACATCGCCGACGAACAGGAAGCGCGGACGGCGGCCGAGGAAATGCCAATGTTCCCCGACGCGCACATAGCGGTCGAAATAGATCATCAGATTGACGATCCAATGGTCGCCATCCTCATGCTCGGCGCGGCAATAGACGGTGCCGCGTGCGCTGTCCGCCGCGATGTCGGTGATCACATGACCGACCACTTGGTGAAAACTGCGATAAAAGCCCGCGAGCACCGGGCCGTAAAAGGCGCGCGCGCCGTCGGCGCCGGTGCCATGCTCGCCGAAGCGCGTCTGCGGAGCGAACAACACACCCAGATCGGCGAGATTGCGGCTGTCGACCGCGCGCGCATAGCGCGCCGCGAGTTGCTGGATCGCGAGTTGCGCCTCGACCTTTTCAAGCCGCTCAACCCAGGTGTCCCTTGCGCTGACCGCCATCGCCTCCCCCTTGCCACTAGATTATATCAGTATACTATTTAAACGAATGGAGTCGAGCAAGGGGAGAGTCCAAGATGCTGCTGACCGCCGCGATGGAGACGACGGACGATGCGGGGTCGCCGGCGCCGGAGGGCCAGATAACCGCCAGTGCGGCGGGCGGCTCCCGCGGGCAACCGCTTGACGTGTCCCCGCTGTTTGCGCCGTTGAAGCTCGGCCGGCTGACGCTGGGCAATCGCTTCGTCATGGCGCCGATGGGGCGCGGTTCGGCGAGCGACGGTGTGGTGGCGCCGGCCTATGCCCCCTATTACGCCCGCCGCGCCGCAGGCGGCGCCGGGCTGGTGATCGGCGAGGCCACCGCGATCGACCATCCGACCGCGATGCATATGAAGAGCAGTTCGACGATTTATGGCGCGGGCGCCGAAGCGTGGGGCCGGGTTGCCGACGCCGTTCATGCCGAGGGCGGCGCGTTCATGCCGCAGATCTGGCATGCCGCGCTGATGCGATCCCCCTATCCCGCCAGCGACCCGAAGCTGGAGATGGCGAACCGCCATATGAAATCGATGGGGCCGTCGGGGCTCTATATGCCCGGGTTGATCGATCCATCGGAAACGCCGCCCGATCCGGTGCAGGTCGAGGAGCCGATGAGCGTGGCCGAGATCGACGCCTGCATAGCGGCCTATGCTCAAGCTGCGGCGACCGCGATGGCGATCGGTTGCGACGGTGTGAACATCCATGGCGCGCATGGCTATCTGATCGACGAATTCCTGTGGTCGCGCTTCAACCGCCGCACCGACAAATATGGCGGCAGCATCGCCAACCGGGTGCGCTTTGCGACCGAGGTCGTCGCGGCTTGCCGCGCTGCGACTGCCCCAGACTTCCCGATCATGCTGCGCCTGTCGCAATGGAAGCAGCAGGATTATCGCGCCCGCATCGCCGATTCCGCCGACGAGCTGGCCGCCATCGTCGTCCCGCTGGCCGAGGCCGGGGCCGACCTGTTCGATTGCTCGACGCGCCGATTCTGGGAGGCCGAATTTGCGGGATCGGACCTCAGCCTGTCGGGCTGGATGAAACGGTTGACCGGCAAGCCGACGATGATGGTCGGATCGCTGGGCATTGCGAAAGAGGTGCTCGAAAAGGATGCGATGGCCGCGCTGCGCGCCGTCGCGGCGGGCGGCAAGGCCGCAGCACCGACGGACGGCCCTGTGATCGACGGCCCGCCGCATATGCTGGAAGAGGCGCTGCGCCGCTTCAATCGCGGCGATTTCGACCTGCTGGGTGTGGGGCGGATGATGATCGCCAATCCCGATTTCGCAAACCGCGTCCGCACGGGCGACTATGCCGGCCTGCAAGTCTATCGCACCGAGCATCTGATGACGCTCGAATAAAAGCCTAGCCGTCGCTGACCGGCGGCGCGAAGGGCGCGGTGACGGGTATGAAGCGTGCGGGACGGCCCGCGCGCTTCGCCGCCAGTGCCTCGCCGAAATCGGCGCCGTGCAATGTCTCGCGCGTCAGTTCGGTAGCTTTCGCCCGCGCCGTCTCGAACGTCTCGCCGTCGGCATCGGCGAGCTGGCGCTTGATCAGCGCGAAACTCGACGGCGCGCCTTCGGCAAGGTCGACCGCATAGGCGAAGGCGGCGTCATGAAAGCCCTCGCACGGCAACACACGCGACACGAGGCCTTTGGCATAGGCCTCGTCGGCAGCGACGCGCCGCGCCGACATCAGCATCTCGGCCGCGTTTCCGGGCCCGATCAATCGCGACAAGGACCAGGCGAGCCCGCCCTCGGCGCAGAGCCCGAGACGGGCGAAGGGTGCGACGAAGACCGCATCGTCGGCGGCGATGCGGATGTCGGCGGCACAGGCGAGCGCAAGGCCGATCCCCGCGCAGGGACCATGGATCGACGCGACGACCGGCTTGGGCAGCAACATCAGCCCGTCGTAGCGCAGACCGCCAGACCCCGAATTCTCCGCCGCCGGATCGTCCGAAAGCTCGTCCAATACCCGCATGTCGGCGCCGGCGCAAAAACCCTTTCCCGCGCCCGCGAGCAGGATCACCCGAACATCGGGATCGGCGGCGGCGCGGGTGAAGGCGGCGGTCAGTCCGCGCGACAGTTCGCCGTTCGACGCGTTCAGGCGCTCGGGACGGTTGAGGGTGATCCGGGCGACGCCGCGATCGACCGCATACAGAACGACGCCCTCTTCGCTATCCATCTACCAGCCTGCCAGATCCGCCGCGCGGAGCCGGTGGCGGCTGGGCGATCCCAGCCAGGCCCAGTCGAGCATGGCGCGCTTCATATAGATGTGCGTGTCATGCTCCCAAGTAAAGCCGATGCCGCCATGCGCCTCGACCGTGTCGCGCGTGACCTGAAGATAGGTGTCGGTCAGATGCGCCTTGGCCTGCGCGGCGGCATGCGCGGCCTTGTCGGGCAAAGCGTCCCAGGCATGGGCGGCATACCAGTAGAGCCCGCGCGCCGGTTCGGTCGCCAGCGCCATTTCGACAAGCTGGTAACGCAGCCCCTGAAAGCCCGCGACCGGCTGACCATATTGTTCGCGCACCCGCGCATAGTCGACCGACATCTTCACGCAGCGTTCGGCGCCGCCAAAGGCATCGGCGGCGAGCAGCACCGCCGCCGCGTCGATCAGCCGGTCGCGCGCCGCCAGCCCGTCGGGCAACAGTTCGGCCGCGGCGCTATCGAAGGTCACCGTATCGACCGGCCGCGTGCGGTCACCGCTGTCGATGCGCTGCGTCGTGTAAGTCGCGCTCTTGTCGACCAGTGCCAGCCCTTCGGCGACCCCGACGACGATCAGGTCGGCCTCGGCGGCATTGGGCACCAGCACCTTGGTGCCGCTGATACCGCCCGCGGCCGTCAGGCGCCAGTCGTCGGGGAACCACGCGCCCTGTCCTTCGCCGAACGCGACCGTCGCCAATATCTCGCCACTTGCGAGCTTCGGCAACCATATGGCCTTTTGCGCGTCGCTGCCGCCCAGCGCGATCGCGACCGTCGCAAGCGTGTGGCCGAGCCAGGGAACCGGCGCCGCATAGGCGCCGAGCAATTCGGTGACGATGGCGAGGTCGACCATCGCGAGGCCCAGCCCGCCATGCTCCTCCGGCACGAAGATCGCGGGCAGGCCGAGTTCGACCAGCCCCGCCCAGAGGTCGGCATCGAACTGCGCATCGCCCTCGACATCGAAAATCTTGTGGACGCGCAGCGGGTCGCAGCGATCGCGCAGCAGATCCTCGATCGAGGCGAGCAGAGCAAGCTGGTCGTCGGACAGGAGGAAGTTCATGCGCCCGCTCCCTGACCCCGATCGCGCGGCAGGCCGAGGCTGCGTTCGGCAATGATGTTGCGCTGGATGTTCGACGTGCCGCCGGCGATCGACATCGACAACGAGATCATGAATCGCTCGATCCATTTGAGCCGCGCGCCGCCCATGTCGGTGAAATCATCCTCGATGATGTCGCGTGCCAGTTTCGAAATCCGCCCCGCGAGTTCGGTCATGTAGAGTTTCGGCATCGTCTGGAAGGCCCCGATGTCGCGGTCGTGCATGTCGTGCGACGTCGCGCGATAGGTCGAGTAAGTGAGCGACATCAGCTGGCCCTCGATCGCGGCCAGTTCCTCGCGGATGCGCGGGTCCTTGATCGCGGGTCGCCCGTCGCGCTCGACCTCCTTCGCCATCTTCACCAGGTCGCGGAACATCGACAGGCTCCAGGTCATCGACGAGATGCCCGACCGTTCGGCTTTCAGCGTCGAGCGCGTGACGTTCCAGCCCTGCCCGCGCTCACCGACCAGCATGTCGGCGGGGGTTTCGGCATTGTCGAAAAAGACCTCGTTGAATTCCTTCTGCCGCGTCATCTGGATCAGCGGGCGGACGGTGACGCCCGGCTGCCGGATGTCGACGAGGAGATAGGAGATGCCGGCATGTTTCGGCGCGTCGGGCTCGGTACGGACCAGGCAGAACATATGCGTCGCCTTATGCGCATGGGTGGTCCAGATCTTCTGGCCGTTGATGATCCATGTGTCGCCGACCAGCTCGCCCTTGGTGCGCAGCGACGCGAGGTCCGATCCGGCATTGGGTTCCGAAAAGCCCTGCGCCCAGACGATGTCGCCGCGCAGTGTCGGCGCGATGAAGCGCTCCTTCTGCTGCTCGGTGCCCCATTCGAGCAGGGTCGGGACGACGAGCCCGTTGCCGGGGATACGTCCGGCCGGCGCCCGCGCCTTGGTCAGTTCCTCGCGGATGATCTCCGCCCGGCCGATGTCGGGCGCCTGCTCGCTGCCACCGAAACGCTTGGGGATGGAGCGATGGAGATAGCCGCGCTCGATCGCCGCGATGACAAAGGCCCGCTCATGCTCGCGCGATTTCAGATTGCCGTCGGCGGGCGGCCAATGCTGGCCGATGAAATCCCGCACCTCCCGACGAAAGGCGTCATATTCCGCCCCGAAGCCCAGTTCCATCCTCAATCCTCTATATCATTCGTGCCCCTCCTCTCAAATCCTCCTCCCGCAAAGAGTCAATCGAAAAGGTGATAATCAGATAACTAAGTCACTTGATTATGCGCTGCGGAGCGCGCACCTTCGCGGCGATGGAGTCGTGGTGGAAGCGTGTAGTCCCAAGCGGCACAATACGGATTGACAAATTCTGTCCAAACGTCAGAACTGCTGAAAAGCGCGGGCGCAGACCCGATGGGTGAGGAGACGCATGATGCCGCAGACAGTCGCGGTCCCGGACAATGTGCCGCCCGAACTGGTGGTCGATTTCGACTTCTATACGCTGGCGGGCAAGGCCGAGGACATCCAGATGGCCTGGGCCGAGTTGCACAAGGGCCCCGACATCGTCTGGACCCCGCATTATGGCGGTTACTGGATCGCGACGCGCGCTGCCGACATCCAGGTGATGCAGGTCGATCACGAACATTTCAGCCACAATGAATTCGACATCCCGCTGAACCCCGGCCGGATGAAGTCGATCCCGCTGTCGCTCGATCCGCCCGATCACACCCCCTATCGCAAGCTGCTGATGACCGGTTTCACCCCGCAAAAGGTCAGGCAATATTCGGAGGTGGCACGCGAAACCGCACAGGCGCTCGTCGCGAAGCTGAAGCCGCGTGGCGAATGCGAATTCATCGACGATTTTGCCAAAGTGCTGCCGATCAACGTCTTCCTGACCATGATGGGCCTGCCGCTGGACGACCGCGAATTCCTGTTGCCGCGCGCCGAGATCGCCGTGCGCAGCAACGACATCGAGCTGAAGGCCAAGTCGCAGGGCGAACTCATCGCCTATCTGATGGGCCATATCGAGGCCCGCAGGGCGAACCCGCAGGACGACCTGCTGGGGATGATCGTCAACGGCGAGGTCGGCGACCGCCCGCTGACGCCCCCCGAAGTGCTCGCCATGTCGATCCTGGTGCTCGTCGGCGGGCTGGATACCGTTGCCTCGCAGCTCGGTTTCGTGGCTCATTTCCTGGCGAACAGCCCGGAGCACCGCCACGAGCTGGTCGAAAACCCGAAGCTGGCGCAGGTCGCGTGCGAGGAATTCCTGCGCCGTTACGGCCTGCCGAACACCGCTCGCGAGTTGACCGGCGATTATGAGTATAAGGGCATCCGGTTCAAAAAGGGCGACATGATCCAGATGCCCAAATGCCTTTACGGGCTGGACGACCGGATCAACGCCAACCCGACCGTGGTCGATTTCCATCGCAAGCCGTCGGAGATCAAGCACGCGGCCTTTGGCGCGGGGCCGCATGTGTGCCCCGGCAATGTGCTGGCGCGGCGCGAACTGATCATCTTCCTCGAGGAATGGTTGCCCGCGATCCCCGATTTCGAGGTCGATCCCGACCGTCCCGCCGAATTCGCCGCGGGCAGCGTCAACGGGGTCGACAAGCTCTATCTGAAATGGGCGGTATGATGGCGGTCGACGACAGTCCTGTCCGCGCCGCGATCCGCGCCGCGATCGATGCGGGGCATGAAGAAGCGGTGCATGTCGTCGCCTATCACAAGGGGGCGAAGGTTCTGGACGTGTGGGACGGCCTGGCCGACCCGGCCTCGGGCCGCAAGGCCGATGCCGACACGCTCTACAATGTCTATTCGGTGACCAAGGCGGTCGCGGCGACCGCGCTCCACATCCAGGCCGAGCGCGGCCATATCGACTATGACGCGCCGATCGCCGATTATTGGCCCGAATTCGCGCAGAACGGCAAGGCGGCGGCGACCGTGCGCCACGCGCTTACCCACCGCGCCGGGGTGCCGCTGATGCCCGAGGGCGTGACGCCCGAAAAAATGTGCGACTGGGACTATATGACCGGCGCGATCGCGGCGATGGAACCGCTCGCGCCGCCGGGCGAAAAGACGCTGTACCAGTCGATGACCTTCGGCTGGATCATCGGCGAACTGGTGCGCCGCACCGACCCGAAGGGCCGCGACTTCCGCCGGTTCATCCGCGACGAAATCAGCGCGCCGCTGGGCCTGACGGACCTGTGGATCGGCATCCCCGACGACGTGGCCGGCCGCGTCGCAACGATGTCGAACCGCAACGAGAACGACCCGCCGCCGCCCGCCGCGACGCTTTATGCCCGGTCGATGCCGGCGGCGGTCGATCTGGTCCCGCCGGTGTTCGCGCGGCCCGACGTCCAGCGCGCCTGCATCGCCGGAGTCGGCGGCATCTTCAACGCGCGCGACGAGGCGCGTTTCTGGGCGATGCTCGCGGGCGGCGGCGAACTGGACGGGGTTCGCCTGCTGTCGGCCGACCGCGTCGCAGGATTTTCGACGATCCGCGACAATGGCGACGAGCCCGATCCGGTCATGTTCGGTTTCCCGATCCCGATCAGCATCGGCGGATATTGGCTGGGCGGCCACCGCGTCAGCAGCCCGCGCGCCGTCTGGCATCCCGGCGCGGGCGGCTCGCTCGGCTGGGCCGACCCCGATCAACAGCTCGCCGTGGCGGTGTGCCACAACCGCATGTTCAACGCGCGCGACCCGCAGGACGATCCGATCCTGCCGATTTCAAGGGCCGCGGTCGCGGCGCTCGGCCTGGAGTGGACATCATGACCGTCATGCCCCGCCTCGAGGATCTAGAGGACAAGAGCTTCGATCCGTTCCTGGTCGAGAAACTGTCGACCGGCAACTGCCCCGATCCCTATCCGCGGATTCACGAGCTGATGCGGCAAGGCGCGGTGGTCGAGGGCAGCTATCGCATGCAGTTCACCGACGTTCCCGACGCCCAGATGGGGCATCTGCCGCAGGTGATGGTGCTGGGTTACGACGCGGTGATGAAGGTGCTGACCCAGCCCGAGATCTTCACCAACAAGGAAGCGTTCAAGCGCAACCTCGGCCGCTCGTTCGGCAATACGGTGACGGTGATGGACGCCCCCGAACACACCCATTACCGCAAGATATTCCAAAAAGCCTTCCTGCCGCAGATCGTCACCCAATGGGGCGAGACCGTGGTCGATCCCGTCGTCGACCGGCTGATGGGCGAATTCATCGGGCGCGGCGAGGCCGACCTGATCGAGGAATTCACCCACCATTACCCCTTCCAGGTCATCTATGCCCAGGTCGAACTGGAACCCGAACAGGCGCCGATATTCCACAAGCTGGCGATCGCGCAGATCCTGTCGTCGATCGGCCTGCCGCAGGGGCCCGAGGCGAGCACCAAGCTCGGAACCTTCTTTGGCGAGCTGCTGGCCCAGAAGCGCGAGAACCCCGGCACCGACCTGATCAGCCACCTCGCCACGGTCGAGGCCGGCGGCGAGCGATTGCCCGACGATGTGCTGATTTCGTTCCTGCGCCAGCTGATGAACGCGGGCGGCGACACCACCTATCGCGGCACGAGCGTGCTGCTGACCGGGCTGCTCACCCATCCCGACCAGCTGGCGGCGGTCGTCGCCGACCGCAACCTGATCCCGCAGGCGATCGACGAGGCGCTGCGCTGGGAAGGGCCGGTCACCTCGACCTTTCGCTATGCGGCGCAGGATACCGAAATCGACGGCATCCCGATCAAGGAGGGCACTTTCATCAACACGGTGCTGGCGTCGGCGAACCGCGATCCGCGCAAGTTCGAGAACCCCGATGTCTTCGACATTTTCCGGAGCCGCAGCACGCGCCACATCGCCTTCGCCAGTGGGCCGCACCTGTGCATCGGCCAGCATCTGGCGCGGGTCGAGATGACGCGGGCGCTGAACGCGATCCTCGACAAGCTGCCCAATCTGCGGCTCGATCCCGACAAGCCCGGCCCCGACATCAAGGGCCATTTGCTGCGCGTGCCCGAGCATCTGTGGGTCAAGTTCGACAGCTGACGGGAGCGCCACGCCATGAAGAAATGGATGTGCATGAATTGCGGCTGGATTTACGAGCAGGAGCTGGGCGATCCGGCGGGTGACATCGAACCCGGCACCGCGTGGGAGGATATCCCCGACGACTGGAAATGTCCCGACTGCGGCGCGCTGAAGTCCGAATTCGACATGGTCGAGATCTGACATGGGACCGTTCGACTATATCATCGTCGGCGCGGGATCGTCGGGCTGTGTCCTCGCCGAACGGCTGAGCCGCAGCGGCCGCCACAGGATTCTGGTGATCGAAAGCGGGCCGGTCGATTCGAACCCGCTGATCGACATGCCGCGCGGTTTCGGCAAGACGCTGATGGATCCCAGGCTGACCCATGCCTATGTCGCGAAAAAGACCGGCGGGCATAACGAACCCGAATATTGGGTGCGCGGCAAGGCGCTGGGCGGGTCGAGCTCGCTGAACGGCATGGTCTATGTTCGCGGGCAGCCGAGCGATTATGACGAGTGGGATTGCGACGGGTGGCGCTGGGCCGACCTGAAGCCGCATTTCAAGGCGCTCGAAAATCACGAACTGGGATCGTCCGACATGCGCGGCACGGGCGGCCCGCTCAACATCACCATCCATCCGACCAAGCTGCCGATCCTGGAGGCGATGATCGCCGCCGCCGCCGAAATGGGGGTGCCGACCGTCGACGACCTCAACTCGCTCGACAGCTCGGGCTTCGGGTACCAGCCGCGCAACATCTGGAAAGGCAAGCGGCAGAGCGCGGCGAAGATTTTCCTGCGTCCGGCGATGGAGCGGGCGAACGTCACCGTCGTCACCGACACCGACGTGCTGCGCCTGACGCACGAAGGCACGCGGATCACCGGCGTGCGGATTCGCGATGCCGCGGGCGAACGCGACATCGCCGCGACCGAAGTGGTATTGAGCGCCGGCGCGCTCAATACGCCGACCTTGCTCCAGCGGTCGGGGATCGGCCCCGCCGACCATCTGAAGAGCGTCGGCGTCGGCGTGCTGCACCATGCCCCCGGCGTCGGCCACAATATGCGCGAGCACCGGCTGCTGCGCGCGCAATATCGGCTGCGCGGCGGCAGCGAGAATTTCGCCTTTCAGGGCCTGGGCCTCTATCTCAGCGCGCTGCGCTATTTCCTGTTCAAATCGGGGCCGCTGACGTCGGCGGCGTTCGAGGTCGGCGGCTTCATCCGCACCGAACCCGGCAGCGGCCGGCCCGACGCCCAGCTCGGCATGGGGCCGATGTCGATCGACAGCAGCACCCCGGGGCTGTCGCTCCATAATTTCCACGGCGCGATGTGCGGCGGCTATGTCATGCGCCCCGAAAGCCAGGGCAGCATCCTGATCGCGGGGCCGGACATTGCGACGCCGGCGCTGATCGATCCCAATTATCTCGCCACCGAATATGACCGGCGGGTGTCGGTCGCGCTGTTCCGCGCGATCCGGACCTTGTTCGCCCAGCCGGCCCTCGCGCCCTTTGTCGTCGCGGAGATCGATCCCAGTGCCGGGATCGAGACCGACGACGAGATCGTCGACGCCTATCACCGGATCGGCGGCAGCGGCTATCACGCCGCCGGCACCTGCCGGATGGGTGCAGACCACGCATCGGTCGTCGATCCGAAGCTGCGCGTGCGCGGGGTCGAGGGGCTGCGCGTCGTCGATATTTCGGTCATGCCGTCGCTGGTGTCGGGCAACACCAATGCGCCGGCGATGGCGATGGCGTCGCGCGCCGGGGAAATCATCCTCGCCGACGCGGGCTGAACACGGCGGTGCGGGTTCCGACCAGCATCGCCGGGATCACGCCCGGCTGGCTGGGCGAGGCGCTGGCGCCGCGCTTTCCCGGCGTTCGGATCGACCGCATCGAACCCGTCGATGTGATCCACGGCGCTTGCACCAAGATCCGCCTCGCGGTGACCGGCGATCATCCCGACCTGCCGCCGACGATGATGGTGAAGGTCGGGTTCGAGCAGCACAGCCCCGCGATGCAGAAGATGCACGTCAACGAATATTACGCCTATCACGACCTGATGCCGACAACCGGACTCAACGTCCCCGACTGCCTGGCTGCGGTGATGGACGGCGAGGGCAAGGCGCTGGTGATCCTCGAGGATCTGTGCCTGCGCGACGTGCGCTTCCTGTCGTTGCAGCAGCCGATCGGGTTTGAACTGGCGAAAGATTTTCTGGCTGGCCTCGCCAAGCTCCACGCGCGCTGGTGGAACGCCCCCGAACTGGCCACTCAATTCGCCTGGGTGCCGGACACCAGCGAAGCCGCGATGACGCATTATTTCGGGTTGCTACTGACGCCCGAACATTTCGTCGGCTATGCTACATCCCCGCGCGGCGCGGCGATGCCGCGCTTCCTGCTCGATCCACCGCGCATCCGTGCCGCGCACGCGGCGATGCGCGAAGCGCATGAAGGGCAGGCGACGGTTATCAACCATGGCGACATGCATCTGGGCAATCTCTACGTCGATGCCGACGGAACGCCGGGCTTCCTCGATTCGCAGCCGCGCCTCGGCGCCTGGTCGATCGACGTCAGCTATTTTCTGATCGCCGGACTCGACCTCGTCGACCGGCGGCGCTGGGAAGGCGCGTTGCTCGCTTGTTATCTCGATTGCCTCCGGGCCGAGGGCGTGGACGCCCCGCCCTTCGACGATACCTGGGCCGCCTATCGCCGCGACGTCGTCTGGGGCCTGCTCATCTGGATGCTCAACGGATCGCATTTCCAGACCGAGGCGAACAACACCGCCGCCGCGACCCGCTTCGCGATGGCGATGGTCGATTTGGACAGCTTCGGCGCGCTGGGCGTGTGACGCGATGACGGTGCGAACGATCCTCGTCACCGGCGCGGCGCGCGGCATCGGGGCCGCGACCGTCGCGCGGCTGAAGTCGGAAGGCCATCATCCGATCGGCCTCGACCTCGACGAAACCGATATCGCCGCCGACCTGACCACCGCCGCCGGCCGCGCGCACGCGGTCGCGGCAACGGCCGAGCGATGCGGCGGTCGGCTCGACGGCGTGATCGCCTGTGCCGGCATCGCCAGCGCTGACGTCGCCGCGATGGTCGGGGTCAATTATTTCGGAACTGTCGCGCTGCTCGAAGGCGTGCGCTCGCTGCTCGCCGCGTCCCCGGCGCCCCGCGCCGTCGCCGTCTCGTCATCGGCGGTCATCCTCGGCCATGACGATGCGCTCGTCGATGCCTGCCTGTCGGGCGACGAGGCCGAAGCGCTGCGCCTTGCCGAAAGCGATTCGCGGCTGGTCTACGCCTCGACCAAGGTCGCGCTCAGCCGCTGGGTTCGCCGCCAGTCGATCCGGCCCGACTGGGCGGGGTGCGGCATCCTCCTCAACGCCATCGCGCCCGGCGCGGTGCTGACGCGGATGACGCAGCCGATCCTCGCCACGGCAGAAGGCCGCACGATGCTCGCCGAGGCGACCCCGATTGCGGTCGATCGTTATGCCCAGCCCGAACAGATCGCGCCCCTGCTGACCTTCCTCGCCAGCGCTGACCTCCACTATGTCGTCGGCCAGACGATCTTCATCGACGGCGGCAAGGATGTGATCCGGCGCGGCGACGGCCTGCCATGAGCGAAAGCCACCGTCGCATCGTCACCGGGCTCGATGCCGGTGGCCGATCATGCATCCTGTTCGACGGCCCCGGCGGGGCGGTGACCGAAGCGGGCGGCACGCGTGTCACGGCCTTGTGGCAGACGGACGGCGCGCCCGCCGACAACAGCGGCAGCGACGACGCGGCACAGGCCTTTTCCTTCGCCTTTGCACCGGGGGCGAGCAAGTTCCTGATCGTCGAATTCGCACCGTCCGACGAGCTGGTCGGCCCGGGTATGCACGCGACCGACACGCTCGATTACGGCATTTTGCTGTCCGGGCGGATCGACCTGGTCACCGAGACCGGCGAAGTCGAACTCGTCCCCGGCGATCTGATCGTCGATCGCGGCGTCGCCCACGGCTGGCGCAACCGCGGGCCACAGGTCGCGCGGATGCTGTTCGTCAATATCGATGCCTTGCCCGTGGGCGACGGCGCGACGGTCGGCTAATCGCCAAAGCCCACGAAGGTCGCCGCCTCGTCGAGCGTCTTGCGCGTTGAAACGACGCTGTTCGCCGGAAAGCTCTCGTCGGGCCAGCCGATCGCGATGCAGATCATGATCGTCTGGTCGTCGGCAATCCCCGCCTCCGCGCGCACCACCGCCGAATGCATGATGCCCTGGCTGTTGATGACGCAGCCAAGCCCCTTGGACCAGGCCGCATTGACGATCGCGGTCGCGACCGCGCCGCAATCGAACGGCGCGATGTCGCTGCCGACGAGTATCTTGTCATAAGTGACGACGATGCACGCCGGGGCGTCGAATTGCCGGAAACCGCGCAACACCCAGTCGGTGCGCTTCGGCTTGTCGTCGCGCGCGATGCCCATCGCGCCGAACAATTGCTTGGCGACGCCGACCTGCCGCTCGCGGTGGGCGCCCTCATATTGTTCCATGCCGCGGAATTCGCGCGTGCTCGGAATGCGTTCGAGGTTGCGCCGCGTGTTCTCCGCGCGAATCCGGGCGAGCGGTTCGCCCGTCACGACATAGAAATTCCACGGCTGGGTATTGAGCGACGAGGGCGACCGCATCGCGAGCGCCAGGATGTCGGCCAGCAGCTTCTTGGGTACCGGATCGGGCTTGTAGCCGCGAATGCTGCGCCGGCCGTTGACGACCGCGGCATAGGCATCGGCGACGCTCACCGCCTCCGGCACGCCCGTCACCCGATCTCCGCGATGAGGTCGCCAACCTCATAGGTTTCGCCCACTTCGCCGATGATCCGGATCTTGCCGCTCGCCGGGCTTTCGACCTCATTCGTCGATTTGTCGGCTTCCAGCGCATAGAGCGGCTGGCCCTCGGTCACCTCGGCGCCGTCCTCCACCATCCATTCGGCGAGGATGCCCTCGTTCATCGAAAAGCCGATCTTGGGTATGATCACTTGCACAGCCACTGACGGCCTCCTTAGCTGACGATGTCTTTGATGGCCGCGAGGATCCGCTCGCCATCGGGTGCATAGGCATTTTCGAGCGGGCGCGAATAGGGCACCGCACTGAATGCCCCGCCGAGCCGCTTGACCGGTTTCTTGAGCGCGCCGAACAATTCCTCGTTGATCACCGATGCGATTTCGGCGCCGGCGCCATGCTCCTTCACCGCCTCATGGATGACGATCACCCGGCCGGTCTTGCGCGCCGATGCGAGGACCGTGTCGCGGTCCCACGGCGCGATGGTGCGCAGATCGATGACCTCCACCGATATGCCGTCCGCGGCTGCCTGGTCGGCAGCGGCGCGGGCGAGCACCGCCATGCGGGCATAGGTGACAATCGTCACGTCGCTGCCCTCGCGCTGCACGGCGGCCTTGCCCAGCGGCACGCGATGGTCGCTGGCGGGCAGTTCGAAGGACATGGGGGTGCGATAGGTCGGCAGATTTTCGATGAAGATCACCGGATCGGGATCGTCGATCGCCGCACGCAGCAGGCCATAGGCATCCTCGGGCGTCGACGGCGCGCAGACCTTGATGCCGGGGGTATGCGCGAACCACGCCTCCAGATAGTCGCAATGCTGGCCGCCCGACCCGAAGCCCAGCCCGGTCATGGTGCGGATGACGATCGGCACGCTGGTCTGGCCGCCCGACATGAAGCGCAGCTTCGCCGCATGGTTCACGATCATGTCCATCGCCACGGTGGTGAAGTTCATCAGCATGATCTCGGCGACCGGCTTGTAGCCGGCAAGGCTGGCGCCGATCGCCGCGCCCATGATCGCCTGTTCCGAAATCGGCGTAGAACGCACGCGGTCGTCGCCGAAGGTCGTCGACAGCCCTTTGGTGATCTTGGCGATGCCGCCGCCCTCGGGATCGGCCAGGTCCTCGCCCAGCGTGATGACCTTCGGATCCTCGGCAAAGGCATCCTGATAGGCTTTCGAGATCGCCTCGATGATCGTGATTTTCGGCTTGGCCGCCTTTTCCGTGGTGCTCATGCCGCGATCTCCTTCGCGAAGACGTCGAAGCGCAGGGCGTCCGGCTCGGGCCAGGGCGAGGCCAGCGCATATTCGATCGCCTCGTCGATCTGCTTCTCGATCCCCGCCTCGATCGCCGCGAGTTCGTCCTCGCTCGCGATGCGGTCGGCGATCAGCCGCGCGCGCAGGCGAGGCACCGGGTCGGCCGCCATCGCCGCCGCTTTCTGCTCCTTGGGGATATAGCTGTCGTCGTCGCCGAAATTATGGCCATAGAAGCGGAAGGTCATGCATTCGAGCAGGGTCGGGCCTTCGCCCGCCCGCGCCCGCGCCACCGCCTCGGCAAAGGCCGAATACATCGCCTCGGGATCATTGCCGTCGACGCGTACGCCCGGAATGCCATAGCCGTCGGCGCGGCCCGCGATATTGCCGCCGCCGGTCATCTTTTCAAAGGTCGTGTGTTCGGCGAACAGATTGTTCTGGCAGACGAAGATCGTCGGCAGTTTCCACACCGCCGCCAGGTTCAGCGCCTCGTGCACCGCGCCGATGTTCGATGCGCCATCGCCGAAGGTGCACACCGACACCCGGTCACTCTTGTCGAGCTGCGCACCCCAGGCGAGCCCGTTGGCGATCGGCGCCGACGATCCGACGATGCCGGTGGTGACCATGATCCCCTTCGGCGGATAGGTCAGGTGCATCGGGCCGCCCTTGCCCTTGCACGATCCCGTCGTCCGGCCGGCCAGTTCGGCCCACAGTTCCTTCAGCGGGAAGCCCTTGCCGAGCATGTCATGGATGCCGCGATAGATGGTGCAGATGGTGTCGTCGTCGCGCAACACCTGCCCCATGACCGACGGAATGATCTCCTGCCCGCGGTAGGAATAATAGACCATCGCGATCTGGCCGGAGAGAATCACCTTGCGGGCGCGTTCGTCGTTCGCCTTCAGCAACGCCGCCCGCGCATAGATCTCCAGCAAAACCGCTGAATCCGCCACCAACTGCTTGTCGGCCATCCATCTCACTCCCAGACACATTCGTCGTTATCAGTGTAATCCGTTATATAATTACACTGCTTCTGTCGAGAGCGATGTCGGGAAATTTAATCGATCAGATCGACCACCGAATGGGGTCCGACCTGCGCCAGCCAGACCTTGCCGGCGGCGACCATATGCGCCTTCCAATGTTCCTCGGCGCCGGCGCCATCCTTGGCCTCGATCAGGTCGACAAGCTTCGAATGCGATTTCAGGCCGAACTTCAGCTGGCGCAGCGAGATTTCCGGATCGACCGAATTGCGCCGCTGCGCGAGGTTCAGATGCTCGTCCACCAGCCCGCGCAGCGCATGGCTGAACATGATCAGCGTCTGGTTGCCGGCCAGATCGATCATCGTGCTGTGGAATTCGGAGATCATCGCGGTGATCGCGAAGCGGTCGCGGATCTGGCTCAATTCGCCCTCGATCATCTCGCGCAGGATCGGCACCGCCTTTTCGCTGTTACGCTCGGCGACGAGCCGCGCCGCCGGAGGCTCGATGAGGGTGCGCATCTCGTACAGATCGCCGATGGTGACATTCTTCGACTGCAGCGTGATGCCCGCCGCGCGCTCGATCATCTCGTAATTGGGCGAGCTGACGCGCGCGCCGCCGCGCGCGCCGCGCGCGACCGTAACCAGCCCTTCCGACTCGAGGATGCGAACCGCCTCGCGAATCGTCGGACGCGACACTTCGAACTCGGCGATCAAATGCGATTCGGCCGGCAAGGTGTCGCCGTCGACCAATTCACCGCGGATGATGGCGTTGCGGATTTGCTTCGCGACAAGTTCGGCGGTTTTGGGAACGCGTACGGCGGCGGCATTGCTGCGATTGCCGACCGGTATTGCAACGAAAGCGTTAGACAAGTTTAATTCCTTTATCGTTCCGCGCCTTTTGCCCCGAAATGCTGTAAGGCGCAAGCGCGCGCAAAGCGCCGCATCGGTTCGACTCGCCCCTTGCCAAAAGTCATGTTACCTAGTTAGATGATAAAAATCGATGCCGGCGCGCGATCGGCATTGCGGAGCGCGGGTCCGTTCAGCAGAGTGGACGGGCATAAGGAGAGGGATTCCGATGAACGTTCAGACCAAGGACGGGCTGCAGCAGGACGGGGCCGGCTATGTCGTCGCGGCCGACCATTATATCTCGCCCGAATTCGCGAAGCTGGAGGCAGAGCAGCTGTGGTACCGCGTGTGGCAGATGGCGTGCCGCGAGGAGGAAATTCCCAACGTCGGCGATTATTACACCTATGACATCGTCGACCAGTCGATCATGGTGATCCGCGTCGCGGCCGACGAGATCAAAGCCTATTACAATGTCTGCCCGCACCGCGGCCGCACGATCACCGAGGGATGCGGTCACGCCGCGCGCCTTTTCTGCAAGTTCCATGGCTGGTCGTGGAAGCTCGACGGGACGATCGCCAAGGTCGTCGACCGCCACGAATGGCCCGAGGAATCACTGACCGACGACGACCTGAACCTTGTGCCGGTCAAGCTCGGGCGCTGGAGCGGCTGGGTCTATATCAATCTCGACCCCGACAGCGTCAGCCTCGAGGAGCATCTCGCCCCGGCGAAGGCCTATCTCGACCCCTATGACATCGGCGGCATGAACTATCACTGGCGCAAGTCGACGATCTTCGACTGCAACTGGAAAGTCGCGCTGGAGGCGTTCAACGAAGGCTATCACGTCCAGACGACGCACAACCAGATGCTGCGCTATTTCGACGACTGGACGCAAAGCTATGCCCGCGGCCGCCACTCGCACTTCGGCTATTGGGAATCGATGCCGATGGGGTCGCGCTCGCCGCGGCTGACCGGGGGCGAGCCGACCGCCGACATCCGCCCCGGCATCCGCGACTATATGGAGGATATGGCGGCGACGCTGAATGCGGGCTCGTCGGTGCAGACCGTCTATGCCGCCCGCCGCGTCGAGCAGGAGGTGCCCGAGGGGACGCCGCCGATGGAGGTGCTGCAGAAATTCGGCCAGTTCATTTATGAAAATGCCGTCTCGCAGGGCCAGCAATGGCCGAGCATCACCCCCGAACAAATGTATGCGGCGGGGGTCGACTGGCATCTGTTCCCCAACCAGATCATGCTGATGGGCCCCACAGGCCTGCTTGGCTATCGGGCGCGGCCCTTCGGCAACGATCCCGACAAATGCATCTGGGACGTCTATTCGCTGCAACGCGTCGCACCGGGCACGGCGAAGAAGGTCGAGCATGAATGGAGCCAGGATCATGCCGACGTCGATTTCTGGGGGCTGATCCTGACCCAGGATTACCAGAATATGGCCGAGGTGCAGAAGGGCATGAAGTCGCGCGCCTTCAAGGGCGCCAAGCCCAACCCGCGGCAGGAGATCGCGGTGATCAATTTCCACCGCAGCCTCGATGACTTCATCGAGAACGGGTATGGCGAATGAGCGGCGGCTGGGACGAAAGTGCCGATTTCGTCGTCGTCGGCAGCGGCGGCGGATCGATGCTTGCCGCGATCGCCGCGGTCGATGCCGGCAAGAAGCCGCTGATCCTCGAAAAGACCGAGGTCGTCGGCGGGTCGACCGCGCTGTCGGGCGGGGTGTTCTGGATTCCGAACCACCCGCTGCAGGCGCGCGAAGGCGTCGACGACAGCGATGAAAAGGCGCGCGCCTATATGGATTCGGCGGTCGGCGACGTCGGTCCTTCGACATCGCGCGAGCGCAAGGACATGTTCCTGAAAATGGGTCCGCGCATGGTCGACTATCTGGAAGCCAAGGGCATGCCCTTCGTCCGTTACGGTGGTTGGTCCGACTATCATGACGACCTGCCCGGCGGGCTGGCCGAGGGCCGCTCGCTCGGCGTCGAAATCTTCAATATCAAGAAGCTGGGCAAGGAATGGTATCCCAAGCTTCGCCGCGGCGCATTCGGCGTGCCTGCCAAGCGCCCCGAAACCAAGCATCTGACGCTGATGAAGGTGACCTGGGCGGGCAAGTTCGCGATGATGAAGATCGGCCTGCGGATGATCCGCAACAAGCTGCTCGGCATCCACCAGGTCGGCTCGGGCGCCGCGATCCAGGGACGGATGCTGAGGATGGCGCTCGACCATGGCGTCGATATCCGGACCGATTCCGGCGTCACCGACCTGGTCGAACAGGATGGCCGCATCGTCGGGGTGGTGACCGAAAAGGACGGCAAACCCTGGCGGGTCGAAGCGCGCGACGGCGTGCTGATCAACGCGGGCGGCTTCGCGCACAACGCCGAGCTGCGCAAGAAATACGGGCCCCAGCCCTCGTCGACCGCATGGACCAACGCCAACCCCGGCGACACCGGCGAGATGATCGAGATCGCCCGCGCGCATGGCGCGGCGCTCGACCTGACCGATCAGGCGGTGTGGATTCCGACCTCGGTGCCGCCCGATGGCCCGCCGCTGATGAACGTCCCCGACCTGCCCAAGCCGCATTGCATATTGGTCGACAAGGCGGGCAAGCGCTTCGCCGACGAGGCGCAATCCTATATGGCGAACGGTCAGGATTTCTACGCGCATGGCGCGGTTCCCGCCTTTGCGATCATGGACGCCTCCTATTTCAGGAAATACAGCTGGGGCTTTCGCATGGGCGCGATCCCGCAGGTCTGGCATGATAGCGGCTTCCTGAAATCGGCGCCGACGCTGCGCGACCTGGCGGCCAAGATCGGCGTCGATGCCGACGGGCTGGAGGCGACGGTCGAACGCTTCAACGGCTTCGCGGCGACGGGCAAGGACCTCGACTTCCACCGCGGCGACAAGGCCTATGACCTCGTCTATGCCGATCGCACGCACAAGCCGAGCCCGACCCTGGGCGAGATCGAAACCGCGCCTTTTTATTCGATCGAGGTCTTTCCCGGCGACGTCGGCACCTTCGGCGGCATTTTGACCGACGAATATGCCCGCGCGCTGCGCGACGACGGATCGGTGATCCCCGGCCTCTATGCGACCGGCAATTCGACCGCCTCGGTGATGGGCAAGACTTATCCGGGCGCGGGGGCGAGCATCTCGCCCTCCTTCATCTTCGGCTGGGTCGCCGCGCGCCATGCGCTGGGCCAGGCGCCGAACTGAGGGGGCCGCCATGGAACCGTCCCTCGAAGCGATAGTGCGCGAGCTTTACGACAAGCAGCAGATCCGCGAGGTCGTCACGCGCTACTGCCGCGGCGTCGACCGGATGGACCGCGACCTGTTCCTCTCGGCCTATCACCCCGACGCGATCGACGATCATGGCTTCGTCGTCGCCGGACCGGAAGAATTCTGGGCATGGGTCAACCATTATCACACCAACGCCCAGGCGACGCACCAGCATATCATCACCAACCACAGCTGCGAGCTCGACGGCAACACCGCGCATTGCGAAACCTATTGGATGTTCGCCGCGCTCGATCCCAACGGGCAGAATCTGACGATCGGCGGCGGACGCTATGTCGACCGGATGGAAAAGCGCGGCGGCGAATGGCGGATTGCCGCACGCAAATGCGTGCCCGACTGGGGCGGCCAGCCGGTCGCGACCCAGATCAGCCCCGAAGCCCGCGCGATGCTGGCGCAAAGCGGCAGGACGGCGCGCGACGCCCGCGACTGTTCCTATGAGCGGCCGTTGACGATCCCCGCCGACCGCATCGGCATCAACGTCGACATCCTCGCCGGCGCCTGATCCGCACGATGCGTTTCTATCGCCTGCGCGATCATGGTTCGATCGACCATCTGATCGTCGAAGACGGTCCCGAACCCGAGGTAGCCGCCGGCGAGGTGCGCGTACGCATCCGCGCCGTTTCGCTCAATGCCCGCGACCTGATGATGGTCTTTGGCCCCTCGCCCTATGGTCCGAAGCCGGGAATCATCCCCGTGTCCGACGGGGCCGGAGAGATTGTCGCGATCGGGTCGGCGGTCACCGATCTGAATGTCGGAACGCGCGTCGTCATCCCCTTTCGCCCCGGCTGGATCGATGGTCCGCTGCAGGCCGGATCGATCGCGACCGACCTTGGCGGCGCGGTCGACGGCGTGCTCGCCGAACAGGCGGCGGTTGCGGCGCGCGCGGTGGTCCCCTTGCCCGACACATTGTCCTTTGAAGAAGCAGCAGCCATGCCGTGCGCCGGCGTCACCGCGTGGAGCGCGCTCGATCGCGGCGCGCCGCTCGGGCCGGGACGGACGGTGCTCATCATGGGCACCGGCGGCGTCTCGATCTTCGCGCTGCAGATCGCGTGGGCGAAGGGGTGCCGGGTGATCGCGACGACGTCGAGCGATGCCAAGGCCGGCCGGCTGCGCGATCTCGGCGCGAGCGATGTCATCAATTACCGCGAACATCCCGAATGGAGCGCGCGGGTATTGGAACTGACCGACGGGCGCGGCGTCGACCGTGTCGTCGAAGTCGGCGGCGCCGGGACGCTGCCGCAGTCGATGGCGGCACTGGCGCCTGAGGGTGAAATCGCATTGATCGGCCTGCTCGCCGACCCGCTGAACGTGATCAGCCCCTTGCCGCTGATGCGCACGATGGGCGTCATCCGCGGCATCTCGGTCGGCTCGCGCGCCGACCTTGCCGCGCTGGTCGACTTTGCCGCGCGCCATTTCCAACCGGTCATCGACCGCGTGTTCGACTTCGAAGAGGCGCCTGCCGCCTTTGCTCACCTCGCCGCGCGCCGACATTTCGGCAAGGTGGTGATCCGCGTCTGACCGGCGCGGATCGCCCGACCCTTACTTGCCGGTAAAGCGGTTGCGAATGTCCCAAGTCAGCGCGCGCGTCGTGCCTTCGTCGCATAACCCTTCGAAGGTCCAGCCGTCGACGGCGAACTGGCTGCGGACATATTCGGGTTCCTGCACCAGCGCGACATGGCCGCCGTTGATGAACAGCTCGCGCCCGTTCAGATTTTCCGCATGGTCCGAACAGAGCCAGGCGGCGACCGCCGCGACGTTCCACGGCCGGCCGTCGGGGCCGCTGTTGCCGATCCAGTGGTTCGACAGCGGCGGAATCTTCAGCATGTTCATCGCATAGCCGAGCGTTTCATAGACTTCGGGAATGTTCATGTTGCTCGGACCCGAAATCGGGCGGATCACATTGGTACGCACGCCGAACTCGGCGAGCTCGCGCGCGACGGTGCGCGACATGCCGACGACGCCCTCCTTCGCGGCGCTGTAGTTCACCATGCCATAATGACCGAAGCCCGAGGGCGAGGCGAAGTTGACGATCGCCCCGCCCTGTTTCTTCAGATGTTCGGCGCCCGCGCGGATCGTCGCGAAATAGCCCTTGAGGTTGACCGCGAGGACGATGTCGAAATCCTCCTCGCTCATCTCGGTCAGGCGTTTCGGGCGGATGATGCCGGCATTGTTGATCAGGAAATCGAGCCGGCCGAAATGGTCGATCGCGCAATCGACGACCGCCTGGCCGCCCGCCATCGACGCGACGCTGGAGGTTTCGGCGACCGCTTCGCCGCCCGCACCCTTGATCTCGTCGACCACCTGTTGCGCGAAACTGGCATCACCGCCGCCGCCCTGCGGGCCGCCGCCGAGGTCGTTGACCACGATCTTCGCCCCCTCGCGCGCCATCAGCAGCGCTGTTTCGCGCCCGATTCCGCGCCCCGCGCCGGTGATGGCCGCGACGCGGCCGTCAAATTGTCCCATATCCTGCTCCCGCTTGTGCTGTTGGTCGATTCTCGTTTAAAGGTATAAAGGTTTTATATGATTGTAGTCATGATTCAACATGACGAATAGGGTCTCCGTCCGCAAGGCCGGAGGCCGGATCGATGGAGAGGTTGAACATATGACGATTGCCGGCAACCCTGAGTCTTCCGCCCTCGCTCCCTTCACCCTCTCCGGAAAGGTCGCGCTGGTCACCGGCGCCGCGTCGGGGTTGGGCAAGGCGACCGCAGACCTCTTCCTCGATGTCGGCGCCAGCGTTGTGATCGCCGACCTCAATGCCGAGGGCGCCGCCGCCGTCGCGGCAGAGCTGGCACACAAGGGGCCGACGCTCGGCATCGGAATGGACGTGTCGGACGAAGCCGCCGTGCAGGCGGGGTTCGCCGCCGCTGCCGAGGCTTTCGGCGGCGTCGACGTTCTCGTCAACAATGCCGCCTATCGCGGCAAGGCGAATACGATGGACATGTCGGTGGCCGAATGGGACATCATGCACGCCGTCTGCACGCGCGGCAGTTTCCTGTGCCTGCGCGAAGCGGTCAGGCAGATGCGGCTGCGCGGCGGCGGGTCGATCGTCAACGTCTCTTCGATGAGCGCGCAGCATCCGACGATCTTTCCCAATATGCATTATGACTCGGCCAAGGCAGGGGTCGATGCGATCACCCGCCTTGGCGCCGTCGAGTTCGGCAAGGACAGTATCCGCGTCAATTCGGTGCTCCCCGGCGGCATGGCGACCCCCGGCCCCGACAAGATGCGCGCGGCGCAGGCGGCGGGCGGCGCGGTGATTGCCGGGCCGGCGACGATCCCCGGGCGCAACCCGATGGGGCGCATCGCCGAGCCGATCGAAATGGCGCGCGCGATCCTGTTCCTGGCGAGCGACGCCGCAAGCTATGTCACCGGCGCCGAACTGCTCGTCGATGCCGGCTTTACCAAGGGTTGATGCGATGACCGACCTGCTTTCGGACAGCCGCCCGCTGATCGGCGACACCAGGTCGGCGGCGACCGGTCTTGGCGCGCGCGACCATGTCAATCCCTCCACCGGCCGGGTCCAGGCAAGCGTGTTGATCGGCGGCGCGGCCGAGATCGACGCGGCGGCGCGTGCTGCGGTGATCGGCCAGCGAGCATGGACCGCGCTCGGCCCCGAAAAGCGGCGCGACGCGCTGCTCCGCCTCGCCGACCTGATCGAGGCCGACGCCGCGAGCCTGCTGCAAATGGCGGCGCTCGAATGCGGCACGCCCTTGTCCAGCAATTCGAGCGGCCTCGCGCTGTCGTGGATCCGCTATTATGCCGGATGGGCCGACAAGATCGAGGGTACCTATAGCGAGCCCTTCGGGATCACCGGCCTTGCCTACGCGCGGCACGAGCCGATCGGCGTCATCGGCGTCATCATTCCGTGGAATTCGCCGCTCGTCGCGATCGCGATGACGGCGATCCTCGCGATGGCGGCGGGCAATGCCGTGGTGCTGAAGCCGCCGACGCAGACGCCCTTCGTCGCGCTGCGCTTTGGCGAACTGGCGCTGGCGGCGGGCGTGCCGCCGGGCGTGCTCAACATCGTCCCCGGCGATGCCGAGGCGGGCACCGCACTGATCGCCCATCCGGCGGTCGGCAAGATCAGCTTCACCGGCGGCGACATCGTGGCAAAGTCGGTGATGCGCACCGCCGCCGAGCATCTGAAGCCCGTCGCGCTCGAACTCGGCGGCAAGTCGGCGAACCTGATCTTCGCCGACGCCGATCTCGACCTGGCGGCGGCGATGGCGGCGAGTTGCAGCCTGATCCCGCTGGCGGGGCAGGGCTGCGTCCTGCCGACCCGCGTCTATGCCCATAGCGCGATCTTCGACGAGTTCGTCGAGCGCGTGCGCGTCCAGGCCGAAAGCTACAAGCTGGGCGATCCGCTGGACCGCAGCACGGTGATCGGCCCGGTGATCAACGAAGCGGCGGCGACACGGATCATCGGGGTGATCGACAGGGCGAAGGCCGAAAGCGGCGGCAGGCTCGTCACCGGCGGACGGCGCGGCCAGGGCGATCTGGCCGCGGGCAGCTATGTCGAGCCGACGGTGTTCGCGGGGGTCGCGCATGACAGCCATCTTGCGCGCGAGGAAGTCTTCGGCCCGGTGCTGTCGATCGTCCGCTTCGACGACGATGCCGACGCGGTCGCGATGGCGAACGACAGCCGCTTCGGCCTTGGCGCCTATCTGCACACGCGCGACCTGTCGCGCGCGCACAAGGTCGCCGCCGCGCTCGAGGCCGGGTGCGTCGCGGTCAACGGCATGTTGCCGATGGCGCCGAACCAGCCCTTTGGCGGCGTCAAGCAGAGCGGCTTCGGCCGCGAAGGCGGTCGCCCGGGCCTCGAGGAATTCATGCAGATCAAACAGGTGCTGATGCACTTGCGCTGAAAGGGTTGCGTGTGAACCAGCAAGCGGATTTTGTGATTGTCGGCGGGGGCAGCGCGGGCTGCGTCCTCGCCGCGCGGCTCAGCGAAAACCCCCGCCACCATGTCATCCTGCTCGAGGCCGGCGGCAAGGGCGACGATTTCCTGGTCAAGATGCCCGCCGGCACCGCCAAGCTGATGGGACACAAGCAGTTCGACTGGTGCCTGCCCACCGAGGCCGACCCGACGATCGGCGGTCGCAAGATGCAATGGGCGGCGGGCAAGGCGCTGGGCGGCAGTTCGGCGATCAACGGCCAGGTCTATATGCGCGGCGAACGGTCGGACTATGACCATTGGGCGGCCGCTGGCTGTACCGGCTGGGGTTATGACGACATCTTTCCCTATTTCCTGAAAGCCGAGGAATTTCACGGGCCGCCGATGCAGTCGCACGGCCGCCACGGACCGCTCAGCGTGTCGCCGATCCAGGACCCGCAGCCGATCGGGCAATATGTCATCGACGCCTTCACCCAGGCGGGCATCCCGCTCAACGAGGATTATTGCGACGGCAGCCAGAGCGGCGTGTACCGCATCTTTGCGACGCAGAAGGACGGCCAGCGCTGCTCGGCGGCGCGCGCCTATCTCGATCCGGTGCGCGACCGGGCGAACCTGACCATCATCACCGGCGCGCATGTCGACCGGATCGTCATCACGGACGGCCGGGCGACCGGCGTCGAACTGCGCATCGACGGGCAGCGCCGCACCATCGACGCGCGGCGCGAGGTGCTGCTCTGCGCCGGCACCCTGTTGTCGCCGACGATGCTGATGCGGTCGGGCATCGGTCCCGCGGATCATCTCGCCGCGCACGGCATTGCGGTCCAAAAGGACCTGCCCGGCGTCGGGCGGAACCTGCGCGAGCACAACAGCATCAGCATCGCCAAATTTGTGAACATCCCGACGATGAGCGCGCAGCTCCGCCCGTTCAGCCTCGCGCGTCATATGCTGAAATATATGCTGTTTCACCGTGGCCTGCTCACCACGCCGGCGGTGCAGGTGATGGCGGCGTTCCGCACCGATCCCGACCTTGCCGACCCCGACATCATCCTGTCGATGCTGCCCGTCGCGGTTTCGTTCAACGACAAGGGCGATGCGGTTGTCGAGAAACGCCCGTCCTTCTCCTTCGGATTCCATGTCGCGCGCCCACAAAGCCGCGGCGAAATCCGCCTGCGCAGCGCCGACCCCGATGCCAAGCCGGTGATCGACCATCGTCTGCAAAGCGCGCAAAGCGACGTCGACAAGCTGGTGGCGGGATTGAAGATCATCGAGGCGCTGTGCCGGATGCCCGCGCTGTCGGCGATCGTCACCGGGACGCTGCGTCCCGACCCGATGCCCGAAACCGACGACCAATGGGAAACCTATGTCCGCGGCTTTGGCGGCATCGGCTATCATGCCGTCGGCACCTGTCGCATGGGACCCGACGGCGACGCGATGGCGGTGCTTGATCCGCAGCTGCGGGTGCGCGGCATTACGGGACTTCGTGTCGTCGACGCGTCGGTGATGCCCGAACCGGTGTCGGCGAACACCAACGCGCCGACGATCATGATCGCCGAACGCGCCGCCGAATGGATCGGGAGGGACGCATGACACTCGAACGCATTTTCGGCGTGACCGGCAAAAAAACGCTTATCGTCGGCGCGACACCGATCGGACAGGCCACCGCGGCGCTGTTCAACGAACTGGGGGCGCAGGCCGAGCTCGCCGATATCGCGCCCGACGAGGCCGCGATCGCCGATACGGTCGCCGATTTCGTCGTGCGCCATGGCCGGATCGACGTGATGGTCTATGCCGTCACCCGCATCGGCACCTATGCGCTGCCGACGATGGCGCTCGACCAGTGGGACGCGATCCACGACTCCAATCTGCGTGGCGCTTTCCTGGCGATGCGCGCGGCGATTCCGGCGATGCAGCGACAGGGTGGCGGTGCGATCGTCGCGGTATCGACCATGGGCTCGGTCCACCCCGTGCTGAAGGGCAATGGCGCTTATGGCGCGTCGAAGGCCGGCCTCAACGGCCTGGTCCGCGCCGCCGCCCTCGACCATGCGGGCGACGGCATCCGCATCAACGCCGTGCTGCCCGGCGCGGTGCCCGTGGGCGACCCGCCAGCCGATATGGACCGTCTCGGCGGACCCGCCACCCAGCCCGGCCGGCTGATGCTCGGCATGGGCAGCGCCGAGGATGTGGCGAGCGCCATCGTCTATCTGGCATCCCCCGCGGCGCGTTTCGTCACCGGGCAGATGCTGGCGCTCGACGGCGGCTTCCTGATTTCCTGATCCCCGATGAATCGCTTGCATCTTGGAGCCAAATACATATAAATCAGATAGACATTTAAATAGGCCAATACGCTAGGATTCGGGGGAGCATGCCTACACTCAACACGATCGTTCGCCGGGTCTTGGCGATCGACCCGGATGCGCCCGCGCTCGAATATCAAAAGCAGTGGCATAGCTGGGGCGAACTCACCGAGGTCATCGAGGCGGTCGAGGCGATTTTGGGGGAAAACGGCATCGGTCCCGGGACGCGGATCGGCGGCATCCTGCGCAATAGCCCGCAGATCGCGGCCGTCATCATCGGGATCATCACGTCCGATCGCTGCGTCGTCACGCTCAACCCCGCCCTGCCCGACGACAAGCTGGTGGGCGATATTTCCAGCCTGAAAGCACCGGTGGTGATTGCCGAGACGCAGGATTGGCAGCGCCGGCCGATCATCGACGCGGTGCGGCAGAGCGGCGCGCTCGGCATCGAAATCACCGGCGACCGGACGGATCCGGCCCGCGTGATCGTCGCCATGACGGGCACCGATTTCCGCAGCGATGCCGAGGGGATCGGGATCGAGATGCTGACGAGCGGGACCACCGGCACGCCGAAGCGGGTGCCGCTGAAGGCCGCGAATTTTTCCAAGATGGTCCTCGATGCCGCGGTGTTCGAGAATCGCGACATCGACGCAGCGCCCCGATTGTCGCGCGCGGTCAGCATCTCCAACACCCCCTTCTCGCACATCGGCGGCATCTTCAGCCTGTTCGTCACGCTGTCGGCCGGGCGCAAGGCGTGCATGCTCGACCGTTTCCGGGTCGAGGAATTCGTCGATGCGGTACAGCGGCACAAACCCAAGGTCGCCGGCGCTCCGCCGTCGGCGCTGCGCATGATCCTCGACGCCGGCGTGCCGAAGGAAGCCCTGGCAAGCCTTGTCGCCTTCCGCACCTCGACCGCGCCGCTCGATCCCGAGCTTGCCGATCAATTCTACGATCATTTCGGCATCCCGGTGCTGCAGAATTACGGTGCGACCGAGTTCGCGGGCGGCGTCGCCGGATGGACGCTCCCCGACTTCCGGAAATCGGGCGCACAGCGGCGCGGCAGCGTCGGCAAGATGAACCCGGGCGTCGACGGCCGCATCGTCGACCCCGAAACCGGCGCGCCGCTGCCCCATGGCGAAAAGGGGCTGCTCGAACTGCGCGCGGTGCATCTGGGCGACGGCCGGAACTGGGTTCGCACGACCGATCTGGCGCGGATGGACGAGGACCAGTTTTTGTGGATCCTCGGCCGCGCCGACAATGCGATCATCCGCGGCGGGTTCAAGATCATCCCCGACGATGTGGTCAAGGCGATCGAAGCCCATCCTGCTGTGCTGGAAGCCTGTGTCGTCGCGCTGCCCGATTCGCGCCTGGGCCAGGTTCCCGCCGCGGGCTATCGTGTGAAAGCAGGGCAAGCGGTCGCAGTGGACGAGTTGCGGGCGTATCTGCGCGAAAGGCTGACCGCCTATCAGGTGCCGACCAAGCTGCTGGAGGTCGCCGACTTCCCGCGCACGCCGTCGATGAAGCCCAGCCAGCCCGAGCTCAGGAAGCTGCTCGAAGCGGCTTGATCGGGCTAGCCGGCTGACGCATTCGGCGATGGTGGATTATGCGCCCCTGCCTTTCGAACCGCACCGCTGCCGCTTCGAGGCGCGCGACGATGGTTCGACGCTGATCACCCCGGGCTATGACCTGCCCGATCTCTGGCCGTCGATTCCGCATTTGTTCATCGACCGCGCCACGCAGTTTCCCGACCGGCCGCTGGTCGCGCGCCGCACGGCGCTGTCCGACGGCACGCGCGGCGACTGGCGGCGCCTGACCTTCGGCGACGCGCTGCTCCAGGTGTGTGCGCTGGCGCAGGCTTTCATCGATCGCGGGATCGGCCCCGACGCGTCGGTCATGGTGCTGTCAGGCGGCAGCCCCGAACATCTGGTCGTCAACCTTGCGGCGCAGATGGCGCGGGCGCCCTATACCCCGGTGTCGGTCAATTATTCGCTCGCCGGCGGGGACTATGCGCGGCTGCGCCATTGCGCCGGCATCTGCCGTCCGCGCCTCGTCTACGCCGACGACTGGCGCATTTTCCTGCCCGCGATGCGCGCGCTGAACGAGGCGGGCGACCTGATCCTCGTCACCGACGAGGCCGCGCCGGACGGCGAGACGCTGGCGCTTGGCGAGCTGCTCGCGGCCCTTCCGACCGATGCCGTCGACGCGTCGTTCGTCGCGATCACGCCCGACACCCATGCCAAGACGATCTTCACCTCGGGATCGACGGGCAAGCCCAAAGGTGTCGTCCAGACCCAGCGCATCCTGACCGGCATCGTCGCGCAGCATCAGGCGATGTACGCGCAGGAGGATCATGCGGTGCACGCCAAATCCTTCCTCTCCTGGGTGCCGTGGAGCCATGTCGGCGGCAACAACACCCTGCCCGCCGACATCTTCAACGAAGCCGCCTGCTTCTACATCGACGACGGTCGTCCGGTGCCCGGCCAGTTTGCCGAGTCGATCCGCAATCTGCGCGAAATCCATCTCACCGAATATAATTCGACCCCGATCTTCTTTTCGGAGCTGGTCACCGCGATGGAGACCGACACCGGCTTGCGCGACCATTTCTTCCGCGACCTGCGCTTCCTCAGCTATGGCTCGGCGGGCCTGTCCGAAGATGTGTTCCGCCGCCTCCAGGCGCTGGCCGTCGCCGCGACCGGGCGGCAAATCCCGATCATCACCAAATATGGAACGACCGAAACGCAGGGGACGACGATCGTCAGCTGGCCGCTGGAGTCGACCGGTCCGATCGGCCTGCCCTTCGCCGGCAATGTGGTGAAGCTCGCGCCATCGGGCGGGCGGCTCGAAATCCGCGTCAAGGAACTGACGGTCACCCCCGGCTATCTCGGCAACGCCGACGCCACGGCGGCTGCGTTCGATGAGGAGGGCTTTTACCGCACCGGCGATGCCGCGCGCTTCGTAGATCCCGACCGGCCCGAACTCGGGCTGATCTTCGACGGCCGGGTGACCGAGAATTTCAAACTGCTGTCGGGCACCTGGGTCCATGTCGGCGCATTGCGCATGGCGTTGCTCGATGCGCTCGATCCGCTGCTGCAAGACGTCGTGATCGCGGGCGAAGGATGCGGCGACGTCCGCGCGCTCGGCTGGATGCGGATCGCCGACGCGCGCCGTCTGGCGGGGGCAGACATCGACGCGGCGGCGCTAGCGGGCCATCCCGCGATCGCCGCCCATGTCGCCGACCGGCTGGCGCGCCACAATGAGGCGGCGGGCGGCCAATCGCGCCGCGTCGCGGCACTCCGCCTGCTGGTCGCGCCGCCCGCCGGCGACGAGATCGCCGACAAGGGCTATATCAACCAGCGCGAAGTGCTGCGCCAGCGCGCCGGCGATGTCGCGGCGCTCTATCGCGGCGAGGCGATTGCCGCCGGCTGACGCGCGTTTCTCAGTCCCAGCGCAGATAAAGTTCGTCGAAGCCCGGTACCGACCCGCAATGCTCGACATTCTTGTGGTCGGGATCGAGGCGGAATTCGGGCAGGCGGCCGACAAACTCCTCGAGGAATATCTCGATTTCGGCGCGCGCCAGCCCCTGACCGACGCATTTGTGCGGGCCATTGCCGAATGTATTGTGCGCGGGCGCGTTGCGATCGAAATCGACGTCCATCGGACAGGCATATTCCCGATCGTCGATCCCCGACAAATTGTTCGGGACCATGATCATCTCGTCCTTCTTGAACAGGACGCCCTTATATTCGAAATCGCGGGTCAGGATGCGGCCGGTGTTCGACAAGCCGAAACGGCGCAGGAATTCCTCACAGGCGGCGGGAATGATCTGGGGCTCTTCGCGCAGGCGCCGCTGCTGCCCGGGATGCTGGGCGAGATAATGGGCGATATAGGATATTTCGGACGCCACCGTGTCGAGCCCGCCGAAGAAGAGCAGGCTCGCCATCGACAGCACCTCCTCTTCCGACTGGAAACGCGGGTTGCGGCGCCACGCCGCGACGCGGGTCAACAGGTCGTCGCCCTCGCCATTGTCGCGCTCGTCGAGCACCGTCTTCAGATAATCGCGGACGCGAATCTGCGCGGCGAGCCTCTCCGCGGGGTCATAGGAGGACATCAGCGCGATCCCCCATTCGACAAACTCCTCGCGCCGGTCGAGCGGCAGGTCGACGATACGCAGGAACATCGTCACCGGCATCACCCGCGCGAAATCGCCGAGCAGTTCGCAGTGCCCTTGCGGCAGCAGCTTTTCGACAAGTTCGATCGTCAACTCGCGGGCGTCATCGCGCATCTTCGCCACCTTGCCGGGCATGAAGCCGGGGTTGATGACCGCGCGATAGCGCGCATGGTTGGGCGGATCGACCGCCAGCGGCAGCGGCTTCAGCGGCATCAGCGTGCGCGGAATCATGAATTCCTCGTGGCTGAAAATCTCGTAGTTCAGCTGAACGAATTTCACATCCTCGGCGCGGGTGACCATCCAGTGACCGCCATAGCGCGGCGACCAGATGATGTCGGGCCCATCGTGCAGGCGCTTCACAGCCGCATAGACGCCCACCTCTTCCAATCCCTCCGGATGGACATAATCATAATCGACGACGAGTTCGGCCGGCACATGGTCCGGCTTGGGCGCCAAAAGGGGGATGGGGCTGTTCATATTCTGCTCCGCTAGGCTTTTGTTGTGTATATCATCTATCTGTTTATACCGATGATGCAAGCCATGCGAACGGACAGAATGACGGGCTTGCGGGGAGAGCGGCGTGGAGACAGTGTTTCGACTTGGCGACGTCACCCTGTCCGGGCGCGAGCAAAGGCCGGACCATGATCCGCCCAAGGGGATCGTCCTGGCACTGCACGGCGGCGGCTATGGGGCAGGCTATTGGGACTCTCCACCAACGTCGCTGATTGCCATCGCCGCCGCGCGCGGATACCGCGCGATCGCGATCGACCGTCCCGGCTATGGCGCCGCTTTCGCTTTCCCGATGCCGCTTGCGATGCAGATCGACGTGATCCTCGACCTCGTCGACCAACTGCTGGACCGTGAAGGGCCGATGCCGGTGCTGCTCGCGGGCCATTCGATGGGCGGCATATTGGCGTTGATGATCGCCGCCGACCTCCGGGCCGCGTCCTGCATCAGCGCGATCGACATTTGCGGGGTGCCGTTGCTTTATGCCGATGTGATGCAGGCGGCGTTGATCGGGCGGCGACTGGCCGACGGCCAGACCCATTTCCCCGCGATCGACGCCGCGCAGTCGCGCCAGCTATTCTTCGGCCCGGACGGGACCTTTCCGGCGGAAGCGCTCGCTGCGGATGCCGCACTCCTTGCCCCCATCCCCGGCGCCGAGATGCCCGATGCCGCCTTTGCCCCGCGCGACCTGCCGTCGGCGATGCGGCGGATCACCCTGCCCGTGCGGCTGACCTTCGCCGACGACGAGCGCAGTTCGATCGCGACGCCCGAGGTGGCGGCCAAGGCGCGCGACCATCTGTCCGCCAGTTCGTACAGCCTGGTCCGCTTCGAACCGCGGACCGGACACAATATCAGCCTCCATGCGGCCGGTCGCGATTTCCATGCGGGAATGATCGACTGGTTCGAATCCAGCCTGCAGGGACGGCCATGAACCCCGAACCCGATTTCAACCCGACGATCCCCGGCCTGATCGGCCATTTCGCCGCGCGATACGGCGATGCCGAGGCACTCGTGCGCGATGGCCGGCGCGTGACCTTTCACGACCTCGACCGGCAATCCGCTGCGGCGGCCAAGGCGCTGCTCGCGATGGGGGTGGGCAAGGGCGCGCGGATCGCGATCATGGCGCCGCCCTGCCCCGAATTCGTCGTCGCGGTGCTCGCGGCGGGGCGGATCGGGGCCATCGTCGGGCCGCTGAGCACGCTGTACCAGGCGCCCGAATTGCAGTGGGTGCTCGCCCATGCCGAATTCGACCATCTGATCGTCGCCGACGCCTTCCTGCGGCACGACTATCTCGCCCGGCTCGAAGAGGCACTGCCGGGGCTCGCGACCCGCAGCGATGCCCCCCTCCATCTCGAGGCTGCACCGCGGCTACGCCACATCCATGTGATCGGCGGCGGGTCGCGGCCCTGGTCGCAACCGTTCGATGCGCTGCTGGACGGCGACGCCGCGATCAGCGACGCGATGCTCGAACGGGTCGAGGCGATCGTCACCCCCGCCGACCCCGCCTGCATCATCCACACGTCGGGCAGCACCGCGACGCCCAAGGGCGTCATCCACGGCCATGGCCCGCTCATCCGCCACAGCTGGCAGATGGGAATGGACTTCACCCCCTTCGGCCATGGCGACCGCGTCATCACCACCCGCGCGATGTTCTGGGTCGCGGGATTCGTCGCCACCCTGTTCTACAGCCTCAACAATGGCGCCTGCCTGATCACGACCAGCGACGGCTCGCCCGCCAATGTGCGGAAGCTGATCGCGGAAGAAGGCGGCAATGCGCTCGCCGGCGATTCGGGCTGGTTCGACGTGCTGCACCAGTCGGATGCGTTGAAGGACGCGGGGTTCGGCGTCGTGCGTCTGAACATGGACAGCGCCGGGATCGTCCGCGACGGCCGCTTCGTCAGCGGCCATCTGGCGGCGCGGATCGGCGCCCCCGTCACGCATCCGAACGGGCGTTTCGCGCGAACCTTCGGCATGACCGAGGCGCTGGGCGGCCATACATCGGCGCGCTGGGACGAACTGCTGCCGCTGGATCGCCCATTCTGGCAGGGCCGCGCCGTGCCCGGGGTGGAGCTCAAGGTCGTCGATCCGGAGACGCGACGACCTCTGCCGCCGGGCGAGGTCGGCGAACTGCTGGTGCGCGGCTATTGCATGATGCTCGGCCTCAACGGGCGCGAGCGGCACGAGACATTCGACGCCGAGGGCTATTATGCGACCGGCGACCTCTGCCGGCTCGACGCCGACGGCTATCTGAAGTTCGAGGCGCGGCTGGGCGAGATGATCAAGGTCCATGGCGCCAATGTCGCGCCGATGGAGGTCGAGCTGGCGATGACCGGGCTGATGGGAATCGAAAAGGCCGGGGTCGTCGGCGTGCCGCAGGCCGGCGACACGATGCTGGTCGCCGCGGTCCTGATGGCACCCGGCCGCGACCTCGACGAAGCGGCGGTGATCGCCGACCTCAGGGGCAAGCTGTCCTCCTTCAAGGTGCCGAAACGCCTCGTCGTACTCGACGAGGCAACGCTTCCCGCAACCGGTTCGGGCAAGATCAAGAAGGCCGAACTGACCATGCTGATGACGGAATGGCTGAGCAAGCCTTCGTCATAATCATATAACGAATTTACTTGATTCATGCTTCGTACGCCTGCAAGGATTCGCCATCGAGAACGGAAAAAGAAGCGAGAGGACCGATGGCCGAAGCCAAGACCAAAGACCTGCCCGACACCTATGGCATCCTGACCGACGAAGGCATCGACAAGCTGCGCGAGCGCATCGGCATCCAGGTCAACAAACCCACGCCGCCGCACAATTACGAGGTCACGTGGGACGGCACGCGGCACTTCGCGGTCGGTTATGGCGACGACAATCCCTTGTGGTGCGACAAACATTATGGCGACAAGACGCGCTGGGGCGGCCTGATCGCTCCGCCGAACTTCCTCTATACCATGGGCGTCTCCGACGCGCCGCCGATCACCCCCGAGGTGAAGGCGATGATGAAGGGCGACCCGCTGGCCGGGCTCGGTTCGTACCAGGCGCAGATGGAATTTGAATGGTGGCGCCCGCTGCGCCTTGGCGACCAGCTGAAGCAGCGGTTCGCGCTGATCGGCGTGCAAGTCAACGACAAGAGCGGCTTTGCCGGCCGCACCGTGTCCGAAGTGAACGGCTATATCTATCGCAACCAGGACGACGAGCTGCACGCGATCCAGCGCGGCACCTGGATCCGCGCCGAGCGTCATGCGTCGAAGGAGAAGAAGAAGGAGTACGACCTTCCGACTCCCTATACCGACGCGCAGCTCGCCGAGATCGACGCCTGCTATGCCGCCGAAACGCTGCGCGGAGCCGAGACCCGCTATTGGGAAGATGTGATCGAGGGCGAGGAATTGCAGACGATCGTCCGCGGTCCGCTGCGCACGAGCGATCTCGTCGTCTGGCACGTCGGCTGGGGCATGCAGCTGACCCCGCCGGGTGCGTTTCGCCAGAGCTGGAAAATCCGCGCCAAGGTGCCGGGGCTCTACACGCCGAACGAGCTCAACGTCCCCGACACGGTGCAGCGCCTGCACTGGGAAAAGGCCTGGGCGAACGAACTCGGCATCCCCATCCCCTATGATTATGGCGGGCTGCGCGAGACCTTCCTGACCAACATCTGCACCAACTGGATGGGCGACGACGGCTGGCTGTGGAAGATGTCGTGCCAGCACCGCAAATTCGTCTACACCGGCGACACCTATTGGATCAAAGGCCAGGTCCGCAAAAAGGTGCAGGAAGAAGGCCGCAACGAGGTGCATCTCGACATCCGGGTCGAGAACCAGCACGGCACGGTGGTGTCGCCGGGCAATGCCGTGATCCTGCTCCCGACGCGCGATGCGCCGGTCGAACTGCCGAAGCCCGCCAAGGAAAATATTGACGACATGTACGCCTATGAAGTCGAGCGGTTGCAGCAGTGAAAATACGCCGCGGCGTCGGCGGCGCCGCGGCCTCCTTGATGGACGGCAGGATGACATACGACCATATCCGATACGAGGTGCGCGGCGCCGTCGCCGTCATCACCTATGACAAACAGGACCGCCGCAACGCGTGGAGCCCACCGCTCTATCGCGAGGCCGAACAGGCGATCGAGACGGCGAATGCCGACGATGCGGTCGGAGCGATCGTGCTGACCCATGAAGGGTCGATCTTTTGCGCCGGCACCGATTTCAAGGCGGGGCCGGAGGTCGACCCCGACACCGGCAAGAAGCGCAACATCGCACAGATCTGCATGATGCCGGACAGTGGCTGGATTCACCTGCTCGCGCGGTCGAAACCGATGATCGGTGCCGTCCATGGCGCGGCGATCGGCCTCGGCCTGACGCAGCTCCTGCCGATGGATATCCGCATCGGCGGCGAAAGCTCGACCTGGAGTTTCCCCTTCCTGTCGCTCGGATATATGCCCGAACTCGGCTGCACCGCGCTGCTGCCAAGGCTGGTGGGCTATGGCCGCGCGCTCGACATCTGCCTGACATCGCAAAAGCTGGACGCGCAGGAGGCGAAGGAAATCGGCCTGATCACGCGCGTCGTGCCCGACGCCGATGTCTTGACCGAAGCACTCGCGGTAGGCGAAAAGCTGGCGAGCGTTCCGAAGCTCCAGATGCGGCTCACCCGCGAGCTGTTCCAGAAGAACGCGCTGGAACCCGACACCAACGCCTATTTGCAGCGCGAGACCGACGCCTTTATCGAGATGCTGCGCGCCGCCAAGCGCGCCCGCGAGGCGGCGGCGAAGGACTGATCCCCATCGCCGTTTCGAGGCGGAAACGGGGCAACGATAATTCTCGCCGAGGCGCAAACGAGAGCGACGGACCACCCGTTCATCGTCGGCATGTCTTCATCGGTTCCTCAAAAAAAGGCCGGACAGCTTGCACCGCCCGGACTTGCCCCCTTTTCCTTGCGGCGCCCCGGTCAGTCGGCGTCGGCGCCGAACCGGTATTTGAGCGACGCGCCCCACATCCGCGGCGCGGCATAGATTTCGCCTAGGATGCCGAGCGATGAATTCTGCATCAGATTGTTGGTGCCGATGCGATAGACCTCTTTCGTCACATTGGTCACGAACAGGCCGAGATCGACCGGCTGACCGCCGACATTCTTCCAGCTCAGATTGAGGTCGAGCGTCGTGAAGGGATCTTCGATCGACTGCGGGTTCAAAGCGCTGGTGTCGGTGTAGGCGACGCTCGACTGGTGATAGAGCAAACCGCCGAAGCTGATCTCGCCCATATTATTGCCCAGCGGCAGTTCATAATCGAAGGTCAGCGAATATTGGGTCTTCGGCACCGAGTTGAAGCGGTTGTCCGAACAGAAGCCAACGGTGGTCGTCTGCGTCGGATCGCAGGGATTGCCGACGGCGACCGGCGTCTGCCGATCGAATTTCGCGTCGGTATAGGCAAAGGTGCCGCCGAGTGTCAGCCCCTCGACCGGGATCAGCGTGACCTCTGCCTCGATCCCCTTGATCCGCGCATTGTTCACATTCTGCACCGACGAGACCGGCACTGGCCCCGGCAGCACGACATTCTTCTGAATGCCCTTGTAGCGGTCGGTATAGGCAGCCAGGTTGGTGCGCAGGAACACATTGTCGAACCGGAAATCCGCCTTTACGCCGACTTCGAACGATATGTCGGTTTCGGGGTTATAGGCCGGGTCGACGCCCGGAGGGGCCGTCCCGTTCACCCCGCCGGGACGATAGCCCTTGCTGACCTTGGCGTAGAACATCTGGCCGCCGTCGGTCTTGTAGGTGGCGCCGGCCGACCAGGTCGTGGCGTTGAACTTCCCGTCGCGGATGATGCAGTTGCCCGGCCCGCTGGCATAGAGCACCGAACCCGCACCATAAGTGACGCATTGCCCGTGCGGTATGGGCGCGAAGGTCGCGGCGACGACCTGGTTCGCGATCGCCGGCGGCAGATTGCCTCCGAACGGACCGGTCAGGAAGTTGAACAACGCCTGCTGGCCCCCGTCGATCGGGCTGAGATAGGTATTCTGTTCCGAGTGGATCTTGTCGCTCGTGTAGCGCAGGCCGCCGTTGACGCTGAGATTGTCGGTGATGTCATATTCCAGCGAGCCATAAACCGCGCGCGATTTGGTCGTGATTTTGTTGACGCCGACGCGGTTCAGGACGGCGACGTTGATCGTGGCGTTTTCGGCGGGTCCGGCGGGCCGCTGTTCGTCCATGTAGAAGCCGAGCGCGAAATTGAGCTTGTCTTCGAGCAGCTGGCCCGAAATCCGCAATTCCTCGCTATACTGCTCCTGGTTCGTGAACAGCAGGCCGCCCGGGCAAGCCGAGTGGCAGGTCAGCACCGCCGCGCCATTGCTCGCGGCAAAGTTCGACGCCTCGTCCTCGCGTTCGCGGACATAGCCAAAGACATTCTTGACCTGGATATTGTCCGCGATGTCGGCGGTCGTCGTGTTGACGATATAGAGGTTCTTGCGCTCGCTATAGGTCGGATCGACCAGCGACACCTGACGGATGCCGCGCGCATTCTGGGCCGCGAGCTGCGATTGCAGCGACGCAATATAGGCCGGCGCGCTGAGCGGTGTCAGGCCAGCGCGGAACGGCACCACGCTGCCGCTCGGGTCGATGCCATAGGCGCCCGCGAACAGGAAGGAAAATTGCCCGATCGCCGGCGCGAGCCCCGACGCCCCCGGGTTGAAGTCGGCAAAGATCACCGCGGTGCCATTGTCGTGGGTGCGCTGATAGGAGACGACGGTCGTATTCTCGAGCCCCTCGACCGGCCGCAGGGTCAGACCGCCGCGGAAGGATTCATATTTGACGTCGTCGAGCTTTTGCCCGTTGAAGACATTGGTCGTGAAACCCGACCGGCGCGCGGTTTCGAACGCGACGCGCGCGAGGATCTTGTCCTCGACGATCGGCACGTTGAGCGCGCCGTTGAAGGTGCGCAGACCGTAGCTGCCGAGCTTGCCGGTCAGATAGCCGCCGAAATCCTCCTTGGGCAGCTGCGGCGTGACCATGACGTTGCCGCCGTCGGTCACACGGCCGAAATTGACCCCCTGCGGGCCGCGCAGCACCTGGACGTTGGCGAGGTCGAAGAACTGGCCCTGCGTCAGCCGGGCGATCGGAACTTCGTTGAAATAGGTGATGACCGCCGGGAACACAGTACCGAACGAAAAGCCCTGGCCGCGGATCGTGTAGGTCAGGTTGTTGCGGTCGGAAATCGATGCGGTGACGTTGAGGCCCGGGGTGCTCTGGACCAGGTCAACAGGGTTGAACGTGCCCTTGGATTCCAGCGTTTCGGGCGTCAGCACCGTCACCGCGACCGGCACATCCTGCAGCCGCTCTTCCTGACGGCGCGCCGTCACGACGATGTCGTTCAGACCGACGCTTTCTCCCACTGCGGGCGCTGCCACAGGGTCGTCCTGAAAGGCAAAGGCCGGCGGCGCGAACATCAGGCTCGCGGTTCCGGCGAACAGCATGGTTTTCCAGTTACGCATGGGGTCTCCCTCCCGATCCGGGCTCTGCGGCCCATCCTCTTTGAGTCTCCGTTTTCGGAGTTCGAGAAATCCTAGCGCCGATGCATCGCCTGTCAATATCGTATATATCATTCGGTGAATTAATACGAATATTATGCGCCTTTCTGGGCGGATTCGTGCTCGAGCTCGGGCGGCCGACCGAGCGATAGCACCAGGCCCACCGCCACGATGACGCCGGCGATCAGCGTCAACAGCGTCGCGTCATAACTGCCCAGCGCGTCGAACGCCTTGCCGGCCGCCCAGGACGATGTGCCGACCGCGAAGCCATAGGTGCTGATCAGGATCGCGAAGACAAGGCCGTAGCGGCGGATGCCGAAATAGCGGCTCGACATATAAGCGACCACGTCGACCTCGCTTCCCATCGCAATCCCGATCAGCACCGCGAGCGCGACCGCGCTCTCATAGCTGAGCGGGATGCTGAGCAGCCACAGACAGGCGAAGGCCGGCAGGCTGAACGCGCAGGCCGCAACCAGCCGCGTCGGCAACAGGTCGAACAGCATACCGGTGCCGAGCCGGCCCGCGATCATCGCCGGGCCGATGAACAGCGCCACCGTCGCGGCATCGGAGCGCGTCAGCCCCGCGTCGGCGAGCATCGGCTGGAGATGGACGATGAACGTCCCGACGCACGAGGCGACAAACAGGAAGGCGATGGCCAGACGCCACAGGATCGTCGACCCGATCACCTCGCGCCAGTCGGACTTGGGCGTGGCCGGCGCGGTCGCCGCGACCGGGCCATCCTCGCGCGGCAGGAACAGCCAGCACGGAATGAACATCAGCACGAACGCCGACAGGGCCATCGCCGGATAGATGCCGCCGAGCCCGAACATGCCCTCAAAAGCAAGCACGATTGAGGGAATGGTGCTGACCAGAACGCCCGCCCCGGCCAGCGACGTCGCGAGCGCCAGCCCCCGCCGCTTGTTGAAATTCTGGACAATCAGCTTGGTGAAGACGATCGAACTCGCGGCGAAGCCCAGCAGGCTGAACAGGACATAGCCCGCATACCAGGTCCAGATCGGCCCGCCGACCAGGCCCAGCAGGGCGGTGCCGATCGCCCAGCCGGCAATGGCGGGCAAGGCGATGCGCCGCGCGCTGAAACGATCGACCAGCGTGCCGAGGAAAATGTTGGTGAAGGGATGGATGACGCTCGAGATGGTCAGCGCGAAAGCGATGTCGCCGCGGCTCCAGCCATAGGCGTCGCCGAGCGGCTTCACCATCGCGCCGACGACGTGGAAGTGGACCCCCAGGATCGCGATGCACATGGTGGCGGCGAACAGGACGCCCAGGCTGCGCAGCGTCGCATTGTCGGGCATCGCCATATCTACTCCGCCTTTCCGTATAGGTGGTCGAGCACCGCGCGGGCGATATCGGCCTCGTCGATACCGCTCTGCGGCTCGCTCCATCGCTGGATGTCCGAAAGCGCGCCGAGGTTGGTGGCGATCTGCTCGGCCGAGGGGCACGCCCCGCGCGGCGCGGCCCAGCCTGCGCCACGACCGCTGAACACCCGTGCATAATGGCCGCGCAGCACCGAATAGGTCTGGCCGGTGACGTCGCAGGCGCTGCTGGCAAGCCAGGTCACCAGTGCCGCGCAATAGTCGGGCACCGACCGATCGGCATAGGTATTGCCGCGCGCGAGGATCGCCGCGATGAAATCCTTGTCGACGCGCGCTTCGCCCGCTGCCCCCATGCGGCTGCCGCTGGCGTTGGGCATCACGCAGTTGATCGCGATTCCGGGCGGCGCTTCCTGCACCAATACCCGCATCAGGCCGATTACCCCGGTCTTTGCCGCGCCATAGTTGGCGCGATAGGGGTTACCGAATACGCCCGATTGCGACGAGGTGAAGATGATGCGGCCATAGCCCTGCCGCTTCATCAGCCGATAGGCAGGCTGGGTGACGAAAAAACTGCCTTTCAGGTGGACGGCAAGGACCGATTCGATATCCTCCTCGGTCAAATCCTCGAACAGGGCATTGCGCTGGTTGCCCGCATTGTTGACGACGATGTCGACGCGGCCGAAGTGGTCAAGCGCCGTCTGCGTGATCGCCTCCCCGCCCGCCTTCGTCGCAACCGTATCGCCACTGGCGGCGGCGCGCCCGCCGGCAGCACAAATCTCTTCGGCCACCGCTTCGGCGAGCGTCGGCGCCGGATTCTCGCCCCGGGTGTCGCCGCCCAGGTCGTTGACCACCACCGCCGCACCGCGTGCCGCCAGCGCGAGCGCATAGGCGCGGCCAAGCCCGCCTGCAGCGCCCGTGACGATCGCGACCTGGCCGCCAAGGTCGATCGACCCCCCGCTCATTCCGGCCGGCGCAGGGAAGGCAGCACCATGGTCGCCGCCTTCCTGCGCCCCCGGGCAACGGTCGCCAACCGGGTCATGCGCCGTCGCCTGCGATCATTCCCCGCCGAACTTGTAGGTCAGGCGGACACCATAGGTGCGCGGCATGCCGGGCGAATAGCCGGTGACGCCAAGGCTGTTCTCGATCGCAAGCAGCCGCTGGAAATATTTCTTCTTCGTGATGTTCTGCGCATAGAGCGCGATCTCGACATTCGGATCCTCGAGCCGATAGGCGATCTGGCCGTTGAGCAAGCCATAGGCCGGGATCTTCGCGGTATCCTTGAACTGTTCCTGATAGCCGGGGCCGACGAGCGGGCCCGTCGTATATTGCTTGCTGCGCCACGAATAGTCGGCGCGCAGGTTGAGTTCGCCGGAGCCGACTGGCACCGTATAATCGGCATAGAGCGAATAGGAGCGCTTGGGCGCGAAGGAATAGGGCGTGTCGGTCACGTCCTGAAACACGGTCAGCGACAGCGGGATGGTGAAATCCTTGAACTTCGGATCGAGGAAGGTCGCCGAGACCCCCAATTGCAGGCCATCGGTGGGCTGCACGGTCAGTTCGGTCTCGATCCCGCGAATGCGCGCGGTCGCGGCATTGACGATCGAGTTCGACAACACGCCATTGACGATCGCCGGAACGGTCCGCTGGATGTCATCATAGTTCGTCTGGAAGATCGCGGTGTTCAGGCGCAGACGCCGGTCGAGGAGGTCGAGCTTGAAACCGAACTCATAGTCGACGACCGTTTCCGGGTTGAAGACGAGCGGCGTCGTGCCGGTCGCGCGCGGGTTGAAACCGCCGGCACGGCTCGCCTTGCTGGTCTTGAGATACAGGAAGACATTCTCGTTGGGACGCCAGTCGAAACCGGCGGTGTAGGACCAATAGTCGAAGGTCGCCTTGGTCAAATCCTCGCACGGCGCGCCGACAGGGACGATCAGGCTGCACACAAAGGTGCCGTTGGGAACGCCCGTGACCGGATCGGTATTTTCCGCGCGGTTGCGGCGCAGGATCGAGCGCTTGTCCTCGGTGTAGCGCAGGCCGCCGGTGAAGCGCAGTTCGTCGGTGATGTTGAAGTTGAACTGCCCAAAGCCGGCGTAGCTCTTGTTGTTGATGTCGCCGTCATTATAGCCCAGTCGGCGCGTGCCGAGCGGAAAGGCCGAATAGCTTTTCGACAGGTCGGTGCCCTTTTCGGTGAAATAAAAGGCGCCGAGGATCAGTTGCAACCGGTCGTCGAACGCCTGCGTCGACAGTTGCAACTCCTGCGAGAATTGCGTCTGGTTGATGATGTTGCCGTCACCGACGCGCAGGCCGCCCGTCAGCACATAGGGCGTGCCGTCATTGTCGGAGAGCGATTCGGTATCGACCCCGCGCCACGCGGTGATCGACTTGATCGCGGTCGCGTCGCTGAGTTCATATTCGGTCGTCACCCCGACGCCCCAGGATTCAGCCTTGCTGAACGGGATCATGCTGAGCGCGACGTCGTAGAAATCGCTCTTGCCCTTCACGCTGACCGAATAATTGCCATAGCTGTCACCCGTCAGCGGCCCCTTCACCGGGCACAGCGGGTTCGGCGTCGCCCCCGAACAGGCATTGAGAACCGCCTGCGCCGTGCCATTCTGGTTGGCGCCGGTGGTCGGGTTGCGGTTGTAGCTTTTGAGGCCGGTAATCTGTCCCTGGCCATTGCGGTTGGTATAGTCGCCGACGACGGTGATCGTCAGCCCGCTGCCCTCCGGCGCGACGCGCAATGTGCCGCGCAGGAAGTCGACATTGTCACCGCCGAGGGGGGTATTGAAGCTGAGGTTGGTGCCATAGCCGTCGTTCTGGACATGCTGGCCGACCAGGCGCACCGCAACCTCGTCACCCTGGATCGGCAGGTTCAGGACCCCGGTGGTTTCCCACGTATCGAAATTGCCATAACGCAGCCGGACGCTGCCGCCGAACTCGCCGGTCGGCTTGTTCGAAATGATGCTGACCGCGCCGCCCGTGGTGTTGCGTCCGAACAGCGTGCCCTGCGCGCCGCGCAACACTTCGACCCGCTCGACATCGACGAAGTTGAACAAGGCGCCGGACGAACGCGCGATATAGACACCGTCGAAATATTGGCCAACCGCCTGATCGAGCGCGAGTAGCGCGTCGGAGGACGACTGGCCGCGGATGCCGATGAAGGCCGATGCCGGCTGGCCGGTCGACGGCTGGACCACGATGCCGGGCACGAGCCGCGGCAGTGCTTCGATGCTGGTCACCTGCGCCTTGTCGAGCGTTTCGCCCGTCGGCACCGTCACCGCGACCGGGGTCGACTGCAGATTTTCCGACGTCTTGCGCGCGGTAACGACGATGTCTTCGATGCCGACCGAATCCTGCCCCGCCGCCTCGGGCGCATCCTGCGCGAAGGCCGGCATCGATACCAGCATCGCACCCCCGAGCATGACACCCGACAGCAGATGATGTTTATAGCTTGTCATTCCAATCCCTCCCAAGATCCGATTATTTATTGCTTTTTCACCGGCCGGGCGCGCCGTCGGCGCCCCTGGCCACGAGATCGGGGCCGGGCAAGACGGTGCCGATAAGGATTGCGATCGCATCGATCCGGTCATTTCCGCTCCCCACCCCGGCTCACGGCCGTGATTGTTGTATATATGATTATATTAATGAACCTGATTAGCGAGTCAACACAGTTCGAGCGCGGGTTCCGCCCGCGGGCGGAACGGCGCCTGGCGATGCAACGGTATAATCATATATCTAAGTTATTTGATACTTGCATCGCGATCCGAACCTCGCCACTCTTCGACCCGGGAAGAGGAGAAACAGGATGAGCCGCATTCCGCCGGTCGCGGTCGAAGAGCTGACGCCGCAGCAGCGCGAGACCTATGAGAACAGGCCGGGCGGAAAAACCAGCCTCAGCCGGCTCCTCTCGCACGCCGTGTCGATCCAGCCGGGTATCGGGCTGGCGGTCCAGGGCATGATGTCGGGGATCGAGGTCCCGCCGCTCGAACGCCAGATCTGCGTGCTCGCGGTGCTGCACCTCGATCGCGGCGCCTATGAATGGGCGCAGCATCTGGAAGTGTCGCGGACGATGGGCGTGCCCGACGCCAAGGTCGAAGCGATCGCCGACGACCGGTTCGGCGATCCCGTGTTCGACGACCGCGAAAAGGCGCTGCTCGCCTTCACCCGCCAGGTCGTCAAGACGGTGCGGGTCGACGATTTCGTGTTCAACGCCGTCGCCGCCTTTTACTCGCCGCGCCAGATCGTCGAGCTGATCCATGTCATCGGCATCTATATGCTGTTCGTCCGGGTGTCCGAGGTGGCCGAGCTGGAAATCGACGTCATCGTCGGCGGCGATTTCTGGCGCCAGGCGAACCAGCAGGCCGGGCTGGTCGAATAGCCCAGCCCCCGTTCCCGCATCGTTCGAGGATCGCGTCATGACGCCCGACACTATCGAGACCATCGACCTTCCTTGCGTGCGTCTGGCGTTCGAGGGGCCGCTCGCGACCGTCACCCTCAACGATCCCGACCGGCTGAACGCGATGGGCGACGACATGGCGCAATCGCTCGCGGTTGCGCTGTCCGAGATCGCCAAGCCGCGCCGCCGCTGCCGCGCGGTGTTGCTGACCGGCGAGGGCCGGGCCTTTTGCGCCGGCTATAATCTGATGGCGAACCGCGAGGCGCTGGCGGAGGGCAAATCGACGATCGCGCCGCTGGGCGGGGCCGAGACGCTCTACCACCCGATGCTCCGCCGGTTGCACGCCCTGCCCATCCCGCTGGTCGCCGGCGTGAACGGTCTTGCCATCGGGATCGGGCTGGGGCTGGCGATGGCGGCCGACTATGTGGTGATGGCCGACGATGCCTGGATGCAAACGCCGTTCAAGAATCTGGCATCGGCGCCCGATTCGGGTTTGAGCTGGCTGCTCCCCCGCGCGGTCGGCGTCCCGCGGGCGAAGCGCATGTTGATGCGCGCCGAACGGATCGATGCCGCAACGGCGCACGACTGGGGTCTCGCCGCAGAGACGGTTGCGACCGCCAACCTGCCCGCCCGTGCCCGCGCGGTCGCACGCGAATTCGCCAATGATGCCACGGCCGCGCTCGGCGAGATCAAGGGCCTCATCGCCGACGGCCTGCGCCAGGATATTCACAGCAGCTTCGAAGCCGAAGCGCGAGCGGTCGGGCGGACCGCACGGACGAAAGACAATCTCGCCGCAGTGCGCGTCTTCGCGTCGGGCGACACGCCCATATTCGAGGGCGAATGACCGGGGCCGCATTCGTCAGGTGACAATCTGACAGAAAATGTCATTGCCGAGCCGCGGCGTTGAGAATAGCCAGAATCGCCAAGGGGCACCAAGGGAACGGAATGGCGACGACAGCAAAGATCGATCGGGCGGTTGTGGCCGCAGCCGACCTGTTCATCCGCCACGGGTTCGGACGCACGACGATGGGGGACATCGCCCGCGCCGCCGACATGTCGCGCCCCGCGCTCTACCTGTTGTTCCCCGGCAAGGAGGAGGTGTTCGAGGCGGTGGTCCTGCACCTCAACGAAATCCGGATGGCGGAAATCGAGGCGTATCTGTCCGCCGCCACGACACTGGCCGACCGCATCTTCACCGCCTGCGACCTGTGGCTGGTACAGGTGTTCGAATTGCAACGCACCACGCCCGACGCGCGCGACATGGACGATCTGTCGATCCCGGTCGTCCGCCGCGTCTATACCGGGCTCGAGGACCGGATCGCGCGGCTGATTGTCGAGGAAGCGCCGGCCGTCCTGCCCGCGACCCCGACAGAGCTCGCCCGCGGACTGGTCTTTTCGGTGCGCGGGCTGGGGCCAGCCGCCGCCGATGTTGCGACCTTCCGGGCGATGACGCGGCTGCAGGTTGACCTGCTGTGCCGCGCGATCGGCGCGGCGCGCTGACGGTCAGTCTTCGAGCAGCCCGTCCCTGAGGTCGACCAGCGCCGCGGTATCGAGCCCGTGCACCGCGGCGAGATAGGCCTCGACCGATCCGTAGTCTTCGACCAGCGCCGCAAAGGCGGCGTCGATATATTCGGGCGCCGAGCGCATCATCACCCGCCACACCTCGGGATCGATCTCCAGCAGATAGGCGAAGGGACCGTCGGGATCGACGTGGAACAACTGCCCGCGCGGATCCTGCACCTGTTCGGTCAGCACATAATCCTCGCGTACGACGTCATGCGGCACCCCGAGCGCCGCGAGCAGGATCGTACAGGCCGCGCCGGTGCGGTCCTTGCCCGCGGTGCAGTTGATCAGCAGCGGCGTCCGACCGCCGCGCAACATGGCGAACATCGCGCCGATCCCCGGTCGCTGTTCATCGATGATCATCCGATAGCTTCGCAGCATCCGCGCGCGCATCTCGTCGGGACCGGTCGCGGGATCGCGCAGCATCGCGACCAGGTCACCGCGACTGAGGTCGTAATCGCGCGTCCAATAATCGATCCCGTCGGTCAGCCCCGCCGGATAGGGCTGTCCCGCCCGCTCCTCGGCCGTGCGCAGATCGATGATCGCCTCCAGCCCGAGACGTGCGAATTGCGCGCCCCCTTGCTCAGTCAACCCGGCCGGATGGCCGCCGCGCAGCAGCAGGCCGCGCCGCACCCGCCGGCCGTCGGTCGTGCCATAGCCGCCGAGGTCGCGCAGGTTGCGCGACCCGGCGACGGCGAGCAGTCGGTCGGCCCCCGCTGTCACGCGATCAGACGCCGAGCGCCCCGAAGGTGTCGAGGTCGGACACCGCGGCGCCGAAGCAGTCGCCCTCCGCCGTTACGATTTCGATCGGCTGCATTTCCTCCGGCGTGAACGGCCACATGAAGCCGTGCATCGCGTGCCGGCGATACGCCTCCCACGCCTCTTCGCGGCTCGGCGGACTGGCAACGCCATGGGTTTTCAGCGCGGCGAGATAGCCGGCGATCAGGTCCTTTTCGGCCGACCGGCGGTCGGTGACGGTCAGGTTGCCGATGATCGAATAGGCGACATCGTGCATATAGGGGCCCTCCTGCCACGCCTGCCAGTCGAGGAAGCCGGGGCTGCCGTCGACCTCGAAGAACATGTTTCCGAGGTGGCCGTCGCCGTGCGAGAAGCATTGCGGAATTTCCATCGACCGTTTCCACTGGGTACGCAACCCGGCGATGATCCGGTCGCGATCGCGATAGGGTCCGACATAGGCGGCGCAGCGACGATGGTTGATGCACGCGGTGAAATATCCGGGTTCGAGCATCATCATCACGACCCGGTCGGCCGCTTGCCAGACGGTCGAGAAATTGCGCAATTGCTTGAGTTCCGGCGATTGCCACCAGCGCGCGTGCATCCGCGCGAGCAGCTCGAGCGTCTGCGCCTGCTGGTCGATCGTGATCAGCCGCCGCGCATCGCCGAACGTGACGTTGCGCGCCGCCAGATCCTCGAGCAGCACCAGCCCCTGCACGCCCTCGTCCCAGCCCGCCCAATAGGCGACGGGAATGTGGATGTTCATTTCAGGCGCCCAGGTCGCAAAGAATTTCGCTTCGTTCACGAAGGATTCGTCGAAGGTGAAGGCGTGGCGGATGAAGCCGCCCTTGAGCCACATCGTCGGCGGCAGTCGGTGCTGATGGCCCGCCGCATTATAGGAGAGCAACAGCCGGACCTTGGTGGCGGTGCCCGCGATGACGGTGCCGATATGGACCTCGGTGACCACCGTGCCGGGATAGCGTTCGCCAAGGATCGTGGTCAGCCAGTCGGCGGTGATTTCCTCGATACGCAGCGGCAGGTGGCTTTTCGGGGCGTCGGTCATGGATCGGTCCTCTCCGGTCGAATCAGTTATATATTATTTAGTATCCTGTTTTGAACCTTGGCAAGCCCGTTGATCGGCCGGTGCGCAGCCGCATCGTCTGCGCCGCGACCGCCAGCAGCGCGCCCTGTTCCGAAAACAGCCGCGTGGTTACATGGGCGAGGCCATGGTGAATGCCATCGACCTGCATCGCCGCGAGCGCCCATTCGCCCGTCGGCTCGGCGAGGAAACGGATCATATTGTCGACGCTGTTGCCGCTTACCGGGCGGCCGAGTGCGCCGTCGAGCGCCAACGCCGCGCAGTCGGCGATCACGGCCTGCAACAAGCGGTCGAGCGGTGCGCCGCAGCGCGCGCGGACCCAGCAGGCCAGATCGACGCCGCCCGGGCCGACCCAGTCGGGCCGATCGGGAATGGCGCCGCTCGCCAGCCGGAATTCGAGCAGCGCGTTCAGGTTCGACGACAGCCGCCGCGCGACCGACCGGCCGGCACAGGCGTCGGGCGGCGGCACAACAGGCATCGCCGCGCCGCGATATTCCGCCGCATCGTCACGGCCGCCGCACGCGCCATGGACGTGAAGAAAGGCCGCTCCTTGCCGCCAGGCGGTCACCCCGCACTGGCGCACCATCCGTCCATCGGCGACGATACCGGCTTCGAAACGCAGCGCATCACCCGGTCGCGCCCAGGTCAGGAACTGCGCCGACGCGAAGATGGCGGGCCGCCCCGTTCGCCGCTCCATCGCCTCGATAGCCGCCGCGAGCGCGATGCCACCGAACAGGAACTGATGCTCGGGCGGTCCGACGCACAAGGGCTCGGGCACCTCGGCGAGGAACAAGCCAGCGTCCGCACCCGCCGAAAGCGCCAGCAGTGTCGCCGCCCGACCGGGCATCGGCTCAAACGATCCGCCGGCCATAGGCCGCAAGCCGCGCCGACAGTTGCGCCGCGCGTTCGTCCTGATCGACCCAACATGTGTCGGCGGGCAATTCGCCCTTCAGCCGGTCGATCGTCGTCAGGTGCAGGCTGGAGGCGAGCGGCGGGCCATCGGCGGGCATATGTTGCCAGCGCAGGATCGAGAACACATGCTCCTGTCCGCCGGTGTCGAGCCAATTATGCACCCCCGGGTCGCGCCGCGCAATCACCAGCCGGATCCGGCCGTCGCCGTCGATCGCCGACTGCGCCGCAGTCAGGCTCGACTGGATGCGATGATAGTCGCGCGAACGGTAGAGCCATTCGGTCAGTTGCACCGCGGCGTAGGAAGCCCCCGCCGGGTCATATTCGATGATCGCGGCATCGTCGGGACCGAGCCGGTAGCTGCCGTTGGAGATGCCCTGCGTGACCAGCCCGCCCCCGGCACCGCGAAAGGATTGGGCGGGCGTGATGCTGTTGGGGGTCAACCCGCTCCACACATTCTGGAACCAGAAATACAGATAGAGATCGCCCAGCGCGTTGGTCGTCGCACGCGTCCCCATCTCGTCGACGCCGACCGGACCGGCCTTGGCGTCGCCGAGCCGTTCGATCGCGAGGTCCAGCGGCGTTTCATGGGCCCAATCCATCATCGAATCGCGCACGAACAGGAATTTGACGCCCGGCCGGGTAACCAGCCGGTTCCCCGCCGCCGCGCCGGCGCCATCGTCGATGATCAGCTCGAACCGCCCGTCGGCGTCGAAATGCATGTCATGATCCTCGATCGTCTGGATCGTCTGCGACGTGCCGTAATTGGCGGTCAGCGTGAACGAGATATTCGCCACCTTGCGGTCGAGGACGCGCCCCGTCACCCGGTATCGCGTCCCATGCTCGATCCCGGCGAGCCGATAGCAATTGTCGGGATTGTCCCCGCCGGTGCGTGCGCCGGGCACCTCCTGCCCATGCCAGGCGTAGGCGGGCATGAAGTCGCGCACGAAGCGTGGATGCTGCGCGTCGGACGCGGCGGCCTTGAACAGCCAGTTGTTGAGATATTCGGCGCAAAAGGCGCCGAGCAGTGGCCGCGACTCCGCCGGAATACGGTCGCCATAACCGCGCCCGAACAGCGCCTCGATCTGCGCGAGCGTCGCCGCGGTGCGCGGGTCGGCGAGCATCGCGCGCACATCGGCCTCGGCGGCGAACTGGCCCGGATTGGCGATCGGATTGCTCATGACCGTGTTTCCCGCTGGATTCCAAAACGCTCGATATAGGGCGCGAAGGCGCGCTCGATCGCGGCCTCGTCGAGGCCATAGTCGGCGAGCCCATATTGGCGCACCGGCACCATTCCATGATGGTCGGTCTCCAGATGCCGCTCCATCGCCTCGCGCGCGGCGGCGCCAAAAGCGATGCCGAGCTCGTCATAGACGCGCGCGACGGTTTCGATCGGCTCGGTGACGAGGTCGGTGAAAAGGACGTCGCTGACCGGGGCTTCGGCGCCCTCGAGGTCGCGCCACGCCGCATAGTCGCTCGTCGCATATTCCCACGCCGCGAGTTGCTGCGCGCCGATCGTCAGGCGATCGACCGCCTCGCCGGAAAAGAGCGAGCGCAGCTTGGCAAAGAGGCTGGCGATCGAGGGAATGACCTTGCCCGGATCGCGGTGGTTCACATAGAGGCGCGCGTCGGGAAAGGCGATCAGCAGCTCGCGCCAGCTGAACAAATGCCCCGGCCCCTTCAGCGCCCAGCGCCGGGGCGGCTGGCCAAGCTGGAGATATTGCATGACCCCGACCTGCCAGTCGAAGGCGCTGCGCATCTTGTCGGCGATCGCCGCCTGATAGTCGGGGACGTTCCAATAGACGCCGTACAGGCCGCCCATATTGCCTTCCTGCAGGAAGATGCACTCCTCAGGCAGTTCCGACCCGAAAGGATGGATCGCGGTGACGTCGGGCGCGGTCATGCCCTGAAAGGCCAGGATCCGCGCATAGAGCGCCGCGCGGTCGCCGCCGTCGGCGAGCGGCGACGGGATCGCCGCTTCCCACGCCGGCACGGCGCGGTTGGCGGGGTCCTGCGCGATCAGGCCGTGGAGGAAAGTCGTGCCCGCGCGCGGCATCCCGGACCCGATCAGCGGCGCGGCGATCCGCTCGGCGTCCGCGCCGGTCGCCGCCTTGCGGGCATCGAGATAGCGCAGCCGCGCGACCAGCATCGTGATCAGGCGGCTGTGCGTTCGGTCGCGGCCGGTCCGGGTCAGCCGGCCGCCCGCCTCGATGCTCGAACAGAGGATATCGAGGTCGCGGCGAAACCGCTCCTCGTCCCACCTTTTGCCGCCCCAGTCGGACAGTCCCGTCCGCGCCTCCGCCTCGCGCAGCAGCGCATCGGCGGCGATCGGATCGCCGAAATCGACGAGTGCCGACGCAAAGGCACCGCTCACAGACCCGTCACCCGCTCATAGGCCGCCAGCGGCCCGGTCTGCGTCACCCCACCATCGACCGGCAGGGTGACCCCGGTGATGAAGCGGCTTTCGGGCCCGGCAAGGAACAGCGCCGCCTGCGCAATATCCCACGCATCACCCTCGACCCCGAGCGGCGCAATCGCGCTGCGCACGCGGCGGCGTTCGCCCTGCAGATGCGCCTCGACCATCGGGGTGACGATATGCCCTGGCGCGACGCAATTGGCGCGCAGGCCGTCGCGGCCGTACATCACGGCCAGTTCGGCGGTGAACTGGATCACCGCAGCCTTGCTGGGGCCATAAGCGCTATTGCCGTGCGCGCGGATACCCGCGACCGAGGATATATTGACGATCGCCTTGCCCTGCCCTGCGAGCAGCGCGGGAATCGCGCCGCGGCACATGTTGAACATCGTCCCCAGATTGACCGAGATCACGCGGTCGATGTCCGCAATGGCGACCTCGTGCATCGGCCCCGACCCGGCGCCGATGCCGATATTGTTCACCAGCACGTCGAGCCCGCCGAGCCATGCCAGACTCTCGGCGGTCATTCGCGCTGCCTCGTCCGGGTCGGCAACATTGCCCGCGACCACCACCCCCTCGCCGCCCAGCTCCTGCACCAGATCGAGCGTCGCCGCGGCGCGATCGGCCTCCAGGTCGAGCAGCGCGACGCGCGCGCCCTCGGCGGCGAACAGCGCCGCGATCGCCTTGCCCGTTCCGACCCCCTCGCCCAGCGTGCCGGCGCCGGTCACGATCGCGCGCCAGCCGTCCAGCCGTCGGTGAAATTGGGTGGGCCGGGGCATCGGATTTCCTTCCAGTCGGATCGGGTTCGGGGATGCGGCGCTCAGTCGGCGCCGACGACCATCTCGCGCAGCTTCGGTTTGACCACCTTTCCCATCGCGTTGCGCGGGAAGTGGTCGAGGAAGCGCCATTCGTCGGGCACCTTGTAGCGCGTCAGCTTGTCGAGGCAGAGTGCGCGCAATTCGGCTTCGAGCGCCGCCGGATCGGCATCGGGCCGCGCCGGCAGGATGCAGGCGACGGTCAGCATTCCCATGCGCAGGTCGGGCCGGCCGACGACGGCGCAGTCGGCGACACCGTCGTGCATGTGCAGGATGCGCTCGACCTCGGCCGGATAGACGTTCGAGCCGCCGCGCAGGATCAATTCCGAACTGCGGTCGGCGATGGTCAGCCAGCCCTCGGCATCGATGCTGCCATGGTCGCCCGAATGAACCACGCCGCCGCGCAGCAGCGCCGCGGTCTTCTCCGGCTCGCGCCAATAGCCGAGCGGCGGGGTATAGACGTTCGCCCATGGTCCCGTCCGCACCGGTCCGAAACAGACTTCGCCGACGGTCCCGACCGGCACCGGCCGGTCGTCGGCATCGCGGATGCTGATCTCGAAATGCGGCAGCGACCGCCCGCTCGCCCCCTCGGGCGCCACCGCGTCGAACGATTGCGCCACGACGGTCGGCGCTTCGGTCAGGCCGTAAGAGGTGGAGATATGATAGCCGTGGCGCCGGAAAAACGCCTCGCGGATCGCCTGCGGCAACGGCGCGCCGCCCGACGACATGCGAAAGCCCGCGGGCAGGTCGAGATCGGCCTGGAGCAGGTCGTAGATCATCGTCGGCACGAAGGCGATCTGACCAATGTCCTGCTCGCGAATCCACGCGATCAGCGGCTCGATCTTGATCGACGGCGCGAAGAGAAAGGGCTTGCAGGCGAGGAAGGCCGACACCGGCCCCAGGATCATGACATTGGTGATCGTCAGCGGCAGCGCCGACCCGCGCCGCGCCTCGGGCATCAGCAGGTCGTGCGCAAAGGCCGCGGCGGGGACCATGATCATATTGTGCTGGCTGTGGACGACGCCCTTCGGCACGCCCGTCGTCCCGCTGGTGTACATGATCGCGGCGGGCGCGAAGGGGTCGATGTCGGGCTGCGGCGCCGTCGCGCTGGCGGCATCGGCCAGCGCCGCGCGCCAGCCGCCGTCCGCGCCCTCCGCGTCGAGTATCCACGCATGCGCCAGGTCGGGCAGGTCGGCGCGCATCGCCGCGACCTGCGGCTCGATACTGCTGTCGGTCAGCAGCAGCTTGGTGCCGCTGTGCGCCAATATGTAGCGCTTGTCATCGAGCGGCAGGATCTTGTTGATCCCGACCCAGATCACCCCGAGCCGCATCGCCGCGAAAAAGGCGATGACCAGGTCGTTCCCATTGCCGAGCGAGGCGGCAACGCGGTCGCCGGACCGGATTCCGGCAGCATCGAACAGGGCGGCCGCGGCGGTCACCGCCTTCGCCAGCGCGCGAAAATCATAGCGACCGCTGGCATCGACCAGTGCCTCGTCGTCGGGGCACAGCGTGGCGGCGCGATCGATCAGCCCGGCGACATCGCGCGGCGCGCCGGGCGGATCGATTCGCGCCGAGGGCGCCTGCAGACCGAGTGCCGCATAATCCTCTTCCGTCATAATCCTCGCCATCGAAGCGTATCTCTCTTGCATTAAGGTCTATATGATTATGATATATGTGCGCAAGAGAAGAGTGTTTCACCATCGATAACAGCGAGAGGATCAGGATGACATCCGCTTCCCCCGAAGACCCGTTCGCCGCGTTCGGCCCTGTCGAGGCGGTGCCAATGACCGGCTTTCAGAAAGTCGTCGCGCGACGCCTGACGCAAAGCTGGACGCAGATACCGCATGTCACCCATCATGACGATGTCGACGTCACCGCGCTCGAGGCGCATCGCAGGGCGCTCGGCCCCGAGGCGCGGATTTCGCCGCTCATCTTTCTGGCCAAAGCCCTCGCCGGCGCACTGACGGCCTTTCCCCAATTCAACGCCTCGTTGTCCGAAGACGGACAAACGCTGGTGCGGAAGAAATATGCCCACATCGGCATCGCGGTCGATGGTCCGCTCGGCCTGCTCGTGCCCGTGTTGCGCGACGTCGACGCCAAGGATGTGGGGACGCTGGCGGCCGAACTGGCCGCGCTCGCCGCGCAAGCGCGCGACAAGGGCTTGCCGATGAGCGCGATGTCGGGCGGCTGCATGACGATCACCTCGCTCGGCGGCATCGGCGGAACCGGCTTTACGCCGATCATCAACCAGCCCGAGGTCGCGATCCTTGGCGTCACCCCGTCGCGGATGCAGCCGGTGTGGGACGGCGCCGCCTTCCAGCCGCGCCTGATGATGCCGCTGTCGCTCAGCTACGATCACCGCGTCATCAACGGCGCCGACGCCGCCCGCTTCGTCCGCGCGATCGGACAGACCCTCGCCCAACCGGAGACATATTGATGACCGAAGAGACCCATGCCGCCGACCTGGTGCTGCGTGCGGATGGCGATGGCGTCGCGACGCTGACGCTCAATCGCCCCGACAAGCGCAACGCGATCAACCGCGACCTTTTCCGCACCCTGCGCGCGCACCTGCTGTCGCTGCAGGACGACAGCGCGATCGGCCTGGTCGTGCTGCGCGGGGCCGGCGCCGATTTCTGCGCCGGGCACGATCTGTCGGCAAAGCCGCACGCCGACGCGCTCGGCTGGCTGCGGCGCGAGGTGCAGACGCTCGAACTGCTGACGCGCCTGCGCCAGCCGGTGATCGCCGCCGTCCACGGCACCTGCTTCACCGGCGGCCTCGAAATGGCCCTGTCGGCCGATTTCATCATCTGCGACGACAGCGCGCGCTTTGCCGACACGCATGGCAAATGGGGGCTCGTCCCCGGCTGGGGCATGTCGCAGCGGCTGCCACGCCGCGTCGGCCATGCCAAGGCGCTGGAGATGATGCTGACCTGCCGGCCCTATGGCGCCGAGGAAGCCGCGGCGATGGGGCTGGCCAATCAATGCGTGCCCAAGGGCCAGCTGGACGAGGCGGTCACCGAGCTGGCCCGCACGATCCTCGCCAACAGCTGGCACAGCAATGCCGAGAACAAGCGGCTGATCTACAACACCGACGGGATGCGGCTTTCGGAGGGGCTGGATCACGAGATCATGCGCAACGCGGGTTTCGACCGCGACGCGGCGGCCCGCCGCCAGCGCTTTCACGACCGGCCGCGCGGCGCGGACGGGACATAAAAAAACGAGCCGGTCCCGAAAGACCGGCTCGATTGGAGTTGCCCTGATTGGAGGCTCAGATGAACCTACAATCGTATAACTAATATATCTCTATAGTGTTCGCAAGCCCTTTTCGTTCAGTCGAGCACGGCGACGCTGGTCAGGATGCGCTGGATCAGTTCGCCCTGCCGCGTCGTCCCGGTGCGCGCGTAGATATCCTTCGAATAGGTGCGAGCGGTCTGTTCGGTGATGCCGATATCGCCCGCCGCCTCGGCCAGGGTCCGCCCGTTGGCGAGCAGCATCGCGAGCCGCGCCTGCGTGTCGCTGAGCCCGAACAGCGCCGCGACATGCGCCGATATGTCGCGCTGCGACGGGCGCCGCCCCGACAGATAGAGCATCAAGCGCACCCCGCGCGGCCCGGCATCGGCGCGCGGATCGAGCGGGACGAGCAGCAGGTCGATCCCGTCGGCGTCGCCCAGATGGATCGCCTCGGCCTCGCCCGCATCGGTCGCGGCGGCGATCCGCTGCGGCAGGTCGATCCCGCGCTGCAAGGCATGGAGGCGGTCGCCGCGGATCGCGAGCACGCCCGCGTCGTCGATCCAGCGCCGCGCCGCATCGTCGACCGCCACGACCACGCCGTTCGAATCGAGCGAGACGACGCCGAAGGACAGAAGGTCGGCGGCGCGGCGATACATTTGCGTCTCGACCGCCCGGTCGAGCAGCGCCGCATAACAGGACAGCGCCGGCACCAGCGCGCGCGCCAGCCGCTCGCACAAAGCCCGGTCCCCGGCGCCGAAATCCGGTTTGCCACCGCTCCGCGTGATCGTGACCCAGATGTTGCTGCCGCCGGGCTCGACGACGCGAAAGATCAGGAAATGTTCGAAATCGGCGGCGCGCAGAAATTCCTCGCGAAAGGCGTCGTGCGCCAGCTCGGCGACACCGTCGAGCTCGGCATAGGCATAGACGCGGCCCGGCTGCATCGCGAAATAGGGGATCGGGTCGCGATCGGCGAAGCTTTCGCGATAGCGCGTCCACAACCAGTCGGGAGGCGACAGCGCGTCGCGCACCTCGATGCCGTTCGCCGGATCGGCATCGGCGCGGCGAAAGATCAGGTTGGCGAAATTGCCGTCCACATGCCCGCGCAGCAGGCGCACGAACCGGGTCCAGGGGGGCGCCTCCAGCGGCCCCGCCTGAACCGCCAGCAACAGCGCCTCCCATGCGTCGTCCACTATCCTCTCCGTCCTTCCCATTTGGGAATATCGCTCGCCCATAAAGGCGACTCATATAGCGGAAGAAACAAAGTCGGGAGAGAGATATGAAAGCGGCGCTGTTCAAGGCGGTGGGCGAACCCCTGACGATCGAGGATCTGCCCGACCCCGAACCGCGCGACGGCGAAGCTGTGGTCCGCGTCGCACGCTGCGGCGTCTGCGGCACCGACCTCCACTCAACCAGCGGCCACGGCTATACGCTGCCCGCGGGCGCGCAGCTCGGTCATGAATATGCCGGCGAGGTGATCGCGGTCGGCCGTGGGGTGGAACGGCTGAAGGTCGGCGACCATGTCGCGGCGCTGCCCGTCGTCGGCTGCGGCGAATGCGATGCGTGCCGCACCGGCATCGATGTCCTTTGTTCGCGCTGGACCGGCTATGGCGGCGGCCTCGCCGATTTCGCGCGGATCAGCGAGCGCGGCGCGACGATCCTGCCCGCGACCATGTCGCTCGCCGACGGCGCGCTCGTCGAACCTTTTGCGGTCGGGCGCCGCGCGGTGCGGCTCGCCGCTCCCTCCCCCAGCGATCGTGTCCTGATCATCGGCCCCGGGCCGATCGGCCTGGCGGTGCTGTTCTGGTTGCGGCGACAGGGTGTGCGCTCGGTCGCTTTGCTCGCCAGCAGCGGCCGACGTCGTGCGCTCGCTGAGGCGATGGGCGGCGATCATTTCATCCTTGAAAGCGAAACCGCACCGCAGGACATCGCCGCCGCACTTGGTGGCGCTCCCGATATCGTCTTCGAATGCGCGGGCGTACCCGGCACGATCGCGCGTTCGATCGCGCTGGTCCGCCCCCAAGGCCGCATCGTCTCGCTCGGTTTCTGCATGGTCCCCGACCAGTTCGTCCCCGGCATGGCGTTGATGAAGGACGTCAATGTCCGCTTCTCGCTGATCTACACGCGCGAGGATTATGCCGAATGCGTCGCCGCGCTCGACGCCGATGGCGACCGCGCGCGGGCGATGGTCACCGAAACCGTCTCGCTCGCCGATGCGCCCGCCGCTTTCGAACTGCTGCGGGCGGGCACAGGCGGCAACGGCAAATTGCTGATCGACCCGTGGATGGGCCGATGAGCCGCTGGCTCGACCGCTTCGACGCACTGCACGAAGGCGCGGTCGCCGCGACGGGGCATAGCGACTTCGGCGACAGCGCCTATCGACATGGCATGCGCGTGTTGCTGGACGCGCTCGACGCCAACCCGCCCGCCGACGCCGCGAGCCAGGCATCGGCGACGGGCACGATCACCGGCGCGCTGACCGGGCGGCTGGTCACCCAGGCCGGATGGAACGCCAACCCCGCCTATGCCGCCGAGCGGATCACCCGCCCGCTGATCGTGATCGGCCTGCCGCGCACCGGCACCACCGCGCTCCACCAGCTGCTCAGCCGGGATCCGCAGTTCCAGGGCTTCGAACGCTGGCTGACCGCCAACCCGATGGTGCGCCCGCCGCGCGGTTCATGGGATGCGCACCCGCTGTTCCAGGCGACCGAGCAGCGGATCGCCGCGATGCGCGAAATGGCGCCGCAGATCATGACCGCCCATTCGGCCGAGGCCGACGAGGTCGACGAATGCCTGATGCCGATGGCGCAGAGCTTCGTGTGCAACTGGTTCGCGTCGAACATCGACGCGCCCGCCTATGACGCCTGGTTCCGCGCGCAGGACGAGACGCCGTCCTTTCTCCGCTACAAGCGGGTCCTGCAACTTGTCGGACTTGGCGATCCGCGACCCTGGCTGCTCAAAAATCCGAGCCATGCTTTCGGCATCGACGGGCTGCTGAACGCCTTTCCCGATGCCTGCATCGTCCAGACCCACCGCGATCCCGCCGCATCGATCGCTTCGCTGATGAGCCTGCTTGGCGGCATCCGCGAACTGATGGCGGGCGGGCCGATCGACCGCGATAAATTGCTGGCGCGCGAAGCGAGCTTCTGGGCCGAGGCAGCGCGGCGCAGCATGGTCGCATCCGACCGCGATCCTTCGCGCTTCGTCCATGTCCGGCAGCAGGATATCCGCGCCGACCCGATGGGCGTCGTCACGCGCATCTATGACCATTTCGGTATCGCCATGTCGGCCGAGGCCGAGGCGCGCTATGCCGCCTGGGCCGCCGCCAACCCGGCCGACGCGCGGTCGGCGCACAGCTATGATGCGGTCGAGCGCGGCCCGATCGACGACCTCTTCGCCGACTATATCGCGCGTTACGATCTCAAACGCCCCGTTCCCGCAGGAGCCTCGTCATGACCATCCCCGTGCTTTTCAAGCAGCATTTCCAGATCGCCTATGTCGTGCGCGACTTGAGCGCGGCGACCGCGCGCTTCCAACGCGAATTCGGCATCGCCGAATGGGACATCATGGACATGGCCGCGATCATGGGCCCCGGCCACGGCACCCGCTTCATCGGCAACAGCTATGCCGGCGACACGATGATCGAGCTGATCGAGCCCGATCCCGCCGTCCAGAGCATCTATCGCGACTGGATCCCCGACGCGGCGGATGGCGTCCGCCTCCACCATCTCGGTTTCCTCATCCGCAGCGACGACGATTTCAGGGCCGCGGTCGCGCAGCTCGAGGCAGCCGGCTATCCGACCGTGGTCAGCGGCAGTTTCGGCGACAAGCTCGACTATCATTACGCCGACACCACCGCGCTGCTGGGCCATTATTACGAGCTGATCAACCTCAAGCCAGCGGGCGAAGCCTTTTTCGCCCGTATCCCGCGCAACTGAACCAAAGGACCAACGCCATGTCGACCGGCCCTGCCGTCCCGATGGAATGGGAACGCTTTATCATGCTCATTTCGGGCATCGATCGCAGCCTTGAGAATATGATCGATCCCGCCGATCCCTGGTTGAAGCAGGAGGCGATCCAGCAAATGGCGATGAGCCTGTCGCAGGCCTATGCCCCGATCATGGCGCAGGACCCGCGCGTCCCGACCTTCTACACCTTCCTCAATCCGGTGATCAAATCGGCGGCGCCCAACCCCGACTATATGTACCGATCGACCTTCGTCGAGAGCGGCGGTACCTATCGCCTGTCGGGCTGGCGCGGGACGACCCTGTTCGTCCATATCGGCATCGGATCGGGCTATATCGGCGTCGACGATGCGCCGGGACCGTCGGTCGGCCATATCGACGCCGACATGCTGATGCTCGACGACCAAGGGCGCTTTTCGGTGATCCTGAGCGCCGAACGGCCCAAGGGCTATGAGGGCGACTGGTACCAGCTACCCGCCAATGCGCGCACCATCGGCATCCGCGAGGCAAGCTACGATTGGGAGAATGAGGTCGATAGCCGCATCGCGATCGAACGGCTCGACGATGTCGGCGGGTTCAGCCGCGCGAGCGCCGACGAGATCGCATACCGCCTCGAACGGCTCGCGGGTTTCCCCGAACGCTATGCCCAGCTCTTCGTCCATTTCGTCAAGACGCTGAGCCAGCATCCGGCCAACAGCGTCGTCCTGAACACATGGTCCGAGATCGGCGGCCTCGCCGAACAGACCTATTATGAGGGATTGTTCGAATTTTCCGAGGGCGAGGCGCTGATCCTCGAAACCGGGGTGCCCGACACGGTGCGCTATTGGGCGGTGCTCCTCGCCGACCAATTGTTCAACACCATCGACTGGGACAAATGCCAGTCGAGCCTCAACGGTTTCCAGGCGCAGCGCGACAGCGACGGCAAGTTCCGCGCGGTGATCTCGGTCGAGGACCCGGGCGTCCCCAACTGGCTCGACCCTGCGGGCCGCTACAAGGGCGTGGTCCAGGGCCGCTGGTACCAGGCCAGCTCGGCGCCGACCCCGACGCTCAAGCGCGTCAAGCTGTCGGAGCTGCGCGATCACCTGCCCGCCGATACGCCGCACGTCGACCAAAAGGCCCGCCGCGAGAGTCTCGGCGCGCGCTTCCGCGGCGCGCAGTGGCGGCGCAAATGGTGAACGCTCGACGTCTGGCTGCGCGCCGAGCACTGACCAGCGGCCGATGGCGATCAGCCGCGCTCCTCGCGATCGGCAAAGATGAACAGGCCCCCGGGGTCGAGCACGGCAACACCGCCATAGCCGGTGGCGATAAGATCGCCGTCGGCCAGATGACGCAGCAGGCCGTTGAGATGCTGGCGCGACACGCCGACGACGCGCGCCAGATCGTCTTGCGTGACCCGCAGCACCCGACCACCCGACCGCTCGCCGCCGCTGGCCAGAAACCGGGCGAGCCGGACGAGCGCGGGCAATGATCGCACCCGCGCCGCTTCGCGCATCCCGAGCCGGTGGTGCGCGCAGGTGAGCAGGGCCAGCGAATGCCACAGCCCCGGCATGTCCGCCGCCAGCGCGCCGATCGCCGCCATCGGCACCGTCAGCACGCGCGCCGGACCCGCGGCGATGGCGTCATGCGGACGCTCCTTGCCGTCGATCACCGACAATTCGCCGAACCAGCGGCCAGGACGAACGATCATGTTGACCAGTTCCTGCCCCGCCGCAGGATAGCTCACCAGCCTCACCTGCCCGGCGACCACGGCGTGCAGCCCGTTCGGCGGGTCGCCGATGCGATAGACATGGGCCGCGCTTTCGACATCATGGACCTGCCCGCGCACCAGCAGCCCGCGTCGCTGCCTGGCGGGCAAGGAGCCGAACCAGCTATCGGTAGCAAACCGGGCCTGCAGATCGACGTCCATATCCAAAAGCTGCGCGGCGCGATCTCAATTGTCAACCAGATGACATTCTGTCCGCAAAGCCGGTGCTAAGTTTCGATCGAACGGACGGGAGACGATGGATATGGCCGATTTTGACCTGGTGATTCGCGGCGGCACGGTCTTTGACGGGCTGGGCAATCCGGGACGGGCGGCCGATGTCGCGATCAGGGACGGCCGGATCGCGGCGGTCGGAGCGGTCGGCGGCACGGGCGCCGAAGAGATCGACGCCCGCGGCCGGATGGTCACCCCGGGCTTCGTCGACGTCCACACCCATTATGACGGCCAGGCGCTTTGGGAAAACCGGCTCGCCCCCTCATCGAACCACGGCGTCACCACGGCGGTGATGGGCAATTGCGGCGTCGGTTTCGCGCCGTGCAAGCCGCATCAGCGCGACATGCTCGTCGCGGTCATGGAGGGTGTCGAGGATGTGCCCGAGGTCGTGATGACCGAAGGCCTGCCCTGGAACTGGGAGACCTTTCCCGAATATCTCGACGCGCTCGCCGCCCGCGAACTCGATATCGATATCGCCGCGCAGCTGCCGCATTCGGCCCTGCGCGTCTTCGTGATGGGCGAACGCGCCGCCGACCATGAACCGCCCAACGCCGACGACCTCGCTGCGATGCGCGCGCTCACCACCGAGGCGATCCAGGCCGGCGCGCTCGGCGTCAGCACCTCGCGCAACCTGATGCACCCGACCAAGGCAGGCGAACTGGCACCGAGCCTCTTTTCCGAAGAGGATGAGCTCAAGGCGCTCGCCGCCGGGCTGCGCGACGCCGGCGACGGCGTCTACCAGATCATCCCGCGCGTGATGGGGCCCGCCGCCGCCGAATTCGCGCTGATGCGCCGGATCGCCGAGGCATCGGGGCGCCCGCTGTCCTATTCGCTGCTGCAGATGCCGACGGGCGACCCCGACGAGTGGCGCGTGTCGCTCGATGCGCTGTCCGAGGCGCGCGCCGATGGTCTGCCGATGCGCGCGCAGGTTGCGCCGCGACCGGTCGGCATGCTCTATGGCCTCGACCTCAGCTTCCATCCCTTTTCGCTGCACCCGAGCTTCCGCCCGCTCGCCGACCGGGCGCTCGCCGAAAAGGTCGCCGCGATGCGCGATCCGGCCTTCCGGGCGCAACTCCTCTCCGAACAGCCCGAGGACAGCAATCCGGTTTCGCTCGCCACGGTCAGGGCGTTCCGCTTCGCCTATCCGATGGGCACGGCGCCAGACTACGAACCCGACATCGCCGACCGCATCGACAAACGCGCCGAGGCGCTTGGTATCACGCCGGAGGAATATGCCTATGACCTGCTGCTCGAACAGGATGGCAAGGCGCTGCTTTACCAGCCCGGCGCCAATTATCGCGACGGCAACCTCGACGCCGTCCACACCATGCTGGCGCATACGGGCACTGTCGTCGGGCTCGCCGATGGCGGCGCGCATTATGGAATGATCTGCGACGCCAGCTTCCCGACCTTCTTCCTGAAGCGCTGGGCCGCCGATGCCGACGCCGAGCAGCGCATCCCCGTCGAGCAGGCCATCGCGGCACTGACCAGCGAGCCCGCCGACCTGGTCGGCCTGGGCGACCGCGGACGGCTGGCGGTCGGTGCCAAGGCCGACATCAACATTATCGATTTCGACGCGCTGGATCTCCACGCCCCCTCGGTGGTCCACGACCTGCCTGCGGGCGGCAAGCGGCTCCGCCAGCTTGCCCGCGGCTATGACGCGACGATCGTGTCGGGGGTCGTGACCTATCGCAAGGGGCGGCATACAGGCGCGCTTCCCGGCCGGCTGGTGCGCGGCGCCCGCCCGCTGGCGGCCTGACCGGATCGTCCATCGCGTGATGGCACAAGCGATCGTCCTGCGAAACCATGGCGGCCCCGCGATGCTGGGCGCCGAACCGGTCGCGCCCTTCGACATTTCGCGGCTGGCGATGAAGGGGCTCACGATCTCGCACCCGGCCTATGCACATCACGTCCGCACACCCGAAACGCTGCGGACCGTTTCGGCGATGGTCTTCGACGCTGTTCCTGCACCAGGGGCAATACAAAAAGCTGGCGCGCCCGGCAGGATTCGAACCTGCGACCACCCGCTTAGAAGGCGGGTGCTCTATCCAGCTGAGCTACGGGCGCGCACGCAAGGCTGTGGGCAGCGCGAATAGCGTGGTTTGCGCGGGGAGCAAAGCGCGTTAAGCAGCAGTTCGATGACCGACCCCGCCGCGCCGCCCGCCCGTACCAATGCCGCCGCCGTGCGGCATTTCCGCTATTACGACTTCGTCATGGCGGCGTTCGTCGCGATCCTGTTGCTCAGCAACATCATCGGCGCATCGAAACGGTCGGTAATCGACGTGCCCCTCATCGGCGAATGGCCGTTCGGTGCGGGGGTGATGTTCTTCCCGCTGAGCTATGTCATCGGCGACATGCTGACCGAGGTTTATGGCTATGCGCGCGCGCGGCGGGTGATCTGGACCGGCTTTGCCGCGCTCGCCTTCATGGCCTTCATGGCGTGGGTGGTCGTGTCGTTGCCGCCAGCGCCAGGCTGGCCGCACCAGGCGGCCTATGAGGCGGTGTTCGCGAACAGCTGGCGGATCGTGATCGCGTCGATGCTGGCCTTCTGGGCGGGCGAGTTCGCGAACAGCTTCGTCGTCGCCAAGATGAAGGTTGCGGATAACGGCCGCCGGATGGGGCTGCGCTTCGTCGCCAGCACCTTCATCGGTCAGGGGCTCGACAGCCTGATTTTCTATCCGATCGCCTTTTACGGTCTCGAAGGCTGGCCGACGAGCGAGCTGATGAAGACCGTGCTGTCGCAATGGGCGATCAAGACCGGGTGGGAGATAGTCCTGCTGCCCGTCACGGTCGCGATCGTCGTCTGGCTGAAGCGCCGCGAGGGCGTCGACGTCTATGACGAGGGCACCGACTTCACCCCGTTCAAGGCGAAAGTCTGACGCCGTGACCGACGAAGCCACCCTCCTCTACCAGCAGCTCAAGATCGTGCTGATCGACGGTAGCGGGCTCGGCAAGGACGCGCTGCACATCTATGCCGGCATGGCGATCTATCTCGCGCTGCGGCTCGGGCTGCGGCGACCCACGTGGGTCGCGTGGCTCGGCGTCGTCGCCGCGGCAATGCTGGGCGAGTGGCTCGACGTCGAGGGCGAATATCTGCGCGGGCGACTTGCCCCCGACACCGCGCACTGGCACGACATCTGGAACACGTGTCTGTGGCCGAGCGTGCTGGTGATCGTCGAACGCTGGTGGCCGCAGCGGGCGGCCGCTCCGCTGCCCTCAGGCGAGGACGCCGAGCGCGGCCTCGAACAGGCGTAGCCCGTCGGTCCCGCCATGCGCTCGGTCGATCGCGCGTTCGGGGTGCGGCATCATGCCGAGCACATTGCCGGCATCGTTCAGTACGCCCGCGATATTCCGCGCCGAGCCGTTGACGCCGTCGGCGTAGCGGAACGCCACGCGCCCTTCGCCCTCGATCCGGTCGAGCGTGGCGGCGTCGGCGAAATAATTGCCGTCATGGTGCGCGACGGGGATGTCGATCGTCTCGCCCGCCTGGTAGCCCGCAGTGAACAGCGACTGGCTGTTCTCGACCGTCAGCGGCACGGTGCGGCAGACGAAGTTCAGCCCCGCGTTGCGCATCAGCGCACCGGGGAGCAGCTGCGCCTCGGTCAGCACCTGGAAGCCGTTGCACACCCCGAGCACCGGCACCCCGCGCGCCGCGGCGTCGGTCACCGCGGCGAGGATCGGCGAACGCGCCGCCATCGCGCCCGAGCGGAGATAATCGCCATAGGAAAAGCCGCCGGGGAGCGCGATGAAGTCGATGCCGTCGGGCAGCTCGCTCTCGCGGTGCCACACCATTGCCGGCGCCCGGCCGCTGACCGTCTCGAGCGCGACCGCCATGTCGCGGTCGCAGTTGGAGCCGGGAAAGACGATGACGGCGGTCTTCATGGCTCTTGATCCCTTCAGGCGCGCTGGATGCGATAATTTTCGATCACCGTGTTCGCGAGCAGCTTGGCGCACATCGCGTCGAGATCGGCGTCGCTTACATCGTCGGCGACTTCGAGTTCGATGAAGCGGCCCGCGCGCACGTCGCTGACGCCGCCGAAGCCGAGGCCTTCCAGTGCATGATGGATCGCCTTGCCCTGCGGGTCGAGCACGCCGGGCTTGAGCGTCACATAGACCTGGACTTTCATGGGGGAGCCTTTGCGTCGAGGGGCGGAAAAGATGCGCGCGCCTATGCCCGCGAACGCCGCGAGGGGCAAGCGAAAGCTCCGGCGGCCGGGTGCGTTTCGCATTTCGGCGCCCCGAGGCTCAGGGGCGTCACCCCCGGCTCGCCCGCACGCTCAACCAGCGATCGCCGGGCCGGCCGGTGCAGCGGCGTATGTCGTCGGCGATCCAGCCAGCGTCGGCGAGCGCGGACCGCAGCGCGGGCTCGCGCCAATAGGTCTCCGCGTAGCGCAGCGGCGCCGCGGCGCTGCCGCCGACGCTCACATCCTCGCCGTCGCCCTCCCGGACCGATACGTGCAGCCGGCCGCCGGGGCGGGTCGCTGCGGCAAGCCGCGCCAGCACCCGGCCCAGATCCGCGCGCGCGACGTGGATCAGGCAGGCGCAGGCCCAGATCCCGTCATAGGGCGTGCCGGGACATCGCGGGTCGTTCAGATCGTCGGTCAACGGGTCGAGCCGATCGGCCTCGACACCTTCGCCCCGCAGCAGGTCGACGAAACCCTGCGCGATATCGGTACGCCGGACGTCGATCCCCCGCGCCTCGAGCGCGAGCGCATCGCGCCCGCCGCCGCTGCCGATCTCGAGCACGCGGCCCGCGCCGCCCAGCGCGGTCACAAAGGCGTCGATCTCCGCCGCGACCCATGCGGGCATCGCGGCCGCCTCGGCGGCATAGTCTGCCGCGGCCTGGTCATAGGCTCGCACGGTGTCGCGGTCGGTGCTCATCCTGGCGCTCCTTCACGCCGGGCATAGCGCATCCGACCAGGCGCCGCGACGCGCGAATCGGCGCGAATCACCCACACTGCAAGGACGTGCCCGACCCGCCGCGCGTGTGTGTTCGGAATGCGAACCACTCGCATCTTTGCCGTTGCGAATCTCTCGCACTATCCCTATCTGGGACTTGTTGAGAAGGATTCGCACATGGTCGTCTGTGTCTGCAACGCAATAAGGGAAAGCCAGCTGCGCGACGTCGCGCGGAATGGCGAAGTGCGGTGCGCCAAGGCCGCCTATGCGCAACTGGGTCGCAAACCCAAGTGCGGTCAGTGCCTGCCTTTCGCTCGCAATATCATCAGCGACGTCGCCGCGACCGCCTGATTTTTCCTGGTTTTCCGCCATTTTTGACCTTGGCCTGAGAGGGCCGGGGCGCGTATAATGCGCCCATCCCACTCCCAAGACAAAATGACAGGAACGACACCATGAAGGGCGACGAAAAGGTCATCGATTTCCTCAACGAGGCGCTCAAGAACGAGCTGACCGCGATCAACCAATATTGGCTGCACTATCGCATGCTCGACAATTGGGGCATCGCGAAGCTCGCGCATTTCGAGCGCGAGGAATCGATCGACGAGATGAAGCACGCCGACAAGCTGGCCGACCGCATCCTCTTCCTCGGCGGCCTGCCCAATTTCCAGATGCTCGGCCGCCTGCGCGTCGGCGAAACGGTCGAGGAGATCCTCAAGGCCGACCTCGCGCTCGAAGAAGAAGCGATCCCGCTGCTCAAGGATGCGATCGCGCATTCGGAAAGCGTGCGCGACTATGTCAGCCGCGACCTGTTCGCCGACATCCTCGAAAGCGAGGAGCATCATGTCGACGAACTCGAGAAGCAGTTCGAGATGATCGAGCGCATGGGAATCGAAAATTACATCCAGCTGCAGTCGAAGTCGGTCGGCGACGATTGAGCTGATTCGTCGCCCCCGCGAAGGCGGGGGCGACGAGATACCGAAAACCGCAGTTTTCAGGGGCGCCCAAGGGCGCCTCTTTTTTTGCTTGTATTTGCGAATAATTCTCAATAGCAAGGCCGGGCAGTCCCCTCCTGCCGGCCGCTGCACCATGCAGCGGCCGGCGGCTTTTTCCGGACCCGGCCCGGGACTGCGCCAATCGGCCAGGCCGCACGGGAAAGGGACGCACGCCATGGAAAGCAGCACGTTGATCCGGCGACTGACCGAACAGCCGCTGATCCGCGACCTGCCCGTCGACGCCGCGCAGGCGGTACTCGCGCTCCGCTACTGCATCCTCTGCCGCCGCAGCGAGCGCGACCCGATGCCCGAGCTCGAGCGGCGCTGGGGCAATATCCTCGCGGCGCGGCGCTACCGGCTGGTGGTCGAGGCGATCGGCCATTGCTGGCCCGAACCCTTCGCCGTCGCCCCGCCCTGCTGCCCGCGCGCCAGTTTCGACGAAAGCCTGCTCGCCGCGATGGTCGGGGCCGTGGGTCGCCGCGACCGCGCGCGGTTCGACTGGCTGACGAGCGAAATGCTGGGCAGCGACGCGCGCGAAATGATCTTCGTCGCGCTCGAGAATTTCCTGCGCGCGCGGGCACCGGGGCGGGTTTGAGCCACGGCCCTCGGGCGTGGAACGGACGATGGCCCCGAGCAGGGAGACCCAACAAAAGGGACCGACGAGGAATCAAGAAAAAGACTGCTCAAAAAGCAGTTGGTGCAGGCGGCAAAGTCAATGCCGCCACGAAACCGGTGGCTCTACGGTTGCGGGCATGGTACCGGCCAAATAATGAGAAATACTCAGGAAATTCTCGACGTGCTCTATCCTTCCCAGCGAACGCGTCTCAGTTCGCTCTTCGGTAGCAGGCATGCCTTGCCATGGGAGGAAGGCGACGACGAACTGAGCGGCCTGCGGCTCGTCCATGTCCGCAAGCCGGAGCGCGGCGAGGAAACGACCGAGCTCAACAATCGGGGCTGGTCGGTCGCCATGCTCATAAACGACAGGCGCGAGGAGACCGCGCAGCGCTGACCGCTGCCCGACGGGCGGGATCCCGCACTCGATTTCCCCGATACCGAAAGCGCACCGCCAGGCCGCCGTCCCCTCGCCGCAAGGCGAGGGTCTCCAAATAGTCGATCGCCGCGCCTAGCTTCCCGCCCCGCTCGCGACTTTGTCGCTCACCGCCTTGATCACCAGCGCCTTGTCGTCGGTGAGATAGCGTTTCGCGAGCGCCTGCAGCTCGGCGGGGGTGGCGGCTTCGACTTCGGCGAGGCTCCCCCGGCTGCGGTCGAGGCGCGCTTCCTTGCTCGTCGCGGCGCCCACATAAGGCAGCCAATAGCCATTTTCGCGCCGCGCCTTGACCATCGCCTCGAGCATGGGCCTTCGCGCGCGGTCGAGCAGATCGGCGGCGACCGGCGTATCGCGCAACGCCTTGGCGATGCCGAGGATCGCGCCGCGCGTCGTCGCGAGGTCCTTGTAATCGATGTTGCTCGCCGCGAAGAGATGGCCGTAGCCGGGGAAATCGTCGGACAGGCTGGCGCCCGCGCCGGGGCTGTAGCTTTCGCCGAGCTTCTCGCGCAGCTCCTCGGTCAGCATCAGCTGCATCACGCGCGACAGCAGTTGCAGCCGCATCGCCTCGCCCAGGTCACTATCGTCGCGCGCGGGCCAATAGGCACGCAGTTCCGCCTGCTCGGTGGGGCCCTTGTGGATCAGGGTGCGCTCGCTGCGGTCCTTCGCATAATCGCGGATGCGCGCCTCGGGACGCGGGTCGAAGGCCGCCCGGCGCTCGGGCAGCGCGCCGAAGGTCGACCGGATCGCCTCGATCGCCGCCGCCTCGTCGATATCGCCGACGACGCCGACCTCGATCGCGCCATGCGCGAAACTGTCGGCGACCGCGGGCTTCAGCCCTGCCCAGTCGAGCGCCATCATCGTCGCGAGCGGCGGGGTGGTCGCGCGCGGATCGTTGTTGGCGAGGATGCCGCCGGCATCGCGCGCCAGCACCGCCGCCGGCGTCGCGTCGTTCGCGGCATATTGCTGCGGCAGGAAGCGGCGGATCAGCGCGAGCCCGTCGGGGCGATAGCCGGGGTGGGTGAGATAGGCGGCCATCAGCTGCGCCTGCAGCTTGAAATCCTCGGGCGACGTGCGCGCGGTACCGCCGAAGCTGTCGGTCGCGCTGCCGACGCTGCTGCTCACCGTCTTGCCCGCGAGGATCGTGCTGAGTTCGTCGCGGCTGTGTGCCTCGAGCCCGCCGAGGCTGATCGAGCCCGCGAGCGCGACGCGCGTCGGGTCGTCCTTTGTGGCGAGCAGGCTGCCGCCGTCGATGCGCAGCGACAGGAACACCGCGTCCTTCTGGAAATCGGTCTTCTTGATGTTGAGCATGACATTGTTGGCGAAGCGGATGCGGCGGATGCCGAGGTCCTCGATGCGCGTGTCGCTGACGATTTTGCCGGGCGCGCCGAAGTCGGTGTAGGCGAAGGCGGTGCTCGCCGCCTCGGCGGGCGCGGCGACCGCGACCTGCTGCGAGGTCTTGAGCGCCGCGAGGATCGTGCCGGTGCCGCCCTCGATCGGGGTTTTCGACGTCACGCGGACGAGCGGCGCGCCATAGCCCTGCATGCGCGCCTTGAACGCCGCGCTGACGCTCGCGGCGTTGAGCGAGGGCGCGACCGCGTCGAACTGCGCCTGCGCGGTTTCGGGGCGGTTGACGACGAAGTCGCCCTTCGCCGCTTCGACCAAGGTGTTCGCCAGATTTTCGCTGCGCCGCGTATCGACCCCCGCAACCGCGTTCTTGAGCGCGGTGCGGCGGTTGGCGAGCTGCTCGTCGACCTCGGCCTGGGTGAAGCCGTGCTCTACCGCACGGCGCCACTCCTGCTCGATCAGCGCCTGCGCCTCGCGCCACGCGCCCTCTTTGGCAGACGCGCCGATCGTCACCTGGTCGAAGACGTCCCAGCCGTTGGTGTCGCCGAAATAGCCGTTCAGGATCGGCGAATCCTCGGCAAGCGCGAGCTTGGCGAGGCGGCGCGAGATGATCGCTTCGCCGATGCCTTCGGCGAGGTCCTTGGCGCGCTGGGCGCTTGTGTCGCCGCGCTTCACCCACGGCTTGAAGGCGGTGATGGTGACGCCGTCGGCGATCGCGGGATCGACGAAATCGTCGGCGGCCGCGGCGCGCTTATAGTCGATCGTGCCGAGGTCGGGATCGGCGCCCGCAGGACCGCGGCCCCGCCAGTCGGCGAAGCGCGCCCTGACCTTCGCCTCGACCGCGGCGGGGTCGAAATCGCCGACCATCACCAGCGTTGCGCGCTCGGGGCGGTAATAGCGGTCGTAGAGGTCGCGGATGCGCGCCGCGGGGGCCGCCTGGATCACCTCGACCGTGCCGACGGGGATGCGGTTCGGCGCGCTCATCCCCTCCATCTGGAAGGCGAGCTGGTCGATCAGGCTGCGCAGCTGATAGGTATCGCGCGCGCGGCGTTCGGACAGGATGATCCCGCGCTCGCGGTCGACCGCCGCGGGATCGATGCTGAGCTCGCTCGCGGTCTCGCGCATAAGCATCAGCCCGGTGTCGATCAGATCGTCCGAGGCATTGGGCAGGTCGAGCTGGTAGACGGTCGCGTCGAAGCCGGTCGAGGCGTTGGTGTCGGCGCCGAAGGCCAACCCCTTGCGCTCGAGCAATTTGATCATCTCGCCCTCGGGCACGCCCTTCGACCCGTTGAACGCCATATGTTCGAGGAAATGGGCGAGGCCGCGCTGGTCGTCGGCCTCGGCGAAGCTGCCGACGTCGAAGCGCATGCGCAGCGACACGCTGTCCTTGGGCGTGCTGTTCTTCAGCAGCGCATATTTCATGCCGTTGGGGAGCACGCCGAAGACGATGTTCGGATCGACCGGGATATCGCTCGCGGCGAAGTTCCATGCCTTTGCGGCGTCCGTCTGGGGATTGGTCGCAGTGGCAGCCGGCGCGGCGGCGGGCTCGCGCGCGGCGAGCGGCGCGGGTCCGGCGAGGGCGAGAGCGGCGGCGAAGGCAAGGGGCGACAGCGCGGCGGAAGCGCGCAGCAACGGACGAAAGGTCATGCTGCCTGTCTGGCCGCGCCCCGCCAAGGGGTCAAGCCGCGCTCACCCGAGCTGCACGACGCTTTCGACGGACGACATGGGGGCGCGGCCGCCGGCCTTGGCGGCATAGACCGCGCGGTCGGCGACCTCGAACAATTTCTTGGCGCTGCCGCCGTCATCCGGCCAGCGCGCGACGCCGACGCTGGCGCCGACCTGGATCACCGCGCCGTCGATCCGGTACGGCGCGGCAAGCTCGGCGAGGAGATGGTCGGCGAGCGCGGTGTCGAGCAGCGGCGATCCCGCGGGAACGAGGATCGCGAACTCGTCGCCGCCCTGCCGCGTGACCATCGCATGGTCGCCGCAGGCGTGGCGGAGGCGCGCGGCGACTTCGCAGAGCAAGGCGTCGCCGATGCCGTGGCCATAGCGGTCGTTGACCGGCTTGAAGCCGTCGAGATCGAGCAGTGCGATCGCGAAATGCGTGCCGGGCCTTGCCGCGGCGATTTCCTGGTCGAGCCGCGCGTCGAGCTCGCGGCGGTTCCACAGGCCCGTCAGCGGATCGGTGTGCGCGAGGTCGCGCATCTGTTGCTGTAATTGCAGGAGGTCGACCAGCTGCCCGTGCTGCTGGACGATCATGCGCAGCAGGAAGGCGGTCGCGACGAACAGGCTGGTCCCCGCCGCGATCTCGGGCGGGTTGCCCGAGGTCAGCATCAGCAGCATGATCGGGGCGAGCCCGATGCCGAGGTTGACGAAGGTCGCGAAGCGGATCGCCGACAGGCAATAAGCGGTCGCGAGCGAGCCCATCGCCATGATGATCGCATAGTAGCTGTGATGCTCGGGCGGCGCGGCGAGCCAGTTGATCACCGTCCAGCTGCTGCACATCGCGCCCATCGTCCCCGACAGCCAGGTCGATTCGACGATGACGCGCCGCGCGCGGCGCACGCTCATCCGGCGGCCGCGGTTGCGCCACAGGATCAGGAAACCGAGCAGGCTGACGACCGCGAGGATCACCGGGAAGCCGATGCGGACGAAGGGATGCACCGTCGCGACCCCGCCATAGATGGCGGTCGGCGTCGTCGCCGCGAGGGTCAGGAACAGCATCGGGGTCAAGGTCTCGACGCGGTTCGCACGGAGCAACGCGACATCGTCGCGAATCGCGTCCGGAACCGGCGGGAACACCCGCGTCCGCAGCCAATGATAGACCCCCGTCATGACCGTTGGGTAGCAAGGCCAAGTAAAACAACGGTTAAGGAACAGAAACCCGACTTTTCATCCGACTAGGTACAAGTCACGCGGCGATAGCCCATAAAATATTAACCATGTTATGCGAGCCCGGCACCCTGTCCTTCCGTACCGTTTCAAGGGGAGCCCCACCATGTCTTTCGAGTCCACGCCGAACGCCGCCGCCGCGTCGCCCGCCGCGCTCCACGCGCTGCCGTCGCCGTCGCCCAGCCTGCCGCAAAATGACACGTCGGCGCAGCGGGCGGCACGCGCGGCGCAGCTGACCGCGACGCAGACCGTCTACACCTGGACCACCGACATTCCGACGCTGCCCGGCCTGCCGCTCGCGGCGACGGTGCCCGCGAGCAACGAGCCGACGATCCCCTGGGGCATCACGCTGATCGGCATTTTGCTGGGCATCGCGCGCAACGCGCTGGCGGTGAAGATCGGCGGCGTCGACAAGGGCGAACTCGACACGCCGCGCGCCGACTATGAGGCCGCGCTCGCACAATGCGATGCGATCGAGGCCTCGACCACGAAAATCGCGGTGCAGCATGGCGTGCACCACGGCGGCAATATCTTCGAGCGCGTGATCGGCGATGTCGAGGCCGCGGTCGAAGCCGCCGAGCACGACATGCATGTCGCCCTGCTCAAGGGCTACAAGGATGCGCTGAAAGACATGATCGCGATCAGCGACACCGAAGCCGCCGGGCTCGGGCACGGCACGCCGCGCACGCTCGACGCCTATCGCGCCTTGTTCGACACGCTGCCCACGCCCGGCATCGCCTATACCTTCCAGGACGACAGCGAGTTCGCGCGGCTGCGCGTCGCGGGGCCGAACAATATGCTGATCGCGCGGATCACCGCGATCCCCGCCAACTTCCCGATCACCGAGGCGCAATATGCGGCGGTGGTGAACGGCGACACGCTGACGGGCGCGCTTGCCGACGGGCGGCTGTTCATGCTCGACTATCAGGAGCTGTCGGTGCTGACCGCGGGCACCTATGGTACCGCGCAGAAATATATCGCGCAGCCGATGGCGCTGTTCGCGGTGCCGCCGGGCGGGTCGTCGCTGGTGCCGGTTGCGATCCAGTGCGGGCAGGATGCCGCGAGCGGCCCGATCTTCACGCCTTCGGTGGTCGCCGCCGACCAATGGGGCTGGCAGATGGCGAAGCTGGTCGTGCAGGTCGCCGACGGCAATTATCACGAGCTGTTCACCCATCTCGCGCGCACGCATCTGGTGATGGAGGCCTTTGCGGTCGCGACGCACCGCCACCTCGCCGAGGTGCACCCGCTGTGGGCGCTGCTCGTCCCGCATTTCGAGGGGACGCTCTTCATCAACAATCAGGCTGCCACGTCGTTGATCGCCGCGGGCGGGCCGATCGACCATATTTTCGCGGGCACGATCACCTCGAGCCAGCTCGCCGCGGTCGACGACCGGCTGGCGTTCGATTTCTATGGCAAGATGCTCCCCGCCGACCTCGCCGCGCGCGGCGTCGACCCGAGCTCGATGCTGGCCGACTATCCGTACCGCGACGACGCCTTGCTGGTGTGGGGCGCGATCCACGGCTGGGCCAAAACCTATGTCGAGCATTATTACACCAGCGACGCCGATGTGACGGGCGATACCGAACTCGCCGCCTGGACTGCGACGCTGGCGGGCGAGGCGCAGATCCAGGGCTTCCGCACGATCACCACGCACGCCCAGCTCGTCGACATTTGCACGATGCTGATGTTCACCGCGAGCGCGCAGCATGCCGCGGTCAATTTCCCGCAGAAGAGCATCATGGCCTTCGCTCCCGCGGTGACCGGCGCTGCGTGGCAGCCGGTGCCGGCGCAGCAGGGCGGCCAGTCGAAGACCGAATGGCTGGCGACGATGCCGCCGATGGGGCTCGCGCTCGAACAGCTCAACACGCTCGAACTGCTGGGCTCGCTCTATTACCGGCCGCTCGGCGATTATCGCAGCAACGCCTTTCCCTATCCGGCGTGGTTCCAGGATCCGGCGATCACCGCCGCAGGCGGCGCGCTGCCGACCTTCCAGGCGGCGCTTGCGGAGGTCGAGGCCGAAATCGTCGCGCGCAATGCGGAGCGGATGCAGCCTTACACTTATCTGCAGCCGAGCCTGATTCCGACAAGCATCAATATTTAAATCTCCCTCCCCTTTAGGGGAGGGTCGGGGTGGGGCCTGTTAGGCCGCACAAGGCCGCGGCGCCCCACCCGCTGCGACTAGGGAGCAAGGCTCCCAAGTCTCGCTGCCCTCCCCTAAAGGGTAGGGTCAATAAGGGCCTCAGCTGCCCTTTTTCTTCCGGTGGCTTTCGAGGTCGAGCACCGCATGGTCGCCGCCCTCGGGCAGCAGGCCGAGGCGGCGCGCGACTTCCTGATAGGCTTCGACTTCGCCGCCGAGGTCGCGACGGAAGCGATCCTTGTCGAGCTTTTCGTTGGTGTTCATGTCCCACAGACGGCAGCCGTCGGGGCTGATCTCGTCGGCGAGGATGATCCGGCTGAAGTCACCTTCATAGAGCCGGCCGAATTCGAGCTTGAAGTCGACGAGGCGGATGCCGACCGCGGCGAACATGCCCGACATGAAGTCGTTGATGCGGATCGCCATGTCCTGGATGTCGTGGAGCTCGTCCTGGCTGCACCAGTTGAAGCAGGCGATATGCTCCTCGGCAACCAGCGGATCGCCGAGCGCGTCGTCCTTGTAGCAATATTCGATCAGCGTGCGGGGAAGCTGCGTCCCCTCCTCGATCCCGAGCCGCTTCGACAGCGTGCCCGCGGCGACGTTGCGCACGATGACCTCGATCGGCACGATCTCGACCTGGCGGATCAGCTGCTCGCGCATGTTGAGGCGGCGGATGAAATGGTGCGGCACGCCGATGTTGCCGAGCAGGGTGAAGACATGCTCGGAAATGCGGTTGTTGAGCACGCCCTTGCCGCTGATCGTGCCCTTTTTCTGCGCGTTGAACGCGGTCGCATCGTCCTTGAAATATTGGATGAGCGTGCCCGGTTCGGGGCCTTCGTAGAGGATCTTGGCTTTGCCTTCGTAGATCTGGCGGCGACGGGCCATGGCTGCGTACTTTCCTTGACGTCCAAATAGCTGGCCCCGGCGAATACGACTCATCAAGAGGCGCGGCGCCGGGGCGGTTCGGGGGGCCTATAGCGGCAAAGGCGCGGCGCGTCACCAGTCACGTCGCCCCCGCGCAGGCGGGGGCCACCATCGGTTTGCGCAGCGGCCGAAGAATGGACCGACAGCGGCCCCCGCCTGCGCGGGGGCGACGATTCCATTTACATCTTTACGCTTACGTAAACTAGAGCTTGCCTTCCGCCGCATCGCTTGCGACCATGACCGCAACGACAAGGAGAGAGACATGAGCTTCGAAGAGATTCGCCTCGACCGCCACGAGGGCATCGCGCTGCTGACCCTGTACCGGCCCGGCAAGATGAACGCCTTCACCACCCAGATGATGACCGAGATCGTCGCCGCGCTCGACGAATGCGACGCCGACGACGGCGTGCGCGCGGTGGTGTTCACGGGCGACGGCGATCGCGCCTATTGCGCGGGCGCCGACCTCAGCGCGGGCGGATCGACCTTCGACTACGACAAGCGCACCGACAAAGCCGCGCTGCTGCCGGACGGCACCTCGCCCAGCCCGGTCGCCGAGGACGGCACGATCGACTGGTCGCACCCGCTGATCCGCGACGGCGGCGGGCGCGTGTCGATGCGCATCTTCGAGGCGAAGAAGCCTGTGCTCGGGGCGATCAACGGCGCTGCGGTCGGCATCGGCGCGACGATGACTCTGTCGATGGACGCGCGCCTCGCGAGCGAGACCGCGCGCTACGGCTTCGTCTTCGCGCGCCGCGGCATCGTGCCCGAGGCGGCGTCGAGCTGGTTCCTGCCGCGCCTCGTCGGCATCCAGACCGCGCTCGACTGGTGCTATTCGGGCCGGCTGGTCCCCGCCGCTGAAGCGCATGAGAAGGGCCTGGTCCAGTCGGTCCACGCGCCGGGCGAGCTGGTCGACGCCGCGATCGCCAAGGCGCGCGAACTGACCGGCGACAGCGCGCCGGTATCGGTCGCGCTCACCCGCCACATGATGTGGCGCATGCTGGGCGCGCCGCACCCGATGAGCGCGCACCGCTGGGACAGCCGCGTGATCTTCGCGCGCGGGCGCAGCCCCGACGCCGCCGAGGGCGTGACGAGCTTCCTCGAAAAGCGCGCGCCCCATTTCACCGCGAGCGTCGCGAACGACTATCCGTCGTTCGGCGAGTGGGAGGATGCGCCGCCTTACGGCTGAGCGCGCTTCCGGAAATAGGGCCGGAAAAACATGTAGAGGCCGGTGAGCATCAGCAGGAAAAGCGGCGGCAGCGGCAGGTAATAGACCCATTCGACCGGCGGCTGCCCCGCGCCCAGCATCGCGAAGATCGCGACGACGATCGCGGTGAAGAGGATCGATATCCAGCGGTGGAACTGCCGGATCCACAAACTCCAGTTCATACGTCTCTCCCTGTCTGATCAACCGAGCGTCGCCACGACCTTCTCGAGATTTTCGAGATGGATGCGCCAGCCGCCCTTGGCGCCGCCGAAGGCCTGTTTCTGGTCGGGGCGGAAACCGACCTGCTCCATGCGCAGCAAGGTGCCGGCGGGGACCGGTTCGAGCGTGAAGGTCACCGTGCTGTCGAGCCGGTGCGCGGGATCGTCATGGGCGTAGTTCCAAGTGTAGGACAGGCTGCGGCCCGGATCGACGTCGAGGATTTCGCAGTCGACATTGCCCCAGTCGCCGCGCAGCTGGAAACGATGGCCGAGGTCGAGCCCGAAGTCGTTCTTCATCAGCCATTCCTCGATCAGATGCTGCGTCGTCAGCGCGCGCCAGATCTTTTCGGGCGGGTGCGGGATTTCGCGCTCCACGGTGACGCTGCGCACGTCGGCTTCGGTCATTGATCCATCCTTCCCAGCAAATCTTCGAGATCGTCGAACCGCGCTTCCCAGAAGCGGTTCATGCGGCCGGTCCAGTCGACCAGCGGCGCGAGCGCGCGGCGTTCGGCGCTGTAATGCGTCTGGCGGCCGGCGTCGCGACCCTGCACCAGCCCGGCCTGTTTGAGGATGCCGAGATGCTTGGACACCGCGGGCTGCGAAATCCCCGCCCCGGCGGTCAGTACCCCCACCGTCTGCTCGCCCTCGCGGCACAGGCGCTCGAACAGCGCGCGCCGCGTAGGGTCGGCGAGCGCCTTGAACAACAGGTCGGGGGTCGGCTGCGGCATATTCATAACTCTCTGGCTATGGATGATCCCATAACCATCGAGTTATGAATCTGTCAAGCGGCGTCGAATGTCCGCCGCCCGCGCACCGCGGTCATGCTGTGCGTCGCCTTCATCACGGGCTTGTGCTCGCGAATCGTCTCGAGCAGGTGCCAGCTCGCGGTCACTTTTTCGGGCGTCAGCGCGACGGTGACATAGCCGCGGTCCTGCGTGTTCGCCCATTGCAGCTGCGGCGAGGCACCGCGGATCGCGCTCACGCGCGTCTCGTCCGAAATGCCGCGCGTATAGCTTTCATAGCCCGGCGAGGTGACGCTATGCCCCGCGATCTCGATCCCCGCGGCGCGCCCGTCCTCGCTGAGGTCATAGGCCCAGGCATTGTGCGTATCGCCGGTCAGCGTGACGAGGTCGGCGTCGGCCTTTTGCGCCGCGGCGAGCAGCCGCGCGCGCGCCGCGGGATAGCCGTCCCACGCGTCCATGTTGAGCGGCAGCCCCGCCTTCGCCGCGGCCTGTGCGGTCGCGACGCGGCGGCGGATATTTTCGGAAAGGTCGGTCCCGAACCAGTTCGCCGATTCGGGCGGGGTGAAGACGCTGCCCATCACCACCTGCTGCGCGCAGACCTGCCAGCGCGTGCCCGCCTTGGTCGAAGCCGCGAAGCCGTCGAACAGCCATTTCTCCTGGTCGGCGCCCATCATCTGGCGCGCCGGATCGCGGTAATCGGACTCGGCGAAGGTCTTGAGCTTCGCGGTCGCATCGCCGCCGCCCGCGACGATCTCGTCGAACTCGAAAGGCCGGTCGCGGCCGGTGATCCGCGTTTCGGGCAGGAAGATCGTCGCGAGGTCGCCGACCTGGTAATCGCGCCAGCGCGTCTCGGCGACGGGCATCCATTCGCGGTAAGCGCGTTCGGCCGCCGCCATGCGGTCGGTCCAGCTGCCCTCGCCCTCATTGTGATTCTCGGCGCCGCCCTTCCACGCGTCGTTGGTGAACTCGTGATCGTCCCACTGCGCAATCATCGGGAACAGCTGGTGCAGCCGCTGGAGATCGGGATCGGCGCGATAGGCGGCGTAGCGCAGCCGATAATCGGCGAGCGCGACGATCTCGTGCGCTGGCTGGATCTCGCGCCCGGGCAGCGTCTGCCCGCGCGAGGGATAATTGCCGACCGGATATTCGTAGAGATAGTCACCGACATGCGCGACGAGGTCGATGTCGTTACGTGCGTTCGCATGCGCATAGGCGTTGAACCAGCCGAAGGGCAGGTTCGAGCAGGAAAAGAGCGCGAGGGTGAAGGCGCTCGTCGGACCCTGCGGCAGGGTGCGCGTGCGCCCGGTGACCGACTTTGTCCCGTCGGGTGCGACGAAGCGGTAGAAATACCAGCGCCCGGGCTGGAGGCCGTCGACCGCCAGCTTGGCGGTGTGGTCGCGCTCGCCGCTCGCGGTCACCGCGCCGCCGCCCACGACCTTCGCGAAATCGGCGGTTTCGGCGACCTCGGCCGTCAGCCGCGCGTCCGACGGTGCGGCGTAGCGCGTCCAGAGGAGGACGCCGTTCGGTCCCGGCTCGCCGCTCGCGACGCCGTGGGTGAAACCCTGCGCCATCATCGCATGCGCCGCGCCGGGCAGCGCCAGCGCACCTAGCCCCGCGGTGCCGAGCTTGATCAGCAGGCGGCGGTCGATCTGGCCCCAAAGCTCGTGCATCGCGATTCTCCCTTTCACACGCGCCGGTTCTCTGCCCGGTCTTTGTGACGTTTCGGTGCTACCCCATCGTGCCCAGCGCAAGCAGCAGCAGCATGAAGGTGATCACCGCCCACAGGCTGAAGAAGAGCAGCAGCGTCGCGCGCACCAGCGATCCGAAGCGCGACGATCGATAGGCGCCGCGCAGCTGGCGATACATGTGGAAGGGAACGTAGAGCATCGCGAAGAAGGTCGCGACATCGCCGATGATGGTCAGGTTGAGCAGCCGCACGACGACGAACAGCAGCAGCATGAAGCTGATCGAGTAGGTGACGAAGACGAAATGATCGTAGGTGTGGAAGCGGCGGCTGAACGGATAGAGCAGCCACATGAAGGGCAGCGACAAGGGGATCAGCGCCCAGGCGAATTTATAGGCGTTCGCCTGGAGCTTGTAGAAGATCAGCGCAGGGTTGGCGAAAGCCTTGGTCAGCCCCTTGTCGATCGCGGGAATCCCGGTATCGAATTTCATCCGCGACAGGAAATCGGCGCTGGTCGTCATCTGCTCTTTCGGGTCTTCGAGCACCAGCGGCCCCTTGGCGCGCTCGGCTTCGGTCATCGCGGGCTCGACGCCCAAATAGGCGGCGCCCTTCGCCAGCGTCTCGCGTTCCTCGATCAGGCTTTTCTTCTCCTCGGCGGTGACGTCCTTCGCCGCCAGCCGCGCATCGACGCGCGCGACCTCCTCGTCGAAGCTCGCCTCGAGCGCGTTCGAACGAGTCTGCGCGTCCGCCGCCTTGGCGATTCCCTCGCCGAAACCGCCGCCGCTGCCGACCATCGCGAGCACCGCATAGGTCAGGAACACCGCGAACAGGAACAGCGCGAGCGGCGAGACGAAACGCGCGCGCTCGCCATGGATATAGCGGCGCGTGAGGTCGCCCGGCCGCCACGCAAGCAAGGGCAAGGTGTTCCAGATCTTGCCCTCGAAATGGAAGATCGCATGGACCAGGTCGTGTCCGATTGCGCCGAAGCTGCGGTGGACGTCGGCGCGCTGGCCGCAATGATGGCAGTGCGATCCGGCGAGGCTGGTGCCGCAATTGAGGCAGCGCAGCCCGTCGTGCGCCGCCGCATGCCCATGCCCCGGCTCGACCGCGCGCGCCGCCAGCCCCGCGGTCACCGCCGCCCCGATGCCTTCGATGTCCCCTGTCATGCGCCCCGTATCGCCCCGCTCGAATAACAACCGTAGCCCTGAGCCTGTCGAAGGGCGCCTATCCCGAGAAGCGCCCTTCGACAGGCTCGGGGCTACGGTGAAAGGCGATCCGAAATAACAGACCGGTCCTAGGTAGCAGCGCGCGCGGCGGGCGCAACGGGGACTTTCGTCGCCAACGCAAAGCATGATAGGGGCCGCGCATGACCGCCAAAGCCCACACCCTGTCCCCGGTTCCCGACGCCGACGCGCTGATCGCCGACATGGGCGCGCGCGCGCGCGCCGCCGCGAAGCGGCTGGCGGTGGTGTCGACCGCCGACAAGGCCGCAGGGCTGCGCGCCGCCGCCGCACAACTCCGCCTGCGCGCCGACGCGATCCTCGACGCGAACCGGCGCGACATGGCGGCGGGCAAAGCAGCGGGCCTGTCGGCGGCGATGCTCGACCGGCTGCGGCTCGACGACGCGCGGCTCGGCGGCATCGCCGACGCGGTCGAGGCGGTCGCGGCGCTGCCCGACCCCGTCGGCATGGAAATCGACCGCGCCGTGCGGCCCAACGGGATGATCCTCAGCCGCGTGCGCGTCCCGCTCGGCGTCGTCGGAATCATCTACGAAAGCCGCCCCAACGTCACCGCCGACGCCGCCGCATTGGGGCTGATGTCGGGCAATTCTGTGATCCTGCGCGGCGGCAGCGAGGCGGTGCAGAGCAACCGCGCGATTCACGCGGCGCTCGCCGCGGGACTCGCCTCGGTGGGCCTCCCCGCCGACGCCGTGCAGCTGGTCCCGACTCAGGATCGCGCCGCAGTCGGCGCGCTGCTCCGTGCGCAGGGGCTGGTCGACATCATCATCCCGCGCGGCGGCAAGAGCCTGGTCGCGCGCGTGCAGGACGAGGCGCGCGTGCCCGTGCTCGCGCATCTCGACGGGATCAACCATCTCTATATCGACGGCGGCGCCGATCCGGCGAAGGCGGTCGCGCTGGCGGTCAACGCCAAGATGCGCCGCACCGGCGTCTGCGGCGCGACCGAGACGATATTGATCGACAGCGCCTATCCCGCGCCGCTCGCCATCGTCGATGCGCTGGTCGCGGCGGGCTGCGAAGTGCGCGGCGACAAGGAGGTCGCGGCATTGAGCCCGCACGTCACCCCGGCGAGCGCGAACGACTGGGATTGCGAATATCTCGACGCGATCGTCTCGGTCGCAATGGTCGGCGGCCTCGCCGGCGCGCTGGCGCATATCGATGCGCACTCGAGCAAGCACACCGACGCGGTCGTCACCGAGGATATAGCGGTCGCCGAACGCTTCCTCGCCGAGGTCGACAGCGCGATCGTGATGCACAACGCCTCGACGCAATTCGCTGACGGCGGCGAATTCGGCTTGGGCGCCGAGATAGGCATCGCGACGGGACGGCTGCACGCCCGCGGCCCGGTCGCGCTCGAGGGGCTCACGACCTATAAATGGCTGGTGCGCGGGAGCGGCCAGACGCGTCCTTGAGTCATTTGTATACAAATGATACGTTGCAACTCATGACCAAACAAACTGTCATTTCAGCCCGCGTCGACGAGGAAACCGTCGCGCTCGTCGACGAGATCGTTGCGGCGCAGGGTCGCAGCAGAGCGTGGTTCGTCTCGCAGGCGGTGCGCGAACATGCGCGGCGCGAAGCCGAATTTCTGACGTTCGTGCAGGAGGGCCTGGACGCGGCCAGCGCCGGTGACTGGATTTCGCATGAGGATATGAAGCGCGTGATCGCCGAACGCCGCGCGCTGCTGAAATCGAAAAGCGCCGATCCTCGCTGATGGTGCGGATTCGATGGTCGGGGCCGGCGGGATCGGATCTTGCCCGGATCGAAGACTATTACATGATGACCGACCCGGAGTTCGGGTTCCGCGCGGTCGATGCGGCGCTCGATGCCGCCGACTTCCTACTGGAACACCCACGCGCAGGACCGCAGATCACCGACGGCTCGCTGCGCAAATGGCGCGTGCCGGCCACGCCGCTTCTCCTGATCTACCAGATCGAACCCGATGGCATCCTGATCGCGCGCGTGCAGCATAACCGCAGCGATTGGCAGTCCATCCCATGATCACCACCGGCCTCCTCGGCGGCAGCTTCAACCCCGCGCACGGCGGGCATCGCGCGATCAGCCTCAATGCCATCGACGCGCTCGGGCTCGACGAACTCTGGTGGCTCGTCTCGCCGGGCAATCCGCTCAAGCCCGCGAAGGGCATGGCGTCGCTCCCCGCACGCCTCGGCTCGGCGCAGCGCGCCGCACGGCGCTCGCCGATCCGCGCTACCGCGATCGAAGCCGAACTCGGCACGCGCTACACCGTCGACACGCTCAGAAAGCTCGTCCGCAAATATCCCAATCGCCGCTTCGTCTGGATCATGGGCGCCGACAATCTCGCCGGGTTGCCCCGCTGGCGCGACTGGCGGGGGATCGCGCGACTCATGCCGATTGCGGTTGTCGCGCGTCCGGGCTATAATGGCCGCACCCATGCTGCCTTGGCGATGGGTTGGCTTCGGCGCTTCGTCCGGCCCGTCGACCAGAAATCTCGCTGGACGGACTGGAGACCGCCTGCCCTCGTGTTCCTGCGATTTTCGCCCGACGTGCGATCCGCAACTGCAATACGGCAGGCCAACCCCCGCTGGTTCGAGAGCTATGCTGGCCGCGCGATGCGCGACCCGGTGACGCATTCGCGCCTGGCAGCGCATGAAAGGAATGAAAAAGCTTGATAGCCGCCAGTAAGGATGCCGCGCCCGGCGCCGCACCGAATGACAGCGTGGACGCCCTCCACGCGCTGATCCTCCACCAGCTGGACGAGGATCAGGCCCAGGAAACCATTTCCATCCCGCTTGCCGGCAAGAGCAGCATCGCCGACCATATGGTGATCGCGAGCGGCCGGTCGACGCGCCATGTCTCGGCGATCGCCGACAAGCTGGCGCAGCGGATCAAGCAGGAAGCGGGCCGGCTGGTCCGTGTCGAGGGCCTGCCCAACGCCGACTGGGTGCTGATCGACGCCGGCGACGTGATCGTCCACCTGTTCCGCCCCGAAGTGCGCAGCTTCTACAACCTCGAGCGCATGTGGTCGTTCGGCGACGCGCCGCCGGTCGCAGCAGTGAATTGACGCCGCCGCCGCACAGCGGTTAGGCGGCGTCCATGCTGCTGCACATCATCGCGCGGGGACGCATCGGGCGGTCCCCCGAAGCCGACCTCGTCGGCCGCTATATGAAGCGCGTGACCTGGCCGCAGAAGATCACCGAACTGCCTGACACCGGGGGCAAAGCCCCCCCTGCCGCGCCCGGTTGCCGCACCATCTTGCTCGACGAGACGGGCGAGCAGATCACCTCCCTCGATTTGGCCAAACTCCTCGAACGCTGGCGCGACGACGGCGTGCGCGAGGCGCGCTTCTGCCTCGGCGCCGCCGACGGCTTCACCCCCGACGAACGCAAGCAGGCCGACAAGGCGATCGCTTTCGGCCGCGCGACCTGGCCGCATCTGATGGCACGCGCGATGCTCGCCGAACAATTGTGGCGCGCGACGAGCATCATCGCGGGTCATCCCTATCATCGCGAGGGCCAGCAGTGAGGCCCGTCCTCGCCCTGCCCGCGATGCTCCTCGCGCTCGCCGGCGGCGCGCTCGCGGTTGCGCAGAGCGACGTCTTCGACCCCGCCGCGATCGCCGCACGCGAGCGCCAGCAACTCGTCACCGCCAAGGCGCAATCGCTCGACGCAATGGCGCGCAGCACCGCGCTGGAACGCCAGGCGCAGGCGGCGAGCAATGCCGCCGACCGGCTGAAGAAACGCAGCGCCGCGCTCGCCGCGCGCATCCAGTCGGCCGAAGCCGATATCAGCGCCGGCGAGGCGCGCGTCGCGCTGGTCGGACGGAGGCTCGCGGCGCAACAGGCGCGGCTCGCCGAACAGCAGCAGCCCTTGCTCGAACTCACCGCCTCGTTGCAGCAGCTCTCGCGCCAGCCGCCGGTGAGCGTGCTCGCACAGCCGGGATCGCTCACCGACATGGTGCATGCACGCGCGGTGCTCGACGCGGTGATGCCGGTGATCGAGCGCCGCACCGCGGGCGTACGCCGCGAGCTCGCCGAACTGCGCGAGACGCGGCGCCAGCAATCGGTCGCGCTCGCCGCGCTCGCGGCGAGCAAGAAGCAGCTCGCGACGCGCCGCGACGAGTTGACGCGGCTCGAGAACGAGGGGCGGCTGCGCTCGCGCGACCTGATGAGCAGCGCGCGGCTCGAGGCAGACCGCGCCGTGGGGCTGGGCGAAAAGGCGCGCGATATCGTCGAGCTGATGGACACGCTCGAAGCCGACGCCGGCGTGCGCGCCGAACTCGCCGCGCTTGCAGGCCCCGTCGCGCGGCCGCGGAGCCCCACGAGCGGCAATCCCGCCGCCACGCCGCCGCCGTCCGCCGAGGCCGAACTGACCGAGGGCGCGTACCGCCTGCCCGTCGTCGGGCGCATCGTCGCGGGTCTGGGCGAGGTCGACGACAGCGGAGTGCGCTCGCGCGGGATCACCATCGCCGCGCGGCCCGGGGGCCAGGTCGTCGCGCCGGCACCCGGGCGCGTCAGCTTCGCCGGCGACTATCGCGGTTACGGCAAGATCGTGATCATCGACCATGGCGGCGGCTGGACCTCGCTCCTGACCGGGATGATCGGCCTGTCGGCGAGCGTCGGCGACAGCGTCGATGCCGGCGCGCCGATCGGCCGCGCGGGGGCCGACGACGCCTTCATCACCGTCGAACTGCGCCGCGCCGGGCGGCCGGTCGACATCGCCTCGATGCTGGGGTGACGGGGCGCCGTTAAGGCGGCGTTTTGCCATTGTCCCCTATCGGGATGCATCGCTTGACGCCCCGGGCAATGCATAGGAATATGGGCTGCCGGGGATATAAGGCGAAACTTGCGCCAAGGCTGAAAGACGATCATGACCGAAACGACCAAGAAACCCGTGTCCGCAAAGCGCCGTTTCGCGCTGTGGCAGGGCGCCGCCGCGCTGAGCACGCTCGCGCTGGTGCCGCTGGCGACCGGGGCGATGGCGACCGTCGATACCGCGACGACCGACGAGATTTCGCGCTTCATGGACGTCTTCCTCGAGGTGCGCTCCAACTATGTCGAGCCGGTCGACGACTCGAAGCTGATCGAGGGCGCGATCAACGGCATGCTCGCCAGCCTCGACCCGCATTCGGGTTATCTCGACGCGCGCGGCTTCTCGAACCTGCGCACCCAGACCGACGGCGAATATGGCGGCCTTGGCCTCTCGGTGACGATGGAGGACGGCGTCGTGAAGGTCATCGCGCCGACCGCCGACACCCCCGCCGACAAGGCCGGGATCAAGGCCGGCGACTATATCACGCACATCAACAAGGAACTGATCTTCGGGCTGACGCTCGACGAAGCGGTCGAACAGATGCGCGGCAAGCCGGGCACCAAGATCGACATCACCGTCGTGCGCGAAGGCCATGACAAGCCGATGGAATTGTCGCTGACGCGCGAGATCATCGATCTGAAGCCCGTCAAATGGGAAGTGAAGGGCGACGTCGGCGTGCTGACCGTCACCAGCTTCTCGGCCGATGCGACCACCGACCTGCGCGCCGCGATGATGGCGGTCGAAAAATCGATGGGCAAAAAGCCGCGCGGCTGGGTGCTCGACCTGCGCTCGAACCCCGGCGGGCTGCTCGACGAGGCCGTCGGGATCAGCGACCTGTTCCTCGAACGCGGCGAGATCGTCTCGCAGCGCGGCCGGCGCAAGGGCGACATCGAACGCTATTTCGCCGAACCCGGCGACCTCGCCGGCGGCGCGCCGGTGATCGTGCTGATCGACGCCGGATCGGCCTCGGCCTCCGAAATCGTCGCGGGCGCGCTCCAGGACCAGCACCGTGCGGTGGTGATGGGCGAGCGCAGCTTCGGCAAGGGATCGGTGCAGACCGTCCTGCCGCTGACCGAGACCACGGCGCTGCGGCTGACCACGGCGCGCTATTTCACCCCGTCGGGACGCAGCGTTCAGGAGGGCGGGATCGAACCCGACATCCGCGTGCCGCAGCTGTCGGACCCCGACTACAAGAACCGCCCGCGGTTCCGTGAGAGCGACCTGCGCCGCCACCTGGTCAACGAGAAGAAGGTCGACAACAGCCTGCTCGAAAAGGACGAGAAGGACGATCCGCGCTTCACCGCGACCGCAGAGGAGCTGAAGGCCAAGGGCGTCGAGGATTTCCAGCTGAACTATGCGCTGCAGACGATCGGCCGGATCAACCCTGCGGCGCGGATGGCGCAGTCGACCAAGGCGCCCGCGAAGCCCGCCGCCAAGCCGGTGCGCCGCAACTGATTTTAAGCCCTTCCGTCATCCCGGCGAAGGCCGGGATCTCACCGGTGCGATATGATGCCAGGTTGAGATCCCGGCCTTCGCCGGGATGACGACAATATAGGTAGGTCTATGCTGAACTCGCGTATCGCCGCGCCACTCGTCGCGCTCGCGGCGCCCCTGCTCCTCTATGGCGGCGCGCTGGTGTCGCAGCTCGGCTTCGGGCTGCACCCGTGCGAGATGTGCTACTGGCAGCGCTGGCCGCACCAGGCGGCGATCCTGCTCGCGCTGCTCGCGCTGCTGCTGAACAAGAACGACCGCGCGAGGCGCGCGCTGACGATGCTCGCGGCGCTCGCTATCGCGATCAGCGGCGCGATCGGCGTCTTCCACGCCGGGGTCGAATATGGCTGGTGGCAGGGGCTCACCACCTGCAGCACCACCGGCGGCGGGCCGGTAACGCTCGACGACATCATGGCGGCGCCGATCGTCCGCTGCGACGTCGCGCAATGGACGCTCGGCGGCATCTCGCTCGCGGGGTATAACGCGATCTTCTCGTTCGGCGCGGCGCTGCTCGTCTTGATCTTGCTGCGCCGCCGGTCCACATCGGCGGCATGAGCCCGAAAGCCTCCAGCGCCGACAAACATGCGTCGATGATCCGCGTCGACCAGGCGGGCGAATATGGCGCGACGCGCATCTACGCCGGCCAGCTCGCGGTGATGGGCGACCGCCACCCGATGGCGCGCGAGATCGCGCATATGGCCGAGCAGGAAGAGCGCCACCGCAAGTTCTTCGACGCGATGGTCGCGCGGCGCGGCGTGCGCCCGACCGCGCTGCAGCCGGTGTGGGACGTCGCGGGCTTCGCGCTCGGCGCGGTGACCGCAGCATTAGGCCCGCGCGCCGCGATGGCGTGCACCGCCGCGGTCGAGACCGAGATCGACCGCCACTACCGGCACCAGCTCGAGGAGCTCGGCGACAGCGACCCCGAACTCAGCGCCGCGGTCGCCGATTTCCGCGCCGAGGAGCTCGAACATAAGGAAGCCGCGCTCGCCGCGGGCGCCGAAAGCGCGCCGGGCTATCCGCTGCTCAGCTTCGCGATCCGCGCGGGCTGCCGTGCAGCCATCGCGCTGTCGAAGCGTATCTGATAGACTAGCCCCTGCCCGTTCATGACGGATGCAGGCACGCGGTGTCATGCCGCACGAAATAACGAAGGAAAATCCGATGACCCGCCTCCCCCTCGCCGCGCTGTTCATGGCCAGCAGCCTGTTCGCGCTCCCCGCCGCCGCGCAGGACACGTCGGAGGCCGAGAAAATCAACCAGGTCATCGTCTACGGCAACGACAAGTGCGAACCGAGCGCCGCCGACGAGATCGTCGTGTGTAACCGCATGCCCGAACAGGACCGTTACCGCGTGCCGCAGATCTTCCGCGGCGGCGACCCGCTCGACCCGCGCAACCAGGCATGGCTCAACCGCGTGACGACGATGGAACGCGTCGGCCGCTTCGGCACCGACAGCTGCTCGCCGGTCGGGCTCGGCGGCTTCACCGGCTGCACCCAGGCGCTCGTCGCGGGCGCCCGGGCCGAGGAGCAGGCCGCCGACAAGACCGACTGGCAGGCGATGATCGCCGACGAGCGCGCCAAGCGCCTCGCGGGCATCGACGCGGCATCGGACGAGGTCGAGGCCGCGGTCGTCGCCGAGGAACGCGCGATGGCCGAGCGGCAGAAGGCGGCGGAGGATCTGGAGGCGCAGGCCAATGGCACCGCACCGCAGCGCGAACAGCCCGATCCCGAAGCGAGCGAACTGCCGGTTCCGCCGCAGTGACCTGATTCTGTCCGTACGCCCGATGGCAGTTTTCGGGCGGAAGCGGTCAAGAGCGATCCTCCCCCAACGGGGGAGGGGGACCACCCGAAGGGTGGTGGAGGGGCACAGGAGGTTTGCGTAACGCCAAACCGCCAAACCGCCAAGCCGCTCATTTCCAGCCGCGGATCTGCAGTGCGTTACCTCACCGGCAAGACAAGCCGCCTGTGCCCCTCCACCAGCTTCGCTGGTCCCCCTCCCCGTGCCGGGGAGGATCGGTGAGGTCCGCTCCCCACCGCAAACCCAATGTTCGTCCAGCCTCAACCGCTGCAGCGCACATCCATCGACGCCTTGTAATGGCGCGGGTTCGACGGCACCGACCGCTTGACCATCAGATAACCGAGCATGTCGCCCAGCAAATCCGGCTCGGGCACCTTCGCGATCCATTCGCCCAGCGTCTCGCTGCCGTCGCAGGCCGTGCACGGATAATTGTCGGCAAAGCTGAACCGGTTCCCGCCCACCCAGTCCTTGCCCGTCGCCTCGCTCGCGTAGCGCGTATCGGCCGCCAGCCACTCGTAGCGCGCGTCGTGGCGCAGCAGCTTCAGCGCGGGGTTGCTGCCATGGTCGGTGGTCACCGCGGGGATCGACAGGTCGAGTTCGGTGACATGCCCGTCGCAGTCGCGCAACCGGCGCAGGTCGTTCAAATGCGTATGACTGCTCAATGTCCCGACGATCTGTTTCGAGAAGGCCGCGACCAGCGCGAGATAGACGTCCTGCACCGGGCGCCCCGTGTAGCGCGTCAGCCCCGGCGCGCTCCCCGTATAGGCGAGCGCCGGGTTCCAATTGGGTCCGCCGCCATAGCCGTCGATCCCCGGCGGCACGTGCATCGCGACGATCACCTTCTCCTTCTTCAGCGCCGCATCGACGAGCTGCGCATAGAGCCATTCGATCTGCGCATCGGCGTCGGCCTGCCGCGTCGCGGCATCGACGCAGCTCGCGCCCTGGAACACCCCGTAATTGGGATTGAAGATTACCGTGTTGAGCGCGAGCAGGCGTAACGCGGGCCCGGAGGCGCCGGCAACCGGCTTGCCGAGCGGGTAGGCCGAATAAAAGCCCCGCGCCAATTGGCCGGCGTCGATGATATCGCCCGGCTGCGCGTTGATCACCGGCCAGGCGGCGGGATCGGTCGCGGCATCGAAAGGCGTCTCGCCGCCGGTGGTGAAGGCGCAATAATCCTCGCCGTCGCTGTCGTTGTTCCCCGGCAGGAACAGCAGCCTTTTGCTCGTCCCCGCGACCAGCCCCTGCAGCCCGCCCAGCACCGCCTTAAACTGCGTCTCGCGCAGCGCCTCGGGCTGGTCATGCGCGGGCAGGTCGCCGAGATAGAGAATGAAGCCGGGATCGTCGGCGGCGATGACGCGCTTCGCTTCGGCCTGCGCGCGCGTCCACAGGATCGCGCTGGTTTCCTGGCCCTGGCCCCAGATGTCGGCGCTATTGCCGTCGTAATGGACGTCAGAGAGCGTCAGGAAGCTGCCGGGCTGCGCGCCCTGCGCGGCGATCAACGGGCGGGCGCCACCCGAAGGTGCCGGCCCCGCCGCGCATCCCGCGAGCCCCAGCATCGCCGCAAGACCCAAGACTTTCGCCCACTTCGCCATGACCGCCGCCCCCGTTTCCCCGTCGCCCAAAGACTGGGCGCCGAGGGGCGGAGAGTCAAATGGGGGCGAACCGCATAATCCTCCCCGCTCGCGGGGAGGGGGACCGCCGAAGGCGGTGGAGGGGGTTCGCGGCCTGACGCAACGCCGCTTTGGGACGCCACCCCCCTCCGTCAGCGCTGCGCGCTGCCACCTCCCCACAGGTGGGGAGGATCGGCAAGAATCAGTTCAGCAAATATTGCTTCCAGAAGACGAGCGACGCCCAGAAATTATAGTCGGCATTTTCCTTCTTCGCGAAGCCATGGCCTTCGTTGGTGCCGACGAGATGCCAGGCGGTACCGCCATTCCCCCGCACCGCCTTGACGATCTGGTCGGCCTCCGACGCGGGCACGCGCGGGTCGTTGGCGCCGGTGACGATGAACAGAGGCTTCTTGATCTCGGCGACGCGCGTCAGCGGCGAGATTTCCATCAGCTTCGCGCGCTGTTCGGGCACGCGCTCGTCGCCATATTCGACGCGGCGCAGGTCGCGGCGGTAATCCTGCGTATTCTCGAGGAAGGTCACGAAGTTCGAGATCGCGACGACGCAGAGATTGGCGCGCAATTTGTCGGCATAATGGATCGCCGCGGCATAGCACATATAGCCGCCATAGCTGCCCCCGGTCAGCCCGAAGCGCGCGGGGTCGAGCGTCTTGTCCTTCGCGAAATGGTCGAGGAAGGTGCCCATGTCCTTGACGCTGTCCTCGCGCTTGAACGGCCCGTTGTCGAGGCTGACGAAGGTCTTGCCATAGCCCGTCGAGCCGCGGACATTGGGGTAGAAGACCGCGACCCCCATCTCGTTGATCAGATAATTGGTCCGCCCCATGAAGCCCGGGCGCGACTGCCCCTCGGGGCCGCCATGGACGTTCATGATCAGCGGGCGCTTGCCGGGGAATTTCGCGGGGTCAGGGCGATAGAGGAAGCCCGACACCTCGAGCCCGTCGAAGCTCTTCACCTTGACCAGCTCGGCTTCGACATTTTTGGTGACGTCGAGGCCGCCGGTCTCGCTTTCGGTCCAGCGCGTGACCTTCAGCGTCTTCGGATCGACGCTATAGGCGTCGGCCGCCGCGCGCGCCGAGGTGAAGCTGATCCCGATCTCGCCCCACGGCGCGATCTCGACCCCGCCGATGATGCCGGGGGGCAGCGCCTCGACCGTGCGCACCGCGCCGGTCTTCGGATCGAGCAGGCGCAGCTTCGACATGCCCGCCTCGTTGACCGTATAGGCGATGAAGCTGCCGTCGTCGGCGATGTCGAAGCCCGCGACCTCCCATTTCTCGGCCGGGCCGCGGGGCGTGAATGCGCCCGTCGCAGGGTCGATCGTGCCGAGCCGCTCGAACTCGGCACCCTCGTCGCTGGTGATCCAGATCGTGCCGTCGGGCGCGAACTGGCCGCCATTGTGCGACACCGTCTTGCTATGATCGCCGATCGGCGTCATCGCGCCCGATTTGAGGTCGAGGCGGAAGAAGTCCGATTTCTGCACCGACGTATATTTTCCGACCAGCGCCCAGCTCTTGTCGGGCGCGAAGTCGAGCAGCGCCCAGCCACCGCCCTCGACCTCAGCCGCCAGCCGGTCGGACTTGGGGTTGCGCGGGTCGATCAGATAGATGTCGCTGTCGCGGCCGTTGCGGCGCGTCGAGGTATAAGCGACGAGCTGGCCGTCCTTGCTCCACGCGTTGAGCCCGTTGCGGCTCTTGCCGTCGGTGAGCAGTTCGAGCCGCCCGTCCCTCATCGCATAGATCTGGTAGAATTCATTGCCGCCGATATCCTTCTGCACCAGCATCAGGTCGCCGGTCTTCGGCGACCAGGCGGCACCGCCGACGGGCTCGGCCTCGAAGGTCAGCTGCTTGCGGTCGCCCATCGGCATCGCGACGCGGTGGATCTGGTTGGTGTTGCCGAAACGCGTCGAAATCAGCATCGACTTGTCGACCGGGTTCCAGCCGACGAAGCTCGCGCCGCGATTTTCCATATAGGGCCGCGTCGCCGCCGCGAGCTCGGCTGGAACGTCGGGCATACCGTCGGCAACCAGCGCCGCGGGCTTGGGCGCGACGTCGGCGGCGGGTGCCGCCGCCTCCTGCGCGAGCGCGGGCGCGAGCGGCAGCGCAAGAGCCGCCAGAAAAGCGAGATGACGCATCGATGATTTCCCCTGTTTTCGAAAGGATCCGAACGGACAGGATCTAGACGCTATCAGGCGTCCGGGCGGATGCAAGGTTTCGACGGAAACCAGTCTTCGGTCGACGAAGCGCGGCGCCATCTCCGAGTCGCGGCCCAGCGACCCGCAGCAGCTTTCGGACGCGACTTTCGCTGCCCGATTGGCGGCATTTCGGCCTCCCGACGCGGATTCGTTGCAAATCCGGGGCGAATCGAGGGCTAAATTAACGAATCAGGGGCACTCTGTCTTGACTCGGTCATTATTGGCTGAAAACGTGTCGTTTCTGGGAATCGCCGGCCGGGGAGGCTGAAAAATGGCATCGACATTCGGACCGCGCCTGTTCCGGCGCACGACCCGCAGCGTGCCCACGGCACGCCATCTGGGCCGCCGAATGACGTTCCACGCCGCCGCCGCGCTCCTCGTTTTCGCCGGGCTGCAGATCTGGCTCGTATCGAGCGCGATCGCCGCGGGCGCGCCGACCGCCCTCACCTTCATCGCACTCGCGCTGCTCCTCGTCCTCGCGGTGCCCATCGCGCGGACCACCGAACGCCGCTGGTATCATCTCAGCCGCCAGGCGCTCGCCAGCTGGGGGCTGCACGCGCGCTTCCGCCGCGACGTCCGCCGCCTGTGGGTCGCCGCGCTCGCGCTGCCCTTCGTCTGGGTCAGCGGCGCGATGGCCGCGACGACCGGCCTCTCCGTCATCGGCGGCTGACGCCCGACAATCCTTGGGCTTTCACCGATAAGATTTTGACGGCAAAGCGCGCGCGCCCTAAGGCGCGGCCATGCTGACTGTAGCTGAAGCCCTCGACCGCGCGCAGATGCTGTGCGACGCCGCCACCAAGGCGGGCGCCGACGCCGCCGACGCGCTCTATTATTGCAACGCCGCGACCTCGGTCTCGATGCGCCTCGGCGCCCTGGAGGATGTCGAACGCTCCGAAGGGCAGGACATCGCGCTCCGCGTCTTCGTCGGCCAGCGCAGCGCGAGCGTGTCGACCGCCGACATGGATGCGGGCGAGCTCGCCAAGCTGGTCACCCGCTGCGTCGCGATGGCGCGCGAGGCGCCCGAAGATCCCTATGCGGGCCTCGCGCCCGAAGAACTGCTCACCAAGGGCGCGATCCCCGACCTCGACCTCGACGACGCCAGCGAGGCCGATCCGCAGGCGCTACGCACCGCCGCGCTCGCCGTCGAGGAGGCCGCGCGCGCGGTCGCCGGGGTCACCAACAGCGAGGGCGGCACCGCGAGCCACAGCCGCACGCGCATCGCGCTCGCGACCAGCCACGGCTTTGCGGGCGGCTATGGCGCGAGCGGGCACAGCCTCTCGGCGAGCGTCATCGCGGGCGAAGGCGCGAGCATGCAGCGCGACTATGGCTGGCACAGCGCCCATTATCTCGCCGACCTCGAAGGCGTCGCCGAGATCGGCACGCGCGCCGGCACCCGCGCGGTCGCCCGCCTGAACCCCGGCAAGGCGCCAACCGGCAAGCTGCCGATCCTGTTCGACCCGCGCGTCTCCAGCAGCCTGGTCAGCCATTTGCTCGGCGCGATCAGCGGCCCGGCGATCGCGCGCGGCACCAGCTTCCTGCTCGGCGAGGAGGAGCAGATCCTCTTCGACAGCGCGATCGTCATCCGCGACGAGCCGCACCGCCCGCGCGGGCTGCGCAGCCGCGCTTTCGACGGCGAAGGGCTGCCGACCGCGGCGCGCGACCTGGTGGCGGGGGGCAAGCTCACCGGTTGGCTGCTCGACACCGCCTCGGCGAAGCAGCTCGGCCTGACCCCCACCGGCCATGCGAGCCGCGGCGGCGGAGCGTCGGGGGTCGCGGTCAGCAACGTCCATCTTGCCGCGGGCAGTGTCACCCCCGCCGCGCTGATGGCGGGCGTGACCGAGGGCGTCTATGTCACCGAGCTGATCGGCCAGGGCGTCAACCCGGTCACCGGCGACTATAGCCGCGGCGCGACGGGCTTCGCGATCCGGGGTGGCCAGCTCGCCGAGCCGATCGCCGAATTCACCATCGCGGGCAATCTGATCGACATGTTCGCCGCGCTGATCCCCGCCGACGACCTCGCCTTCCGTCACGCGACCAACGTGCCGACCTTGCGCATCGACGGCATGACCGTCGCGTCGAGCTGAACGCCGTGCCGGGTCGCAACCTCGAAGCCGTGATCGCCGCCACCCGCGAGGTCGGCGACATGGCGATGGCGCGCTGGCGCGGCGAGGGCAAGGCGGTCAACGTCTGGAACAAGTCGCACGACAATCCGGTGAGCGACGTCGATCTGGCGGTCGATGCGCGGCTGAAGGCCGTGCTCGGCGCGATGGTGCCCGAGGCCGGCTGGCTTTCCGAAGAGACCGCCGACAATGACGACCGCCTGGCGTGCCGCGCGATGTGGTGCGTCGACCCGATCGACGGCACGCGCGACTTCATCCGCGGCCGCCCCGGCTGGTGCGTGTCGGTCGCGCTGGTGATCGACGGCACCCCCGAGCTCGGCGTGCTCTATGCCCCCGCGCTCGACGAACTGTGGGTCGCGCAAAAGGGCCAGGGCGCGACGCTGAACGGCGAGAGCCTGCGCGCCAGCCGCCGGATGATCTTCGACGGATCGCGCGTCCCCGCCGACAGCCTGCCCAAGATCGACCGCGACCTGATCATGGTGACCAAGCCGAACAGCATCGCTTTGCGCATGGCGCTGGTCGCCGACGACCGCGCCGACCTGGTCGCGACCTTGCGCTGGGGTTTCGAATGGGACGTCGCCGCCGCGGCGCTGATCGCGGCCGAGTCCGGCGCGGCGGTTTCGGACGCGTTCGGCGAGCCGCTCCGCTTCAACACCCCGCGCGCGCAGGCCTTCGGCGTCATCGCCTGCGCCCCGGGAATCCATCGGGCCGTCGTCGCCCGCTTGCACGATCGCGCGGTGTCGCTGACGGCGGCGCCCTGACAGTTGAGGCAGAAGCGTCGATTTGAGGGTGGTTTCCAGACCGTCCTCTATTTCCGTTCGTGTCGAGCGAAGTCGAGACACCCCGAAGGCAAGCGCTCCCGATGGGTGTCTCGACTTCGCTCGACACGAACGGGGTTTATAGGTCGGCTCGTCTGCTACTCGCCCGAAAGCAATCGAACCGCTTCTTCCATATATAATGCGCGCAGAGGCGCAGAGGCCGCAGAGAAGAAAGACCATCCTCTCTGCGGCCTCTGCGCCTCTGCGCGAATATCATGATAGCCTGCGGCAGCTCCCGCCCGAAACCCGCCCCCGCATCCCACCCGCCAAAAAAACCGCTTTCCTAAACTCCCCCGCCATGCCATTTTTCCCCTGCTCGCCCGCATCGCAAGCAGCTTAAGGGCACAAAGGTCACAATCCGGGCATGCCCGACCGGTGAACTTTGAGACCTTAAAGCGGGCCGGCACCGAAAGCGCATCGCTGCGGCAGCCCGGCTCGCCGCAAATCCCTGCGCTTCGCTTGACTTTCTGCACGACTCACCTTACTTGCGCCTTCCATTCCGACAGCCTGACCGGACGGCGAAGCGCAGCTGCGTATTCGTGGTCCGTTTTTTGCGTTGGAAATCAGACGCTTTGAGATGGGGCCGTTGCCAGCGGCCCTGTGGAGCAGGAGAAAGTACCCAATGGCACGTATCGCGGGCGTCAATCTGCCCACCAACAAGCGCGTGATCATCGCGCTCACCTACATCCACGGCATCGGCCGCAAGACCGCCGTCGACATCGCCGACAAGCTCGGCATCGACCACACGCGCCGCATCCAGGACCTCAGCGATGCCGAGATCCTGCAGATCCGCGAAACGCTCGACGCCGACCACACGGTCGAGGGTGACCTTCGCCGCAACACGGCGATGAACATCAAGCGCCTGATGGACCTCGCCTGCTATCGCGGCCTGCGTCATCGCAAGGGCCTGCCGGTCCGCGGCCAGCGCACGCACACCAATGCGCGCACCCGCAAGGGCAAGGCCAAGCCGATCGCCGGCAAGAAGAAATAAGGTCGAGCGCGTCCATCCGGGCGCGCTTCCTTGTTTCTTTCCCCTGCCGGGGCAGCGGCCAACGCCCGCCACCGGCCATTCAGGATTAGGTTAGGAATATATCATGGCTCGTGAACCGCAGCGCCTTCGTCGGCGCGAACGCAAGAACATCTCGTCGGGCGTCGCCCACGTCAACGCGACCTTCAACAACACGATGATCACCATCACCGACGCACAGGGCAATGCGATTGCCTGGTCGAGCGCCGGCATGATGGGCTTCAAGGGAAGCCGCAAGTCGACCCCGTATGCGGCGCAGGTTTGCGCCGAAGACGCCGGCAAAAAGGCCGCCGAACATGGCGTCCGTACGCTGGAAGTCGAAGTCAAGGGCCCGGGTGCCGGCCGCGAATCGGCGCTCCGCGCGCTGCAGGCGGTCGGTTTCCACATCACCTCGATCCGCGATGTGACCCCGATCCCGCACAATGGCGTCCGCCCGGCCAAGCGCCGCCGCGTCTGATGCTGTCCGGATGCGCCCCATTCCGGGGCCGCATCCGCCACCTCCTAACGCCGGACCGGTCGGCTTCCGCCCCCGACCCGTCCCGCCAAAAGCAAAGGGAAGACCATGACTGTCAATATCCGGAACTGGCAGGAATTGAAGAAGCCCAGCAACCTGGAAATCAAGGCCGGCAGCGACGGCAAGCGCAAGGCGACCTTCGTCGCCGAGCCGCTTGAGCGCGGTTTCGGCCTGACGCTCGGCAACGCGCTGCGCCGCGTGCTGCTCTCGTCGCTCCAGGGTGCGGCTATCACGTCGATCAAGATCGAGAACGTGCTGCACGAATTCTCGAGCCTGGCCGGCGTGCGCGAGGACGTCACCGACATCGTCCTCAACGTCAAGCAGATCGCGCTCAAGATGGAAGGCGAAGGCCCGAAGCGGCTCCAGCTTTCGGCCACCGGTCCCGCGACCGTCAAGGCCGGCGACATCATGGTGTCGGGCGACATCAAGGTGATGAACCCGAACCATGTCATCTGCCACCTCGACGACGGCGCGACGCTGAACATGGAACTCGTCGCCGACACCGGCAAGGGTTATGTCCCCGCGACCGCCAACCGCCCGGCCGACGCGCCGATCGGCCTGATCCCGGTCGACTCGCTCTTCTCGCCCGTGCGCCAGGTCGCCTACAAGGTCGACAATGCCCGCATCGGCCAGGAACTGGACTATGACAAGCTGTCGCTGACCGTCGACACCGACGGCACCGTGACCCCGGAAGACGCCGTCGCCTACGCCGCGCGCATCCTCCAGGACCAGCTGCAGGTCTTCGTCCACTTCGAAGAAGCGATGAACGACAGCGGCATGATCGGCATGGCCGCTTCGCCGGCGACCGCCGACGAGAGCGACGTCAACCAGCTCAACCGCTTCCTGCTGAAGAAGGTCGACGAGCTCGAGCTGTCGGTGCGTTCGGCCAACTGCCTGAAGAACGACAATATCATCTACATCGGTGACCTCGTTCAGAAGACCGAAGCCGAAATGCTCCGCACCCCGAACTTCGGCCGCAAGTCCTTGAACGAAATCAAGGAAGTGCTGTCGTCGATGGGCCTGCGCCTCGGCATGGACATCCCCGGCTGGCCGCCGGAGAATATCGAGGAAATGGCCAAGAAGCTCGAACAGGAACTTCTGGGTTAAGCGGGAGCGAGCCGCGTAGCGTAGCTACGCGGCGGTTCGCGCCAGCGAACGCGAACGGCCGGCCAGCGGCGCGAAGCGCCGACTGACGTCACGGGATTTACTCCCGTGACGGTTCGCCGGAAGAACGGGAAGGGGTCGGCCCGCAATCGACCTGGCTTGGGGTACCTCGCACGGCCCCTCTGACAAACGAAGGAATGGATTATGCGTCATAAATCGGGTGGCCGGAAGCTGCAGCGCACCAGCGCGCATCGTACCGCGATGTTCCGCAACATGTCGGCCTCGCTCATCAAGCATGAGCAGATCATGACCACCGTCGCCAAGGCGAAGGAACTGCGTCCCTATGTCGAAAAGCTGGTCACGCTCGCCAAGCGCGGCGGGCTGGCCAATCGTCGTCTGGCGCAGAGCCGCCTGCTCGACGAAACCCAGCTGAAGAAGCTCTTCGACACTATCGCCGAGCGCTACAAGGACCGGAGCGGCGGCTATACCCGCGTCATCAAGGCCGGCATCCGCGCCTCGGACGCCGCCCCGATGGCGATCATCGAATTCGTCGATCGCGACGTCGACGCCAAGGGCCAGGATTCGGGCCCCGTCGAACAGTATGACGACGAGATGGAGACGGCGTAAGCGCGGGCTTTCGATCGAACAAGTGAGGGACCGGAAGCGGGCGCTTCCGGTCCCTTTTGTTTTGCGGAACTCGGAGGGCGGAATTCGGGGCGGTGGCGGACAAGAGCGATCCTCCCCCGCAGGGGGAGGGGGACCACCCGAAGGGTGGTGGAGGGGCACAGGAGATTTGCGTAACGCCAAACCGATAAGCCGCTCATTTCCAGCTGCCTATCTGCATTGCTCAACCTCACCGACAAGGCAAACCGCCTGTGCCCCTCCACCAGCTTCGCTGGTCCCCCTCCCCGTTCCGGGGAGGATCGCGACCGGCAGCTCCCACCCCAAACCCGCCATCATCCACCACCAAGCTTCACCCACCGCCCCACCCCGATCGCGTCCAGAAACGCCGCATCGTGGCTCACGACCAGCAGCGCGCCATCGTAACCGCGCAGCCCCGCCTCGACCGCCTCCAGCGAGTCGATATCGAGATGGTTGGTCGGCTCGTCGAGGATCAGCAGCAGCGGCGGCCTCGGCGCGCCCAGCGTGCAGGCGAGCCCCGCGCGCAGCATCTGTCCGCCGCTCAGCGTGCCGACGACCTGCAGCGCCGCATCGGCGCGGAAGCGGAAGCGCGCCAGCGCCGCGCGGCACTCATTCTCGCCGGTCTCGAGATGCAGGCGCCGGAAATTGTCGCGGATCGACAGCGCGGGGTCGAGCAAGGACACCGTCTGGTCGAGCATCGCATGCTCGGCGACCACCTTCACCCGCCCCGCCCATGGCGCGAGCCGCCCGGTGAGCAAAGCGAGCAGGGTCGATTTGCCGGACCCGTTGGGCCCGGTAATCGCCACCCGCTCGGGGCCGGTGATCGTGAAGCTTAGCCCGTCGATCACCGGCGTGCCCGCGGCATAGCCCGCCGTGACGTCCTGCAAGTCGACCACCACCCGGTTCGCCGCGAGCCCGCTCGGCGCTATGCTGACGGTCAGCGGCTGCAGCACCTCGACCTTCGTGCGCGCCGCGGCGAGCGCATCGCCAGCCTCGCCGCGCTTGCGCTCCGCAAGCCGCGCGCCCGCCCCGGCACTCTCCTCGGCGCGGCGCTTGAGCGCGCCGATCAGGATGCGCGGCATGTCGCCCTTTGCCGCCTTCTTGCGCCCGCCCTTGTCCTTGCGCGCCTGGCGCTCGCTTGCGCTCTGGATCTCGCGCGCTACTTGTGCAGCCTGGCGCTCGGCCTCGGCCAGCCCCTGCTCGGCCAACGCAAGTTCGGCGTCCTTGCGCGCGCGATAGGCGCTCCAGTTTCCGCCATAGCGCGCCGCGCCGAGCGAGGTCAGCTCGACGATCGCGTCCATCTCCCCAAGCAATTCGCGGTCGTGGCTGACCACGATCATCCCGCCGCGCCAGTCGGCGACGAGCGCACGCACCGCGCCCCGCCCCTCGCGGTCGAGATTGTTCGTCGGCTCGTCGAGCAGCAGGAAATCGGGTTCGGCTAGGATCGCCGCCGCCAGCGCCGCGCGCGTCCGTTGCCCACCCGACAGGCCGGCGAGCGGCGTGTCGGGCGTCGCCTCCAGCCCGACCCGGCCGAGCGCGGTTTCGATCCGGCTTTCGAGCGTCCAGTCGGCGTCGGCGAGCTCGTCCATCGTCGCACGCCCCACCTCGGCGCGCGCGAGCAGCGCGAGCGCATCGGTCACGCCGAACAGGCCGGCGAGCGTCTCACCCGGACCGGGCTGGACGCTCTGGCGCAGCACCGCGAGGGTTCCCGACACCGACACGGCGCCCGCCTGCGGTTCGATTTCTCCCGCGATCAGGCGCAGCAATGTGGTCTTGCCGACCCCGTTGCGGCCAACGAGCCCCGTCCGCTCGGCGGCGAAGCCGAGGTCGAGGCCGGTGAACAGCGGCTGGGCGTCAGCTGTGGTGTAGTGAAGATTCGAGAGGGTAATCGAGGGCATGGACTTCATCCTGCAAGGCAAGGCTTTGGGGCGATGGCTTGGCGATGAAATCCATGACGGCTTACTCTTCCTGCGAAATCAGGCGGCTAACATATGCCGCGCGCGCCGCCGCCGCAACCCGCGCGCGCCGGCCGGTCACGCGCCGGGCGCGCCAGACGCCACGGCCTTCGCGCGCATCTCGCGCACCGCTTCGCGCAAATCCTTCTCGCGGATCGTCGCGGCGATCTGGTCGGCCTCGTCGATCAGTGCCCGATCCTTCGTCAGCACCGCATGGTCGTAGAGCGCCTCCACCAGCAGATGCCTTTCGAAATCGCTGTCGGGAAAGGCTTTCATCCGGTAACGGTTGGCGAGCACGCGCGTTTCCGACCAGCGGTGCAGCCGCGGGTCGTGGTAGCGCAGCCCGAGCGTGAACAATTGCCCAGCGGCGCCGCGAAACTCGTAATGCGATCCGATCGCTCCGCCCGTCTCGGCGAGTGACGGCGCGATCAGCGTGACCGTCTCGTTGAGCCAGACGATTTCCGCCTTCTCGCCCTCGGCGTCGTTCCATTCGGGGTCGTTGTGCTGGGCGGCGTAAAAGGCCCCGAGCCCCTGGATTTCGTGGAACTGCATGACCTTCGCGGGGTCGGCGGGAAAGCGTATGGCGGCGGCCGCGGCGCGCGCACGGATCGCGAGGAAGCGGTCGCGCTTCGCGTCCTTCTGCGTCGCATAATCCATGTCGAAGGCGATCGACAAATCCTTGTCGAGCGCCGCGATCTCGGCATCGGCGTCGCCGGGTTGCTCGATCGCCATCGCCGGCGCCGCGAACCCCGTGCCCATCGCTCCCGCCGCCACTAGCGCAGCCGCCATCACCATTCGCATCTTTCGCATCTCCACGCGCGTGGACCCACACCCTTCTAGCGCCGTCGCAGCCCTACACCAGCCTTGACTCGATTCCTGTTTCGACTATTATTTCTGTCATGACAGAAATAATCGAACATGAGTCGAAACTGTCCCCCGCGGCGACCGAGTTCATCCTCCATTGGGGCAATCTCGGCGGGCAATGGGGGGTCAATCGTTCGGTCGCGCAAATCCATGCCTTGCTGTTCGTGTCCGACCGCCCGCTGCACGCCGAGGAGATCGCCGAGCGGCTCGGGCTGGCGCGCTCGAACGTGTCCAATTCGATCAAGGAGCTGCTCGGCTGGCGGCTGATCGAGCGCGTGCCTTTGCTCGGCGACCGGCGCGACCATTTCACCGCCGAGACCGACATCTGGGAAATGGTCACGCGCATCGCCGCGGGGCGCAAGGCGCGCGAGGTCGATCCCGCCGAGGCGGCGCTCAAGGCCTGCGTCGCGCGCGCCGCGCACGACCCCGGGCTCAGCGACGGCGCCAGGGCGCGGCTCGCCGACATGCTCGATTTCGTGACGACGATGAGCCGCTGGCACGACGAGATGCTGAGCGTGCCCAAGCCCGCACTGATGCGGCTGATCAAGCTCGGCGCCGGGGTGACCAAGCTGTTGGGCTGGCGCCCCGGCAAGGGCAAGCAGTAGGAGACGGACAATGTGGGGCGGAGCGCAGCGCGAACCGGTCGAAACGGCCCCCGCCCCTTCCGTGCGCGACGACGACGCGCTCTACGACTATCGCTTCCGCCGCCTCGTCCCGCGCGCCGCCTGGGACGCGCTCCCCGAGGATGTCCGCCGCCGCTTCTCCAAGCGGCTCACCGGCCAGGCGGTCGCCACCTACAGCGGCGAGATCGTCTGGACCCGCCTCTCGCGCGCCGGCTGGCTCCTCGCGCAGGCCTGCCGCCTGATCGGCGCGCCGCTCCCGCTCGCCGTCAGCGGCCCCGCCCCCGCGGCGGTCGCGGTCAGCGAGGACCGGGCGAGCGGCGGCCAATATTGGACGCGCCTCTATGGCCGCCGCCGCGGTCCCCCGCAGGCGATCCACAGCGCCAAGAGCTTCGCCGGCCCGACGGGGCTCGAGGAGCATATCGGCCGCGGCTTCGGCATGGCGCTGACCGTGCGCGCCGAGGCCGACGCGCTGATCTTCACCTCCGACCATTATTTCTGGCAGGCGTGCGGTATCCGCATCCGGCTCCCCATGTGGTTGGCGCCCGGCGAGACAGTAGTGACGCACCAGCATCTGGGCCATGGCCGCTTCGCCTTCGACCTCAAGGTCACGCATCCACGCCTCGGCGAGCTGGTCAACCAGCACGGGCTGTTCCGCGATGGCTGACGGACCGGTCATCCTGTTCGATGCCGAATGCGTGCTCTGCTCGGCCAACGCCCAGTTCGTGCTGCGCCACGACAAGGCGGGCCGTTTCCGGCTGGCGTCGATCCAGGGCGAAGCGGGCGCCGCGCTCGCCCGCCGGCACGGCATCGACCCCACCGACCCGGTGAGCATGCTCGTCGTCGACGGCGATCGCGTCCGCCGCGACAGCGATGCGGTGCTCTCGATCTACGAAGGCCTTGGCCTGCCGTGGCGGCTGATGGCGGTCTTCCGCCTCGTCCCCGCGATGCTGCGCGACCCCGTCTATCGCTGGATCGCGCGCAATCGCTACCGCCTGTTCGGACGGCGCGACACCTGCTGGGTCGCTCCGCCCGAATATCGCGCGCGCATCCTGTGAAGGACCACCGGCTCCCATGCGAATCCTGATCCTCGGCGGTTATGGCGTCTTCGGCGGGCGTCTCGCCGAACTGCTCGCCGACTGCGCCGATCTCGAGCTGCTGATCGCCGGGCGCGACCGCCAGCGCGCCGAAGCCTGGTGCGCGGCCTGCAAGGGCCAGCCGCGCGTCGTCCCGCTGCACCTCGACCGCCGCGACATCGCGGGCGCGCTCGCGGCACACCAGCCCGATCTCGTCGTCGACGCCTCGGGTCCGTTCCAGGACTATGGCGCCGACGGCTACCGCGTGGTCGAAGCATGCATCGCGGCGAAGACCGACTATCTCGACTTCGCCGACGGCGCCGATTTCGTCTTCGGGGTCGACCGCTTCGACGCGGCGGCGAAGGCGGCGGGCGTCTTCGTCCTGTCGGGGGTCAGCAGCTTTCCTGCACTCACCGCCGCGGTGCTGCGCGAAATGGCGAAGACGATGGACATAAGCAGCGTCGAGGGCGGCATCGCCCCTTCGCCCTATGCCGGCATCGGGCTCAACGTCATGCGCGCGGTGGTCGGCTATGCGGGGTCGCCGGTGAAGCTGCGGCGCGGCGGCCGCGACGAGCACGGCATAGGCCTAGCCGAAAGCCGGCGCTTCACCGTCGCGGTCCCCGGCCGCCTGCCGCTGCGTAATGTCCATTTCTCGCTCGTCGACGTCCCCGACCTGCAGCTGCTGCCGCGCGCCTGGCCGGGACTGACCGATGTCTGGATGGGCGCAGGGCCGGTGCCCGAAATCCTCCACCGCATCCTGAACCTGCTGGCCAAGGCGCGCGCGGCGCTGCGCCTGCCCTCGCTCGAACCGCTGTCGCGGCTCTTCTATTGGGTGCTCAACCGGATGAAATTCGGCGAGCATCGCGGCGGCATGTTCCTTCGCGTGCGCGGGCGCGCGGACGGCGAGCCGGTCGAGCGCAGCTGGCATTTGCTCGCCGAGGGCGACGATGGACCCTATATCCCGTCGATGGCGATCGAGGCGATCGTCCGCAAATGGCGCAGCGGCACGCGCCCCGCCCCCGGCGCGCGCTCATCGGCGGGCGCGCTCGCGCTCGCCGATTTCGAAACGCTATTCGCGCCGCGCGCGATCCACACCGGCTTCCGCACCGAGGAACCGGACGCGCCCTTCTATCGCCGCATCCTGGGATCGGCCTTCGACACGCTGCCCCCACGCGTGCGTGAACTCCATGCGAGCGAAGCGCCGCGGCGATGGAGCGGCGTCGCCGAGGTTCGCCGCGGCAAAAGCCCGCTCGCCTGCCTCGCCGCGGCGATCATCGGCTTCCCGAAGGCCGCGGCCGCGGTGCCCGTGACGGTGAGCTTCGCCCCCGAAGCCAAGGGCGAGCGCTGGACGCGCGACTTCGGCGGCCGCCGCTTTTCGTCACTGCAATATGCGGGAAGCGGGAAGGACGCCTATCTGCTCGTCGAGCGCTTCGGCCCCGCGGCCTTTGCGATGGCGCTCGTCGTCGACGGCGACCGGCTGCGGCTCGTACCGCGCCGCTGGTCGCTGCTCGGCGTGCCCATGCCGCGCGTCCTGATGCCCGGCGGGCCGAGCTTCGAAACCGACGCCGGGGGGAAGTTCCAGTTCAACGTCGAGATCCGCCTGCCGCTCGCGGGACTGGTGGTGGCGTATCGAGGGACGTTGGAACCGGCCTGACGCCCTGAGGGCAGACTCTTCCCCTCCCTTCCAGGGAGGGGTTAGGGGTGGGTGGTGAGCGAAGCGAACCTGTGTTCCTTCGCGAGGCCGCAGCGCCGCTGGCGCGGCGCACCCACCCCCGACCCCTCCCTGAAAGGGAGGGGAGAAAAAGGAAATCCGCTTGCCCGCCGCTTTTCCATCCTTACATTGGCACGCACGATAATTTCCTGACCATGAGGATCGCCTTGCCATGTCTCGTAAAGCTTTGTCGGCGCCGCTCGCGCTGGTCGCCTTGTTCATGACCCCTGCCGCCGCACAAGCCGCGAGCGACGCCGCGAGCGCGACCACGCCCGACGCGCCCGCCTATCCCGCGACCGAGCGCGGCAACACCGTCGATCCGCAGTTCGGCGTCGACGTCGCCGACCCCTATCGCTGGCTCGAGGACGATGTCCGCGTCAATCCCAAGGTCGCCGCCTGGGTCGCCGACCAGAACAAGGTCACCGACGCCTATTTGGATACCCTGCCCGGCCGCGACGCGTTCAAGAGCCGCATGACCGAGCTCTATAATTACGAACGCTTCGGCCTCCCCCGCAAAGCCGGCACCCGCTATTTCTACACCCGCAACGACGGACTGCAGCCGCAGTCGGTGCTGTTCGTACGCGAGGGATTGAAGGGCGAAGGGCGGGTGCTGATCGACCCCAATGGCTGGGCCAAGGACGGCGCGACCGCGCTCGCCGAATGGACCCCGTCGGAGGATGGCAAGCACCTCCTCTATTCGGTGCAGGACGGCGGCACCGATTGGCGCATCGTGCGCGTCATGGACGTCGCGACGGGCAAGGACCTTTCCGACGAAGTGCGCTGGGTCAAATTCTCGGCGCTCGACTGGGCGAAGGACGGCAGCGGCTTTTATTATTCGCGCTTCCCGCAGCCCGCCGAGGGCGCGGCGTTCCAGTCCTTGAACGAGAACCACACCGTCTATTTCCACAAGCTCGGCACCCCGCAGAGCGAAGACGTGCTCATCCATGCGACCCCCGACAAGCCCAAGCTCAACAACAGCGCGATCGTCACCGACGACGGCAAATATCTGATCGTCGTCGGCTCCGAAGGCACCGACGAACGCTATGGGCTGACGCTCTATCCGATCGGGCCGAAGGGTGCGGGCAAGCCGGTCACGCTGGTGAACGACTTTGCGAACAATTGGGAATATGTGACCAATAGCGGCACGCGCTTCACCTTCCTCACCAACAAGGGGGCGCCGCGCCAGCGGCTGGTGTCGATGGACATCAAGACGCCCGATGCGCTGACCCAGCTCGTCGGCGAACAGGAGGCGACGCTGGTCGGCGCGTCGCGCGTCGGGGGCCGGATCATCCTCTCCTACCTCGGCGACGCCAAGTCGGAGGCGCGGATGGTCGCCTTGGACGGCAAGCCGGTCGCGAACATCAAGCTCGCCGACATCGGCTCGGCCTCGGGCTTCGGCGGCAAGTCGGCCGACCCCGAAACCTTTTACGCCTTTTCCAGCTATGCGCGGCCGACGACCATCTATCGCCTCGACACCGCGACCGGAAAGAGCGAGATTTTCGCCGAGCCCAGGCTGACCTTCAAGCCCGACGACTTCATCGTCGAGCAGCGCTTCTACACCTCGAAGGACGGCACCAGGGTGCCGATGTTTCTGGTGATGAAAAAGGGCCTCGACCGCAGCAAGGGCTCGCCGACGTTGCTCTATGGCTATGGCGGGTTCAACGTGTCGATGACCCCGGGCTTCTCGCCCACCCGCCTTGCGTGGGTCGACAAGGGCGGTGTGCTCGCGATCGCGAACCTGCGCGGCGGCGGCGAATATGGCAAGGCGTGGCACGACGCGGGCCGCCTCGACCGGAAACAGAATGTCTTCGACGATTTCATCGGCGCGGGCGAATATCTGATCGCCGAGGGCATCACCGGCAAGGGCCAGCTCGCGATCGAGGGCGGCTCGAACGGCGGGCTGCTCGTCGGCGCGGTGACCAACCAGCGCCCCGACCTGATCGCCGCGGCGCTGCCCGCGGTCGGCGTGATGGACATGCTGCGCTTCGACCGCTTCACCGCCGGCCGCTACTGGGTCGACGATTATGGCTATCCGTCGAAGGAGGCCGATTTCAAAAACCTGCTCGGCTATTCGCCCTATCACAACATCAAGGACGGCGCGGCCTATCCCGCGGTGCTGGTGACCACCGCCGACACCGACGACCGCGTGGTGCCGGGGCACAGCTTCAAATATACCGCCGCGCTCCAGCATGCGAAGGCGGGCGCCAAGCCGCACCTCATTCGCATCGAAACGCGCGCCGGTCACGGATCGGGCAAGCCCACCGACAAGGTCATCGCCGAAGCCGCCGATAAATATGCCTTTGCCGCCAAATGGACCGGGCTGAGCGTCGCCGAATAAGGCGCTGGCCGTGGATCGCCGCCGGCGTCCTTCTGGGGCTGGCGGCGGCGGTCTGGGCCATCCTGCCCGACGGGCGCGCAGCGCGCGTCGAGCGGCGCGCCGATTGCTATGACCCGTACACGCTGCCGAAGGTCGAGACGCTCGCCGACGGCCGCAAGGCGATGCGGCTGCGCGTCCTGCTCTGGAACGTCGAGGGCCTGCCCTGGCCGATCCGCAGCGGGCGCGAGGCGAAGCTGGCAGCCATGGCCGACTGGATCGCGAAACGGCGCAAGGCGGGGCTCGGCCCCGATATATTGATCCTGCACAAGGCCTTCACGCCCGAGGCGTCGCGCATCGCGACGGTCGCCGGCTATCGCGCGATCGTCCCGGGCCCGGCGCTGGACGACAAGCGCCAGCTCCCCGCCGCGTCCCCGCCGACCGGCTTTGCCGACGGCGCGCGCTGGTGGAAGGGCGAGGGCGTCGGCAAATGGCTCGACGGCGGCCTCTATGTTGCGACCGACCTGCCCGTCATCGACCAGGCGCGCGATGCCTTCGGCGCCGACAGCTGCGCGGGCTATGACTGCCTGTCGAATAAGGGCGGACTCGCGCTGCGCGTCGCCGTCCCCGGCGCGCCCGAACCGCTGGCCCTGTTCAACACCCATCGCAATTCGCGCGAACCCGCCAAGGTTGGCATCCCCCGCGCCGAAGCCTCGCACCGCCTCCAGACGCAGGAGAATGACACCTTGCTCGCGGCCTTCGGCGACATGAACGGTGGGGCGCGCGCGCTGATCGCGGCGGGCGATTTCAACAATTACCGCGCGGGCGACAAGAGCGGTCGCTTCGCCGCCGACCCCGCCTTCCACCTCGCCGCCAAGGACACCCGCTTCGCCGCCCGCCCCGCACCGATGACCGACGCGCGCGCCTGGACCGACGCCTATGACCTGCTCGGCTATCGCGGCTCCGATGCACTCCGCGTCGAGCCGCTGGCGGTCGCGACGCTCTTCGACGGGAAGAATGGCCCTGTTCTTTCGGACCACGCCGCCCAATATGTCGTCTTCCGGCTGAGCTGGCGCGGCGACGCGCCCGCCGCGCCGGTCTTCATGCCGACCTGCCGCCTCTGATCCGAAAGAAACCCATGTCCTTTGCCTTCGCCCCGACCGCCACCGCCGCCGACGCCCGCTGGGCCGAAACCGCCGACGCCGCCGAAGCACTCGTCGCGGGCGAGCCCGACGCCATCGCGAACATGGCCAATGTCGCGGCGCTGATCTGGCAGGCGATCCCCGATTTGAACTGGGCGGGCTTCTACCGCTTCGACGGCAGCGAGCTCGTGCTCGGCCCCTTCCAGGGCAAGGCGGCGTGCATCCGCATCCCCCTCGACAAGGGCGTCTGCGGCGCCGCGGCGCGGCTGCGCGCGACGCAGCGCGTCGACGACGTCCACGCCTTTCCCGGCCATATCGCCTGCGACGCCGACAGCCGCAGCGAGCTCGTCGTCCCGATCGTCGCGAACGACCGGCTGGTCGGCGTGCTCGACCTCGACAGCCCGCTGCCGTCGCGCTTCACCCCCGACGACCAGAGCGGCGCCGAGGCGCTGATCGCGCGGATCGCGGCGGCGCTCGCCTTATAACCCTCCCCCTTTATGGGGGAGGCAGCGAGACTAGCGAACTTCTTCGCTAGTCGCAGCGGTGGGGGTGCGGTTTCGGCCTGAAGCAGCGGCGCAAAGGTGCGCCATCACCCTCATCCAACTCCGCCTAAGCCGCTTTGCGGCTAAGGCTTCGTATCCTTCTCCCATCGAGGGAGAAGGATTGGGAGGCCGCGCTCAGCTATGGAATCTGCCCCAAATCGAGACAAACAGGTCAAGGTAAACGGATTCGCCGACAAGCTGTGCATTTGCTAAACACTTTGTTAACCAATGGCCCGCGCCGCCCCGGGCGCGGTCCAAGGAAACAGGGAGTTACGCCATGCGCACCGCACTTCTTCTGGGAATCGCCGCCGGATCGCTGCTGCTGACCGGCCACGCGCACGCCGGCGACAAGAAGGCCCGGCTCGACTACGGCGCACCGACCGTGTCCGACACGCGCGTCTACACCGGCTATCCCGACCGCGTGCCGAGCGAGGTCGACTATCGCCAGGTCAACGGCACCTACGACGCTGAAGGGCGCTGGACCGGAACCTGGAACGGGACTTACGAAGCGCCCGACGGCCGCCGCTACGACGGCGAATATGAAGGCACGGTGGAAGGCGCGGGCACCAGCTATGCCCCGCCGCCGCCGGCCTATGATCCCTATTATGACGGCGACGATGGCACCCGCGGCGGATACGACGCGCGCTATGACGCCGACATGGAGCGCCGCTGTGGCCGGGGGGGCACAGTTGGCGGCGCGGTTGTCGGCGGGCTTGTGGGGGGCATCGCCGGCAACCGCATCGCCGGCAAAGGCAACCGCACCGAAGGCACGATCATCGGCGGCGCGCTCGGCGCAGTCGCGGGCGGCGCGATCGGCAGCGCGGCGGACAAGAAGCGCTGCGACGACTGGTGGGCCAGCCGCGGCCACTACCAGCAGGGCGGCAGCTATTACCAGCAGGGCTATCATCACGGCGGCGGCTACCCGCCCCCGCCGGCCTATTACGGCCATGGCTCGACCACCGTCTATCAGCAGGGCGGCTACGGCCACTACGGCTATGGCGCCCCCTATGGCTATTATACGCCGGGCGTCGTCGTGACGACGGTGATCACCACCGGCGCGCCCGTGGTGACCGAGACGGTCGAGACCTCGACCCGCACCTATTATGAGAATGTCCCGGTGCGGAAGCGCTACGTCGCCAAGAAGAAGTGGAAGCCGAGACCCAAGCCGCGCTGCGTCTGCTGAGCCACGGACCAGCCAGACCAGTGGGCCCGCCTCCCGCGAGGGACGGCGGGCCTTTTGCTGCCCGCCAACGCTTCGCCGCGCGCAGGGGGCGGTTCAGCGGCGCGAAAGCATCCTTTCCCTACCAAGAGCCGATGGCGGGCGGGACCTTTCCCGTGCCCGCAGCTTGGGGACTATTCTCTATGCGCCGTTTCACCACTTTCGCCGCCGCCGCCGCGGTCCTCATGACCTCCTTCGCCGCGACCCCCGCCGAGGCGCGCAAGCGCTACGGCGGCTGGCACCACCGCGACCGCGACCATATCAGCACCGGCGAAGTGCTGGGCGGATTGTTCGTGATCGGCGCGATCGCGGCGATCGCCAGCGCCGCGAGCAAGGACAAGCAGGAGCGCCGCGAGCAACGCTACGACACGCCCTACCAGGACAATGACGAGTATCGCGAAGTCCCGCGCTACGAGCCGCAGGCCGACGAAACGCCCGCCCCCGCCGGCGCCTATGGCGGCGACGAAGCCGAGGCGCGCGCCACCGATGCGTGCAGCTGGGCGGTCGAGGGCGAAATGGGCGACGACGCACGCGTCGACAGCGTCACCGGCACCGAGCCCAGCAACGGCGGCTGGTACGTGACCGGCACTGCCTCACGCCTCGGCGACGAGGTGCGCAGCTTCGGGTGCAGCTACCGGGGTGGCCGCGTGGTGGACGTGACGTTTAACAGCTGACCATCCGGATCCTCCCCTTGGCGCAGCCATGGGGAGGGGAACCGCCGCCGCAGGCGGTGGTGGAGGGGTTGAAAACTTGCACCGACGCCTGAGGGCGTCGCCCCCTCCGTCAGCGCTTCGCGCTGCCACCTCCCCATCGCTGCGCGTGGGGAGGATTTTTTTCCTGAACCCCCGCTAAACCAAGTCTGAACCGCAGATAAGCGGGGGGTTCAGACCCGCGACACCCCCCTCCTTCTATAAAGCGAATCAACAGGCGGCGAACTCTGCCCCCTGCGTTGAAGGAGACCGAACCATGGCTATGACCAAGATGACCAAGGCCGCAGTTGGTGCGGCCACCGCCGGCGCATTGATGCTCGGCAGCACCCCCGCGATGGCCCGCGACCGCGACGGCGACGGGATCAGTGCGGGCGAAGTGATCGCCGGCGCCGTCGTCCTCGGCGGCCTCGCCGCGATCCTGTCGAGCGGCGACAACGACCGCTACGATCGCGGTGGACGCTATGATGGCCGCTATCGCGACGATTATCGCGGCCGCTACGACGACTCGCGCTATGGCTATGGCTATGACTATGGCCGCTACGGCAACAGCCGCAGCGCGGTGAACCAGTGCGTCAACGCCGTCGAACGCGGCAGCCGCCGCTATGGCAACACCGACGTCACCCAGGTGACGAGCATCGACCGCAAGCGCGACGGCTACAAGATCAAGGGCCAGGTCGTCGTCCGCGACGGCTACGGCGGTCGCTGGGGCCGCGGCGGTTATTACGACCGCGGTCGCTTCAGCTGCGACGTCCGTTACGGCCGCGTACAGGACATCCGATTCTCGGGCCTGCGCTAAAAACCAGCAAAGCCCCTCCCCTCACCGGGAGGGGCTTTTCTCTTTGGCTATCAAGCAAGACAGCGGGCGGCTGATATCGGGCGGTTGCGGACAAGAGCGATCCTCCCCCAACGGGGGAGGGGGACCACCCGAAGGGTGGTCCCCCTCCCCGTGCCGGGGAGGATCGGCAACGGCAGCTCCCCACCCCAAAGTCACCATCCAATGACGAACGCGCAATCGTTACAATCTCCTTTTCTTTGACGATCACGCGCCGCATGAAGCGGCATGATCAGACCCGCCCTGCTCGCCGCGCTGCTGCTGACCGCAGCCGCCCCCGCCTTCGCGAAGGACGAAACCCCCGCCGCCGACCCCGCGCGCCTCCGCGCCGACGTCGAAAAGCTCGTCTCCTTCGGCACCCGCCACACCCTGTCCTCGGCGACCGATCCCAAGCGCGGCATCGGCGCTGCGCGGGGCTGGGGCGCGGGCGAATTCGAGCGTATTTCAAAGGCCTGCGGCGGCTGCCTGACCGTCTCGCGCATTTCGGACCGCTTCGAAGGACCGCGCGCGCCCGCGGGAGTGATCGTCGAAAATATCCTCGCCATCCAGAAGGGGACGGGTGATCCCGCGCATGTCGTCATGATCGCGGGCCATATCGACAGCCGCGTCACCGATCCGATGAATTTCACCGCCGACGCGCCCGGCGCCAACGACGACGCATCGGGCACCGCGCTGGTGATCGAGGCGGCGCGGTTGCTGTCGAAGCAAAAGCACCGCGCGACGATCGTCTACGCCCTGCTCTCGGGCGAGGAACAGGGGCTGTGGGGCGGCCGACTGCTTGCGCGCCACGCCAAGGAGCAGAATTGGGAGGTCGCCGCGCTGCTCAACAACGACATCGTCGGCGGCACCCACGGCACCGACGGCACGATCGTCGACAATCGCGTCCGCGTGTTCAGCGAAGGCATCCGCGCGTCGGAGGATCTGGCGGCGGCGCTCGCGCGGCGCGGCATCGGGGGCGAGGACGACGGCCCGTCGCGCGCGCTCGCCAAGGCGGCGATCCGCGCGGGGCAGGCCAATCCTGCCATCGGACTCGAAGTCCTCGCGGTGCGCCGCCCCGACCGCTTCCGCCGCGGCGGCGACCATCTGCCCGCGCTCGAACTCGGCTATCCCGCGATCCGCTTCACCGTCGGGGTCGAGGATTACGACCATCAGCACCAGGATCTGCGCACGGAGAACGGCCGCAAATATGGCGACACGGTCGACGAAATGGACTTTCCTTATCTGGCAAGGGTGACCGCGCTCAACGTCGCGCTGGCCCGCGAACTGGCGGACGCGCCGCCCGCGCCGGCAGGCGTCAGCATCGACGGCGCCGTGAGTTCGGACACGGCGATCGCCTGGACCCCGGTCAAGGACGCCGCATCCTATCGCATCCGCTGGCGCCGCGCCGACAAGAGCGACTGGACCGACAGCCGCATCGTGCCGGGCGATTCGACCGAGGTCCTGCTGAAAGGAGTCCAGATCGACGACCATTTCTTCGGGGTCGCGGCGGTATCGGCCGGCGGCGCCGAAAGCATCGTCACCTTCGGCGGCCTGCCGCCCCAAAAATAGGCCGAAAAGGGGACAGCCGCAGCGCGTGCTATCCGAATATTTACCATCTGCCGCTATAGCGGGCGATGGGACCAATTTCGTCGCCCGGAGTGGGAACCGGACGGCTTGTACTGGGTCGCGCATGTCATATCTCGCCGACAATTCTGCATCCGAAAAGCGCCAGCCGCGCCAGTCGCGGCTCGTGAAGGCGGCGCTCGAAAACGCGCGTTTCGGCCGCTTCGACGTGACCGTGCGCAACGTCTCGCCGACCGGGATCGGTGGCCAAGGCCCGCACAGCCTGCAAAATGGCGAAAGGCTCACCGTTCATCTGCCCGGTCACGAGCCGATGGCGGGCACGGTGCGCTGGGTCTGCGACCAGCGGTTCGGGATCGAGACCGACGGCGAAATCCACATCGACAAGCTGCGCACCGCCCACGGCGGCAGCGTCCCGTCGGCCGACAACAGCATCGAGTTCCGCATCGTCCCGCCGCCGAAGGTCGTCGCGCGGCGCCCCGGCCTGTCGCTGGGCGCGGCGACGCCGATCGATCCGCACAAGAGCGACTGGCGGATGCGCTGAGGCCCCTAGCCTTTCTGGCGCGACCGCGACGTCCTTATCCTCCCCTCCCTGGAAGGGAGGGGTTGGGGGTGGGTGCCGCCGAGGCACTCGGCGGCGCGGTCGAGCACGACCCGGGCAGCACCCTCGGGATTGGTCAATACATCACTGTTCCAAAGGCGAATGACGCGCCAGCCTGCACGCTCCAGATATGCCGTTCGTTCATCATCATAAACTTGTTGATCAAGGTGTTGGCTGCCATCGAGTTCGACCGCCAGCTTTGCCTCGCGACAGGCCAGGTCAATGATATAGTTTCCCACAACCAGTTGCCGGGTGAACGCAGGGCGATAACGCGACAACAGGCGCCATAGCTTGCGTTCGGCGGGCGTCGATTCGCGCCGCAGCTCGCGGGCACGGCCGGTCATTTCCTTTGAAATGCGGCGCATGCAAGCAGATTAGAACGGCGAGCTGCGCTCGCCAACCCACCCCCAGCCCCTCCCTGAAGAAGGGAGGGGAGGAAGGCCCACACACAACGGAAAACCGGCGCGGATCGCTCCGCGCCGGCTCCCCCGTGTGTACCTGTTATGAAAAGCGCGCCGGGCGTCAGGCGACGCGGCGCACTTCATTGCCCTCTTCGTCGATGTCGCGCAGCACATAGCCGCGGCCCCACACCGTCTCGATGTAATTTTCGCCGCCACAGGCCAGCGCCAGCTTCTTGCGCAGCTTGCAGATGAAGACGTCGATGATCTTGAGCTCGGGCTCGTCCATGCCGCCATAAAGATGGTTCAGGAACATTTCCTTGGTCAGCGTCGTCCCCTTGCGGAGCGAGAGCAGCTCGAGCATCTGATATTCCTTGCCGGTCAGATGCACGCGGGTCGAATCGACCTCGACCGTCTTGGTGTCGAGGTTGACCGCCAGCTTGCCGGTCTTGATCACGCTCTGGCTGTGGCCCTTCGAGCGGCGGACGACCGCGTGGATGCGGGCGACCAGCTCGTCGCGGTGGAACGGCTTGGTGACATAATCGTCGGCGCCGAAGCCGAACGAGCGGACCTTCGAATCCATTTCGGAAATGCCCGACAGGATCAGCACCGGCGTCTGCACCTTGGCGGTGCGCAGCTTCTTCAGCACGTCGTAACCGTGCATGTCGGGCAGGTTCAGGTCGAGCAAAATGATGTCGTAATCATAGAGCTTGCCCAGGTCCAAGCCCTCTTCCCCCAGATCGGTGGTGTAGACGTTGAAGCCTTCGGTCGTGAGCATCGTGTCGATCGCCTTGGCGGTCGTCGGCTCGTCCTCGATCAGCAATACGCGCATTGGGCACCCCTTAACTGTTTCCCACGATGACCCCGCGACCCGTCCGCTTGATCACCTGCGTGATGCGCCGACGGGACCCCTGTTGCGGGACTGCCGGAACATTAACCATGAAAGCAATGAAGGGAAAAGGTTAATTTTGATTTAACCCGCAGGAATCCGCGAGTCGCGAGGATTCCATGCCACAGTTTTAACCGTCTAGACGCCCGTCCCGAGCGCCAGATGCTGCGCGTGCGCACCGGTGCACGAGCGTTTGAGCGTATCGACCAGGTGGTCCGACAGCGCCTTCACCCGCGCCGGGCGCAGCCGCGATGGTGGCGAAAGAAGGTGAAGATATGCTTGCGGCAGCGACCAATCGGTCAGGATGCGCACCACCGCCCCCGTCGCCAGCGCCTCGGCCGATATGAAATCGGGCAGCACCGCGATGCCGCCCCCTGCGATCAGTAGCGGGATCATCACGTCGCCATTGTTGGTAAAGAGCGGCCCGGTCGGGATCACCGTCGCTTCCTCGCCCTCGCGGTGGAAGCGCAAAGGCATCGCCTTCTCGCGGTGGCCATATCCGATCAGCCGGTGGCGGCCGAGGTCGAGCGGGTGGCGCGGCGTGCCATGTTTCTCCAGATAGGCGGGGCTCGCGATCACCGACGCAGCGACCGGCGCGATCGTGCGCGCGAGCAGGCTCGAATCCTCCATGCTCGCGATGCGCAGCCCCAGGTCGATGCCCTCGCCGACCAGGTCGTGGCGTGCGTCGCTCAGCATCACCTCGATCTCGACCGCGGGATGCATTTCCAGAAAGCTGGCGAGCGGGTGCCCCAGCACCTTGATCCCGAAGCTCATCGGCGCCGCGAGCCGGATCGGGCCGGCCAGGTCGACGCGGTCGCCGCGCGCAGCTTCAGTGGCCGCGGTCGCCGCCGCGACCATCGCATGCGCCTCGCCCAGCAGCCCCGCGCCGGCGGTCGACACGGTGACCGTGCGCGAGCTGCGGTGCAGCAAGGTGATGCCCAGCGACGCCTCGAGCCGCGTCACCGCCTTCGACACGCTCGCCTTCGACAGCCCCAGCGCCGCCGCCGCCGCGGTAAAGCTGCCGCTGTCGGCGACGGCGGCGAAACAGGCCCAGCCTTCATAATCGGGAAGCGCCATATACACTCCAAATGGAAACGATCCATTTCCATCTATGCTATTTTAGAAACGATCGCCATCGCTATCTTGTCCTCAACAGCTCACCTCCATCCACGCGGTGGCGGTGAAGATCGACAAGATACGAAAGGACGACGCCATGATCGACATCCGCAAATTCGACAGCCTCGGCCACGCCAACCACGGCTGGCTCGACGCCCGTCACCATTTCTCCTTCGCGAGCTACCATGACCCCAAGCGCATGGGCTGGGGCGCGCTGCGCGTGTGGAACGACGATGCCATCGCGGCGCAGGCGGGCTTCCCCCCGCACCCGCACCGCGACATGGAAATCATCACCTATGTCCGCACCGGCGCGATCACGCACCGCGACTCGATGGGCAACAGCGGCCGCACCGCGGCGGGCGATGTCCAGGTGATGAGCGCGGGCACCGGCGTGACGCACAGCGAGTTCAACTTGGAGGATGAGGAAACGACGCTGTTCCAGATCTGGATCATGCCCGACCGCGAGGGCGGCAATCCGGGCTGGGGGGCGCGCCAGTTTCCGCAGGCCGATCGCTCTGGCCAGTTCGTGACGCTGGCCAGCGGCATCGAAGGCGACGAGGCCCTGCCGATCCGCGCCGACGCCCGCGTGGCGGCGGCGACGGTGAACGCCGGCGAGAAGGTCTCTTATGACCTGCCCGCCGGACGCCATGCCTACCTCGTCGCCGCCAAGGGCCGCATCCGCGTCAATGGCGAGGACGCGAACCCCCGCGACGGCATCGCGATCCGCGATGTCGGCACGATCGAGGTCGAGGCGATCGACGACGCCGAACTGGTGCTGGTCGACAGCCTCTGACGAAACCCCGGGCCGCCGCCTCCCCCTCCCCCGGCGGCGGCCCACCCCTGTGCCGCGAGTTCCCCTTCCCCCCGGTAAAATGAACTCGCGGCACCCCCTTCTTCCCCAAGTCCAAGCCAAAGGAGTAAAATCATGTCCCATATTCTTCGCATCGACGCCTCGGCCCGCAACGCCGGTTCGACCACCCGCCAGCTCACCGACCAGCTCGTCGCCCGCCTTGTCGAACAGGGCTATGGCGCCGCGGTCACCCAGCGCGACCTCGCGCTCACCCCGCCGGCGCTGCTCACCGAAGCCTGGGTCGGCGCGAACTTCACCGACGATGCCGACCGCAGCGACGACCAGCGCGCCGCCCTCGCCGCGTCGGACGAGCTGATCGCCGAGCTCGAAGCCGCCGACACGATCGTCATCGGCGTGCCGGTCTATAATTTCGCGATCCCCGCCGCGCTCAAGGCGTGGGTCGACCTGATCGCCCGCGCCCGCCGCACCTTCCGCTACACCGAGACCGGCCCCGAAGGGCTGCTCAAGGGCAAGAAGGCCTATCTGGTCGTCGCCTCGGGCGGCGTGCCGGTCGGCAGCGACTATGATTTCGCGACCGGCTACCTCCGCCATGTCCTCGGCTTCGTCGGGATCACCGACGTGTCGATCATCGCCGCCGACCAGCAGATGATGGACGGCGAGGCGATCGCCCGCGCCACCGCGTCGATCGACGCGCTGCAGCAGGCGGCCTGAACCGATGCGCCGTCTGCCGAGCCTTTTCGTTTCGCACGGCTCGCCGATGATGGCGCTCGAGCCCAGCCCGGCGCGGACCTTCCTCGCCGGGCTGGGTACCCATCTGCCGCGCCCCCGCGCGATCCTGATGGTGTCGGCGCATCATGATGCCGCTTATCAGGGCGGGCGGGCGACGGTCACCGCCTCACCGAACCCGCCGACGATCCACGACTTCGGCGGCTTTCCCGACGAACTCTTCGCGATGCGCTATCCGGCGCCGGGCGACCCGGCGCTGGCGGACCGGATCGTCGAGCTGCTCGGCGCGCACGGCCTGGCGGTCACCGCCGACCCCGAACGCGGCCTCGATCACGGCGCGTGGGTACCGCTCTCGCTCACCTATCCGCAGGCCGACATCCCGGTCGTCCAACTCTCGATCGCGTCGAACGCCTCGCCCGAATTTCATTATGCGCTAGGGCAGGCGCTCGCGCCGCTCCGCGACGAGGACGTATTGATCGTCGGATCGGGCAGCATCACCCACAATCTCCGCGCGCTCTTTTCCTCGCGGCAGCCGATCGAAGCCCCCGCGCCGGCGTGGGTGACCGGCTTCACCGACTGGGTGGCGGAGCGCATGGCAGCAGGCGCCGTCGACGATGTGCTGCACGCGGTCGAACGTGCACCGCACGGCAAGGACAATCACCCCACGCCCGACCATATCCTGCCGCTGTTCGTCGCGATGGGCGCCGGAGCGAATGGGGGCGGCACGCCGTTCGCCGCCGAGCGCCTCCACGCCAGCACCACCTATGGCCTGCTCGGCATGGACGTTTATTCTTTCGGCTGACCGGCGCGCGGCCTATAGGCCGCCGATGCTGCTGACCGATCATATCCTGTTCCTCGATGGCGAAGCGATCGTCGTCGACAAGCCGGCGGGCCTGCCCGTCGACGCCCCGCGCGATGGCGGCATCAGCCTGATCAACCATCTCGACACGCTGAAATTCGGCTTCAAGCGCTGGCCGCTCGCGGTCCACAGGCTCGACCGCGACACCTCGGGCTGCCTGCTGCTCGCCCGCAATCCCAAGGCGCATGGCCGCTTCACCCAGGCGTTCGAGGCGCGCGAAGTCGAAAAGGCCTATCTCGCGATCGTCGACGGCGCCGTCGCAGGGACAAGCGGCACGATCGACCTGCCGCTCGCCAAGGTATCGACCGCCGAGGAGGGCTGGCGCATGGTCGGCGACGGCGACCGGAAACTGGGGGGCAAACCGTCGATCTCGCATTGGGAAAAGCTCGCCGAGGCGGGGGGCCGCAGCCTGCTGCGCTTCCGCCCCGAAACCGGCCGCACGCACCAGCTCCGCGTCCATGCGCTCGAAGGCCTCGGCTTTCCGCTCGTCGGCGATCCCGTCTATGGCAAGGGCGGCCCCCGCGATCGCACGATGCTCCACGCCGAACGCCTGGTCGTCCGGCGCGGCGAGAAGCCGCCGATCGTCGCCGAAGCCCCCTTCCCCGACCGCTTCATCGCGCTGGGCTTTGCCGCCCCGGAGGGCGCGGAGCCGACGCGTGGCTGACATTCCCGAAAGCGCGCTTTCGGAGAAATTCCTCGCCGGAACCGGTCCGGGCGGACAGAATGTCAACAAGGTCGCGACCGCGTGCCAGTTGCGCGTCAACGTCTATGCGCTCGGGCTCGACCCCGAAGCCTATAAGCGTCTGAAGACTCTCGCGGGCAGCAAGATGACCACCGACGGCGAGCTGATCATCCTCGCGCGCCAGTTTCGCACGCAGGAGGCGAACCGCGCCGACGCCCGCGCGCGGCTGAACGCGCTGGTCGACCAGGCGCTGATCCGCCCCGAAAAACGCATCAAGACCAAGCCGAGCAAGGCAGCCAGAGCGCGGCGCGTCGACGGCAAGAAGGCGCGCAGCGCGGTCAAGGCGGGCCGCGGCCGCGTCCGTCCGTCAGAGTAAACCCGATCTTTACCCTGCCCGGCTAATCCCGCCCCGATGTTCAGCATGGGGCCCAAGCGATGACCGATATCGTCCGTTCGATCCTGATGGGGCTCGGCTGCCTCAGCATCCTCGGCCTCGTCGGCTGCGGGATGATGGGTGCCGGGGTGATCGTCGCCGCCGACCGCGCCGCCGATCGCGCTTATGAACAGTCGGACGGCGGCAGCAGCGGCGATGCCGAAAAATCGCCCTGGGACAAATAAGCGTCCCGCCGCGGGACGGATAACCCCGGCTTTAACGAAATTTACCATGTCCGGTTACGCCGCGGAAAGCATCGGCGCCTAGGGTGGCCGCTCCACCTTCTATGGCCATCTTCTATGGGACGCAGCGGACCGTGACGTACCAGCCCAATTTCACGATCAAGGATGCCGGCAATGTCCGCCGCGACACGCGTACGCAGGTCGGCGGCCGCGCGCGGATGCGCGAGGCGGGGTGCAATCCCTTCGACGTCGAGCTGTTCGACCTGTCGGCGACGGGCTTTCGCGTCGTCACCTTCGCACGGCTGCGCATCGGTATGCACGTCTGGGTGAACCTGCCCGGGCTGCAGGCGATCGAGGCGATCGTGCGCCGCGCCGAAGGCATCGGTTTCGGCTGCGAATTCGTGTCGCCACTGCACCCGTCGGTCGCGCAGCATATGCAGGCGACGCTGAGCCACCTCAAGGACTGAGCAGCTTTCTATCGAACAAACCGTAGCCCTGAGCCTGTCGAAGGGCGCTTCTCGGTGAGGCGCCCTTCGACAGGCTCAGGGCTACGGTGATGATTGCACCCACTCCTAACGCGAGGGGCCGAGCGCTCAGCCCTCGGGCTTTTCCGACTTCTTCAGGATATGCTTCCACTCGGCGGGGGTGACGCGCCCGACCGACAGCCGCGACTGGCGGATCAGGTCCATGTCGGCGAGCTTGGGATCGGCCTTGATCGCCGCGAGCGTCACCGGATAAGCGAGCGGGCGCACCGGCGCGACGCGCACGATCACCCAGGGCGATCCTTCGTCGGCGGTCGGATCGGGCGAGGCGGTCTCGACGATCTCCATGATCCCGACGCATAACTTGCCGATATTGCTGTGATAGAAGAGCGCCTCGTCGCCGACCTCCATCGCCATCATGTTCAGCTTGGCGGTGTGGTTGCGCACCCCGTCCCACATGCCCTTGCCGTCCTTGACGAGCTGCTCCCACGCATAGGCGTCGGGTTCGGATTTCATCAGCCAATATTGTTTTGCCATGTCGGTGCGCTTTTCTAAGCCCCTCCCCTTCAGGGGAGGGGTTGGGGTGGGGTCTGCCGGCCTTGCACAAGGTGGCGAAACCCCACCCCGCTGCGACCAGGCAGCAAGCTGCCAAGTCTCGCTGCCCCTCCCCCGAAGGAGAGGGGCTTTGGTTCTCTAGGCATGCCCGCCCCACTTGAAAAGAGCGAGCCTCTTTCCCTCCATCCCCGACGCTCCTACATGCGGAAACAGAGTCGCGGGCCATGTCCCGCCCTGATATGGATGAACCTATGACCGCCGCCGTCCCTATAATCTCCATGGCCCTTCCCGCCGACCGGTTCGCGCAAGAATTCGGCGCCTCCTTCGAACGCTTCGGCTTCGCGATGATCACCGACCATGGCATCGACCCCGGCCTGATCGACGAGGCGTGGGACAAGGCCAAGGCCTTCTTCGCGCTCCCCGAGGAACAGAAGCGCGCCTATCATATCGCCGGCGGCGGGGGCGCGCGGGGCTACACCCCCTTCGGGACCGAGATCGCCAAGGGCGCGAAGGAGGTCGATCTCAAGGAATTCTGGCACGTCGGCCGCGACCTGCCCGCGGGCCATCCTCTCGCCGCGCAGCAGCCGAACAATGTCTGGCCCGCCGAGGTCGCGGGCTTCCGCACCGCATACGACAAGCTCTTCGCCGAATTCGACCGCGTCGGCGGCCGGCTGCTGTCGGGCATCGCCCGCTATCTGGGGCTCGACCCCGATTTTTTCGACGACACGGTGAAGGACGGCAACAGCGTGATGCGCCTGCTCCATTACCCGCCGGTCGAGGCCCCCGCCAAGGGCATCCGCGCCGAGGCGCATGAGGATATCAACACGATCACCTTGCTGCTCGGCGCCGAGGAAGCGGGGCTCGAGATTCTCGACAAGGACGGCAGCTGGCTCCCGGTCAGCCCCCCGCCGGGCGCGATGGCGGTCAATGTCGGCGACATGCTCCAGCGGCTGACCAACAACCGCCTGCCCTCGACCACCCACCGCGTGCGCAACCCCGACGCCGGCCGCGCGAGCGTCGCGCGCTATTCGATGCCCTTCTTCCTCCACTTCCGCTCGGACTATCCGATCGAGACGCTGGAAAATTGCATCGGCGCGTCGCACCCGAACCTCTATCCGACGCCGATCACGGCGGACGAATATCTGCAGGAACGGCTGCGCGAGATCGGGTTGAAGAAATAGGCCCGCCGCGTGTCAGCTTTGGGGTGGGGAGCGGACGTTGCCGATCCTCCCCGTTCCGGGGAGGATCGCTTTCGGCCGCTCACCGCCCCGCCCAAAAATCAAACACCGCCTGCTGCTGCTCCCGAATGAAGCGCGCAGCCGCTGCGCCCTCCCACGGGCCGTCGTAACCCAGCAGCAGCGCGGTCCCGCCGACCCACCAGCCCTGCCCCGGCAGCCGGTCGCTCTCGCGCACCACCAGCACCGCCATGTCGGGCTCGCCGTCGGCCGCGCACAGCCGGTCGACCTCTTCAAGCGTGCGGCATACCGCGCGCATCTTGGGCCGCGAAAAACGAAAGCCCAGGTCGCCGAGCAACTCGGAGTAGCTGACGCTGCGCCCTTCGCGCGCCGCTTCGGTCAATATCGCGCGGATGCGCTGGGCGTCGCCCAATGCGCTGACGTCGGCCGGAACGGGCGCGTCGGCGTCGAGGCCCGGGTCAAGCGCCATGTTTTTTCGGCGGCCAGGGGATGAAGCCCGACGTGCGCGCGATATAATCGTCATAGCCCGGGCGCGTGTGCTTCATGCCGCGTTCGAGCAAAGCCTTGCCCGACCATTTGGTGAGGGTGAAGCTCAGGAACAGCGGCCCGACCACGCTCGCCGCGGCGACCCAGATCGCGGCGTCGGCGGCGACGAGGAAAATGCCCCACCAGGTCAGCGCGTCGCCGAAATAATTGGGATGGCGCGTGTAGCGCCACAGCCCGGTATCGAGCACCCTTCCCTGGTTCGCGGGATCGGCCCGGAAGCGGCCCAGCTGCCAGTCGCCGACGGTCTCGAAGGCGATGCCGACCAGCGCCGCGCCGACGCCGATCCAGCCGAGGATACCGATCGCCGACGACGGCGCCGCCGCGCTCGCCCAGATGCCGATCTGCGCGGGCAGGCTGGTGATGAAGAGCAGCGGCGCCTGCGTCAGGAAGACGCTGACCAGCGCGGTGACCTCCCAGCCCCAGTGGCGCTTCTTCATGATGCTCGTGATGATCTTCTGGTAGCGCGGGTCCTCGCCGCTGCGCCGCCACCGGACGAACAAATGGATCGCGAGCCGCATCCCCCAGAGCGTCGTCAGCCCGAGCAGCAATTGCGCGCGCAGTCCTGCATTGCCCACCTGCGCCGCGGTGCCCCATGCCAGCAGCACCATCCCGAACGCCCAGAAGGCATCGATGAACGACACGTCGCGGATCTGCAGCGCGATCAGCCACAAGAGGCCGATGACCAGGATCAGCCCGAAGAAATTGGTCGCCAGCACGATTCCCACGCTCGTCATCGCCGTCTCCTGCCCTCGCTGCCCACTAACCCCGTTCGTGCTGAGCTTGTCGAAGCACCGTATTTTCTTTGCAACATTGAAAAGAAAGAACAGCCCTTCGACAAGCTCAGGGCAAACGGGTTATTTTAGCACCGCGCTCTAGTCGGTCCCCACGATATCATCGATCGACGTCACCGCACGCTCCGGAAATTTGGGGATGCAGCTTTTATAGACTTCGAGCACCTTCGTCATGTCGGCGCGGAAATCGCCGGTCGGCCAGATCAGCGGACCGAGCCCGCCGGTCTTCTTCGCATAGTCCATGAAGCCGACGACCATCGGTACCTTCGCCGCCAGCGCGATCTGGTAGAATCCGGTGCGCCATTTCTTCGCCTTGCCGCGCGTGCCCTCGGGGGCGACGGTCAGCATGAATTCGGCGCGGCGCGCGAATTGCTCGACCATCTGCTGCACCGCGTTCGACGCATTGTGGCGGTCGACCGGGATGCCGCCCATCTGTTTCATGAAGCCGCCGATCGGCCATTTGAACAGCGACAGCTTCCCCATGAAATGCGCGCGCACGCCAAGGTCGGCGGTGAGGCCGAGGAAGTTCACGAAATCCCAGTTGCTGGTGTGCGGCGCGGCGATGATGATGAAGCGCCGCGGCTCGGGCACCTCGCCCTCGGCCTTCCAGCCGCGCAGCCGGTACATCGCCAGCAGCAGGCGCCGCACGGCGCGCGCCACCAGCCCCGGCGGATTGTCGTCAAAAGCTGTCACAAACGGTCCTCTCCCGTTGCCGGGATGCGCGAAAGGCGAAAGCCGCGCAAGAAAAACAAGGCGCCTTGCGGGGTTGGCGCATTCTGCTCCCTTCGTTTGCGAAGGGGATTTCGCGATCAAGACAATCTGGCGGAGTTGGATGGGGGTGATGGCGCGTCACGGCACCGTCAGCGCAGGCCGAAACCGCACCCCCACCGCTGCGACCAGGCGGCAAGCCGCCAAGTCTCGCTGCCTCCCCGATCAAGGGAGAGGCAGTGGCCCTAGCCCACGAACGCCCGCTCGATCACAAAGTCGCCGGGCGAAGCGTTCGATCCTTCGGTAAAGCCCAGCGCCTCGAACCGCGCCTGCAACTCGCGGATCATCGCCATGCTGCCGCACATCATGATGCGGTCGCTGGCCGGATCGAAAGCGGCGGGGCCGGTCAGCGAGTGGCCGAACAGCGCGCCATTGTCGATCAGCGCGTCGATCCGGCCCATGGTGCGGAAGGGCTCGCGCGTCACCGTCGGCAGGTAATGGAATTGCAGCAGCGCCTGATCCTGTACCAGCGGATCGCCCGCAAGCTGGCTTTCGAGCTCGTCGCGGAAGGCGAGGTCGCTGACCCGGCGCACGCAATGGACGATCATGATCTGGTTGAACCGCTCATAGATATCGGGATCGCGCGCGAGGCTGAGGAAGGGCGCGAGGCCGGTGCCGGTCGACAGCAGGAACAGCCGCTGCCCCGGGGTCAGCGCGTCGGCGACCAAAGTGCCGGTCGGCTTGCGCCCGAGATAGACGGGATCGCCGGGCTGGATGAGCTGGAGCCGCGAGGTGAGCGGGCCGCCCGGCACCTTGATCGACAGGAATTCCAGCTCTTCGGCCCAGGCGGGGCTGGCGATCGAATAGGCGCGCAGCAGGGGACGCCCCTCGCCGCCGGGCAGCCCGATCATCACGAACTCGCCCGACCGGAAGCGGAAGCTCGCCGGGCGGCTGATCGTGAAGCTGAACAGATGCTCGTTCCAGTGGCGGACGCTCTTCACGTCCTCGACGGTCAGCGAGGCGGAGGGGGCGAGCTTGGCGGCGGCGGCGATACGGTCGCTCATGATCGATCCTTGTGCTGCGATGGGTCGCTATTATCGTTATTGCAATTCATTTGCAATATAGTCCGCAAGGCCATTCGAACCTGCGCCCCCGGGCGGGGCGGCTTTTGGGAGCGGATTTAAGACGATCCTCCCCACTTTGTGGGGAGGTGGCAGCGCGCAGCGCTGACGGAGGGGGCTCGCGTCCTCAAGCGGCGCGTCAGGCGGATAGCCCCTCCACCACGCCCTTCGGGCGCGGTCTCCCTCCCCCGCAAGCGGGGAAGATCGTTACGGCAGATCCCACGCGTAACCGGCCACACCGCACTGGTGAAATTAATGCGCGCAGAGGCACAGAGACCGCAGAGGCGATGGTGCGACATCTCTGCGCCCTCTGCGCCTCTGCGCGAAAAATATGGACACCCGCTGCCCAAAAAACCGCCGCACGACAAAAATAGGATCACCCCGGACGAAACAGCCCTTTCCTAAAATGTGCCCATATGGTTCATTATGTCAGTTTCACATCACCAAAAGGAGCGACTCGATGGAAAACCTCGATACCCGGACGCCGAGCCCCGCCGACATCCCCGCGCCCGGCAGCTACCACTGGACCCCCGCGCTCCAGCGGACCTTCCTCGAAACCCTTGCCGCCACGGGCTCGGTGATCAGCGCCGCGGCGATGGTCAGCATGTCGCCCTCGGCGGCCTATCAGCTCAAGCAGCGGCCCGAAGGCGCGGCGTTCCGCATCGGCTGGGCGGCGGCGGCGCTGATCGCGCGCGACCGGCTCGCCGACGAGCTGCTCGAGCGCGCGATCTGGGGCTATGAGGAAACGAGCCAGGTCGACCCGCTCGACGACCGCCGCCTCACGCGGCGGCGCCGGCACGACGGCCGCCTCGGCCTCGCGATGCTCGCGCGGCTCGACCGCATGGTCGAAACCCGCGCCAGGGCGGGCGAGGCGATGCTGGCGCAGATCGTCGCGGGCGACTGGCCGGGCTTCCTCGCGCTCTTCGACCTCGATTTTCCTGTAGGCGACGAGGGCGACGCCCCATCCGGCCCCGGCGCGGCGCTCGCCTGCTGGCTTGCGGGCCGCGACAACCACGCCAACCCGCTCGCCGCGCTGTGGCAAAATACCCCGATCGCGAATGAAGTTGCGCAGTTTTCCGAGGGTTTCAAGTCCGAGCCGCTGCCCGACGGGACCCCCGAGGAAGAGGCCGAAGCGATGACCGTCTGGCACGACGAGGAAAAGAACGAACTGCGCACCAACTTCCCGCCGCCGGGCGACTTCATCGGCGACGAGGAGGGCCAATTCGGCGACCCCGACTACGAACGCGAGCTCGATCCCGAAGAGGTGGAGGCCTATGAAACCGCCTATAACGCCGAACTCGCCCCGCTCCGCGCCGCCGGCGAGGTCGCCCGCCGCGCCTTCTTCGGCTTTCCCGCGCCCGCGAACGACGTGGAGGCCGGGCAAGAACAAGGTTCGCGCAAAGCCGCAAAGTCGCAAAAAGGGTGAGGCTTGGAGGGCGGTTATTGGGCGTTAGCGGACCTCGCCGATCCTCCCCCGCAGGGGGACGCGGACCACCCGAAGGGTGGTGGAGGGGTACGGGCAGTCAGGCGCAGCGTATGACCTCGCGTACTCCTCTACCATGCTTCGCATGGTCCCCCTCCCCGTTCCGGGGAGGATCGGTAATCTCCGCTCGATCGCGCACCACCTTCTTCGCGTCTTCACGCAAAACAAATCAAGGCCCGCCGCATGTCACCCGAACGAATGTGTGAAAACGCCATCGCCCTTTGCCATGCGGCGCGGGGCTTGCTATCCGCCCCGGACAATGGCGACCACCGACGACGATCTTCCAGCTTCCGACCCCGTTCCCGGCATGAGCGACACCCCGTTCGACAGCGCGCTGTCGGAGCGGTACCTCGTCTATGCGCTGTCGACGATCACCGCGCGCTCGCTGCCCGACCTGCGCGACGGGTTGAAGCCCGTCCACCGCCGCCTCTTGTGGGCGATGCGCGCGATGCGGCTCGATCCGTCGCAGGGCTACAAGAAATCGGCGCGCGTCGTCGGCGACGTCATCGGCAAGTTCCACCCGCACGGCGACACTGCGGTCTACGACGCGATGGTCCGCCTCGCGCAGGATTTCTCGCTGCGTTACCCGCTCGTCGACGGCCAGGGCAATTTCGGCAATATCGACGGCGATAATGCCGCCGCCTATCGCTACACCGAGGCGCGGCTGACGCGCGTCGCGGTCGACCTGATGCAGGGGCTCGACGAGGGCACCGTCGATTTCAAGCCGACCTATAATGGCGAGGACGAAGAGCCCGAGATCATGCCCGGCCTCTTCCCGAACCTGCTCGCCAATGGCGCGAGCGGGATCGCGGTCGGGATGGCGACCAACATCCCGCCGCACAATGCCGCCGAGGTGATCGACGCCGCGCTGGTGTTGATCGAGAACCCGCGCGCCGAGCTCGCCGAACTGCTCGACCATGTGAAGGGTCCCGATTTCCCGACCGGCGGCATCGTCGTCGACAGTGCCGAGACGATTGCCCACGCCTATGCGACCGGCCGCGGCGGCTTTCGCGTCCGCGCGCGTTTTTCGCTCGGCAAGGCCGACGGCGTCTGGGAGGAAACGGGGATCGAGCGGCAAGCGGGCGGCACCTGGCAGCTGGTGATCGGCGAAATCCCTTACGGGGTCGCCAAGGGCAAGCTGATCGAGCAGATCGCGCAGCTGATCGCCGACAGGAAACTCCCGATCCTCGAGGATGTCCGCGACGAAAGCGCCGAGGATCTACGCATCGTCATCGTGCCCAAGAGCCGCAACGTCGACCCCGACATATTGAAGGAAAGCCTCTACCGGCTGACCGATCTCGAAAACCGCTTCGCGCTCAATCTCAACGTCCTCGACGCGACGCGCACGCCCAAGGTGATGGGGCTGAAACAGCTGCTCACCGAATGGCTGCAGCACCAGATCGTCGTGCTCGTCCGCCGCGCCGAGCACCGCATCGCGAAGATCGACGACCGGCTGGAACTGGTCGCCGGCTACATCATCGCCTTCCTCAATCTCGACCGGATCATCGAGATCATCCGCACCGAGGACGAGCCCAAGCCCGTGATGATCGCGGAGTTCGTGCTGACCGACCGCCAGGCCGAGGCGATCCTCAATATGCGGCTCCGCAGCTTGCGCAAGCTCGAGGAAATGGAACTCAAGCGCGAACAGGCCGACCTCGTCGCCGAGCGCGAGGAACTGGCGAAGCTGGTCGAAAGCCCGGCGCGGCAGAAGACGCGGCTGCGCAAGGACCTCGAGAAATTGCGCGCCGTCTACGGCCTCGACACCCTGCTCGGCGTGCGCCGCACGACGATCGCCGAGGCGGCGCCGGCGCGCGACATCCCGCTCGATGCGATGATCGAGAAGGAGCCGGTGACGGTGATCCTGTCGAAACGCGGCTGGATCCGCGCCCAGCGCGGCCATGTCGCGCCCGAAGGGTGGGGCGAGTTCAAGTTCAAGGAAGGCGACGAACTGCTGTTCGCGGTGCGCGCGCAGACCACCGACAAATTGCTCATCGCGGCCAGCGACGGGCGTTTCTACACCGTCGGCGCCGACAAATTGCCGGGCGGGCGCGGCTTCGGCGAGCCGCTGCGGCTGATGGTCGACATCGATTCCGAAGCGCGGATCGTCGCGATGATGCCCGCGAGTGCCGAAGGCCGCCTGCTGCTCGCCTCGACGAGCGGGCACGGCTTTATCGCGCAAATGGCCGAACTGATCGCCGAGACGCGCAAGGGCCGCAACGTCGTCAATCTGAAACCCAAGGCGCAGCTCGCCGTGGTTCGCCCCGTCGGCGCGGGCGACGACAGCGTCGCGGCGATCGGCGAGAACCGCAAGCTGGTGGTCTTTCCCTTGAGCGAAGTGCCGGTGATGGCGCGCGGCCAGGGCGTCGCGCTGCAACGCTTTCGCGACGGGGGGCTGTCCGATGCGACGACCATCGTGCTGGCCGACGGGCTCAGCTGGAAAATGGGCGGCGAAACGGGCCGGATGCGCAGCAATGTCGACGTCTCTTTATGGCGCGTCGCGCGCGGCGCCGCGGGGCGCAATCCCCCCGAAGGCTTTCCGAGGAGCAACCGCTTCGACTGATCGCTTTTCCATGTTGCCGTAAATAGCTTTTTTACTCCCCGCCCCTACGCCCATGAGGCCATGGGGAAAGGTCGCACAAAACCCTCTTTTATGCCCATTGATCGCACCGGTGATGACCGGCCGCTCCTGTTCGTCGGTTGGATCGACGCCCTTCCGGTACCCGCCGCGCTTATCCGGCCGCTGGCGCGCGGCAATTTTCGCCTCCACGCGAGCAACGCCGCCTTCGACCGGCTGAACCTCTCGCCCGCCGGCGCCAACGCCCCGATCGAACTCCGCCGCGCAATCGAACGCATCGCGCAGAACCCCGACGACGGCCAGGAATTCGCCTGCCAGCTGGGCGACGGCCCCGCCGCGCGCGACCTGCGCGGGTCGATCGGCGTGCTGTCCGGCGAATGCGGCGACGAAAACCTCTTCCTGCTGACGCTGATCGATCGCACGCAGGAAATGATGACCGAACGCAACCTGCGCCGCGAGCTGGTGTCGGACAGCCTGACCGGGCTGCCCAACCGCGCCGGGTTCGAGGAGCTGGTCGAAGAGCGCATCGCCGCCGACGGCGAAGCCGACCATGCGATCCTGCTGCTCGACCTCGCGCGTTTCAGCCGCATCAACGAACATATCGGCCCGCTCGCGGGCGACGAGCTGATCATCACCGTGGCGCGGCGGCTGAAATCGAGCCTGCGCAGCGGCGATATATTGGCGCGCACCGGCGGCGACGAATTCGCCATCTCGTCGCGCATCGCGGGCGGACGGGCCGACGTGCGCGAGATCGCGCGGCGTATCCGCGGCTGTTTCGACCATCCCTTCCGCATCGGCGAGCTGAAAGTCAGCGTCGATTGCGCGCTCGGCTGCACGATCCAGCCCGGCGGCGACACCGATGTCGCCGACCAGATCCGCCACGCCCAGATCGCATTGAAGCGCGCCAAACAGACCGACCGCATCGAGATTTACGAGCCCGAAGCCGCAATGCTCTCGGACAATCGCTTCGGGCTCGAAACCGCGCTGCGTAACGCGATCGAGGAAGACCGCCTCCACCTCGCCTTCCAGCCGCTGGTCGAGCTTTCGACGGGCAAGGTCGCGGGTTTCGAGGCGCTCGCGCGCTGGGACAATGATGGAGACCGGTCGATATCGCCGACCGAGTTCATCCCCGTCGCCGAGGATTCGGGGCTGATCGTCCCGCTCGGCCAATGGGCGATCGCCAAGGCGGCGAGCACCCTCGCCGAATGGGACGCCAAGAACGGCGGCGTGCCGGTCGACTGCTATTTCTCGGTCAACGTCTCGGCGATCCAGCTGGTGCGCGACGACGTCGCCGCGGTGGTGCGCCAGGCGCTGGCCGCGAACGCCATCGGCGGCGAGCGGCTGATGATCGAACTCACCGAAAGCGCGATCATCGGCGACCCCGACCTCGCGCTGTCGGTGCTGAGCGAACTGAAGGCGCTGCAGGCGCGCGTCGCGATGGACGATTTCGGCACCGGCTATTCGAACCTCGCCTATCTCCAGCGGCTGCCGCTCGACGTGCTCAAGATCGACCGCAGCTTCGTCGAGCATATGGTCGACGACCGCGACAAGGTGGCGATCGTCCGCACGATCCAGAGCCTGGCCGAGGCACTGGGGATGAAGACCACGGCGGAGGGAGTCGAGACCGCCGACCAGGCGCGGCTGCTGTCGGCACTCGGCTGCGATTTCGGCCAGGGCTTCCTGTTCGCGCGGCCGATGGCCGAGGATGAAGCGTTCGTTTACTGGCGCGAGTCGCTCAGCCGCCCGATATTCTGATCGAGCAGTTCGGCGACGCGCGCCGCATCCGGAAAATCCTCCGCCACCCACTCGGCTTCGACGGCCTTGAGCAGCCGCGCGACCTCGGGACCCGCGGCGACCCCGCGCGCGACGATGTCGCCGCCCTTCAGCGGCAATTCGGGGACATGCCAGCCCGACAGCTGCCGCGCGGCCTCCATCGCGGCTTCGCTGTCCCCGGCAAGCAGATAGACGTCGGCGGCCGCGCCGGTTCCGATCGCGTGCGCCAGCCGGCGCGGCGGCGGCAATCGTTCGGCGCGATGCCCCGCGAGCACGGCGAGGCGCTTGCGCTGCCGCGTCGAAAAGCGCAGGCGACCGGCGACCTGGTCGGCGATCGCCGCCTCGGGAGGCAAGAGCGCGGCGAGGCGCCGCAGCGCGTCGGTTTCCGCGGCGACAGCGGCTTCGTTCGCAATCAAGCGATCGAGCGTATCGGCGAAATCGGGCGACAGCTCGGGCAGGATCACTTCGAAAATCCCGTCGCGGACCATCTGGCCGACGATCGCACGCGGATCGGGAAGCGCCAACATCTTGGTCAGTTCGTCGGCAACACGTTCGCGCGACAGGCTTTTCAGCGACTGGCGCGCCGCGATCACCGCCGCGTGGCTATCGGCGTCCAGCACCCCGTGCCCGAAGCGCGCGACGAAGCGATAGAAGCGCAGGATGCGCAAATGGTCCTCGGCGATGCGCGTCGCCGCGTCGCCGATGAAGCGGATGCACCCGCTTTCGAGGTCAGCGAGCCCGCCGAAATAATCGTCCACCGCGCCCGTCTTCGGGTCGGCATAGAGCGCGTTGATCGTGAAATCGCGCCGCGCGGCATCGTCGCGCCAGTCGTCGGCGAAAGCCACTGTCGCGCGGCGGCCATCGGTTTCGACGTCGCGGCGCAGCGTCGTGATCTCGTGCCGGTCGTGGCTGGCGATCGCGGTGACGGTGCCGTGCGCGATGCCGGTGGGCACGACCTTGATCCCCACCGCCTCGAGCTTTTCGGTGACTTTGTCGGGGGTCAGCGGGGTCGCGAGGTCGATGTCGGCGACGGGCAGGCCCAGCAGCGTGTCACGCACCGCGCCGCCGACGAGCTTCACCGCGCCGCCGCGCGCGGTCAGCGCCGCGACGATGCGCTTGAGGCCTTCGCGGTGGCGCCATTCGGCGTCGGGCAGCAGGGTCGTCCCCATCCTCAGCGGTGCCAGCCCGCGGGCAGCCGCCGCGCCAGATTGACGATGATACCCGCCGTCACGCCCCAGATCCGCCGTCCCTGCCACATCATGTCATAATAGTGCCGATCATGGCCCTGCCAATGCGCTTGCTGGCGGTGGTAGTTGGCGGGGTCGAACAGCGTGCCCAGCGGCACTTCGAACCAGTCCTCGACCTCGTCGGGATTGGGGTCGAGCGGCAGGTCGGGCGGGATCACGCCGAGCACGGGGGTGATGTGATAGCCGCTGCCCGAACGATAGGCCTCGGTCGTGCCGGCGATCGTCACGTCGCGGCGGTGGAGCCCGATCTCCTCCTCGGCCTCGCGCAGCGCCGCGTCGACCGCGTCGCGATCGCCGGGGTCGATCTTGCCGCCGGGAAAGGCCACTTGTCCTGCGTGGCTGCGCAGCCATTGCGGGCGCTGGGTCAGGATCACCCCGGGGTCGGGGCGGTCGGTGAAAGCGATCAGTACCGCCGCATCGCGCAGCGTCGGGGTGCCGAGATAGGTTTCGTCCTCGTCGTCGCCGGGCAGCAGATTTTCGAGCGCGACGCGCAATTTTTCGGAGAGCATCAGGCGGCGCTCGACAATGGGAAGCGCGCGCCGTTCGACCAGATGGCGGGCGACTTTTCGTCCTCCGCCAGCGCCAGCTCGGCGAGCTCATAATAGAGCGCGCGGTCGATGCGCGCCTCGAGGCCATTGCCGAGCGTCCCGCGCACATGGAGGCGCGGGTCGGGATCATGGGGATCGCTCCCGAAGCCGAGCGGATGGTCTGCGCCCGCCATCACGAGGTCGTCGGTATCGAGACGGAATAGCAGCTGGCGGTTCTCGCCTTCGCCCTCGCTCTTCATTTCGACCGCACGGAAGGGGGTGTCCTCGACCGCGATCGACAATTTCTCGGCCGGCGTGACGAGGACATGGCCGCCGTCGGGCTCGCGGCGCAGGATCGTCGAGAAGAGCTTGACCATCGCCGGCCGGTTGATGCGCCCGCCCTCGTGATACCAGCTGCCGTCGGCGCGAATCTCCATCGCGCTGTCGCCCGTGCGTTCGGGATGCCAGCTCTCGACCGGCGGCAGCTTGCGCGCCGCGAGCAGTTCGGCGGCCTCGATCAGCGACAGCTGCGCGAAGTCCTTGGGAAGCGATGGCGCGGGGGTGACCATCCATCCGACATAGGGGGACGTGCGGAGGGTGCAAGTCGGCTTTACCGCGAGACGAGGCGCAAGTCCGACGGCGCGGCGCGAATCTGGTTCACGCGAAGACGCGAAGAAGAAGGTTCGGACCGGCAGGCCCCTCATTCCTGCGACGGGTCGGTGTTCCGCAAGGTCTTCATGAAAAAGGCCGCTTCGCGGCAAACGCGGCCTCTTCGCGTCTTCGCGTGAACAAATTTCACCGCGGCCCGATCATACCCGCCGCCGTCGGCAGCGCGTGCCCATTCACCGCACGCGCGAGCAGGCGGTGCTTCTCATAAGGTCCGGGCAGGTCCCACGTCCCCGTCGCATCGGCGGTGAAGCCGAAGAAGCGGCCATAATATTCGGGATCGCCGATCATCATCAGCGCGCCGTCGGCTTCGGTCCCGGCGGCTTCGAGCATCTGCGCCATCAGCACACGGCCGTGGCCGCCGCGCTGGAGATCGGGGCGCACCGCGACAGGGCCGACCATGACTAGCGGGATCGCGGTGCCGTCGGCGGCATGATGCGCAACGGGCCAGCACTGGATCGTACCGATCAGCCCGCCACCCTCGACGGCCGCGAAGCTCAGTGCCGGAACCGCATCCATGCCCTGACGGATACGGTAGGCGGTTCGTCCAAAGCGATCCGATCCGAAAGCTTCGTCGAGCAGGTGCTCGACCGCCTGCGGCTCGATATCGGACAATGGAAGTAACTCGACCAACGCGCACCCTTTCGCTAATGCGGCGGCGCTTTAGGGGCGCGGCGCGGCGATGCAAAGCCGAATGTCGTCCCCGCCGAACAGGAATTTCTTGTGACCGATACATTGTGGCTGGAGGTGAACGGGCTGACCGTCGATGTCCTCACCGGCATCTATTCCGAAGAAACGCATTTGCCGCAGCCGCTGCGCATTTCGGTGCGCGCGCGGCTGGCGATGGCCGACCATTATGAGCCGACCACGCCATTGAGCCGCTCGAAAAACTATATGCACCTCAAATTCGCGGCGACCGACGGCCTGCCCAAGGACGTGCATTTCGTGCTGATCGAAAGCGTCGCCGACCATATCATCGACACGCTGTTCCTGCAGGACGACAAGGTCGACGAGGTCGAGGTCAAGATCGTCAAGCTGGCGATCGCCGAGGAAGGCGAAGAAATCGGCATCACGATGCGGCGGGCGCGCAAGTGACGCAGAAGTTGGCGCTGGTGACGGGGGGCCTCCACCGCGTCGGCGCCGCGATTTCGGCCCGGCTGGCGCGCGAGGGCTATGCGCTGGCGCTGCACAAGCGCAGCCCCGGCGACGCTGATCCGGTGCTGGCCGACGCACTGACGGAGACCGGAGCGCTCAGTCACCGCTTTGCTGCGGACCTCGCCGACCCCGCCGCGGTCGATGCGCTGATCCCGGCGGTGATCGAGAAATTCGGCCGCGCGCCCGACCTGCTGGTCAACAATGCGGCACATTTTGCCGAAGGCGAGTGGGCCGACCTGTCGGCGGCGGCGCTGGCCGAGATGATGCAGGTAAATTTGTCGGCGCCGGTGATGCTCGCGAAAGCGCTGGTCGCGGCGAGCAAAGGCAAGCGCCCCGCGATCGTCAATATCGTCGACCAGCGCGTGCGGCATCCGGTGCCCGACCAGATCGCCTACAGCCTGTCGAAATCGGCCTTGTGGCAGGCGACGGCGACGCTCGCGGTCGCGTTCGGCGGCCGTGCGCGGGTCAATGCCGTCGCGCCGGGGCTGACGATGGCGACCGACGACTATTCGGCGCCGCAGGTCGAACGGCTTGCGCGGCGCATGCCGCTGGGTGTGCTGCCGGCTCCGGCCGAGATTGCCGATGCGGTGGCCTGGCTTGCACGTGCCGAGGCGGTGACCGGGCAAACGATCTTCGTCGACGGCGGCGCGCACCTGGCGCCGATGGCGCGGGATTTTGTGCGGCTGGAAAGAGACTGAAAAGATCCTCCCCATGGCGAAGCCAAGGGGAGGTGGCAGCGCGAAGCGCCGACGGAGGGGTAATGGCGCAAACGTTGCCGACCCCTCCACCACTCGCTTCGCGAGCGGTCCCCCTCCCCAACGCTTCGCGACAGGGAGAATCTTGGAGCTCAATAAATATGAACCGCCTTGGTCACCAGATAGCCATCGAGCCCCTCGGGCCCGCTCTCGCTGCCAAAGCCCGATTCCTTGATCCCGCCGAACGGCGTGTCGAGCGTTGAAATCACGAAACTGTTCACCCCGACCATGCCGCTTTCGATCGCATCGACGATGCGGTTGATGCGGCGACCGTTCTCGGTGAAGGCAAAGGCGGCGAGGCCGTAGGGCAGTCGGTTCGCCTGCTCGAGCGCTTCCTCCTCGGTCCCGAAGGGCCGGATCAGCGCCATCGGGCCAAAGGGTTCGTGGTTCATCGCATCGGCCTCGACCGGCACGTCGGCGATCGCGGTAGGCTGGAAGAAATAGCCGTTGCCCGTCGCCTCGCCGCCCGCGATCACGCGCGCGCCCTTCGCCTTGGCATCGGCGACCAAGGCTTCGAGCGCGGGGATGCGGCGCGCGTTGGCGAGCGGGCCCATCTGGGTATCGGCGTCGAGACCGCTGCCGATCTTCACCTTCGCCGTGCGCTCGGCAAAGCCCTTCACAAACGCGTCATAGATACCCTGCTGGACGTAGAAGCGCGTCGGCGAGATGCAGACCTGCCCTGCGTTGCGGAACTTCTGCCACACCACCTTGTCGAGCGTCGCCTCGAGATCGCAATCGTCGAAGATCAGCACCGGGGCGTGGCCGCCCAGCTCCATCGTGATCCGCTTCACTCCGTCGGCGGCGAGCTTCATCAGATGCTTGCCGACCGCGGTCGAGCCGGTGAAGCTGACCTTGCGGATCACCGGGCTGCCCAGCAGGTGCCGGCTGATCTGATCGGGGTCGCCATAGACGAGCTGTACCGCGTCGCCGGGGATGCCGGCGTCGACCAGGCAGCGCATGATCGCGCTGGTGCAGCCCGGGGTTTCCTCGGGCGCCTTGGCGATCACGACGCAGCCCGCGGCGAGCGCGGGCGCGATCTTCTTGACCATCAGGTTGACCGGGAAGTTCCACGGGCTGAAGCCCGCGACCGGGCCGACCGGATGCCTGGTGACCATCGCGCGCTGGCCGAGCGGGCGCTGGAGCACGCGGCCCTCGATGCGCTTGCCCTGTTCGGCGAAATAGCCGAGCAGCCCCGCCGCCGACAGCACCTCGCCGCGCGCCTCGCCGATCGGCTTGCCCTGTTCGAGCGTCAGCAAGGTCGCAATATGCTCGGCGCGCTCGCGGATCAGCCCCGCGGCCTTGTGCATCAGCGCGGCGCGCTCGTCGGGGGTCTTGGCGCGCCAGCTCGGCCAGCCGCGCTCGGCGGCGGCGAGCGCCTCGTCGAGGTCGGCGGCGGTCGCGACGGGCAGCTCGGCGATCGTGCCCGCGGTTGCCGGGTTGAACACCGGCCGCGCCTCGCGCCCCTCGCCGCTCCGCCAGGCACCGGCGATGAAGAGCTGAAGGTCGGCGTCGTAGGTCGCGGTGTCGGTCATGGAGGACTTTCTAACTATTCCGTTCGCATCGAGCGAAGTCGAGATGCCTCTCGCGCTGCGCCGGCGTGTCTCGACTTCGCTCGACACGAACGGGATGGGGGTTGGTCAGATGCGCCCCATATAGGCCGCCTCAGCGATAGTTAAAGCTGATGCTGATCCGCTCGCCCTTGCCGCTGTGCGGCATCACCTCGTGCCGCAGCCAGCTTTCCCAGAGGAAGACGCGCCCGGCCGCTGGTTCGGCATAGACGAAGGGGTGCAGGTGCTCGGGCGCATCGTCGGTCCGCCCCGGCGCGGCCATCAGCATCGCAAGGCGCGGGTCCTCGAGCTTGAGTGCCCCCGATCCCGGCGGGACCGCGACATAGAAGGTGCCCGAGACGATGCTGTGCGGGTGGATATGCCCGCTGTGCGTGCCGCCGGGTTTCAGGATATTGACCCACAGGCTGTCGAGCTTCAGCGGCTTGGCGAGGTCGAAATGCGCCGCCTTGGCGAAGGCCTTCACGTGCCTGTCGAGCAGGCGTTTGAGGTCGTGGAACGCCGGATCGCGCTCGGGCAGGTCGCCGAGGCTCGCATAGCTGGTATAGCCCTTATAGCCATGCTCGCGGCTCCAGCGCCGGCCGGCCAGATCGTCCTCGGCGAGTTGGCGGCAGCTATGCTCCAACTCTTCAAGAAGGTCCGCCGACCCGGCGTCGGCTTCGTAGAAAAGGCTGGCGAAGAGCGAACGAACGGGCATGATGATCCGAAAGCACAGCGAATGACTGAGAGCAAGGGAGACGAGGATGGCCGAGTTTGAACTGATCGCCGACGGATTGCGCTTTCCCGAAGCGCCGGTGGCGATGGACGACGGCAGCGTCATCGTCGTCGAGATCGAGGCGGGGCGGATCACGCGCTGCTGGCCCGGCGGGCGCAAGGAGGTGGTCGCGACCCCCGGCGGCGGGCCCAACGGCCTCGCGATCGGCCCCGACGGCAAGCTTTATTGCTGCAACAACGGCGGCTTCAACTATCTCGAATCGGACGGCTATCTGGCGCCGCACGGTATCGCCGACGATTATTCGGGCGGGCGGATCGAGCGGATCGACATCGACACCGGCGAGGTCGAGATCCTCTACAAGACCGGCGACCAGGGCATCATATTGCGCGGCCCCAACGACATCATGTTCGACCATCATGGCGGCTTCTGGTTCACCGACCATGGCAAGGTCGATTATGAAAAGCGCTGCCACGACATCGTCGGCATCTTCTATGGCAAGGCCGACGGCAGCTTCGTCGAGGAAGTGATCTACCCCAGCTACAACCCCAACGGCATCGGCCTGTCGCCCGACGGCACCAGGCTCTACGCCGCCGAAACCTATACCTGCCGCCTGACCCAGTTCAACATCATCGCCCCGGGCAAGGTCGCCCCCGACGCGGGTCCCGGCGGCCCGGGCATCCCGCTCTATCGCCCCGCGGGCTATAAATTCTTCGACAGCCTCGCGATGGAGGCGAACGGCAATATCTGCGTCGCGACGATCGGCGAATGCGGGATCAGCGTCGTCTCACCCGAGGGCGAGTTGGTCGAATTCGTCACCACCGACGATATCTTCACCACCAACATCGCCTTCGGCGGCGGCGACATGCAGGACGCCTATCTGACGCTGTCGGGGACCGGGCGGCTGGTGAAGACGCGCTGGGCGCGGCCGGGATTGAAGCTGCCGCATTGACTTAGTCAAGTGACTTAGCTAAGCTGATGGCATGACGATCGTGACCATCCACGAAGCGAAGACGCATCTGTCGCGCCTGATCGCCCGCGTGCTCGCGGGCGAAGAGGTGACGATCGCGCGCGGCAAGGAACCGGTGGTAAAGCTGATGCCGGTGAAAGAGGTGGTGAAGCCGAAGCGGCAACTCGGCCGCCTCGCCCACCTGATTCCACCGGGCAAGGATCCCCTGGAAGACGGTTTCTGGGATCCGCTGCCGGAAGAAGACCTCGCGTTGTGGAATTGCGACGCCGATGATCCCAACGACAAACTGTGAGCGAGGGTTATTTGCTCGATACCCACAGCTTGTTGTGGGCCACCTATTCACCCGACATGCTGCCGTCCCGGGTCAGAGACCTTCTGCAACGGCGGGACGCGCCGATCTATGCGTCGGCCATTTCCGCTTTTGAAATCGCGCAGAAACATCGCGTTGGAAAACTCGATTTCGCGCGAGCCCATGCGCTCGAATTCTCCGACGAAATCGCCAAGGACAATCTCGAGTCTTTGGCTCTGACCACCGACCACGCCCGGCTCGCCGGCGCCCTGCCAATCCCCCACCGCGATCCCTTCGACCGCATGCTGATCGCCCAAGCCCAGATCGAGGGCCTGACGCTTATTTCCAACGAAGCCTTGTTCGACCAGTTCGGCGTCACCCGCTTCTGGTAAGGGGTCGTGCATGCACGAGGAAACCCATGCCATCACACGCATCGGCTGGCTGCGCGCTGCGATCCTTGGCGCCAATGACGGGATCGTCTCGACCGCCAGCCTGATCGCGGGAGTCGCCGCGGCGGGCACCGCGCCGCATGCGATCGTGCTGACCGGGGTCGCGGGGCTCGTCGCGGGCGCGATGTCGATGGCGGCGGGCGAATATGTGTCGGTGAGTTCGCAGGGCGATGCCGAGAGGGCCGATGTCGAGCTGGAAAAGCGCCATCTCGCGGCCGACCCCGAATTCGAGCTGGAGGAGCTGACGCAGATTTACGAGCAGCGCGGGCTGAGCCGCGCGCTCGCCGAACAGGTCGCAGTGGAGCTGACGGCGCACGATGCGCTCGATACGCACTTGCGCGACGAGCTTGGCATGACCGACGCGACGGCGGCGCGACCAGTGCAAGCCGCAGTGGCTTCGGCGGCGAGTTTCGCGACGGGTGCGGCGCTACCGCTTGCGACGGTGCTGGTCGACAGCGGCGAGACGCTACCCCTCACGGTGTCCGCCGCCTCGCTCATCTTCCTTGCGATTCTGGGCGCGCTCGGCGCCTGGGCGGGGAATGCGCCGATGCTGCGTCCCGTCGCGCGCGTCACCTTCTGGGGCGCGATGGCGATGGCCGCGACGACCGCGATCGGCTCGCTGTTCGATACGGTCGCGGGTTAGCGCGAAAGCAGCCAGTCGCGCAGCGCGACGGCATTGTTCCGCTCGGCGTCCTTCGCGGCATAAAGCAGCGTCACCGGGCCCGCCTGCGCCGCCGCGTCGAGGGTGAAGAGCGCCGCCTTCACATCATCGCCGCCGCCATCGAGTTCGGCAAAATAGTCGAGCCGGAACGCATCCCACGCGTCATCCGAATCGACCGTCGCGCCATGATAGGTCTTGCGCAGTGCGTCGCTCGGCGACAGCGGCTTCAGCCACGCGGCGAGCGCCGCTTTCTCCTTCGACACCCCGCGCGGCCACAGCCGGTCGACGAGGAAACGCGCGCCGTCGCTTGCCGCTACGGGATCGTGGATGCGTTTGACCGCGATTGTCAGGGGCGCTGCCATCTGTATGACTATCGCCGAACCCGCGTCCGCGGGCAAGCAGCCGGAGGGGTCCGCAGATGAACGAAACCGGATGGGCGATCGACATCGATCGCGACGATATTGCGCGTGCAGAACTGGTCGCCGATCCCGCGGAGCCGCTGGCGCCGGGGCAGGTCCGCGTGCGCATCGACAGCTATGCGATGACCGCGAACAACATCACCTATGCGGTGTTCGGCAGGCCCGCAGGGCTGTTCGGGAACGACCAGGGCTATTGGGATTTCTTCGCCGAACGCGACGCGCCGGGCCGCCTGCCGGTGTGGGGATTCGCAACGGTGACCGAGAGCACCGCCGAAGGGTTCGCGGTCGGCGAGAGTTTCTACGGCTATTATCCGATGGCGAGCCACGCGGTACTGACCACCGCCAATGCCGGGCCCGGCGGCTTCACCGACGTCACCCCGCGCCGCACCACCCTGCCGCCGATCTACAACCATTATCAGCGCGTCGGCGCACTGCACGACTATCGCGCCGCCGACCATGATTATTGGCCGGTGTTCCGTCCGCTCTTCCTCACTGGCTGGCTGATCGCCGACCAGTTCGAGGATGAGGGCGATTATGGCGCGGCGCAGATCCTGATCGCGAGCGCGTCGAGCAAGACCGCGATCGGGCTCGGCTTTTCGCTCGCCCAGCGGCCCGGGCATCGCCCCGAAACGATCGGGCTGACCAGCGCCGCCAATGTCGAGACGCTCGCGGCGCAGGGAATCTACGACCGGGTGATCAGCTACGACCAGATCATGACGCTCAACCCGGCAAGCCCCGCGGCACTGGTCGACATGGCGGGCAATGGCGCGGTGACGCGCGTCGTGCACAGTCATTTCGGGGGCCAGCTCAGGGCCTCGATCATCGTCGGCAAATCGCATTGGGACGCGCAGGCCGATGTCGAGGGGCTGCCCGGACCCGAACGCCAGGGCTTCTTCGCCCCCGGCCGCAGCCAGAAGCGCATCGCCGACTGGGGCGGTCCGGCTTTCGGGCAGAAGATCGCCGAAGCCTGGCTGGCCTTCATGGACGTCGCGCCCCGGCTCGCGGCGATCGACAAACGCGGCGGGGGCGAGGCCGCGCTCGGCGCCTATCAGGAAATGCTGTCGGGTGCCGCCGACCCCAAGGCGGGGATCGTCGTTTTGCCATGAACTTCACCACCGTCATCTTCGACTTCGGCGGGGTCATCACCGCCTCGCCCTTTGAAGCCTTCAACCGGCTGGAAGCGGAACGCGGACTGCCGCGCGATTTCGTGCGGCGGGTCAATGCGGCGAACCCCGACGACAATGCCTGGGCGAAGTTCGAGCGCGCCGAGATCGACGCCGCGGCGTTCGGCCGCCTGTTCGCCGAAGAAGCGCGCGCGCTGGGGTGCGAGCTCGAAGGCGAAGCCGTGCTCGCCGTGATCGCCGGTGCGGTGCGCCCGGCGATGGTCGCGGCGCTCGACACGCTGAGGGCGAAGGGTTTCCACATCGGCTGCATCACCAACAATGTCCCTGGCGGCAAGGGCGTCAAGGGCGCGGGCATGACGCGCAGCGACGAGGCCGCGACCGTGGTGGCGCGCATCATGGCGCGCTTCGAGCATGTCATCGAATCGAGCAAGGCGGGGGTGCGCAAGCCCGACCCGCGCATCTATCTGATGATGTGCGAAACGCTCGGCGTCGAACCTGCGGAGTGCGTCTATCTCGACGACCTCGGCATCAACTGCAAACCCGCGGCGGCGCTCGGCATGCATGCGATCAAGGTGACGAGCGGCGAACAGGCGCTCGCCGACCTGTCGGCGGTGCTGGGCCTGCCGCTACCCTGACGCCTCGGCGAGATCGAGCGCCGTCGCGCGTTCGAAAATCTGCGCGAGCACCGGCTCGCTGTCCGACACGCGCATCGCGACATGGAATTCGACCGGCGCCAGCGCGGGCATATCGGCGATCCCGACCAGCGCGCCGCCGGCCAGTTCGCCGCGCACCATCGGTTCGGGGAAGATGCCGATGCCGCCGCCCGTGCGCGCGATGTCGATCATCGTGCGCGCGTTGTTGCAGAGGTTCAGCGACTTTTGCGCGATGCGCGACGCCGCGATCGCCTCGCGCATCCGGCCATGGATCGGCGACGGGCTGGCGAGCGACCAGACGGGGACGCTCGCGCCCTCGCCGAAAGTCGCCGCGACCGCGGGGCTGGCGAGCCAGACGAGCGCGACCTCGCCGATCGGGCTGGTCTTGAGCGCGGGGTGCGCGACCGGTCCCGCGGCGAAGACCATGTCGGTGCGCCCGGTGAGCAATTGCTGGATCAGGTTCGCCGTGAGGTCGATCTCGATCTCGAGGCCGACACCCGGCATATCGGCCTTCAGCGCCGCGACGAAGCCCGGCAGGCAGCTCGCCGCCGCGATCTCGCCCGCGCCGATGCGCACCACCCCGCTCGCTTCGCCATAACCGCCGCTGCCGAGCAGCGCGAGCTGCATGTCGCGCAGCAGCGGGTCGCAGTCGCGCACCAGCTTGCGCCCCGCGGCGGTCAGCGACATCGTCCGCCCGTCGCGGCGGAACAGCGTCGAACCGAGCCGCGCTTCGAGTTCGCGCATCCGCGCCGATACCGCGGGCTGCGTCGTATTGAGCCGCTCGGCGGCCGCCGAAAAGGTGCCGAGCCGGTCGATCCAGAGCAGGGTTTCGAGATGGTAGAGCGAGACGCGACTGATAGACATCATTTATGCATAATCGAAAAATAGAACAATTAGAATTGATGGATTTTATCGGCCAAAGTCGCCGCGCCGCAACCACGAGGAGTCCGTTCATGGGTAACAAGCGCTATGCCGACGCCGCCGCTGCACTCGAAGGGCTGCTCTTCGACGGCATGCAGATCTGCGCGGGCGGTTTCGGTCTGTGCGGCATCCCCGAACGGCTGATCGACGCGATCCGCGATGCGGGCACCAGGGACCTGACGATCGCGAGCAACAACGCCGGGATCGACGGCGAAGGGCTCGGCAAGCTGCTCCGCACGCGGCAGATCAAGAAGATGATCAGCAGCTATGTCGGCGAGAACAAGGAGTTCGAGCGGCAATATCTGGCGGGCGAGCTCGAGGTCGAATTCTGCCCGCAGGGCACGCTCGCCGAGCGCTGCCGCGCCGGCGGTGCGGGCATCCCCGGCTTCTACACCAGGACCGGCGTCGGCACGCTGGTCGCCGAGGGCAAGGAAGTGAAGAATTTCGACGGTCAGGATTATATCCTCGAGCGCGGCATCTTTGCCGACCTCGCGATCGTCAAGGGGTGGAAAGCCGACGAGAGCGGCAACCTGATCTTCCGCAAGACCGCGCGCAATTTCAACCAGCCGATGGCGACCGCGGCGAAGATCTGCGTCGCCGAGGTCGAGGAAATCGTCCCGACCGGCAGCCTCGATCCCGATGCGATTCATCTGCCCGGCATCTATGTGAAGCGGATGATCGTCGGCGCGCCCTATGACAAGAAGATCGAGTTCCGAACCGTGCGCCCGCGCGAGACGGCATGATGCGCGGCCTCGCCGTAACGAGCGCGCTGTTGCTGGCAGGCTGCGCGAGTGCGCCGGCCGAGGTGGCGACGGTGCCGGCTCCGCCGGCCGCTGTGCCTGTCGAGGCCGCCAAGCCGCCAGTGGCGCTGCAATATCTTTATGGCTCGCCCGAGGCGGCGGTGGCGGTGCGCGCGACCAATGCGCGGATCGCCGATTATGGCGTGTGGCGGATCAGAGAGCGGCCGAAGGACAGCGTCGTGCTGGCGCCCGGCGCGTCGATGGACGCGCCGGCGTTCGAGCCGTGCGGCGACAAGCCCTTTGCCGCGGTGTTCGATGCCGACGAGACCCTGATCTGGAATTTGGGACCGATGCGCCATTTCGCGCAATCGGCCTATGATCCGAAAATCTGGGACCAGTGGGAAAAGAGCGGCGCGGGCAAGGCGGTCGCGATGCCCGGCAGCGTGGAGATGGTGAACAGGCTGCGCGCCGCGGGGATCACCGTCATCGCCAACACCAACCGCAGCGCCGTCAATGCCAAGGGCAGCGAGGACACGCTGCGCGCCGCAGGTCTCGGCGCGTTCAAGCATGGCGAGACGCTATTCCTGATGGGCGACGATGCCGGCGGGTCGAGCAAGGATCCGCGCCGCGCGACGATCGCATCGAAATATTGCGTGATCATCCTCGGCGGCGACCAACTCGGCGATTTCAGCCAGCAGTTCAACGTCAAGGACCTGCCCGCGGCGCAGCGCATGGCGCTCGCGACGAGCGCCGGCGCCACCGCACTCTGGGACAAGGGCTGGTTCCTGTTCCCCAACCCCGTCTACGGCCCGTGGGAAAAACTGGGCTGGGACGACGCCTTCCCCTCCGACAAGCAATGGGAGCCGCAATAATGGCCTGGACCCGCGACGACATGGCGGCGCGCGCCGCGAAGGAACTGCAGGACGGTTATTACGTCAACCTCGGCATCGGCATCCCGACTTTGGTCGCGAACCATATTCCCGCGGGGATGACGGTCACGCTGCAGTCGGAGAATGGCATGCTCGGCATCGGCCCCTTCCCGCTCGAAGGCGACGAGGATGCCGACCTGATCAACGCGGGCAAGCAGACGATCAGCGAGCTGCCGCAGTCGGCCTATTTCAGCTCGGCGGACAGCTTTGCGATGATCCGCGGCGGGCATATCGACCTGACCGTATTGGGGGCGATGGAGATCGCCGAAAATGGCGACATCGCCAACTGGATGATCCCGGGCAAGATGATCAAGGGCATGGGCGGCGCGATGGACCTCGTCGCCGGGGTCAAGAAGATCATCGTCGTGATGGAGCACAACGCCAAGGACGGCAGCCCCAAGTTCATCCCGGCGTGCACGCTGCCGCTGACCGGCAAGAATGTCGTCGACATGATCATCACCGACCTCGCGGTGTTCCGGCGTGACGACCACGACAGCCCGTTCAAGCTGATCGAACTCGCGCCGGGGGTGACCGCCGGGGAAGTCGCAGCAAAAACGACCGCGCATTATCTTGCCTGACGTCGCGGCCAGCCCGGGCACCCCCTGGCTGATCGTCGGGGGGTGGCTGTCGGTCACGGCCGCGCTGCTCCATATCGCCTGCATCTTCGGCGGACCCGACTGGTACCGCTTCTTCGGTGCCGGCGAAGGCATGGCACGCGCCGCGGCGCGTGGCGATTTGCACCCGACTTTGATCACGCTGGGCATTGCTGCCGTACTGCTGATCTGGGCCGCCTATGCCTTTTCAGGCGCCGGTGCGCTGCCGAGGCTGCCGCTGCTGCGCACGGGGCTGGTCGTGATCACCGCCATCTACCTGCTGCGCGCGCTGCTGTTCGTGCCGCTCCATTTCTGGCGGCCGCAGCATAGCGACGCTTTCGCGCTCTGGTCGTCGCTGATCGTACTCGTCTATGGCGCGGTCTACGCGGTCGGAACCCTCAAGGCGTGGCACTTTCTGGGGCGTTGACCGCAGCGGGGGTGACGGCAGGGCTCGTCGCGGCTAAGACCACGCCAAAATATGAAGTCGCAACAGTCCAACAACAAGGCCACGAAGCGCGTCATCGCCGCGCTGGTCGCGATCGCCGCATTGGGATCGGCCGGCTGGTTCGGCCTGCGCGCGCCCAGCGGCGACCACCGGGCGCTCGCCAGCGTCGCCATCCCGATCAAGCCGCCCGCGAACCTGCCCGACACCCCCGCCGAATGGCGCGGGCGGATCGACTATCGCGCGCTCGACAAGCAGCTCGGCGACCTCGCGCAGCGCCCCGAAATGGCGGGGCTCGCGGTGGCGGTGGTCGAGGACGGCAAGCTCAGCTTCGTGCGCGGCTATGGCGTCGCCGACGCGTCGACCGGGGCGCCGGTCACGCCGCACACGGTCTTTCGCTGGGCCTCGGTCTCCAAGACCGCGACGGGGGTGCTGGCGGCCAAGCTGGCGAAGGACGGCACGGTCGACCTCGATCGCCCGGTCGCGGGATGGCGTAGCTCGTCGCTGCGCCTGCCGGGTGGTGCCGAGGAACAGCTGAGGCTCGACGACCTGCTCGCCCAGCGCACCGGCCTCACCAAGAACGCCTATGACGAGAAACTGGAGGACGGGCAGAGCCCCCAGCTGCTGCGCGCGGGTCTCGCCGCCGCGCCGCTGCAGTGCGAACCCGGCACCTGCTATACCTATCAGAATATCGCCTTCGACACCGCGAGCGAGATTCTGGCCGAGGCCGCGAACGAACCCTTTGCCGACGCGGTCGAGGACCGCTTTTTCCGCCCGCTCGGCATGGTCAGCGCGGGCTATGGCATGGCGCGGCTGACGGGCGCCAGGGACTGGGCGAAGCCGCATCGCAACGGCCAGCACGTCCGCGAGGTCAAGGAGGCCTATTGGCGCGTCCCCGCCGCGGCAGGAGTCGAGAGCGATATCGTTGATTTCGCGACCTGGATGCAGGCGATGATGGGCACGCGTCCCGATGTGCTGCCCGGCACGGTGCTGCAGCTGGCGCACAGCCCGCGCGTCGGCACCGGGCGCCTCTATGGCGGCGCGCTGCGCCAGGCCACCAGCGATGCATCCTATGGACTGGGCTGGCGCAGCTTCGCCTATGGCGGCCACCGGCTCGAGGGCCATTCGGGCGCGGTCGCGGGCTATCGTGCGACGATGATCTTCGAACCGGCGACGCGGACCGGCGTCGTCGTGCTGTGGAACAGCGATTGGGGGTTCCCGTTCCGGGTCCCCTTTGCGGCGATCGACAGTTATCACCGGCGCGAGGGTGCGCGCTGGCTCGATCTCAGCGAATTGCCCCCGGTGGCGGGGCACGCCGCGGGGACCAGCGCGGTCGCCGAGGATTCGCACGGCTGAGGCACGGGCCGCCGGACGTGCTTTCCCCCCGCCCACTGCCTGTGTATCAGGCGCGCGTCGAGAGACCGGAGGAGAATCATCGATGCGCGTGCTGCTGACGGGATCGTCGGGCTGGCTCGGCCGCACTCTTGCGCCGCGGCTTGCCGAAAAGGGCCATGCGGTTACCGGGCTCGACGTCGTGCCCGGTCCGGACACTGACATCGTCGGCACCGTAGCCGACCGCGCGCTGGTCGAGCGGGTGATGGGCGACCACGGCATCGAAGCGATCATCCACGGCGGCGCGCTGCACAAGCCCGACATCATACGCTATCCGCGCCAGGCGTTCGTCGACGTCAACGTCACCGGCACGCTCAATCTGATCGAGGCGGCGGTCGCGGCGGGCAACGACCGCTTCCTCTTCACCTCGACCACCTCGCTGATGGTGCGCGCCGATGTCCGCGCGGGCGCGGGCGACGCGGGCGCCTGGTGGATGGACGAGGATTTCGGTCCGATCGAGCCGCGCAACATCTATGGCATCACCAAGCTCGCTGCCGAGCAGGCGTGCCGGCTCGTCCACCGCGAGCACGGCATCAACGTCGCGATCCTGCGCACCGGACGCTTCTTCCCCGAGGATGACGACACGCACGCAGTGCCGAGCGGCCCGAACCTCAAGGCAAACGAGCTGCTCAACCGCCGCCTGACGGTCGAGGATGCCGCCGCCGCGCATCTCGCGGCGCTCGAAGCCGCGCCGGCGATCGGCTGCGACACCTTCATCCTCTCCGCCCCGCCGCCCTTCGTCCGCGATGAGGCCGAGGAACTGGCGCGCGACGCGCGCGCGGTGATCGCACGCCACCATCCCGACGCCGCCGAACTCTACGCCGCGGCGGGCTGGGTGCTGCCCGAGACGGTCGACCGCGTCTATGACCCGTCGCGCGCCGAGTGCCGCTTCGGCTGGCGCGCCAAGACCGACTTCGGGAGCGTGCTCGCGGCGCTCCGCGACGGCAGCGCGCTGCCCTTCGCGCACGACCCCGACTACACCTCCCCCATCGCCCGTCAGGAGCGCGAAGCATGTATGTGCTGATCACCGCCAACCGCAATTATTCGAGCTGGTCGCTCCGCCCATGGATGCTGATGCAGGGGCTGGGCATCGCGTTCGAGGACCGCATCGAACCCTTTGCGCAGCCGGTGAACTATGATGCGTTCCGCAGCTTCTCGCCGACCGGGCAGGTGCCCGCGCTGCTGCACGAGGGGCGGACGATCCACGACTCGCTCGGCATCGCGCTCTATCTCGCCGACCGGCACGACGGCATCTGGCCGACCGATCCCGACGCGCGCGCCTGGGCGCAATGCGCGACGGCGGAGATGCACAGCGGCTTTTCGGCACTGCGGGGCGATTGCACGATGAACGTCGGCGTACGCGTGACGCCGAAGCCGATGTCCGATGCGCTGTGCGCGAACGTGACGCGGATCCGCGAATTGTTCGAGGAAGGCTTGATGCGCTTCGGCGGGCCGTGGCTTGCGGGACCCGATTTCTCGGTGGTCGACGCCTTTTTCGCCCCGGTTGCCTTTCGCATCCGCACCTATGGTCTCGACGTCGGCGCAGGGCACACGTGGGTCGACCACATCCTCGCGCATCCCGCGATAGTCGAATGGGAGCGGCAGGCACTCGCCGAAAGCTGGCGCGAGGAGAGCCATGAGGTCGAACTGGCGGCAGCGGGGGTGATTACGGCGGATTATCGTCATGGCTGATGCGAAACTGACCGTCGCCGAAGCGAGCCGATTGGCGCAGCAGGGCGGCGCGGCGCTGCAACGCGGCGACGCCGACGCGGCACGAACGGCATTGCAGCCGGTCGCCGATGCGGGGCTCGCCAATGCGCAGATCTGGATGATGCTGGGCGAGGCGTGCCGGCTGACGGGCGACCGTGCGGGGCAGGAAGCCGCTGCCGACGCCATCCTCGATCAGGATGCGCGCGCGCTGCGGGCGATCGTCTGGAAAGGCGATTGCCGCCGCGCCGCGGGCGACCGGCGGACCGCCGCCAGCTGGTACGTCAACGCGATCCGGCTCGCCGGGACGATGGCGGTCCTGCCGCCGTCGGTGGCGCCGCTGATCGATGTGGCCGAAGCCTCGCGCGCCGAACTCGACGCGGAATTCGGTGCCGCGCTGGAGGCCGGGCTCGCCGAACGCGGCCTTCCGCCGGAGGCACGCAGCCCCGCTTTTGCCCGGTCGATCGCAATTGTGCGTGGCGAGGAACAGGTCGAGATGGAGCTGCAGAAGCCGTCGAACTTCTATTTTCCGGGCCTGCCGCAACGCGCCTTTTACGAGCGCGAGCAGTTCGACTGGGCGCCTGCGGTCGAGGCGGAAACCCCGGCGATCCGGGCCGAGCTAAGGGCCGCGCTGGCCGATCCGGGCCTGTTCAAACCCTATCTCACCCACGAGCCGGGCCGCCCGCGCGTCGATTTCGACGGCATGCACGACAATCCGCAGTGGTCGGCGTTGCACCTGATCGACAATGGCGCGCCGATCCCCGAGATGGCAGCGCGTTTTCCCGCGACGCTCGCCGCGCTCGCGGCAGCGCCGCTGTGCCGCATTTCGGTGCGCTCGCCCTCGATCATGTTCTCGCTGCTCCAGCCCGGCGCACGCATCGCGCCGCATCACGGTATGATCAACGCGCGGCTGATCTGTCACCTGCCGTTGATCGTTCCCGGCGCCGGCGCGCTGCAGGTTGCCGGCAAGGCACGGCAGTGGGAAGAAGGCAAGCTGCTGATCTTCGACGATTCGGTACAGCATGAGGCGTGGAACGACGCCGACAGCGACCGCGTCGTGCTGATCTTCGACGTGTGGCGTCCCGAACTCAGCGAAGGCGATCGCAGGGGCGTCGCGGCGCTGTTCGAGACGGTCGACGCCTACCGCTAGGGTCGGGACCCATTAATTGCGCGATCGAGGTTTGAAGCGATTTTGTTCAGTGCGAGGAGGCAAGGCGCAGGAATATGTCGATATTTCCAGACTTGCCGACGAAGCAATGGACAAAATCGATCAAATCCCGAAGGGACGCCGAAATGGCTTCGATCTTGGGTCCGCGCAGCCTTACGGGTAGCGATGCTACCCGCGGCGGCCACCCGAACCCAATATCTTCGCCATTTCGACGCCTCGATCGTGCAATCAATGGGTCCTGACCCTAGTCGGCGAGCACCTCGCGCACTACGGCGATCCCCGCTTCGCGCTGTGCCTTGAGCTCGGCCTTCAGCTTCGCCGGATCGCGCGCGAAGACGAAGCCGAAGCTGACCCCGCCTTCCTTGCCGATCGTCGCATGGTGGAGCTTGTGCGCCTGCACCAGCCGCTTGGCATAGCCGCGGCGCGGCACCCAGCGGAAATAGCGCTGATGGACGAGGCCGTCGTGCACCAGCGTATAGATGATGCCGTAGAAGAGCACGCCGAGGCCGATCCACGTCCCCGGCTCCCATGCCGAAGCGCCCATGATCATCGGGCTGCCCGCCACGAACATGCCGATGCTCAGCGCCGCGCCGAAGATCGCGAACAGGTCGTTCTTTTCGAGCAGATGCCCGTGCGGTTCGTGATGGTCGCGGTGCCAGGCCCAGCCGAAGCCGTGCATGATATATTTGTGGCTGCCCCAGGCGACGCCCTCCATCGCCACGACGGTGGCGAGGACGAGCAGGATGATTACGAGCGGCGACATGGCCCGCTTATACTCCAACGGACGCGACCGAAAATTGCGTTTTTGATCGCCACTCGCTTGCATTGTTATGCAGGCGGCTTAAGTGGTCCGCATGACTCGGCCCCGCACCCTCTATGAGAAAATCTGGGACGCGCATGTCGTCGAACAGCGCCCCGATGGTACCTGCCTGATCTTCATCGACCGCCATCTCGTCCATGAAGTCACCAGCCCGCAGGCGTTCGCGGGGCTTCGCGCGAGCGGGCGCGCGGTGCGGCGCCCCGACCTGACGCTGGCGGTGCCCGACCATAATCTGCCGACGACCGCGCGGCTCGACGCGAACGGCAACAAGCTGCCGATCGCCGATCCCGAAAGCGCGGCGCAATTGGCGGCGCTCGAGAAGAACGCGCCCGAATATGGCATCCGCTATATCGACGCCACCGCGCCCGAGCAGGGCATCGTCCATGTCGTCGGCCCCGAGCAGGGTTTTTCGCTGCCCGGCACGACGATCGTCTGCGGCGACAGCCACACCGCGTGCCACGGCGGCATCGGCGCCCTCGCCTTCGGCATCGGGACGAGCGAGGTCGAGCATGTGCTGGCGACGCAGACGCTGCTGCTCCAGCCGTCGAAGACGATGGAAGTGCGCGTCGAGGGCGCGGTCGGCCCCGGCGTGTCGGCGAAGGATATCATCCTCCATATCACCGGCACCATCGGCGCCGCGGGCGGCACGGGCCATGTCATCGAATATACCGGCAGTGCGATCCGCGCGCTGAGCATCGAGGGCCGGCTGACGATCAGCAATATGGCGATCGAGGGCGGCGCGCGCGCGGGCCTGATCGCGCCCGACGAGGCGACCTTCGAATATCTGAAGGGCCGTCCCTATGCACCGAAGGGCGCCGACTGGGATGCAGCGGTCGCTTATTGGAAAAGCCTCGCGACCGACCCGGGCGCGACCTACGACAAGACCGTCGTCATCGACGCCGCCGACATCGCACCGAGCGTGACCTGGGGCACCAGCCCCGAGGATGTCGTGCCGATCACCGGCGTCGTTCCCGATCCCGCGAGCTTCGCCGATCCGTCGAAGCAGGCGGCCGCCGCGAAATCGCTCGCCTATATGGGGCTCGAACCCGGCACGCGGATGCAGGACGTGCCGGTGGAAAATATCTTCATCGGCAGCTGCACCAACAGCCGGATCGAGGACATGCGCGCCGCCGCCGCGGTGCTCAAGGGCCGCCACAAGGCCGACAATGTCAAATGGGCGATCGTCGTTCCCGGATCGGGGCTGGTGAAGGCGCAGGCCGAGGCCGAAGGGCTCGACCGCATCTTCACCGACGCCGGCCTCGAATGGCGCGAACCCGGCTGCTCGGCATGCCTCGCGATGAACCCCGACAAGGTGCCGGCGGGCGAACGCTGCGCCTCGACCAGCAACCGCAATTTCGTCGGCCGCCAAGGCCCCGGCAGCCGCACGCATCTGGTCAGCCCCGCGATGGCGGCGGCGGCGGCGGTGACCGGCAGGCTCACCGACGTGCGGGAGCTGATGGCATGACCCCGCTGAACGAAGTCGACGGCCGCGCGATCCCGCTGGGGCTCAAGAATGTCGACACCGACGTGATCATCCCCGCGCACTGGCTCAAGACCGTCAGCCGCGAGGGCATGGGACGCGGGGCGTTCGAGAGCCTGCGCGCCGACCCCGACAATCTGTTCGACAATCCCCCCTATCAGGGCGCGCCGATCCTGATCGCGGGTGACAATTTCGGCTGCGGGTCGAGCCGCGAGCATGCCGCCTGGGCGCTGGGCGACCTCGGCATCCGCGTCGTCATCGCGCCTTCTTACTCCGACATCTTCTCGGGCAATGCAGTGAAGAACGGGATCCTGCCCGTCGTGCTTCCTCAATCGGCCATCGACCGGCTGCTCGAAGTCGCGGCAACCGACCCGATCCATGTCGACCTGGAAAACCAGACGGTGACGACGATGTTCCAGGACCGCTTCACCTTCGAGATCGATCCCTTCCGCAAGCTGTGCCTGCTCGAAGGGCTCGACGAGATTTCGCTGACCGAGAAGAGCGACGCCGCCATCGGCGATTATGAGAAGAAGCTGGCGCAGGACCGGCCCTGGCTGCAACCTTCGCTGTAAACCCCGTGTGAGGAGAAGATGATGAAGGCTCTCTTGTCGACCGCCACCGGCGGCCCCGAAACGCTGGCGCTGGGCGAACTGCCGCGACCGACCGCGGGCGCCGGGCAGATCGTGATCGACGTGAAGGCCTGCGCGGTCAATTTCCCCGACGTGCTGATCATCGAGGACAAATATCAGTTCAAGCCCGAACGCCCCTTCGCCCCCGGCGGCGAGGTCGCGGGGCTGGTCGCCGAAGTTGGCGAAGGTGTCACCGACTTCAAGGTCGGCGACCGGGTCATCGCAGGCTGCGGCAATGGCGGAATGGCCGAAGCGATCGCGGTTTCAGTGCACAATGTCTATCACCTGCCCGCGAGCCACGGCTTCGCCGAAGGGGCCTCCTTGCTCATGACCTATGGCACCAGCATCCATGCGCTGGTCGACCGCGGGCATATCAAGGAGGGCGACACTTTGCTCGTCCTCGGCGCCTCGGGCGGGGTCGGCATCGCCGCGGTCGAGTTGGGCAAGGCGTTCGGCGCGCGTGTCGTCGCGGGGGTGTCGAGCGAAGAAAAGGCCGGGATCGCGCGGGCTGCCGGCGCCGACGAGGTGGTGGTCTATGGCCGCCAGCCGTTCGACAAGGACCAGTCGAAGGAGCTCGCGAACAAGTTCAAGGAAGCCGTCGGCCCGAACGGCGCCAACGTCATCTATGACGCGGTGGGCGGCGACTATGCCGAGCCCGCGCTGCGTTCGATCGCGTGGGAAGGCCGCTACCTCGTCGTCGGTTTCCCCGCAGGCATCCCGCGCCTGCCGCTGAACCTCACCCTGCTCAAGAGCTGCGACGTCGCGGGGGTCTTCTGGGGTGCGTTCGTCGCGCGCGAACCGAAGCGCAACCGCGCCAACATCGCGCGGCTGTTTGCACTGTGGGAGCAGGGCAAGATCAGCCCGCGCGTCACCGAAAGCTTCGCGCTCGCCGAAGGCGGCAAGGCGATCGCCAAGCTGGGCGACCGCAGCGCGGTGGGCAAGCTGGTCGTTACCATCTGAAATACCGGCCCGATCCCGCGCTGACGGCGGCGCTGCACGCGCTTGCGGCGCCCGCCGGGCGGATCGAGGTACGGGTGACGCCGGGCGCGCGCCGCGACGCGGTGTCGATCGAGGGCGAGACCGTGTCGCTGCGCGTCACGGCACCGCCCGCCGACGGCGCGGCGAACGAAGCGGTGCTGACGCTGCTCGCCGCGGCGCTGGAGCTGCCCCGCCGCGATCTCACGCTGCTGCGCGGCGCGCGTGCGCGCATCAAGCTGATCGCAATCGCGACGAGTCGATCGCAAAGAGGCGGCGGCGGTTAACCCTTTGTCAGGGGCTAGGCCTTATCGTGGAAGAGGTGACATTAGCGTTTTGCGCAGGGTAGGGACGATGGCGACTCGCCGACCGACGAGTGACGAACAGAGCGCGAGCCTCGCAAATATTTCGCGCACCCGGCGCGCGCAGCTGGTCGCCGAGTTCGAAGGCGACCTGGGCATCGACTATAAGGCGCGCGCGCGCGCGGCCTATGAGGCGAAGCGCTGGCAGGTCATCAAGACGATCATCGTCTGGACGATCGCGCTGATCTTCTTCACCATCGCCTGCCAGAAATTATGGGTCCTGGGCCAGAACGTCGACGAGCCCTTCTCCGACCTCAATCCGATCCACGGCTGGTTCGAATAGGACTACTGAAAAGCGGCATTTCTATATGGGTCCAGTTTGGAGAGTGTCACTGGACGCTGTTACCAAATTTTGGTAATCTGGCATCATGGCAGCGAAGAACACCTCCATCGCCCTTAGCGATGAATTGACCGATTATGCGCGTCGCAAGGTCGCGTCGGGCGAATTTGGATCGGTGAGCGAAGTGATCCGCGACGCTCTGCGTCGCGCTGAGGCCCGCGATGCGCGTGTAGAGAGGCTGCGACAGCTTATAAGGGAAGGCGAAGAGAGCGGCCCGCCGCAACCTTTCGATTGGGATGCGTTCATCGCCGAACAATTTCCGAATGCTTAAAATTGTCCTTCGGCCTCGGGCCGCGACGGACATCCTGGCGATTGCGCAATATTCCAAGGCCGAGCACGGAGAAGCCCAAGCCAAAGGCTATATCGAAGATATTCGTCGCCAGATCGCGTTCGCTGCGGAGTTTCCCGGTATCGGCAGCGAGGCATTCGGACTGCCTTCGACATACCGCAAAGTCCGTTCAGGATTTCATCGCGCTATCTACCGTTGCACCGACGCCGAACTGATCGTTGTGCGCATCCTTCACGAGCGCGAGGATGTGCCGGATGAAATTGAAGATTTTTGGTAATGCGACGGACGAACCCGATTGCGTAAATTACCAGTCGATATAGCTGTCTTTTGGATCTGGCCAATTGTCGTTCAAATCGGTCTGAACCGACATCACATATTTGTCGTCTGCGGCTGCTTCTACACCGCAATAACCGTTGCCCGCAGTCCAAGTTTCGAAGCGAAAGCAAAGGCCATCGATGTCTTCCGCACCAACTTCGTCTGACAAAAACGCTATGCCCGCCGAAGTTACACGCAACTGCCGATGCTCGGAGTCATCCTTGCTCTCCAAGAGCTTCCTAACCTCTTGAAGTGTTGCGCCGCCCGGTTTTGTCAGGTCAATAAAAACCATCAATAAACGCGCGCCTTCGGCTTGATATACTCCGCATCGTCCGAGAGCGTATATTCGTGGACCGGGCGGTAATCGAGGCGGACGCCGCCGCCCTTGCCGCCCCAGCCGTCGAACCAGCTGATACTGTGCTTCATCCAGTTGGCGTCGTCGCGGTTCGGGAAATCCTCGTGCGCGTGCGCGCCGCGGCTTTCCTTGCGGTTGAACGCCGAATGCATCGTCACCGTCGCCTGGCTGATCAGATTGTCGAGCTCGAGCGTTTCGATGAGGTCGGTGTTCCAGATCAGGCTGCGGTCGGTGACGCCGATGTCGTTCATCCGCTGGTAGGTCTGGGCGAGCTTTTCCTTGCCCTCGGCCATCAGCTCGTCGGTGCGGAACACCGCGGCATGCGCCGACATGGCGCGCTGCATCTCGTCGCGGATTACCGCGGTCGGCGAACCGCCCTTGGCATTGCGGAAATGGTCGAGACGACCGAGCGCCAGGTCGGCGCTGTCCTTGGGCAGCGCAGCTTGCGCGGCGCCGGGCTTGATGATGTCGCGGAGGCGATGCCCGGTGGCGCGGCCGAAGACGACGAGATCGATCAGGCTGTTCGAGCCCAGGCGGTTCGCGCCATGGACCGACACGCACGCGGCCTCGCCGACCGCGAACAGGCCCGGGACGACGGTGTCGGGATCGCCGTCGCGCAGCGTCACGACCTCGCCATGATAGTTACAGGGGATGCCGCCCATGTTGTAATGGACCGTCGGCACGACGGGCAGCGGCTGGCGCGTCAGGTCGACCCCCGCGAACACCTTGCCGCTTTCGGTGATGCCGGGCAGCCGTTCGTGCAGCACCGCGGGATCGATATGGTCGAGGTGCAGGTAGATATGGTCCTTGTGCGGGCCGACGCCGCGGCCTTCGCGGATTTCAAGCGCCATCGAGCGCGATACGACGTCGCGCGACGCCAGGTCCTTCGCCGACGGGGCATAGCGTTCCATGAAACGCTCGCCCTCGGAATTGGTGAGGTACCCGCCCTCGCCGCGCGCGCCCTCGGTGATCAGCACGCCCGCGCCATAGATGCCGGTCGGGTGGAACTGGACGAACTCCATGTCCTGCAGCGGCAGCCCGGCGCGCAGCACCATGCCGCCGCCGTCGCCGGTGCAGGTGTGCGCCGAAGTCGCGGTGAAATAGGCGCGGCCATAGCCGCCGGTCGCGAGCACGACGGCCTGCGAACGGAAGCGGTGGATGCTGCCGTCGTCCATGCACAAGGCGATCACGCCGCGGCACGCGCCATCTTCCATGATCAGATCGAGCGCGAAATATTCGACGAAGAAGTCCGCGTCGTACTTCAGCGACTGCTGGTAGAGCGCGTGCAGCATCGCATGACCGGTGCGGTCGGCCGCGGCGGCGGTGCGCTGGACCGGCGGGCCTTCGCCCATATTCTGCATATGGCCGCCGAAGGGGCGCTGGTAGATGGTGCCGTCGGCGTTGCGGCTGAACGGCACGCCGGCGTGCTCGAGTTCGTAGACCGCCTGCGGCGCCTCGCGCACCATATATTCGATCGCGTCCTGGTCGCCGAGCCAGTCGGAGCCCTTGACGGTGTCGTACATGTGCCACTGCCAATGGTCGGGCGAATTGTTGCCGAGCGAGGCGGCGATGCCGCCCTGCGCCGCGACGGTGTGGCTGCGCGTCGGGAACACCTTGGTGATGCAGGCGGTCTTGAGGCCGGCTTCGGCGCTGCCCATCGTGGCGCGCAAGCCCGAACCGCCAGCGCCGACGACGACGGTGTCATAGACATGGTCGATGATCTTGTACGCGTCGGTCATCTCACATCCCCCCCGGGCCGGGCACCACGGGCGCCAGCGCGATGCGGGCGATCGTGAAGACCCCGAAGGCAGCGCCGCCGATCGCGTAGAAATTCAATGCGACGAGCGCGAGCAGCCGCGTCGCGTCGCCATGGACATAATCCTCGATCAGCACCTGCAGCCCGAGGCGCAGGTGCCAGAAGACGCTGACCACGAGCATGATCAGCGCGAAGGCGACCAGCGGATCGGCCGCCCAGCGCGACACCGCGTCATGGTCGCCGAGCGGCAGGCGGAGGAGCGAGACGACAAGGAAACCGACGAGCAGCAGATTGCCGAGCGCACTCAGCCGCTGTTGCAGCCAGTGGTGCGAACCATGCTGCGCCGAGCCGAGCCCGCGGACCTTGCCGAGGTGCGTGCCGTTACCCATTGAGGTTCCCCCACAGGATGAAGAGCCAGGTCGCGGCGGTGGCGAACAGCCCGGCGGCGATCACGACCGCCGACCAGAGCTTGTTGGTCTTGAGCTCGTAACCCGCGCCGGTGTCGAGCACGAAGTGGCGGAGGCCCGAGAAGAGATGCTGGAAAAAGGCCCAGGTCAACCCGACGAGCACGACCTTGCCCAGGATATTGGTGATCTGGTGGACCAGCGTGATTTCGGGGCTGGGGTCCTTCCACACGATCGCCAAGAAGGCCGCATAGGCGTCGGGCCCCGCGGCGATGGCGTAAAGCCACCAGAGAAACATGCTGGCGCCGACGATCGCGAGACCGTCGCCGCTGATGCGGTGGAGGATCGAGACCGTCATCGCCGGTCCCCATTTATACACCTGTAAATGCGGCGAGCGCGGTCGCCCGCTCGTTTCCTTGCCAGCCATATCAGCCCCGCTTTTCTGACTCTAATCGGTCGATGGGGCCGGTTAAGCCTTCCCGCCGGGATATGCAAATGCTTAGGATGGTGAGGGAGTAATTTTGGGGGGCGGGGTGGTGAGCGGTATTGTTCGGGCAGGAGCGGACAGTAAGATCCTCCCCTTGGCGAAGCCATGGGGAGGTGGCAGCGGCTTTAGCCGCTGACGGAGGGGTAATATCGCCGGCGTCGAGACCCCTCCACCACGCCCTTCGGGCGCGGTCCCCCTCCCCAACGCTTCGCGATGGGGAGGATCTTTGAAGCCGCTCACCCCCAAAGCCGCAACCCGGAGCGGCAGGCAACGCCCCCTACTTGATCTTCCCGCGGTTTGCGTAAAGCAGCGCCGCCAGCACCGCGGCCGAGCCGATGCCGATGCCCGCGGCGGCGGCGGCGGTTTTCCAGCCGATCTTCTTGCCATTCCCCGCCGCCGCGCTCTTGTCGGCCGCCTCGGTCGCCTCGGCGGCTTCCTTTTGCGCCTGGAGTTCACGCGCGGCGCGCAGAACCTCATTTTCGGTTTCTTCGCCGGTGCCGGTGTCGGGGAGGTCGTCCTGGGGAGTCATGTCCGTCTCAAGTCCTTGTTTTACGCGAGCGCCTGCGCGACAGGCACATAGTCCGTCCCGACCGCTTCGGCGACGGCTTCGAACGTCACCTTACCATTCCAGACGTTGAGTCCCTGCGCAAGATGCACGTCGCGCTTCAGCGCCTCTTTCCACCCCAGGTCGGCGATGCGCAGCGCGTGCGGCAGGGTGACGTTGTTGAGCGCATAGGTGCTGGTACGCGCAACGCCGCCGGGCATGTTCGCGACCGCGTAATGGACGATGCCGTCGACCACATAGGTCGGCTCGGCATGCGTCGTCGCGTGGCTGGTTTCGAAACAGCCGCCCTGGTCGATCGCGACGTCGACGAGCACCGAACCGGCCTGCATCGTGCCGAGCATGTCGCGCGTGACGAGCTTGGGCGCCTCGGCGCCGGGGATCAGCACCGCGCCGATGACGAGGTCCGCCTCGGCGACGCATTCGGCGAGGTTCGCGCGGTTCGAGAAGCGCGTCTTGGCGCGCGATTCGAAGAAGGTACCGACGCGTTCGAGCACTTCGGGGTCGCGGTCGAGGATCGTGACGTCGGCGCCGAGGCCGGCCGCCATCTGCGCGGCGTTGAAGCCGACGACGCCGCCGCCGATCACGCACACCTTGCCTGGCGCGACGCCGGGGACGCCGCCGAGCAGCACGCCGCGGCCGCCATGCGCTTTCTCGAGCGCGGTCGCGCCGGCCTGGATCGACATGCGCCCCGCGACCTGGCTCATCGGCTTCAGAAGCGGCAGGCCGCCGTGCGGGCTGGTGACCGTTTCATAAGCGATGCACACCGCGCCCGATTGCATCAGGTCGCGCGTCTGGTCGGGATCGGGCGCGAGGTGGAGATAGGTGTAGAGGATCTGGCCGGGGCGCAGCATCGCGCGCTCGCCGGGCTGGGGTTCCTTGACCTTCACTACCATGTCGCATTGCGCGAAGATTTCCTCCGCGGTCGCGACGATCTCGGCGCCCGCCTCGACATAAAAACGGTCGTGCGCGCCAATCCCTTCGCCCGCACCGGTCTGCACCAGCACGCGGTGGCCGTGCACGTGAAGCTCGCGCGCGCTTTCGGGGGTCAGGCCGACGCGATATTCGTGGTTCTTGATTTCCTTGGGGGTGCCGATGATCATGGTCGCTCTCCATCCGCGGGCACCGCGGTCGCTCACCGCCGGCACCCTTTTGTGATGACGCGCTAATAGCAAAATTGTTGCGCGAGGTGCTTGCATATCGCCGGCGGATTGCCGAGAAGGACGCACAATTTTTGCGCCATATTCGGGAAACGCGCACGATCATGGACCGGATCGACACAAGGCTGCTCGACTTGCTGCAACGCGAGGGACCGCGCCCCGCCGCCGAGCTCGGCGAAAAGGTCGGGCTGTCGGCCTCGGCCTGCCACCGCCGCATCCGCGCGCTCGAGGCCGAGGGGATCATCACGGGCTATGCCGCGCGGCTCGCCCCCGACAAGATCGGGCTGGGGCTCGACGTCTTCGTCGACATCAGCCTCCATTCGCAAAGCGAAGAAGCGCTGACCGCGTTCGAGGCGGCGGTGAAGAGTTTCGACGAAATCCTCGAGTGCCAGCTTTTGTCGGGCGCGTCGGATTACCGGCTGCGCGTCGCGGCGCGCAACGTCGCCGATTTCGACCGGCTGCACCGCCATTGCCTGTCGCGCCTGCCCGGCGTCGCGGCGATGCACAGCGCCTTTGCGCTGCGCACGATCAAGGCGTTCGAGGGCTATCCGGTGCGCGGCGACGGCTGAGGCCAAATTTCGCGGGGCTGGTTAACGCCGAATTTACCCCTTCCCCACATAGATCGGTCATGATTTTCGCCGGTGACAGCGGACGGCAGCGCCGCGCGCCACGAACATGGTGAGGGAAGCAGGATCATGGTGAAGGAAAATCCGATTCATAAGCAGCAGATCGACCCGATTTCGATGTCGGAGCGCTTTCCCTTCTATGACCTCGACGGCCGGCTCGCCGCCGACGGCGCCGAAATCTATCAGATCATCGCGGGGCGCGAGGAAGCGATCGCGCGCGCCTATTGGGACGTGTTCAACGAATTGCCCTCGGTCGACCGCCGCGTCGAGGGCGACCTCTACGACAGCTATGTCCGCGGCAGCGCGCACCACAGCGCGGTCAAATATCGCGACGCCGCGGGCCAGGAAGTCGCGACGATCGCGTGCCAGAACACGCATATGGCGCGGCGGGTGAACCTGCCGCTGGCGTCGGTGCTGTCGTGCATGGCCGAAAGCCAGCGGCTGACCTTCGAATATATCGCCGAGGCGTGCCGCGGCGACGAGGCGCGGCTGATCCGCCTGGCGAGCGCGATGAACCGGCTGGGCCTGCTCGAATATGACATCATGCAGCGCTATGCCGAAAAGCTCGACCGCGCGGTCGTCTCGTCCGAGCGCCAGGCGCTCGCGGGCGATTTCGACCAATCCATAGCGTCGCTCGTACAGGACACCGACGGGGTGCGCCGCGAACTCGCCAAGCAGGCGGCCTCGGCCGACCAGGCGGCGAAGGGCATGATCGCCAAGACGAGCGAGGTCGCCGCGGCGTCCGAACAGTCGGCGATCGCGATGCGCGAAGCCGCCTCGACCGCCGCGGGGCTGATCCGCGCGATCGAGGATGCGCGGAGCGAGGTCGAAGCCTCGGCCAGCGTCGCGACGCGCGCCTCCGAACAGGCAGGCGAAGCCGTCGCGATGTCCGAAGCGCTGTCGCACCACGCCGAATCGATCGAGTCGATCCTGGGCCTGATCCGCGAGATCGCGGGGCAGACCAATTTGCTCGCCTTGAACGCGACCATCGAAGCCGCCCGCGCGGGCGAATCGGGGCGTGGCTTTGCCGTCGTCGCGCAGGAGGTGAAGAGCCTGGCCAACGAGACCGCGCGCGCGACCGACGATATCGCGGGCAAGATCACCGCGATCCAGCAGGCAACGCGCGGGTCGGTGAGCGCGAACCAGTCGATCCAGGCGACGATCGTCGAGGTCCAGCAGTCGGCACAGCGGATCCGCGACGCGATGGACGCGCAGGCGCAGACGGTCACCTCGATCACCGCGGCGGTCGACGAGACCGCGCTTGCCGCCGACTCGATGTCGTCGACGATCGCGAGCATCCGCAACGATTCGGGCATGGTCGCGGGCGAGATCAGCGTGCTGAGCGAGGAATTCTCGCGCATGGGCGAGCGGCTGCAGTCGCTCGAACAGGCCGCGAGCGAGTTCAGCCGCCGGGTGGCCTGACACGCACGTCTTTTGGATCGTCATCCCGGCGAAGGCCGGGATCCCACCCCATCGCAATGACGCATCGGTGAGATCCCGGCCTTCGCCGGGATGACGAATAAAGAGGTTGCGTCGCGTCTCTCGAACTTGGCAATCGCCGCCCGCCTGCCTTAAGGCGAGCCCATGCAGACCCATATCCTGATCAGCGGCGCGAGCCGCGGCATCGGCGCGGCGATCGCCGAGGCGCTGGTTTCCGACACGACCAAGGTCATCGCGCTGTCGAGCATCGACGGCGACCTGGCGGACCCCGCGGTCCCCGACCGCATCTGGAACCGCGCTCTCGCGCAGTTGGACGGCCGCATCGACGTGCTGGTGAACAACGCCGGGGTGTTCGAGGCGAATTCGGTCGATGCCGAGGATGCCGACTGGCTCGCGAACTGGAACCGCACGCTGCAGATCAACCTGACCGCGAGCGCCTTATTCTGCCGCCGCGCGGTGCTGCACTGGCAGGAGCGGAAGGCCGCGGGCCGCATCGTCAATATCGCAAGCCGCGCCGCGCATCGCGGCGACAGCCCCGCGCACTGGCATTATGCGGCGTCGAAGGCGGGCATGGTCGCGATGACCAAGACGATCGCGCGCGCCTATGCGAAGGAGAATATCCTGGCGTTCGCGATCTGCCCCGGCTTCACCATGACCGGCATGGCCGAGGAGTATCTGACCAGCCGCGGCGGCGACAAATTGCTCGCCGACATCCCGCTGGGGCGCGTTGCGATGCCCAGGGAAGTGGCCGAAATGGCGCGCTGGTGCGCGCTGGATGCGCCCGCGTCGATGACCGGCGCGGTGCTCGACGTGAACGGGGCGAGCTATGTCCGCTAGGCTCGCGATCCTCGCCGCGCTGGCGCTCGCCGGCTGCGCGCCGCAGCAGGCGCCCGCAACCGCCGCGCCCGCCCCGACGGGCAAGGCGCTCGCGGCCGCCTGCGAGGGCCGCGACGGATGGAGCGACCCTGCCCCGCCCGCCAAGATCCACGGCAACACCTATTATGTCGGCACCTGCGGCATCACCGCGCTGCTGATCGCGGCGCCCGACGGGCTGGTGCTGATCGACGGCGCGACCGAGGAAGCCGCGCCAGGCATCCTCGCCAATATCCAGCGGCTGGGCTTCGACCCGAAGAACGTCCGTTATCTGCTCGCGAGTCACGAGCATCTCGACCATGTCGGCGGGCTGAAAACGCTGCAGGACGCGACCGGCGCGTCGGTGCTGGCCCGGAAGGAAGCGGTGGCGACGCTGACCAGCGGCGAGCCCGAGGCGATCGACCCGCAGCGCGGCGCCATCCCGCCCTTCCGCGGCGTGAAGGTCGCGCGCGAACTCAAGGACGGCGAGGCCCTTCCGATCCGCGACCTTCGCCTGACGCTGCACGCGACCCCGGGGCATACGCCGGGCAGCACCAGCTGGACCTGGCGGTCGTGCGAGGCGGGCGATTGCCGTACCATCGCCTATGTCGACAGCCTGTCGGCGGTGTCGGGCGATGCCTACCGCTTCAGCGATCATCCCGACTATGTCGCGATGATGCGCGCGACCTTTGCCAAGGTGCCGACGCTGCCCTGCGACCTCTTGATCACCCCGCATCCGGGCGCGAGCGCGCTGTTCGAGCGGCTGGCGGGCGAAGCGCCGCTGGTCGATGCGACCGGCTGCAAGACCTATGCCGCAGCGGCGGCGAAGCGGCTCGACGACCGGCTGGCGAAGGAAGCCGCCGCCAAATGAGCTGGATCGTCTCGCTGCCGTGCACGCGCGCCGAGGCCGAGGCGCTGTCGGGCGAAATCCCCGAGCTCGACGCGCTGGCCGAGGCACCCGTCGTGGTGACGCGCGAGATCGACGAAGATGCCGGGCAATGGCAGCTCGACGCCTATATGGACGACAAGCCGGGCGCGGTGCTTCTGAAGCTGCTCCAGGCACTGGTGCCGAGCGCGAAGGGCGCCACACCCGTCGTCGCCGAACTCCCCGAAGAGGATTGGGTCACGCTGTCGCAGCAGGGGCTGGAGCCGGTGCAGGCGGGGCGCTTCTTCGTCCACACCAGCAGCCACGCCGACCGCGTACCCGCGGGCGCGACCGCCTTCCTGATCGACGCGAGCCAGGCCTTCGGCACCGGCGGGCACGACACGACCGCGGGCTGCCTCGCGATGCTCGACCGGCTGGCGCGGCAGGGCGTCGCGGCGCGCAACATCGCCGACATCGGCACCGGCACCGGGCTGCTCGCCTTCGCCGCGATGGCGCTATGGCCGCGCGCGCGGACGATCGCGTCGGACATCGACCCCGCGAGCATCTTTGTCACCAGGGACAATGCCGGCGTCAACGGCGTGCCGCTGGGGCGTGGCGGCGGGCGGCTGGCGGTCGCGGTCGCGCCGGGAACCAACCATCCCGCGATCCGCCACCGCGCGCCCTATGATCTGGTCATCGCCAATATCCTCGCGGGTCCGCTGATCACCCTCGCCCCCGATATCGCGAGCGCCACCGCGCCGGGCGGCCGCGCGATCCTGGCGGGGCTGATCGCGCGCCAGATGGAGCCGGTGCTCACCGCCTATCGCGCACATGGCTTCCGTCTCGCCGCACGCGGCGGCAGCGCCGAGTGGCCGTGCCTGCTGCTCGTCAAGCGGCGGCGCTACGGATATCGCCGCAAGGAGCGCGCCTTTCACCGCTCGGACCCGGCCGACGCGAGCTTCGGCAGCTGGTAGCGCCTAACCGCTCTTGGCGAGCGCATAATCCTGTGTGCCGCGCGTGATCACCTCGTCGCCGGGCAATATGTCCGCGATGGCGATCGGCGGCAGCGCGTCGTTCGCAGCATAGAGCGGCGCGAAGTCGGTGTTCACCGTGGTGCCCAGCAGCTGATCGAGGCTGTCGATGACGAAATAATTCTGCTGGAAATCGTCGATCCGGTAGTCGGTACGCATCACGCGCGCGAGGTCGAAGCCGATCCGGTTGGGGCTGTCCGAGTCGAGCGCGAAGACGCTCTCGGCATAGGAGGACACGATCCCCGCGCCGTAGATGCGCAGGCCCCCGGCCTCGCGGATCAGCCCGAATTCGACAGTGTACCAGTAGAGCCGCGCGAGTTGCTTGAGCGCGTCGAACTTCAGGCTGCGCAGCCCGCCCTCGCCATAGGCGACCATATAGTCGGCGAACACCGGGTCGGCGAGCATCGGGACATGGCCGAAGACGTCGTGGAAGACGTCGGGCTCTTGCAGATAGTCCAGCTGTTCGGGGGTGCGGATGAAATTGCCCGCGGGGAAGCGGCGGTTCGCGAGATGGTCGAAAAAGACCTCGTCGGGGACGAGCCCCGGCACCGCGACGACCTGCCACCCCGTCGCCGCCGTCAGCCGCGCGTTGAGCTCGCGATAATCGGGGATGCCGGGCTTTTCGAGCCGCAGCACGTCGATGCCGCGCAGGAACGCCTCCGACGCACGCCCCGGCAGCATCGCCGACTGGCGCGCGAAGAGGCGGTCCCACATTGCATGTTCGTCGGCGGTGAAGGCATCCCAGTTTTGCGAAATCGTCCAGTCGGCCGCGGCGCCGGGCGGCGGGGTTTCGTGGACGTGGGTAAAGCCGTCTTTCATGCGCCAGAGCCTAGCACGAGATGGTTGCAAATGAAACCTTTACCCGCGCGCGACTCCGAGCCAGCGGGCCGCACGCGGCAGGCATGGCAGGATGAGCCTTTCGGCGACCCACAGCAAGAGCAGCGATGCGGCGAGCAGCGGCAGCGAGGAGCCGCAGGATCGCCGCGAGGCCCGAGACCCAGAAGCCCGTGACCGCGTGCAGGTCGCGCAGCGCGGCGCGCCCGCCGTCGGCAGGTCGCGCCAGGCGCGCTCCTCCCACCGGTCGAGCTCGGGCTTGCACAGATTGGCCGCGCCCGTCACCGACAGGGTCAGGATGAAGGGGATGACGAACAGCCCGGCATGGAAATGCCAGCGCCAGATCGTGCGATAGAGCGGAATGTGGTTGGTGTCGGTCATCCCCTGCCCCCCCTTAGAAGCGCGCGCGAAGGCCGGCGGAGACCGCGCGGCGCTCGACAGGGTAGTAGATCGCCGACGCGGGCGTTACCGCAATCGCTGCGCTGATGTCGCCGATCGCCTTCTTGCCGGTGATGTTGCGGACATCGACGAAGGCGTCGATGCCCTCGGCGATCCGCGCGCCGCCGGTCATGCCGAGCAAGGCATAGCCGGGCGTGCGGACCAGATTGCGGTAATCGGCAAAGGGTCCGTCGGGCACCCATTCGAGGTTCGGCGCGACATGCAGCGCGTCGGTGCCGAGGCGCAGCTCGGCGCGGTACATATGCCGGGGCACGACCGGCAGGCGGTTGTCGCCAAACTGGGCGTCGTTCCGGAAGCGGAAGTCGCTGTAGCAATAGACCTGCCGCAGCCGCAGCCAGCCGGTTGGCGCGAGGTCGAGTCCGGCCTCGACGCCCTGGTGCAGCGTGCGGCCGGCGTTGAAGGTCGCGGCGGGGACGCTCGTGTTGGTGGTGAATTGCAGCATCTCGCCCTGCAGCGCCGAGCGATACAGCGCAATGTCCCAGCTCGCGAAACCGCGCTTGCCGCGGGTGCCGATTTCCGCGGTCCACGCCCGTTGCGGGCGGATGTCCGACACGAGACTACTCGTCGGCGGGGTGCCGATCGTCTGGAACACCTCGCCGAAACCCGGGAATTCGGCCGAGCGACTGTAGTTGGCGAAGAACTGGATATCGGCGGCGGGTTCGAACAGCAGCCCGAATTTGGGCGAGAAGGCGTCGAAAGCGATCCGGCCGCTGGCCGCGGGGGCGCTCGAGAAATTGACCGTCCGCTCGCGCCAGCCATCGGCATAGACGCCGCCGGCGACCAACGTCAGCGCCTCGACCGGCCGCACGCGGACTTCGCCGTAGAGCGTCGCGGTCTGCGCCCGCTGGTCGGCGTCGAAGGTCAGCGCGCCGCGCCGGCCGGCGATGTTCGCATATTGACGCGCGTCGGTGGCGCCGCGGCGGATTTCGCCACCGAGCGCGACCTCGACCGGCCCCGCCGCATAGTCGCCGCGGAAAAAGCCGCCGACGTCGAGCGAATCCTGGTCGATCACCTGAAAGATCGGGTGATAGAGCGACTTGGCATTGACGAAGCCGCCGACGTCGAGCCGGAGCGCGCCCCAGTCGAACGCGGTGCGGTTCTGCAGCCGCAGCGACACGATATCGCGCGCCTGATCGCCCGCCACCGCCGCCGCGCTGGCCATGCGCGGACTGGTCAGCGCCTGATCGAAGGTCAGCGCGCCGGGGATCTCCTGCTCGATGTCGTTGTAGCTCGCATAGAAGCGGGTCGAGACGGTATCGCTAAGCTTCAGCCCGACATTGCCGCGGAAGCGCAGGCTGCGCCGCTTCGCATGCGCCCGGTCGCCGTCCGAGCGGTCGGCGCTGATCGCGGCCCAGCCATCGACCCGCGTCCCCGCGACGCCCGCCGAAACGAGGCCGCGCACGCTGTCGAAACTCCCTACGTCACCGCGCAGATAGAGCCCCCCGGCGGTGCGCCCGGTCGGGGTCACGCCGTTGACCGCGCCGCCGAGCGTACCCGACCCGAAGCGCAGCGCATTGGCGCCGCGCCAGACTTCGAGATGGTCGAAGAAGATCGGCTCGAGCTCCTGGAAATCGCCATTGTCGTCGGCGAGGTTGATCGGCACCCCGTCCTGCAGCAGCGTCAGTCCGCGCATGTGGAAGCCGCGCGACAGGCCCGAGCCGCGGATCGAAATGCGCACCTCCTGTCCGTAGCGCGGCTGGAGATAGACGCCGGGCGAGAAGGCGAGCGTATCGCGGAGCGAGACGACCGACTTGTCGGCATAATCTTCGTGACGCACGACATCGGTGCCGCCCGGCGTGCGCGACGCGCGATCCTCGGCGGCGTCGCTGTTGGTGGGGGCGGTGACGATGATTATGCTGTCGTCCTCGGCACGGGCGCCGGTGGACAAGGAAAGGGCGAGCGCAAGCAGAGGCGCCGCGCGGCAGGCGTGGTGTTTCATGGACAATCTTCCCAGGATTACAGGCATAGGTCGCGCCAGCGACGGCACGACAACTGATCGTCACTCCGGCGAAGGCCGGGATCACGACGGCGCCTCGAGACGCGAGGGCGAGACCCCGGCCTTTGCCGGGGTGACGGATCATGCCCGGGAAGGTGGTCCGGTGCTCGGCGGCAGCGGCGAGGCGATGCCGGGGGCGTAGCCGAGCGACGGGACCGCGACCGGCGAGGGTTCGATGACCATCGGCGCGGCAGGCAGCGCGGGCTCGGCAGGGACGATCGGCGCGGCCGCGAGCGCGCCCCACGGGCAATGCTGCTCGGAGGCGGACCCGTCGTGGCCCGCGACCTTTTCGATCGGGATCGTCATCGTGCCGCCGGGATTACTCGGGTCCGAACAGACGCGCACGATGATCGCCCCCGACGCGTCGGTCTCGATCATCCAGCCCGGCGCGACGAGGATGCGCGCGGCGAGCGCGAGCAGCAGCGGTAGCAGGAGGAAGATGCCCGGACGGCGAAAGGCGGCGAGGAGACCCACGCGGGGGCCTTATGCCCTACCAAACCGGGTGGCAAGCCGCCCCGCCCTTAGGTTCACACGGAAGCGCGGAGAAGAAAAAAGAAGCGATTCGCGCCGAGGACGCAGAGGAGAAGGAAAAGGGCGGCCATGCCACCGATCCTTCTTCTTTCTCCGCGCCTCCGCGCCTCCGCGTGAACAAATCTCGGCGACCTCTGCGCCTCTGCGCGGTCCTATTCGGCCGGCGTCTCGTCGGTCTTCTTGCCCGTGCGCGTCCAGGGATAGAGCAGCTGGCCCCAATAGCTGCGCGGCACATCCTCGGGGATGCCGTAATTTTCGGGCCAGCGGTCCTTGGGCAGATGGAAAGTGCCGAACAATTTGTCGATCCACGGGAAGTGGATCGCGAAATTGACGTCGAACGCCTCGCGCTCGAGCCCGTGGTGCCAGTGATGAAAGCGCGGGGTCGCGATCCAGTGGCCCAGCCGGTTGAAATTCCCACCGACATTGGCGTGGAGCAGCGACGACCAGACATAGACGAAGCCGATATAGGCCTGCATCACCGAGGGGCTGAAGCCGAGCGTGAAGAGCGGCAGCGAGGTGATCGCGCGGAGCAGGATGATCTCGGCGAAATGCATCCGCGAGCCCGCGAGCCAGTCCATCGATTTCGCGCTGTGGTGCACCGCATGGAAACCCCAGAGGAAGGGGTAGCGGTGGAAGGTGCGGTGGAAGAAATATTGCGCCATGTCCGACGCGACGAGCACGATGGCGAACTGGACGATCCATGGCAGCGAGGCGACGGCGGCGCGGAACGCCTCCCAATTGCTCGTATTCTCGTTGATGATCGTCGAGGGCGCGAGCGCGAGGAAGCCGAGCACCTGCACGAACATCGTGCTGACCAGATAATAGAAAAGATCTTCGCGCCATTCGGTGCGGAACAGCCGCTGCGCGCGGCGATGCGGAAAGACGCGCTCGAGCGGCGCGAACATGAAGCCGGTGATCAGCAAATTGACGACGAAGAAATCGAGCCCGAAGAAAATGCCCCAATCGCGCGTCTCCGCCGGCTGGACATTCGCGCCGCCGATCAGCGTCGCGGCGAGCGCGATCATCAGCGCGGTCGCGCCGAGCACCTTGCGCGGCCGCAGCAACAGGCTGAGCAGCGCGAGCGCGTAGCTGGCGAGCAGCACCAGATGCACGACGCCGCGAAACCCGCCCCAATCCTTGACGATCTCTAGCTCGGGGGTCGCGAACCAGTCGGGAAAACGCAGCGCGATCACCAGCCCGAAGCCGACGACCGCAAAGAGGAGGGCGAAAAAGCCCGACAGCCAGCCGCTGCCGAAGCGGCGAACTTCGGTGTGCGATTCGAGATCGCGCATCAGGGCGTTGAGATAATCACGCTTTGCCATGTTTCCCCCTCACGGCATTTCGGCCGCGCCGTCTGTGATGCCGCGCACCGCTTACTATCGTCCTAACCGATCCTCCCCCGAAGGGGGAGGGGGACCACCCGAAGGGTGGTGGAGGGGCACGAGAGGTCATACGCCGCGCCGGACTGCACGTGCCCCTCCACCATGCTTCGCATGGTCCCCCTCCCCGTCCCGGGGAGGATCTCACCCCGCCGCCTCCACAATCTTGGCCCATTCACCCTCGTCGATCACGCGGATGCCGAGCGCGGACGCCTGCTTGAGCTTCGACCCTGCGCCGGGGCCCGCGACGACCAGGTCGGTCTTGGCGCTGACGCTGCCCGCGGCCTTGGCGCCGAGCGCTTCGGCCTGCGCCTTGGCCTCGTCGCGGCTCATGGTTTCGAGCTTGCCGGTGAAGACGACGGTCATGCCCGACACCTCGCTTTCGCGTGTTTCGACCACATAGGGCGGCGGCGATACTTCCGACAGCAGATCGTCCCACAGCGCGCGATTGTGCGGCTCGTGGAAAAAATCGCCGAGCGCCTCGGCGACCGCGGGACCGATGCCATCGGCGCGGACTTCGAGGATCGCCTTGATCGCATCGAGCTTGCGGCCGGCATATTTGCCGTCCGATTCGCCCTCGCCCTGCGGATTTTCCTCGAGCCAGGCGTGAAGCTCGGCCGCCTTTTCGGGCAGCCGCGCGATGTCGCCGAGGCCCTTGAGCAGGTCGCGCGCGGTCACCGCACCGACGTGGCGGATGCCGAGCCCGAAGAGCAGCCGCGCGGCGTCGGGCTGCCGCTTCGCCTCGATCGCGGCGAAGAGATTGTCGACCGACTTTTCCTTCCACCCCTCGCGGATGAGCAATTCCTCGCGATGCGCCTTCAGCCGAAAGATGTCGGCGGGCCCCTTGTCGAGCCAGCCGAGGTCGAGGAACTCCTGGATGCTCTTCTCGCCCAGCCCCTCGATATCGAGCGCGCCGCGGCTGACGAAGTGGCGCAAGCGCTCGAACTTCTGCGCGTTGCAGATCAGGCCGCCGGTGCAGCGCACATCGACCTCCCCCTCCTCGGCGACCGCCTCGCTGCCGCACACCGGACAGTGGTCGGGGAAGATGTATGCCGCGCGATCCTCGTCGCGGGTGAGATTCTCGACCACCTGCGGGATCACGTCGCCGGCGCGCTGGATGACGACGCGGTCGCCGGGGCGCACGCCGAGGCGGCCGATCTCGTCGCGGTTGTGGAGCGTGACGTTCGACACCACGACGCCGCCGACGGTGACGGGGGTCAGGCGTCCCACCGGGGTGAGCTTGCCGGTGCGGCCGACCTGGATGTCGATGGCTTCCAACGTCGTTTGCGCGCGTTCGGCGGGGAATTTATGCGCTATGGCCCATCTTGGAGCCTTCGCCACGAAACCGAGGCGGCCCTGCCAGTCGAGCCGGTCGACCTTGTAGACGACGCCGTCGATATCGTAGGGCAGTTCGGCGCGTGTCGCCTCGATCGTCCGGTAATGCGCGAGGACATCGGCGACGCTTTCGAAGCGACGGAGCAGCGGCGACACGGGCACGCCCCAGGCCTCGATGCGCTTCATCATGGCATATTGGGTGTCGGCGGGCACATCGCTGACCTCGCCCCAGCCGTGCGCGAGGAAGCGCAGCGGGCGCGAGGCGGTGATGCTCGCGTCCTTCTGGCGCAGCGAGCCCGCGGCGGCGTTGCGCGGATTGGCGAACTGGCGAACGGTCGCGGGGTCGAATTCGACCTCGCGCTGCACCGCGAGCGCCTGCCCTTCTTCCATCAGCCGCGCGTTGAGCGCGGCGAAGTCGGTCTTGGCCATATAGACCTCGCCGCGGATCTCGAAGACGTCGGGGGTCTTGCCCGCCAGCTGCTGCGGAATGTCGGCGATCGTCGCGACGTTCGGCGTAACGTCCTCGCCGACGCTGCCGTCGCCGCGCGTCGCGGCCTGCACGAGTTTGCCCTTTTCGTAGCGCAGCGAGCAGGACAGGCCGTCGATCTTGTCCTCGGCGGTCAGCGCGACAGTGTCGCCCTCGCCGAGGTTCAGGAAGCGCCGCACGCGCGCGCCGAACTCCGCGACATCCTCGCCGCTGAACGCATTGTCGAGGCTCATCATCCGCTGCCGGTGCGTGACCTTGGCGAGCGGCGACGCCTCGACCGCGGCGCCGACCGCATTGTTCGGGCTGTCGGCGCGGATCAGGTGCGGGAAAGCGGCTTCGAGCGCGTTGTTGCGGCGGACGAGTGCATCATAATCGGCGTCCGAAATCTCGGGCGCATCCTCGGCATGATAGCGCTTGCTGTGATAGGCGATGGTCTTCGCAAGCCGCATCAATTCATTGGCGGCATCGGCTTCGGACAGCGATTCAATCTCGGTCATGCACCGGTCTTTGCCACCGGCTTGAACTCGGCGCGAGTACCAAATCCCGCGATCAGCGGGCGCCCCTTTTTGATCGCCGCCTGCACCGCGGGCAGCCCCAGCGACGCCGCATGCGCCTCCTTGCTGTCCCACAGTTCGACGATCCAGATCGCGTCGGGGTTCGCGCTGTCCTCGCCGATCAGATAGGCGATATTGCCGGGCATTTCGCCCGTCCCTTCGGCGAGCGCCGCGACCAGTTCGGCGCGCTTGCCGGGCTGCGCGATCATCTGGCCGAGCAGGCCATATTGCGGGTCGGCTTCTTCCATGATGTCCTCCAGGGCGCGAAGCTTCGCGGTCGGCAGCAGCGCCGCAGCCATCGCGAGCAGCGCGAGATGCTCGCGGCGGTTCATTTCGCGATCACCAGCACATGCACCTGCCGCCGGATGCGGAAGCCGAGCGATTCATAGAGCGCGATCGCGCCCGCATTGTCGGCATAGCTGTGCAGGAAGGGCGTTTCGCCGCGCGCCACCATCGCGCGCATGACATGCCCGATCAGCGCGCGCGCGAGCCCGCGGCCACGGCAATCCTCCCAGGTCGCGACGCCGCTGACCTCGGCCATGCCGGGCAACAGGATGCGCTGGCCGGCCATGGCGAGCAGACGGCCGTTTTCGCGCCCATCCTCACGAACACCGAAAAAGGGGCCGTAAAGATGCGTCTTGGGTCCCCATGGACCCGGCTTGGCGTGATCGGCGAGCGCCGCCATTTCGGGGGCGTCGGCGTCGCCGAGCGCGAGGATCGGCGGCTCGCTGGCGCGCGGTGCGGGCAGCGAGCCCTCGGCGACCATCTGCGTCAGGACCGCGCGCTTCACCTCGTGCGCGCCGGGCGGCACCGGCCAGGGCTCGCCCTCGACGATCCACAATTCGCCGTCATCGGGGACCAGCGCAGCAAGCGCCGCCTGCGCGTCGGGACCGGTATCGGTCGCAACGCCGAACACGCCATAGCCGCGGTCGATGCGGACGGCGCGCGCGTCGCCCTCGGCCAGATGCGCCTGACGGCCGGTGAGCATGTTCCAGATCGGGCGGTCGAGGGGATGGGCGGTCGTCATTCGGAGTTACCGTGCGATGGCCATCGGTCAGGCAATCGGGAAGCGACATCTTCGATATATTTTGCGACGCCGTCCATATTCTTGAGCACGTCCTCATTCGTCACGCGGATGGTATGATGTCCATATTGTGCCGCTATCCGGCGGTCCAGCGCGTCATCTCGTTCGCGGTCGTGCGTATTCCCGTCGATTTCGACGATGAGTCCTTTTGCAGGGCAAAAGAAATCAACGATGCGGTTGCCGATCGTCGTCTGCCGCCTGAATTTAAGGTCATTGATCTTCGCGCCAGACAGGTAGCGCCATAGCCGCTTTTCGGCCTCAGTCGGTTCCCGCCGCATATTGGCCGCGCGGTCCAGCAGGGTCTTGCGGCTCACCATTAAAGCCCCTCCTCTTCAGAGGAGGGGTTGGGGTGTTGGCGCGCGATAGCGCGCGCGGTTCATTGCACCACCCCGCTGCGACTAGACCCGGCTACGCCGGACCAAGTCTCGCTGCCCCTCCTCTGAAGAGGAGGGGTTTTGGGATCTCCATGGCGGTTCACCCCACGGTCTCCAGCAACCGTTCGGCCTGCGCCCTGGCTTCGTCGGTCACTTCCGCGCCGGACAGCATGCGCGCGATTTCCTCGCGGCGTTCGGCTTCGCCCAGCGCGCGGACGCCGGTGCGGGTCACCGTGCCTTCGCTCGACTTGGCGATCAGGAAGTGCGCCGCGCCTTTCGCTGCGACCTGCGGGCTGTGCGTCACCGCGAGCAATTGCTTGCCCGCGCCCGCAAGCCTTGCGAGCCGTTCGCCGATCGCGCTCGCCACCGCGCCGCCGACGCCGCGGTCGATTTCGTCGAAGATGATCGTGTCCGCGCCGCCCTCCTCGGCGAGCGCGACCTTGAGCGCAAGGATGAAGCGCGAGAGTTCGCCGCCCGACGCGATCTTGACCAGCGGCGCGAATGGCGCGCCGGGGTTGGTCGAGATGAGATATTCGACGCGGTCCATGCCGCCCTCGCCCCAGCGCTCGGCGGGCAGGCGCTCGACGAGCGTCTGGAAGCGCGCGGCGTCGAGCTTGAGCGGTTTCAGTTCGCCCGCGACTGCGGTGTCGAGTCGCGCCGCGGCCTTGCTCCGCGCGTCCGACAGCGCGGTCGCGGCGTGGGTGTAGGCGGCAGCCTTGGCCGCGACCTCGGCCTCGAGCTTGGCGAGGCCTTCGCTGCCGCCCTCGATCGCATCGAGCCGCGCGGCGAGGTCGCCCGCAAGCTCCGCCAGCGCGTCGGGCTGGACATGGTGCTTGCGCGCCATCGCGCGGAGTTCGAACAGCCGCGTCTCGGTCTCCTCGAGCCGCGCGGGATCATATTCGAGCGCGCGTGCGGCTTCGTTCAGCCTTTGCTCGGCCTCGTCGGCCTCGATGATCGCGCGGTCGAGCCCGGCCAGCGCCTCGGCGAGCAGGACATGATCGCCCGCGAGCCGGTCGAGCCGCCGCGCCGCGGCGCGGAGCTGCGCGGGGCCGCTGTCGCTGCCCTCGAACGCCGCCATGATCGCGCCCATGTCCTCGGCGATCCGCTCGCCCTTCTGCATCGTCGCGCGTTCCTCGGCGAGTTGGGCTTCCTCGCCCGGCTGGGGGGCAAGCGCCGCCAGCTCCGCAACGCAGTGCGTCAGCCACTCGCGATCGCGCTCGGCCTCGTCGAGCGCCGCGCGCGCCGCCGCGAGCCGCGCCGCGGCCGCGCGCCATTCGCCGTGCGTCGCCGCGACCGCCGCCGTGTCGCACCGGCCATAGGTATCGAGCAGCGCGCGGTGCCCCGCGGGCGCGAGCAGGCCGCGGTCGTCGTGCTGGCCGTGGATCTCGACCAGATGCCCGCCGACTTCGCGCAGCAGCGCCGCCGAGCAGGGCTGGTCGTTCAAAAAGGCGCGGCTGCCGCCGTCGGCCTTCAAGGTGCGGCGGATCAGCAAGGGCTCGCCGGGCTCGAGCTCGAGCTCGTTGTCGGCGAGCAGCACAGCGAGCGCGGTCCCCGGTGCGGGCGGCGCGAAGCTCGCCGTCACCTGCGCCTTGTCGCTCCCTTGGCGCACCAGCGTGCTGTCGGCGCGCGCACCGAGCGCGAGGCCCAGCGCGTCGAGCAGGATCGACTTGCCCGCCCCGGTCTCGCCCGTGAGCACGCCGAGCCCGGCCGCGAAATCGAGGTCGAGCCGTTCGATCAGGACGATATTGGCGATGGACAGGGCCGTCAGCATGACAAGCCCTTACCGCAGAACAAAAAGCGAATCTACGCCGCGCGCATCACGCCGTCGGCGCATGCTTCTGCATCAGCTTATAGGCGCGGTCGTACCATTCGCTGCCGGGATAATTGGCGCCGAGCACCGCCGCCGACTTCTTCGCCTCGGACGGCACGCCGAGCGCGAGATAGCATTCGGTCAGGCGATAGAGCGCCTCGGCCGTGTGGCTGGTCGTCTGGAACTTCTCGGTCACTTCGCGGAAGCGGATCGACGCGGCGAGCCAGTTCGAGCTGCGCTGGTAGAAGCGGCCAATCTCCATCTCCTTGCCCGCGAGATGGTCCTGCACCAGGTCGACCTTCAGCCGCGCGTCGGCGGCGTAGCGGCTGTCGGGATAGCGGCGGATTACCTCGCCCAGCGCAGCCAGCGCCTGCTGGGTGATCTTCTGGTCGCGGGTGACGTCGCTGATCTGCTCATAATAGCTGAGCCCGATCAGATAATAGGCATAGGGCGCGTCCTTGTTGCCCGGGTGGATCGCGAGGAAGCGCTGCGCCGCCTCGATCGCCGGGGTATATTCGCGGTCCATATAATAGCTGAAGCTGCTCATCAGCTGCGCGCGGCGCGCCCAGGGCGAATAGGGATGCTGGCGCTCGACCTCGTCGAACAGCGCCGCGGCGAGGCCGTAATTGCCCTGGTCGAGCCGGTCCTGCGCCGCGCGATAGAGCGTGCTGACGTCGCGCGCGACATAGCGCGTGTCCTTTTTGACGCCGGCGCCGCCGCCGCAGGCGGCGAGCAGGGGGGTGATCACAAGGGCGGCGGCGAGCAGGCGCGTCGAGGCGCGCAGGGTGGGACGCTGAGTCATGCGCGCGGTATAGCCACAGCGCGCATGAACGCAAAATAAATGATCGGGATGTGGGCGCGGAATTACGGCGCCTTGACGATACAGCCTTTCGGCGCGTCGGCGGGAGCCGCGACGCGGCGTGCGCTCTTGATCACGATCATCGGATCGAGGATCTGCCCGACCATCACGCCCTCGCCCGCGGTCGGCGAAATCGGCGCTGTGAAGATCTTCTCGGCCACATCCGCGCCGCCGACCAGCTCGCCGAACACCGCGAAACCCACATTGTCGCCGCTCTGCGCCGGATCGGCGTTGAAGCCGGGGATGTCCGAGAGCAACAGGAAGAAGTCGGTGGTCGCGTCGCCCGGCGCGAGCCGCGCCATCACCAGCGCGCCCTTGCAATTGGTGAGGCCGGTGACGTTGGTCGGCTCGTGCGCGATCTGCGGATAATTTTTGCGCGCGTCGCCGCGGTTGCCCGCCTGGATCAGCTGGCTCGCCGGCCCCCAACTCCTGGTCGAGCGATAGAAGCTGAAACCGTCCATCCGCTTGGAATCGACATAGCGCAGGAAATTCCTGGCGCTGACCGGTGCGCGCTTGTCCTCGAGGCGGACGGTGAGGGTACCGAGGTCGGTGGCCAGCGCGACATAGGGGCGCGTATCGGGCGCCGCGGGCTGCGGGGTGGCGGCGACCGGCTGCGGGTCGGGCGGCGGCGGGGCGGCGGGTTCGGCGGCCGCGAGGGCGAGCGTGGCGAGAAGGCTGGCGATCATCTTGTCCTTATGAAGCCATGGCGGGGCGGACGGAAGATGTTTCGAGCATCGCGCCGCGCCGTAGCCATCGGCACGACGCCAGCGAGAGTCGCGCCGCGCGCCCGCTCCCCGATATTCAAGTATTGGTTTGCCGGCCGGCCGGGATCATGATAATTTCGGCAGAACCATAATAATAATGGTCGCGATTCCTGGGGTTTGGTTCGGGGGGAATCGATGGATCGGACGAAATTTTTCAGCACGCTTCGTGGCGGCATATTGGGCCCAACGCTTTCGAACGACGAAGTTTCGGGATGCGAGGCGATCCTGAACGCGATGGACGCGCTGCCCATCGCCTATTGCGCCTATGCCTTCGCGACCGCCTATCATGAAACCGCGTCGACGATGCAACCGGTGCGCGAGGCCTATTGGCTCAGCGAGAATTGGCGCCGCGCCAACCTCAGCTACTATCCGCATTATGGCCGCGGCTATGTCCAGCTGACGCACAAGAGCAATTATCAGAAGGCCGACACCAAGCTCGGCCTCGGCGGCACGCTCGTCGCCAACCTCGATCGCGCGCTCGAACCCGGTATCGCGGCGCGCGTCATGCGGCGCGGGATGATCGAGGGCTGGTTTCGCGGCGACGGCCAGGGACGCCATACGCTGGCGCGGCACCTGCCCGAAAGCGGCGACGGCACCCTCGCGCAGTTCATCACCGCGCGCGACATCATCAACGGCGGCCGCGACAAGGCCAAGCTGATCGCGCGCTATGCGCTGCAGTTCCAGGACGCGCTGCGCACGGCCGGCTGGTAGGAAGGGAGACCGAGATGCGCGAACTGACCTTGCCGGTGCTGCCCGCGGGCATGAGCATCGGAAAGGCGCTGCAGCGGATGAACGCCGCCGGCACCTCGGCCTGCGTGACACGCGTCGCGGGCATCCCCGCGGTGATCGACGTCGAAGCGCTGCGCAACGCCGCAAAGGGCAATATCTCGGTGATCGGCGGCGCGAAGCCGACGCAGCGGTCGGTGACGCTGCCTCCGCCGCTGCGTGGGATGGACGCCAGCACGCACGACGCGCTGGAAATGCACGAAGCGAGCTTCGGCATCGGCGGCACGGGCGGCGGTCAGGCCCAGGTGATCAGCATCCAGGAAGGCGTCGGCGCGCCGCTCGAAGCGCGGACCTCCTATTGGCAGTGCCGCAAGAACAAGAACCACATCTTCGCGCCGGGAACGCTGATCAAGACGGGTTTTTGCAACCATCACAAAAATGTGCCGGTCGACCTGGTGAACTGAGATGGGCGTCGGCGACCTGCTCACCAGCTTCAAGGGCTTTTTCAGCCGGGCCTTCTGGCTGGGCGCCTTCCTGCCCGTCGCGATCGTCGCCGCGGTGCATGCCGCGATCGCCGACGCGGTCGTGCCGGTCGATGTCGGCGCGTGGGTCGTGACGGCGGTGAGCAGCGAACCCGGTACGACCGTCGTCGCCATCGCCGCAATCCTGTTCCTGGCCTATGCGCTGGCGCCGGTCACGACGATCGCCGGGGCGATCCTCGACGGGTCGGTGATGCCGAAGCGTCTGCACGAGTCGCTGCGCAAGGCGCGCTTCGCCGACTGGAACGCCGACGCCGAAGCGATCAACGCGGCACGCATCGATTATGCAAAGGTGCAGACGCTGCGCGGCGGCCTGATCGAGAGGCTCCAGAACGCCCGCGAGGTGGGCGCGGCCAAGCCGCAGCCCGATCTCGCCGCGATCGAAGCCGCCGAAACCGCGGTGGCCGATCTCGACGCCGCGGTGGCGCGGCTGATCGAGGCGACCGAGCCGGGCGCGGCGCTGGAGGCGCGGCTGCACGCCACGGCCGCGACGGTTCAAAAGGCGCTCGAAGCCTGCTCGGCCGACGAGCAGGACGATTGGTCGCAGCGGCTCGACCGGACGCAGACCGGTTTCGACGAAGCGATGCTGCGGATCGAGAGCGAGTACAGGCACCGCCGCGACGCCGCCCAGTCGCGCGCCTTCCTCGACGATCCGGTCGACTGGCAACCGACGCGCTTCGGCGATGCGCGCCAGCTCTGCGACCGTTTCTGCCGCGATTCCTATGGCGTGCCCTTTTCCTTCCTCTGGCCGCGCGTCCTGCTGGCGATGAACGGCGCGGGCGAGGCCGATGAAGACAAGGGCCTGCCGCGCACGGTCGTCGACGGGTCGGCGCAGGTGGAATTCGCCGTCCTGCTGCTGGCGCTGGCGGTGACCGTCCCCGCCTTCTGGCTGCCCTATATCGTGATCGCCAACAAGTCGCTCGCCGCCTTCGTGCTGATCGGCGTGCTCGCGCCTGTCGTGCTCGCGGCGCTCTACGAGCTCGCGGTGCAGAGCGAAGTGCGCTTCGCGAACAGCGTCAATTCGGCGGTCGACCGCTACCGGCTCGACGTCTTTCCGCTGCTCAAGCTCAAGCCGCCGACGACGCGCTCGGCCGAGCGCGCCTTGTGGCGCAAGCTGCACAATGCCCGCGTCGCGGACAGCGGCGTCGAACTCGTCTATCATTATCCGGGACCGAGCGCATGAGAATGGGTGACTTTATCGCGATGCTCTATCTGGCCCTGCTGATCGCGGGCGCCCTCCTCCTGCTGTGGCTCAAGAACGACCCCGTGCCCGAGATGCGTGCCGCGCGCGCCTTGCCGCAGGGGCATCTGATCGACAGCGGCGACGTCGTCCTCTCCGGCGGCGCGCGCTACCTGACCAAGGCGGTTGCCCCCGGCGCGCGGATCGGGGCGTCGAACTCGGCGAGCATTCCGTCGAACCGCACCCGTCCGGGCCTCGTCCCCGTCCTGCTCGAAATGGACGACGCCGCGAACCGCGACGCCGCCCGCGCCGGCCGCAACGTCTGGCTCTGCCCCGCGAAGACCGCCGACGCGCCGCCGGTGCAGATCGTCTCGCCGCTGTGCGGCGCGCCCGGCGCCGCCTGCATGGCGGTCGTCGGCGTCCCGCCGGAGCGCGCGGCCGAGATCGCCGCATCGCCGCCCAAATTATCGACCAAGCCCTGTGGACCAATTTTATGACCATGACCTGGACCGCCATCACGACCAAGGACATCGGCGCGGGGCCGATCACCGCGCCTTGGACCGTCGCCACCGATCCCTTCGAGGATTTCGACCATCTGCTGATCGAGGCCGAGGGCGAATGGAGCCTGTTCGGCGCGCCGGGCATCGCCTGCGGGCCCGACGGAATCGCGGGCGTGCCGCTCGATCCGGCGGCGTTCGTCGTCACCGCCTGCCGTCCGGGCGCGCTGATCGGCAAGCTCGGCGGCAGTTCGGCGGCGCGCAACACCGCCGCGGCCGAGGCGCCTCTCGCGGAGGGCGCGACCCCGCCGCCCTATTCGCCGACAAGCTTCGCCATCGGAACGCGCGCGATCATCCCGGTACCGGCGAATTGCTATGGCCCGCTGTTCGTCGGCTTCAACCTCGTCGCGGGGGCGATCGAGCTCAAATCGCTGAAACTCACGGTCAAGGGCGCGAAGCTCGCATAGCGCCAGGCCTGCCCGGGACTTAATTCAACCAATCAGTTGACAATATCGCCTGATCGCTCATATTCAACCCTATGGTTGAATATGATTCGCAGACCCTCGACACGATCTTCCACGCGCTCGGCGACGCCACGCGGCGCGCGATGCTCGGCGAACTGGCCGCCGGGCAGCGCAGCGTCGGCGAGCTCGCCGAGCCCTTCGCCATGTCGCTCGCCGCGGCGTCGAAGCATATCAAAATGCTCGAACGCGCCGGGCTGGTGCGCCGCGAGGTGCGCGGGCGCACGCATGTCTGCAGCCTCGACCCCGCGCCGCTGATGAGCGCCGACCAGTGGCTCGGCGTCTATCGCCGCTTCTGGACCGGCCGCCTCGACACTCTCGAAGCGCTGCTGCGCGCGGAGGACACCCCACCCCTGCCGAAGAAACCCCTCCCCGGGAAAGAAGGAGAAGAGAAATGACCGCGATGCTGGCCGACGACAATTACGGCATGCTCACCGAACCCGCGACGCTGACCCTTCAGCGTCTGCTCCCCGGACCGATCGAGCGCGTCTGGGCTTACCTCACCGACGGCGAGCTGCGCCGCCAGTGGCTCGCCGCGGGCGCGATGGAGGAAAAGGTCGGCGCCCCGGTCGAGTTCGTCTGGCGCAACGACGCGCTGACCGATCCGCCCGGCGCGCGGCCCGAGGGCATGGACACCGAACATCGCATGACGTGCGAGATCACCGCGATCGCGCCGCCGCACAACCTGTCGATCAGCTGGGGCAGCACCGGCGGCGTCACCTTCCGCCTCGAAGAACGCGGCGACGAGGTGCTGCTGACGATCGTCCACAAACGCATCGAGGATCTGAACATCCGCCTCAACGTCAGCGCCGGCTGGCACGCGCATGTCGACGTGCTCGAGGCGCGGCTGCGCGGGACGACCCCGGCGCCGCACTGGGACAATTGGGTGCGGCTGCGCGGCGACTATGCTGCGCGCTTTGCAAGCTGAGCAGGCGACGGGCAGGATCGGAAGGGGCCGCGTCGCGCGGCCCCTTCATTTTTCGATAGCCATCCGCCGCGCTGTACTATATCGATAATACAGCAACAGGGAGGGGTGGCCCATGAAGCGGAGATGGAAGATCGCGTTGGGCGTGCTGGGCGCGCTCGTTGTCGTGGGCGGCGGCGGTTTCGCCTATATGCTGACCGCCGACCCCAAGCCCGCCAGGACCGTCGAAGCGGGTCCGACCGGCCAGCGGATCGCCGCGGACGGCATCCTCGCCAATTTTTATCCCGCGAGCGGCCCGGGCCCGCACCCCGCGATCCTGCTGCTCGGCGGCTCCGAAGGCGGCCTGGGCAAGGACATGCGCGCGCAGGCGCTGGCGTTGCAGGCCGAGGGTTTTACGACGCTCCAGCTCGCCTATCATAACGCGCCGGGCAAATCGGCGAAGCTCAAGAACATCCCACTCGAGGATTTCTACACGGGCCTCGACTGGCTGAAGAAGCAGCCTGGGGTCGATGCCGAACGCGTCGGCATCGTCGGCTATTCGAAGGGCGCCGAGGCGGGGCTGCTCGTCGCGACACGCTATCCCGGCATCCGCGTCGCGGCGCTCGGCATGCCGTCGAGCGTCGTATGGGACGGGATGAGCGGCGAGAATTACATGCTCGGCTCGTTCAGCTCGTCGTGGAGCGAAAAGGGCGAACCGGTGCCGCACCTCGCCTATAAGGGCCAACCCGGTGGCGACGGGCTGATGCCGGTGTTCGTGAACGGGCTCAAGGAGCTGGACCAGAATCCCGCCGCGGCCATCCCGGTCGAGAAATATGCGGGCAAGCTGCTGCTCGTCTGCGGCGAGGCCGAGACATTATGGCCGAGCTGCCCGATGACCGACCAGATCGCCGCGCGCGCGAAGGCCAAGGGCGCCGCCGCGCCGCTGGTGCTGCGCTACAAGGATGCCGGCCACGGCGTGATGGGGGTGCCCTTTGCCGTGGCGGCGGAGGCGAAGCACTGGAGCAAGCTCGGCGGCACCGCCGAGGGCAATGCCGCGGCGCGCGCCGACAGCTGGCCGAAGATCGTCGCCTTTCTGAAGGCCGAGCTGGCACCCGTCGCCGCACCGCGCTGACCGCCCTGCATCTGGCGATTGGAACGGCGACGGGGTCGCGCTAGCATGGCGCGATGAGCGACACGCCCGAACCCCCGCCCGCTGCGCCGCCGCCGGACTTTCCCGTCCGCCTGCTGCGCTATCTGCCGATCGTCACCGTGGCTCATTTCCTGATCGGCCTGCCCGCGCTGATCGCCTCGCTCGCGCTCGCCTATTTCGCCTTCGTCCAGGCCGATGCGACGCGCAAGATGCAGACCGGCGGGGTGATGCCCTTCGTCACCGTGGGCACCAGCAATGTCGATGATGACGGCAAGGCCAATATCTCGCTGTCGATGACCAACAATGGCGTCGGCCCGGCGATCATGGGGCCGGTCGAGATCCGCTATCGCGGCAAGGCGATCACCGGGCCGGGCGAATTGCTGCAAAGCTGCTGCAGCGGCGGCGACACCAAGAGCATGTCCTTCGCCACCTCGCCGTCGACGGGCATCGCCGTGCGCCCCGGTGAACAGCTGCGCTTCATCGGCCTGCCGCGCACGCCCGACAGCGAAGCCGTCTGGCTGGCGTTCAACCGCGAGCGCTGGAAGCTCGATATCCGCGCCTGTTATTGCTCGATCTACGGCGACTGCTGGGTCACCGAGGGCATGCAGGCGGTGCCCAAGGCGGTAAAGGCCTGCCCCACCAACTGGACGCCGTACCGCGAGGACGCCGCGCGCCGGCTGGGCGGATAGGGGGCGGGAGCGGACGCAATAATCCTCCCTGCGGCATAGCCGTGGGGAGGGGGACCATGCGAAGCATGGTGGAGGGGTCGAGGCCTTGGGCGTCGGCTTCAGGCTGCCACCCCTCCACCACCGCTTCGCGGCGGTCCCCCTCCCCATCGCTTCGCGACAGGGAGGATTAGGGTGGCCGCTCCTCTACCCCAAACCTGACAAAAAAGGGGCCGCCTCTCGGCAGCCCCTTTCCTGTTCCGATAAAAGAAGCGCTCAGTCCTTCAGGAAGTCGGGCACATGGCCCTGGTCTTCGGGACCTTCGCTACGCTCGCGGCGCCCTTCGCTTCGGGGGCCGCGGTCGCCGCCGCCGTCGCGGCGCGGACCGCGGTCACGACCGCCACCGCCGTCGCGGCGGGGGCCACGGTCGCGGTCGCCGCCATCACGGCGCGGGCCGCGATCGCCGCGCGGTTCGCGGGGTTCGCGCGCCGGGCGGGTGTCTTCGAGTTCCTCGCCGGTTTCCTGGTCGACGACGCGCATCGACAGGCGGACCTTGCCGCGCTGGTCGATCTCGAGGACCTTGACCTTGACTTCCTGGCCTTCGCTGAGGACGTCCGCGACCTTTTCGACGCGCTCGTTCTTGATTTCGCTGACGTGGACGAGACCGTCCTTGCCGCCCATGAAATTCACGAACGCCCCGAAATCGACGAGGTTGACGACCTTGCCGTCATAGATCTTGCCGACTTCGGCTTCCTCGACGATGCCGCTGATCCACTTGCGGGCCGCCTCGATCTGGTCGAGGTCGCTCGACGAGATCTTGATCAGGCCTTCGTCGTCGATGTCGACCTTGGCGCCGGTGGTCGCGACGATCTCACGGATCACCTTGCCGCCGGTGCCGATGATGTCGCGGATCTTCGACTTGTCGATCTGCATCGTTTCGATGCGCGGCGCGTGCGCCGACAGCTCGGTGCGGGCTTCGCCCAGCGCCTTCGCCATTTCGCCGAGGATGTGCGCGCGGCCTTCCTTCGCCTGGTTCAAAGCGGCCTCGAAGATTTCGCGCGTGATGCCCGCGATCTTGATGTCCATCTGCATCGTGGTGATGCCTTCGGACGTGCCCGCGACCTTGAAGTCCATGTCGCCGAGATGATCTTCGTCACCAAGGATGTCCGACAGGATCGCATAATCCTTGCCTTCGAGGATCAGGCCCATCGCGATGCCCGAAACCGGGCGCTTGATCGGCACACCGGCGTCCATCATCGCGAGCGACCCGCCGCAAACCGACGCCATCGACGACGAGCCGTTCGACTCGGTGATGTCGCTGGTGATGCGGATCGTGTAGGGGAATTCGTCCTTCGTCGGCAGCACCGCGTGCAGCGCGCGCCAGGCCAGCTTGCCATGGCCGATGTCGCGGCGGCTGGGGGCGCCGAAGCGACCGACTTCACCGACCGAGTAGGGCGGGAAGTTATAGTGCAGCATGAAGTTCGAGTAGGACAGGCCATTGAGGCCGTCGATCATCTGCTCGCTGTCCTTGGTGCCCAAGGTGCAGGTTGCGATCGTCTGCGTCTCGCCGCGCGTGAACAGCGCCGAGCCATGCGCGCGGGGCAGGAAGTGCGTCTCGGCAAGGATCGGACGAATCTGCGTCGTCGTGCGGCCGTCGATGCGCTTGCCGTCCTTGAGGATGGCGCCGCGAACGATTTCGGCTTCGAGCTTCTTGACCAGCTTGCCGGCGGCCATCTGGTCCTGCGGCGCGGCGTCGGCGAAGGCAGCCTTGGCGGCGGCGCGGGCAGCGTTCAGCGCGTTCGAGCGGGCCGATTTGTCGGTCAGCTTGTACGCGGCGGCGATGTCCTTGCCGATCAGCTTCTTGAGCTTGTCCTTGGCGGCAGTCAGGTCGGCCTGTTCGGCCATGTCCCAGGGATCCTTGGCCGCCTGTTCGGCGAGCTTCACGATCGCCTTGACGACCTCCTTGCACGCATCGTGCGCGAACAGCACGGCGCCGAGCATGATCTCTTCCGACAGCTCATTGGCTTCGGATTCGACCATCATCACCGCGTCGTACGTGGCGGCGACGACGAGGTCGAGATCGCCCGCGGCAACCTGTTCGTCGGTCGGGTTCAGGATATATTCGCCGTCGACATAACCGACGCGCGCGGCGCCGATCGGACCCATGAAGGGCACGCCCGAGATGGTGAGCGCGGCCGACGCGGCGACCATCGCGAGGATGTCGGGCTCGTTGTGGCCGTCATAGCTCAGGACCTGGGCAATGACGTTGATTTCGTTGTAGAAACCTTCGGGGAACAGCGGACGGATCGGACGATCGGTCAAACGCGAAACCAGGGTTTCCTTTTCGGTCGCACCGCGTTCGCGCTTGAAGAAGCCGCCGGGGATGCGGCCTGCGCCCGAATATTTTTCCTGATAATGGACGGTGAGCGGGAAGAAATCCTGCCCTTCCTTGACCGTCTTGGCGGCGGTGACCGCGGCCAGGACCATCGTTTCGCCGAGCGTCGCGACAACCGCGCCGTCGGCCTGGCGGGCAACCTTGCCCGTTTCGAGGGTCAGCGTTTCACCGCCCCACTCGATCGATACTTTTTTCACGTCAAACATGGTGTTTCCTTCGCCCGCCGGGCCCTATGCCGGGCGGGGCCTCTGTGTCCGGGCAATCCGGCCCGGGGCGGTACGGGGCGCTTTGATGCCCCTGTGGCGGTCCCGCCGGATGCGGGAGCGGCCCTGCGGTCGCGCGCTATGCGAGCAACCAAAATGAAAGCGGCCCCGGTGATCCGGGGCCGCCCTCGCATTCTTATTTGCGAAGACCCAGCTTCGCGATCAGGTCGGCGTAGCGGCCCTCGTCCTTCTTCTTCAGATAGTCGAGCAGGCTGCGGCGCTTGTTGACCATCATCAGCAGCCCGCGGCGGCTGTGATTGTCCTTGTGGTTCGCCTTGAAGTGATCGGTCAGGTTGTTGATGCGATCGGTCAGGATCGCGACCTGGACCTCGGGCGAACCCGTGTCACCGGCTTCGCGGGCATGTTCCTTGATGACTTCGGCCTTGCGCTCGGCGGTAATCGACATAGTTTTTTCCTTCGAACATCGTGTTTTACAGGTTGAAGCCGCGCACGACCTTCAGCGTTCCCGCCAAAGCCTCGATCAGGGCGATCGGACGATTGTCGCCGTCGCGTCCCCAATAGAGCCCGTCATCCGCGCTTACCCCGGTCCAGACACGACCCTGGCGGATCGCCCCTGCCGCTTCCGGGGAAAGGTTCAGAGCCGGGATGTCGACCAGCCCTGCCTCGAGCGGCAGAATTACTTCTGATTGGGCGGCCCCTTGGCCGAAAGCGTTCAATTTGTCCAGCGAAATCGCCTGTTCCACGGTGAACGGCCCCGCGCGCGCGCGGCGCAGCATCGTGACGTGCCCGACGGTGCCGAGCGCCAGCGCGATGTCGCGCGCAAGGCTGCGGATATAGGTGCCCTTCGAGACATGCGCGGTGAGGGTGATTTCCTCCAGATCCTCCCCGGCACGGGGAGGGGGACCATCCGCAGGATGGTGGAGGGGCACAGGCGGTTTGCGCAAGGCATCGGCGGAGCGCTGGGCCGAGAGTGCCCCTCCACCAGCTTCGCTGGTCCCCCTCCCCGTTCCGGGGAGGATCGCCAAGCTGTAGACCGTCACCCCCCGCGCCTTCATCTCGACCGTCTCGCCCTTGCGCGCGCGGTCATAGGCGCGCTCGCCGTCGATCTTGATCGCGGAGTGCGCCGGCGGCACCTGTTCGATCGGCCCGGTGAAGCGCGGCAGCACCGCCGCGACCTCGGCCAGCGTCGGGCGGATGTCGCTCGTCGCGACCACCGCCCCCTCGGCGTCGAGCCCGTCGGTCTGCGCCCCGAAGCGGACCGTGAAGTCGTAGACCTTGCTCGCGTCGAGCATCCGCCCGCACAGCTTGGTCGCCTCGCCGAGCGCGATCGGCAGCACCCCGGTCGCGAGCGGGTCGAGCGTGCCGCCATGGCCGACCTTGACCTTGCCCAACCCCGCCTCGCGGCAGACGCGCTTGACCGCGCCGACCGCCTGCGTCGAGCCGAGCCCCAGGGGTTTGTCGAGGATGATCCAGCCGTTCATTGCCGCGCGCGCTTGGGCGCGGCGGGGCCGCTTGTCAATTTGAGTCGGACGCCTTCGCGGCTTCCTTCGCTTCCTTGGCGAGCTTCAGCCGCTCCTTGCGCGGCAACGGCTTTTCGGCGGTGACGAAGGAGGTAAAGGCGCAGCGTTGGCCGTTGACGATGATCGCACCGAACTTGTCGAGCCGCGACGTGCCGCGCGTGTCGATCGCGATCGCCTGGACGAAGTCGAGATCGGGGCAATAGCCGGTGAGCTTGGCATAATACCAGTCGCGGCGCTGGTCCTCGATCCAGATGCCGTCGTCGCCGTCGGCCTCGAAATTGCGGACGGTGCCATAGGCGGGAAAGGCGATGCTCGCCTCGACGCCGATTGCACGCGCGTCCTTGGCGGGCTCGTCGGCCGCCGCTGCAGAAAGGGGAAGCAGCAAGGCGGCCAGGGAGAGTGCGAGTTTCTGTTTCATCATGCGGCGCGTTTTAGCACGGAGAATCTGAACTAGGGCTGACCTGTATCTTTCGTCATCCCGGCGAAGGCCGGGATCTCACCCTATCGTACTGACGCACCGGCGAGATCCCGGCCTTCGCCGGGATGACGAGACTAAGGGCGCCCCGCCCACTCCCCCGCCAGCAGCGACCAGAGCGCGGTGTCGCGGACATGGCCGGTCCAGGTGATACGCTCGGACCGAAGCGTCGCTTCCTTGGTGCAGCCGAGCTTGGCGACCGCGGCCTGCGATCGCGCGTTGCGCTCGTCGATGCGGAATTCGATGCGGCGGATGCCGACCGCGAAGGCATGATCGATCATCAGCTTCTTCAATCGCCCGTTGAAGCCGGTGCCGCGCGCGTCGGGATGGATGAAGCTGTTGCCGATCTCGACCGTCTGCGCCGACATATCGGGACGCAGCCAGGCGGTCATGCCGATCAATCGGGCGCCGTCGAACACCGCATAGGGCATGCGGCCGCCGCGCCCGATCAGCGTGTCGAAACTGGCGTCGAAATGGCCGGGACCGAAGCTCGACGAATAGATCGGCCAGATGTCGGCATCGGCCGCGCAGACAGTGCGCAGCGCCTCGCGGTGCTCCTCGGCGAGCTTGACCAGTTTCAGGTCGCCATCGGCGAGTTCGGCATAGAGACGGTCAAGCATCGGCGCCTATCTCCCTTGGCGCCGCCGCAGCTTCGCGCCGTTTCGCCATGAAATGGCGACGGCACATCGCGACATAGCGGTCGTTGCCGCCGATCTCGGTCTGCGCGCCCTCGACCACCGCGCGGCCCGTTTCGTCGACGCGCAGGTTCATCGTCGCCTTGCGCCCGCATTCGCACACCGCCTTCAGCTCGACGAGCGCATCGGCGATGCCGAGCAATGCCGCCGAGCCGGGGAACAGCTCGGCCGAAAAATCGGTGCGCAGGCCGTAGCAGAGCACCGGGATATTCGCTTCGTCGGCGAGCGCCGCGAGCTGGAACACTTGGCGTTTCGACAGGAACTGCGCCTCGTCGACGAGCACGCAGGCGAGCGGACGCTGGCGGTTCTCGGCGAGCACCGCGGCGGCGATGTCGCTGTCGGGATCGAACTTGTGCGCCTCGGCCATCAGCCCGATGCGGCTGGTCACTTGTCCGGCGCCATAACGGTCGTCGAGCGCCGCGGTCCACAGCATCGTCTCCATGCCGCGCTCGCGATAGTTGAAATCCGCCTGCAGCAGCGTCGTCGATTTGCCGGCGTTCATGCTGGCGTAGTAGAAATAGAGCTTGGCCATGCGCCGCTGCTTAGGATCAATCCCGGCGCGGTTCCACCCCGTTCAGTCGGCGAGGATCAGGCGCCAGCTTTCGCTCACTTCGGGCTTGCCGAAATCGTCATGGGTCTCGACCGACTCGACGACGAATCCCTGCGCGGCGTAGATCTTCCGCGCGCTGGTCAGCACGGCGTGCGTCCACAATATGATCTCCCGATAGCCCGCCGCGCGCGCGAACTCAACGCAGCGCCCGACGAGGTCGGCGCCGATCCCCAGCCCGCGCGCCTCGGGCTCGACATAGAGCAGGCGCAGCCGCGCGACGCGTTCGTCCTCGGCGACGAGGAAGACCGAGCCGAGCATGCGCCCCGCACGCTCGGCGATCCAGCATTGCTCGCGCCCGGGCTGGAAGTCGCGAAGGAAGGCGGTGGTGATCTCGCCGATCAGCGCCTCCATCCGCGTGCCCCAGCCATAGGCCTGCTGATACAGGATCGATTGGCGCGCGGTGACCATGCCCATGTCGCCGACCGTCCAGGTCCGGATATGGCAGGCCTGCCCTTCGGCACGCCCCAGCCGGTCGGCGATCCAGTCGACCGCGGCGTTCAGCGCCGCGATGTCGTGCCCCGGCAACCCGTCCAGCAGCCGTGCCGTCTCGTCGAAGGTTCGGGCGTCGAGCGCGGCAAAGGCGGCGCGGCCTTCGGGCGTGAGCATGATCGGCCGCTCGCGTGCATCGGCGCCGCGCCCGCGCTCGATCCAGCCGCGCCGGGCGAACTTGCCGACGATGCGGCTGAGGTAACCGGCATCGACCCCGACCGCTTCCTGGATCGCTTTGGCCAGCACGGGTTCGCCGACCGCGATCTCATAGAATATCCGCGCTTCGACCAGCGACAGCTCGCTGCCCATATAGTGCGGATCGAGCGCGCCCATCCGCCGGGTATAAAAGCGGTTGAAGCGCCTGAGTGCGGCAACGGCGGAGGTGAGCGCGGGATTCGGGGGGAGGGCAGCGGCTTCGGTCATGCCATCTTCGTCGGTCAAATAGTTGCCGATGTCAACTATTGAATGGTGACGGCCGGCCGCTGTCGCTTGACACCTCGCCGCCCCCTGTCATGCTGCGCACAAATATGCAGCACAATCAGTGGGGAGAGCTGCCGATGCGCCTGATGCCGATCAGCGATGCGATGTTCCTGGTGGGCGAAAGCCGCGAGATGCCGATGCATATCGGCGGCATCAACCTCTACACCCTGCCCGACGATGTCGACGAGACCGACTGGCTGAACGAACAGCTCGCGCTGCTCCGCCAGTCCGAGGGGCTGCGCCGGCCGTTCAGCGAGGTGCTCAAGCTCACCGCGCTCGGCCAGTACGGCCCGATCCGGCTCGAGCCCGACCGCGACATCGACATGCATTACCATGTCCGCGCCTCGGCGCTGCCCAAGCCGGGGCGCTACCGCGAGATGTTCGAGCTCGCCTCGCGGCTCCATTCGGGGCTGCTCGACCGCACCCGGCCTTTGTGGGAAATCACGCTCATCTCGGGGCTGCCCAACCGCCAGATCGCGACCTTCAAGAAGATCCACCATGCGCTGATGGACGGCGCGGCGAGCATCCATTTCTACAATTCGATGCTGTCGCCCGATCCCAAGGAACGGCGCACCGCCTCGCCGCTCTCGGTCGAGGCCTATGAAGCCTATAAGCGCAAATTCCCGCCGCCGAAGAAGGCCCCGCGCCCCAGCCTGACCGACATCGCGGCGATCGGCGATTTCCTGAAGGAGCAATGGGGCAACAGCGTCGGGGTGACCAAGGCGCTCAACCAATATGTCGCGGCGATGGTCGGGCTGGGCGGCGACGGGCTCGTCACGCCGTTCGCCGGGGTGCCGCGCACCAGCTTCAACCGCAACATCACCGGCGCGCGCCGCTTCGTCGCGCAAAGCTGGTCGCTCGAACGCGTGCGCCGCGTCGGCAAGGCCTATGACGGCACGATCAACGACGCGGTGCTCGGCATGTGCGCGGGGGCGATGCGCAAATATCTCCAGTCGCTGAACGAACTGCCCGACAAGCCATTGAAAGCCATGGCGCCGGTGTCGATCCGCCCCAAGGACGACATCGATTCGGGCAATTCGGTCGCGTCGGTGACCGCGAACCTCGCGACGCATATCGACGATCCGGCGAGCCGCATGGCGGCGATCCAGGAATCGATGAACTCGGCGAAGGCGCAATTGCGCGCGATGACCGCGTCGCAGATCCAGCTCTACACCGCGATCACCAGCTTCCCGATGATGCTCACCGCGCTGACGCGCACCGCCGACAAATTCCCCGCTTACTCGGTGACGATCTCCAACGTCCCAGGCCCGCGCGAGCAGATGTACTGGAACGGCGCGCGGCTCGACGGCATGTATCCCGCAAGCATCCCCGTCGACGGCATGGCGATGAACATCACCCAGGTGTCGAATTTCGAGAATATCGACTTCGGCATCACCGCCTGCCGCCGCAGCGTCCCGCACGCGCAGCGGATGATCGACTATCTGGAGGAAGCGCTGGTCGAGCTGGAAGCGGCGGCAGGGATCAAGACGCCCAAGGGGAAGTAGCCGCGCAGTGCCTCAGAAATCGGCATAGGGTCCGTCGACCGGGAAATCCCATTTGCCGTCGTCCGGCAGCAGGCGAATCGAGGCCTCGACGACGGCGCCGGTCTCGATGTCCGAGATCATCAGGAACGGTTTCCACTGCTTGTCGGCAGAAATCGGGCCGCCCTCCCAATTGTCGTGATCGATGCATGCGTCCGGACGTGTCACAAAGACCCATGCCAACTGGCGTCCGTCGGGAGACCATCGAAGCCCTGTGCCGGTGACCCAGAGCCATGGCTTCGGTCCGGGCAGGCAAGGCGAGATGCGTCGAGCCATGTCTTCACCGCGTTTCAGAAAGCGATCATGCTCGACGATGCCGCGCGACGTAATCTCGAAAATGCGCGGCCGCTCCAACCCCGACCCCATATAGTGATTGATCAGGAACCAGTCGCGCCGCGGCGACCATTGCAGCACGAAAGGCATGCTGTCGTTGAGCGCAGGGATCGAACCGATGATGCGCCCGCTCGCCTCCTCGATCCGAACGTCGTAAATTTCTCGTTCGCCGCCTGTGGCCGGGGTCTGGACGATTCTCCAGCGCCCATCGGGCGACATGACCGACCGTGGGCACGGCACCATGAACTGTACGCTGCCGTCGGGATTAGCGCCGCTATTGTTGCAATCGGCATCGAGCGCGCCGCGCGCGACATGCCATTTCTGCTCGCCGCCGACGAAGGGAACACCGATGGCCACCGCGATCGCGATCAAAGTCGCAGTCACCACGGCGATCCAGCGGCCGTTCATTCGGCGTCCCTGTCCTCCAGATCGCGCACCACCTTCGGATCACGCAGCAATTTTTCGATATGGCTCGCTTCGTCGAAGCTCTCGTCCGCCAGGAATTTCAGCTTCGCGGCATATTTCATCCGCACCTTCGACGCGACGGTCTTCTGCAGATAGGCGGTGTTGGTGCGCAGCGCCTTCAGCACCGCTTCCTCGTCCTTGCCGAGCAAAGGCTTCACGAACACCGTCGCGTGGCGCAGGTCGGGCGACATACGCACTTCGGTGATGCTGACGGGTTGCTTTGCAAGCACATCGTCGTGGACGTCGCCGCGCGCGAGGATTTCGGACAGGAGGTGGCGCACCTGCTCGCCGACGCGCAGCACGCGGACCGAAGGTCCCTTGTCCTTTTCGGGCTTCTTCACTTGGCCTTCTTCTCTTCGTCCAGTTTCGCGACGATGCGCGCGATCGAGCGCATGTTACGCGCGGTGCCCTTGCAGCCCAAGCGCCTTTCGATGAAGGGGCCGGTCAGCTTGCTGTCGGCGACGCCGTCGCCATAGTCGAGGAACAGCATGCGCTGGCCAAGCGCGAGCTTCTCGCCGCCCCGACCCAGATGATCGCCCACCAGCTGATCGAACTGCGCCTGCGTCGGCTGGTCGGTCAGGAACATGGTGTGGACGAACCGGTCCTCGTTCGTGCCCGCGAAGGGATTGTCCAAGACGCCCGCGGCCAGTTCGTCCCGGTCGCGCACCACGACCGCGCTCGTCATGTCGAAACGGTCGTCGACCATCAGGCCAAGCTTTTCCTCGAGCCCGCGTGTCGGCCGCGCATCATGGTCGAACAGCACATTGCCGCTCGCGACGACGGTCTCGACGTTGCTGAACCCCTCGGCCTCGAACGCCGAGCGCAGATCGACCATCCTCAGCCGGTTGCCGCCGACGTTGATGCTGCCGAACAGGGCGACGTAGCGCGCCATGGTGCCGCCTCCCTGTTATGCGGAGCGGACGCCCGTCAGAGCGTCCGGTCGCGCAGTTCGACTTCGAAGACTTCGAGGTGATCGCCCGGCTTGATGTCGTTGGTGTCCGCCAGCACGACGCCGCACTCGAGGCCGGCGCGCACTTCGGCGACGTCGTCCTTGAAACGGCGCAGCGACGCGATGGTCGTCGCCGAGACGATGACGTCGTCGCGCGTGAGGCGCGCGTGGAGCCCCTTGCGGATGATGCCTTCGAGCACCAGCAGACCCGCCGCCTTGTCGCGCTTGCCGGCCGGGAAGACCTCCTTGACCTCGGCGCGGCCGACGACGGTTTCGATCCGCTCCGGACCCAGCTCGCCCGCCATTTCCTTCCTGACTTCGTCGGTCAGGTGATAGATGACGTCATGATACATGAAGCGCACTTTTTCGCGCTTCGCGATCTCGCGCGCCTTGGCGTTCGGGCGGACGTTGAAGCCGATGATCGGCGCATTGCTCGCCGCCGCCAGCGTCACGTCGCTTTCGGTGATCGCGCCGGCGCCCGACTGGAGCACGCGGACGCGGATCTCGTCGGTCGACAGCTTGTTGAGCGCATTGACGATCGCTTCGACCGAGCCCTGCACGTCGCCCTTGATGACCACCGGATACTGGATGACATTGGCCTTGTCGGCGAGCGCCTCGAACATGCCCTCGAGGCTGACGGGCGCCTGCACGGTGCGCTTGCGCGTCGCCTGTTCCTGGCGATAGGCGGCGACTTCGCGGGCGCGCGCCTCATTCTCGACGACGGTCAGCGTGTCGCCGGCCATCGGGACGCCGCCGAGGCCGAGGACCTCGACCGGCATCGACGGAGTCGCCGCCTTGATCTGCTGGCCCTGGTCGTCGATCAGCGCGCGGACGCGGCCGCTTTCGGCGCCGCAGACGAAGATGTCGCCGACCTTGAGCGTGCCGCGGCGAACGAGGATCGTCGCCACCGGACCGCGGCCCTTGTCGAGCTTCGCCTCGACCACCGTGCCTTCGGCGGCGCGGTCGGGATTGGCCTTCAGCTCCATGATCTCGGCCTGCACCGCGATCGCCTCGAGCAATTTGTCGAGACCGGTCTTCTTGAGCGCCGACACTTCGACATTCTGGACGTCGCCGCCCATTTCCTCGACCACCAGCTCGTGCTCGAGCAGGCGCTCGCGGACGCGCTGCGGGTTGGCGCCTTCCTTGTCGACCTTGTTGATCGCGACGATGATCGGCACGCCCGCGGCCTTTGCGTGGGCAATGGCCTCGATCGACTGCGGCTTCAGCCCGTCGTCGGCGGCGACCACCAGGATGACGATGTCGGTGACGTTCGCGCCGCGCTGGCGCATCTCGGTAAAGGCCTCATGGCCCGGCGTATCGAGGAAGGTGACGAGCGACCCGTCGGGGGTCTTCACCTGATAGGCGCCGATATGCTGGGTGATGCCGCCGGCCTCGCCCGCGACGACATTGGCGCCGCGCAGCGCGTCGAGCAGGCTGGTCTTGCCGTGATCGACATGGCCCATGATCGTCACGACCGGGGCGCGCGGTTTCAGATGTTCGGCGTCGTCGACATCCTCGTCGTGGCGGATGTCGATATCGCCTTCGCTGACGCGCGTGATCTCGTGCCCGAATTCGGTGACGAGCAATTCGGCGGTGTCCTGGTCGATCGTATCGGTGCCGGCGGCCGGGCTGCCCATCTTGAACAACGCCTTGATCAGGTCGTTGGTCTTTTCGGCCATGCGGTTCGCCAGTTCCTGCACCGTGATGCTTTCGGGCACCACGACTTCGCGGACCTGCTTCTCGCGCGGACCCGAGAAGCTGGTGTGCGAGCGCTTTTCCTTTTCGCGGGCGCGCTTGAGCGCCGCGAGGCTGCGCGCGCGCGCGCCCTCGTCCTCGTTCAGCGCGCGCGTGACGGTCAGCTTGCCCGACTGACGGCGGTTGTCGGCGCCGCGGGTGGCCTTGGGCTCGGGACGCTTGGGTTCGGGGCGCTTGGGCGCCTCGACCGGGGTGAAGCGGCGCGGCGCCGGGGCGGCGCTGGTGGTGCTGCGCGGCGCGGGGGTTTCGGCTTCCTCGGCCTTGGCGACGGGCGCTTCGACGACCGGCGCGGTTTCGGCGGCGGGCGCGGGCGCGGCGGCGGGCGCGGCGACCGGGGCCGCCGACTGCTCGCCGCGCGCTTCGGCGCGGGCCTTTTCTTCCTCGGCAGCGCGCGCGCGCGCGGCTTCCTCGCGGCGGCGCGTTTCCTCCTGCGAATTCATGCGCGCTTCTTCGGCTTCGCGCAGCAGCTGCGCCTGGCGCTCCTGGCGCGACATCAGGCTGTCGGCCTCGCTCGCGCGCGGGGCGGGCTTCGGCGCAGGGGCAGGCGCGGGGGCCGGGGCGGGCGCCGGAGCAGCCTCGACCTCTTCGACCACGGGCTCGGGCGCGGCTTCGCCGGGACGGCCGAGCACGCGGCGACGCTTCACCTCGACCACCACCGTGTTGCGGCGGCCGTGGCTGAATTGCTGCTGCACCTGTCCGGCCTCGACCGTCCGCTTCAGCCCGAGGGGCTTGCGGCTGAGGGTCGGCTTGTCCTGTTCGTCACTCATCGAAAACCATCATTCCTTCAAAACGCGTCCGAAGCGGCGGTGCCGTCTGGCGCCGCCCCAATTTCTGATCCGTCGCCAAGCGACGGGTTTTGCGGATCGGAATCGCGATTGGTCGCGTCCCTACTCCATCCTGTGAAAAACTGCCAGCGGCTCAAATGCGCGAGCACCCGGGCCGCGGCGCGGGCGTCGGTCAACGCCAGATGCACCGCATTCTCGCGCCCCAATGCCATAGATAAGGTCGCGCGGTCCACCGGCAAGACCCTGCCTTCGCGGCCCGAGCCTTCGTCGTCCTCGCCGACGCGCCACGCCTGCGCCAGTTTCTTGCGCCCGTCCTCGCCCGCGTCGCTGGCGTGGATCAGCAGGCGAACCTGCCCGCGCCGCGCCGCCTGTTCGATCTTTTCGCTGCCGCTGATCAGCGTGCCCGAGCGCGCTTCGAGCCCGAGCCGGTCGAGCGTTGCGCGCTGGAGCTGCGCCTCGATCCACGCGCCGAGGTCGTCGGGGATGACGAACTGGCCCTCGTGCAGCGCCCGCGCGAGCCCGCCCTTCAGCTTGCCCTTCGCCTGCGCGGTTTCGAGGTCGGCGCGGGTGACGCCGATCCACGCGCCGCGCCCCGGCGCCTTGCCGAGCACGTCGGGCGCGATGCCGCCGTCGGGGCCGAGCGCCAGGCGGACGAGCTGCTCCGCCGGCGAAACCTCGCCGGTGATGACGCAGCGCCTTTCGGGCACATGCTGGCCGCGCCGTCCAGCGCGGTCTGGTTCGCTCAGCTGATCATTGTGCGGGGTCCGCATCGGCGGCCTCCCCGGTTGCCGGTTCGTCGTCGAACCAGTGCGCACGCGCCGCCATGATGATCTCGTTGCCCTGCTCTTCGCTCAGGCCATATTCGCCGAGCACGCCGCCCTTGTCCTCGGTGCGTTCGCGCGAGGGGCCGCGGCGGTTGTCCTGCCGCTTCTTGGCGATCAGCTCGTCGGTCGCAAGATCGGCGAGGTCGTCGAGCGTCTTGATCCCGGCCTTGCCGAGCACGACGAGCATCGCCTCGGTCAGGTGCGGCATGGTGGCGAGATCGTCCTCGACGCCCAGTTCGCGGCGCGCCTGGCGCGCGGCTTCTTCGCGGCGTTCGAGCGCTTCGGTCGCACGGCTCTGCAGCTCCTCGGCGAGTTCCTCGTCGAAACCTTCGATGCCCGCGAGTTCCTCGGCGGGCACATAAGCGACTTCCTCGAGCTCGCTGAAGCCCTCGGCGACGAGCAGCTGCGCGAGCGTCTCGTCGACGTCGAGCTCTTCCTGGAACATCGTCGAGCGTTCGACGAATTCGCGCTGGCGCTTCTCGCTCGCGTCGGCCTCGGTCATGATGTCGATCTGGCTGCCGGTGAGCTGGCTGGCGAGACGGACATTCTGGCCGCGGCGGCCAATGGCGAGGCTGAGCTGGTCGTCGGGAACGACGACCTCGATGCGGCCGTCATCCTCGTCGATCACGACGCGCTGCACCGTCGCGGGCTGGAGCGCGTTGACGACGAAGGTCGCGGTATCTTCCGACCAGGGGATGATGTCGATCTTTTCGCCCTGCATTTCCTGGACGACCGCCTGGACGCGGCTGCCCTTCATGCCGACGCAGGCGCCGACCGGGTCGATGCTGCCGTCATAGCTGATGACGCCGATCTTGGCGCGCGAACCCGGGTCGCGGGCGGCGGCCTTGATCTCGATGATGCCGTCGTAGATTTCGGGCACTTCCTGCGCGAACAGCTTCTTCATGAAGTCGGGGTGCGCGCGGCTGAGGAAAATCTGCGGGCCGCGGTTTTCGCGGCGCACCGACAGGATGATCGCGCGGACGCGGTCGCCGACGCGCATCAATTCACGCGGGATCTGCTGGTCGCGGCGGATGACGCCCTCGGCGCGGCCGAGGTTGACGACGATGTGGCCGAACTCGACCGATTTCACGACGCCGGTGATGATCTCGTTGCCGCGGTCCTTGAACTCTTCATACTGGCGCTCGCGGTCGGCTTCGCGGACCTTCTGGAAGATCACCTGCTTCGCCGACTGGGCGTCGATGCGGCCGAGGTCGACCGCGGGCAGCGGGTCGACGATGAAGTCGCCCAGCTGGGCGTCCTTCTGCAGCTTCTGGCCGGCGGCCAGATCGACCTGCTTGAAATAATCCTCGACCTGCTCGACGACCTCGACGACGCGCCACAGGCGCAGGTCGCCGGTCTGGGCGTCGAGCTTGGCGCGGATGTCGTTCTCGGCGCCGTAGCGCGCGCGCGCGGCGCGCTGGATCGCTTCCTCGATCGCCTCGATGACGATGCCCTTGTCGATCATCTTCTCGCTGGCGACCGAATTGGCAATCGCGAGCAGCTCGGCCTTGTTGGCGGAAATGGCAGTGGCCATCAGTCCTGTCCTTCTTCTTCCATTTCGTCGGCGCCCTCGATCGAGAGCGGGACGGTTGCGGCAATCAATTTGTCGGTGAGGACCAGCTTCGCCGTGTCGATCGCGTCGAACGGCAGCTTGTGCTCCACCCCTTCCTTATCCGAAATCGTCACGACATCGCCATCGATGCCGATCAGCTCGCCGTTGAAGCGCTGGCGCCCGTCGCGCTTTTCCTTGAGCGCGATCTTCGCCTCATGCCCCGCCCAGTCGGCGAAGTCGGCGCGGCGCGTCAGCGGCCGGTCGATGCCGGGCGACGAGACTTCGAGGCGGTACGCCACCTCGATCGGGTCCTTGCCCGCCTCTTCCAAGGCGTCGAGCTGGGCCGAGATGCGGCGCGACAGGTCGGCGCAATCGTCGATCGTCAGCTGGCGCGTGTCGGGGCGCTCGGCCATCACCTGCAGCGTCGGGTCGCTCTCGCCGCCGAAGAAGGCGACGCGCACGAGCGCAAGGCCCATCGCCTCGGCTTCGGGCGCGATGATCGCATTGAGGACGTCGAGGTCGGCCAAGCGGGTCTTTCAAATTTGGTGACCGGAAAAACCATGCAGGAACAGCCGCCGCGGCCCGCGGCCCCGACGTCCCAACTGGCTAACCATGTCAAGAAGTAGGGCGCATATAGGCGAGGGTGGGGATTCGGGCAAGGGGGTTTGAGGCAGCGCCTGCCAAATCCATCGAATGAGCGCAGTCTCTATTTCGGGCGGCGCCCCGATCAGCGCTGGCGATGCCTTTGCTCTGCACGCTTCATGAGATCCGCCGCATATGGCAGCCCCGCGAAAGCGCCGCGCGCCTGGAAATGATCGTCGATGATGCCCAGGCCGATCCACTCTCCGTAGATCGTGGCCGTCACTTCTCCCATTCTTGTGTCATTCAATATGACTTCGCCGAAGCCGCAGCTATGAGCGAGAGGAAAGCAGGGATCGACGGCCTTTTCCCAGTTTACCTCGAAGCATTTGAAGCCAGCTGATCCGATTTCGTTCGGATAGCAGGTCAAATCCGATTTATACCGCAGCGTATCGTCTTCACGATATATGTATTTTTTTGAACTCCAGTTCGCAATCTTCCTGACCGACCCGCCTTTCGAAACGATCAGCGTGCGACCGTCGGTAATCTTGTAATTCCCCCGTTCGAGCCAGCAAATCAGAGCAAAGCCTGCATCATTGCTGCTGCCTAAGAAATTGGCGGGAAATTTGTCGCTATACGCGGCGAACAACATCTTTCCCGCCGCCCCCGTCGGCGTACCCATAAAACTGTCGTCCATGCGTTGCTGCGATTCGTATGTTTCATAAGCAAGCTTTACAAGATGAGCGACCAACCCAAAGGGAAACACCATATAATTAGCTCCTACCAAGTCCGTGATACTTCCGATCGACGATCAAATGGCAGGTTTCTTCTAGCGCGTTTACATCAGGCTGGAAATCCGTCCGATAGGTCCGATTGCGCTTACGGCCGATCGTCCCGCCCCGCCGAGGGGTCATCATCCACCACTTCAACCACGATATGCGGCCATAGCGCCGCGAGTGTCCCCGCCCAGCGCTCGTACGGCCAGGGGATCACCTCTTCATTGAACCACGCGAGGCGTTCGCCGTCGAGATCGTAGAGTGACACCGAATCGTCGCTCTCGTCCTGCCGGATGATCTTCACCTTGCCGATGCGCGAGGGGTGGATGCGGCCTTCGTCGCCGCCCGCGGCGCCGATGCGACCCTGCCACCAGACGAGGTCGCCCGTCGCGGGATCGATAAAGCTGCCGCGGTTCGGGTTGGCGAGCATGTTGAGCGCGGCGCCGAGGCCAGCCAATGCGCCCAGCCTCTGCGCCAGCGGCACCAGCCAGGGCGCGCATTCACGGCCATCCTCGCTGCAATTGTCGCGCGGATCGATCACCGATCCCGCCCAGAAGAAGAAGGCGCCGAAGATGAGCAGCAGCCACATCCGGAAATCGGTACGCGCGCTGCGACGATAGGCGGGGAAGGCGAGCGCGGTCATGGAGCGACCCTAGGCTGCTGCTCCCAATATTTGCCTAACAAGGGCGTTCCGGCGCGGCGCACGGCGCGCTATGCTGCGCGGCGTGACCCACGCCATCCTGCCCTGCCGCGACCATCTGGGCGCCTCGCTGCGGCGGTGGCGCGCGCTCAACCGCGTCAAGCAGGCCGCGCTCGCCGAGGAACTGGGCGTGTCGCAGACGACGGTATCGCGGTGGGAGGCGGGAACCATGCCGCTCGGCCCGCGCGAGGAGGACCGGGTGACGCAGCTGCTCGCGGCAAGGCCGGCCTCGGCCGCCGATCGCGCGCTGCTCGACCTCGTGCGCCACTCACCGCGCCCGGTGCACCTGATCTGCGACCTCACCCACCGGCTGTTCGCCGCGTCGCCGGCGCGGATCGCCGGGTGGCGGGTCGGGGTCGAGGACCTCGCCGGCCGCTCGCTGTGGCGCTTCGCCTCGCCGGGAATCGCCGCGGGCGAGGCGGCGCTCGATGCGCTCGGCTGGTACGCGCCGGTCGCGCCCGCGGTCGTGGTCGAGACCGAAGACGCCGACTTCGCCGAACTGAGCATCGCCGCCGGCCGCCTGCGCTACACGCGCATGCCGCTGTCGGACGGAAGCTTCGCGCGGCTCGTCGAGGATGGCGCACGCAGGGGCCGCGCATAAAATATTCCTGCCGTTGAGCCGGCATCGCGGCGGGCTAAGCTAGCCGCATGACGACCGAGCAAGCCATCGACCCGTCGCGCCTCGCCGCGATCCTCGCCTTTCTCCAGGCGGCGGAGAAGCTGAAGGACACGCTGCGCAGCGGCATCACCTCGGGCGGCCGCACCGAAAGCACCGCCGAGCATAGCTGGCGGCTGTGCCTGATGGCGATGCTGTTCGACCGCGAGCTTGCCGGATACGACCGGCTCAAACTGATCAAGCTCTGCGTCGTCCACGATCTGGGCGAAGCGATTTCGGGCGACGTCCCCGCGACGTGCCAGCAGCCGGGCGACGGCCGCGCAGCGCGCGAACGCGCCGACCTCCAGGCCCTATGCGCGCCCCTCCCCGCCGATCTAGGCCAGGAGATACTCGCCCTTTCGGACGAATATGGCGCCGCCGCGACGCCCGAAGCGCAGATGGTCAAGGGTTTCGACAAGCTCGAAACGATGCTCCAGCATCTTCTGGGGCGAAACGCCCCGGATTTCGATTACCGGTTCAACCTCGGCTATGGCGCGCAGCATACGGGGAAGCACCCACTGCTCGCACAGATGCGCGGGCTGGTCGATGCCGCGACGCGCGAGCGTATCGCCGAGCTGGACCGATCGACCGCCTGATCGCGGCCACGACCCTTAACGCCCGCCTTCAGCAACGTCCCTTCGCGGGACACCCTGACCGCGGCGCAACATTTTATTCGCACCTCGCGGCATAAGACAGGCTGCCTACCCCCGCGCGAATCACTCGCGCGGGCGCCGCACGAGACGCCGAACGCCGCATGAAGCCCGAACTCAACCTCAGCGCGCAATCGCCCTGGCTCGACCCGGCGGCCGATTTCGCGCCCGCCGGACCCGACCGGCGCTGGTGGATGGGGCTCGCGCTGGCCAGCCTGTTCGCGTGCCTCGCGCTCGTCGCGACCACCGGGCAGCTGCGCGCCTTCACCCCGGGGCCGTACAGCGTCAGCGTGCCGGTCGACTTCAAAGCCTATGACCCGACGCGCTGGGCGATCATGAACGCCGAGGATTATGAGGACGCGCTGAAGCTCGACCCGACGCTGCCGAACCCCGACAGCGTCGGCTTCGGCGACGCCGCCGCGCTGCCGCCGGTCGATCCGGCAACGCTGCGCGAGGAAGCCTTCGTCGGGCCGCCGGCCAAATCCTATGTCTTTCGCGGCGTCACCGCGCTCGACCGCGAGCGCGCGCATTATTGCCTGACGTCGGCCATCTATTACGAGGCGGCGTCGGAGAGCGACGACGGCATGCGCGGGGTCGCGCAGGTGATCATCAACCGCGCCCGCCACCCGAGCTTTCCGAACACCATTTGCGGCGTCGTCTTCCAGGGATCGCAGCGCGTCGGCGTGTGCCAGTTCACCTTCAGCTGCGACGGCGCGATGGCGCGCGCGCCGAGCCGGCCGAACTGGCTCCGCGCGAGCCGCGTCGCGTCGGCGGCGCTGAACGGCTATGTCTTCCCCGGCGTCGGCCTCGCCACCCATTATCACACGCAGGCGATCTGGCCGCGCTGGGGCAAGAGCCTGGTGATGACCAACATCGTCGGCGCGCATATCTTCCACCGCTGGCGCGGCCGCTGGGGCATGCCCGACGCGTTCCGTGCGCCCTATATGGGCCGCGAGCCGGTGCCGGGTCCCTATACGCCGGTCGCGCAGCAGCTGGCGGTGCTGTCGGGCAAGGGCGGCGGCGCGGCCGCGACCGGATTGCTCCCCGAAGGCAGCGGGTCGGTTGCGGCGCTACCAGCCAGCGCCCCCGCGCCGACGCCGCAGGCGATGGCGGCGGCCGAGCGCCCGATCGGCACGCCGGCGGCCGCAGCCGCCGCGCCCGCGCCGACCTACGCCGACCCGCGGCTCAACCGTTCGGGGCAGGTCCGCGAGGAGTTCAACAAGAGCGGCGAATGGCGGAAGTGAGGGCCTAAAGCCCCTCTCCCCTTCAGGGGAGAGGATAGCGCAGCTTGCTCCGTGAGGAGCTAGCGAAGCTTGGAGAGGGGCATGACCGGGCAGTGGTCGAAACCCCTCTCAACTCCGGCTAGGCAGCAAGCTGCCAAGCCTGCGTATCTCTCCCCTGAAGGGGAGAGAGCATGAAGCGATCGAAAGGCGTTACCGTCCCTGGCTGCGCCAGCGCTTGACGACGCGGTCGAGGATTTCGGCCTCGCCGCCGGTCTCGCGCCACAGTTTCGAGAAGAGCGGGTCGCTCGACGCCGGGCGTTTTTCCTCGGCGAGCGTGTCGAGATAGACGCGGATCGGGATCGACACACCCTCGCCGCAGATGATGCATTCGCGGTTGCGCAGCGCCGGGATCGAATCGATGAAGCCGCGTGCACCCTCGGGCATCGCCGCCTTCACGAACTGCTGGTCGCGTTCGTTGTTGAGGCGCATCGAGATGATCGTGCCGCACTGCGACAGTACGCCTTCGGCGAGGTCCGACGGGCGCTGGGTGATGAGACCCAGCGACACGCCATATTTACGGCCTTCCTTGGCGATACGCTCGAGAATCTTGCGCACCGCCTGCCCCTGCCCGACGTCCTTCGACGGGATGTAGCGATGCGCTTCCTCGCAGACGAGCAGGACCGGGCGCTGCGGTTCGCCGCGCGACCAGATCGCATAGTCGAAGGTCAAGCGCGACAGCACCGCGACCACCACCCCGGTGATGTCGCTGGGCACCCCCGACACGTCGATGATCGAAATCGGCCGGCCGTCGGACGGCAGACGGAAAATCTTGCCGAGGAAACCCGCCATCGTGTCGGCGACGAGCATGCCCGAGAACATGAAATTATAGCGCGGGTCGGCGCGCATTTCCTCGATCTTGCCCTTGATCCGCATGAAGGGCGCCGACGAGGTCGCCTTGTCGAGCTTGCCCATCTCGTTCTGCAGGATGTTGAGCAGGTCGGAGAGCAGATAGGGAATCGGCGAGTCGACGGTGAGCTTGGTCATGCCCTCGGCCAGCCGGTTCTTCTGCCGCGCCTGGAGCAGGCATTTGGCGAGCACGTCGCAGTCGCCCTGGCGGTCGCGGCCCTCGCTGGTCACGAAGACCTCGCAATGCTCCTCGAAATTCATCAGCCAATAGGGCATCGCGAGATTGTCGACGTCGAAGAGCGCGCCGGTGCCCTTGAACGCCGCCGAATATTCGCCGTGCGGGTCGATCATCACGATATGGCCCTGCGGCGCGAGCTCGCAGATCTTGTGGAGGATCAGCGCAGCGCTGGTCGACTTGCCGGTACCGGTCGATCCGAGCAGCGCGAAATGCTTGCCGAGCATCGCGTCGACATAGAGCGAGCCGCGGATATCCTTGGTCGGATAGACGGTGCCGATCTCGACATGCGCGCGGTCGTCGGCGGCGTAGATCTGCTTGAGATCGGCGCTGGTCGCGGCATAGGCTTGGCTGCCGGGCACCGGATAGCGCGTGACGCCGCGGCGGAAATTATGGATGCGGCCGGTGATCTTTTCCTCGTCGCCTTCGCCCAGAAAGTCGATCGACGCGGCGATCAGCCCCTCGCCGCGTTCGTGCAATTGCTGGTCGCGGATGCTGGCGAGCAGCCAGACATTGCCGACGCGGACCTTGATCTGCGCCCCGACCTGCCCTGCCATCGCGACCGCGGGGTCGGCCGATTCGGACAGGCGCCGCAGCGCGGCGGCGTCGAGCAGGATGCGCGACGACGAGCCCGAAATGTCGATGACTTCGCCGACCAGCAGGTCGTCGCGATGGTGCACCGCGGCCGGATTGAGCGGCGCCGCGGTCGCGCCGCCGCCCGCCAGCCGGACGTGCTGCACCGGCGTGGCCTCGCCGGCCTTATACCCACCGTCCTGCATATCCATTACCCGGCCCCGTCTGTTGATTGTCCCGAACATCCCGGACACCGGTATCGCAGCTGATGGTAAAGTTAGCGTTATCGGCGCCTGAAAGCCGCCGATGCCGCATAGCCGAGCAGCAGCGACATCGCGACCGCCGCAAGGCCATAGAGAAAGCCATGGCGCTGCGCCGCAAGCGCGACAAACCGCTCGAAACCCGCCTTGCGGATCTCGACGTTGCGCGAGGCGACCGCGAGCACGCGGCCCTTGCTGATCAGGAAGGTTTCGGCGCGGTAGGTGCCGACCGGCACGCGCGCCGGCACCGGGATGCGTGCGCGATAGAGCACGCCTTCGGTAATCTCGACCGCCGCCGGATTTTCGTAGAACAGCCCCAGCCGTCGATAGAGATCGACGAGCCCTTTTTCGAAGCGTTCGAGCGTGCCGCTTTCCGAAAAGCCCGTCGGCGACATCGACAGATTCTGGAGGCCGAGTTCGAAGATCGCGGCGGTGCGTTCGTCGACCAGCCGGTCGATCGGCTGCGACGAGCCGATCGCATAAAAGCCCGGCGAGGTGCGCAGGCGGATGCTGTTCGCATTGACCCAGATGCCCGCGACGCGGCGCTTTTCGCGCAGGATGATCGGACGCACCGGCCCCTTCAGCACGACGACGATGTCGGCGCGGTCGTCGGGCAGCCGCTGGCCGGGATAGAGGATCGCGCCGAACAGCAGCAGTTCCTCGCCGGTGAAGCTGTACTGGATGTCGATCGCGCGGCTCGACACGTCGGGCACCAGCCGCGGGTCGGCGGCGCGCGCCGGCGCGGCGGCGAACCAGCCCAGCGTCAGCGCGAGCAGCAGGGCGCCGAGCCGCGTCATTGCACGGTATAGATTTCTTCGGGGCGGATGAAGAGGTCGACCGCCATGCGCAGCGCCACGAGCAGCACGATCGCCGCGAGCGCCATGCGCAGATATTCGGGCTTCACCTTTTGCGCGAAACGCGCGCCGATCTGCGCGCCGGTGACGCTGCCGAGCAGCAGCAGCCCCGCGAGCACGATGTCGACCGCGCCGGTGGTCAGCGCATGGACCATCGTCGTCGCGATCGTCACGAACAGGATCTGGAACAGCGAGGTGCCGACGACGACCTGCGTCCCCATGCCGAGCAGATAGAGCATCGCGGGGACCATGATGAAACCGCCGCCAACGCCGAGCAGCATCGTCAGCACGCCGACCGCCATGCCGAGCAGCAGCGGCGCGAGCGGCGAGATATAGAGGCCCGAGCGATAGAAGCGCCAGCGCAGCGGCAAGTTCGCGACCATCGGGTGATGGCGCCGCTTGCGCGCTGGCGCGGGCAGCCCGGCGCGCGCGGCCTGCAGCGTCCCCCATGCCTCGCGCGCCATGAAACTGCCCACCGTGCCGAGCAGCGCCACGTAGAGGATATTGATCGTCGTATCGATCTGGCCCCAAGCGGTGAGCAATTCGAACAGGCCGGCGCCGATCAGCGAGCCGATCAGCCCGCCCGCGACGAGCACCGCGCCCATGCGCAGGTCAACCCCGTCGCGTTCGAGATGCGCGAGCGCGCCCGACACGCTGGCCCCCGTCACCTGCGTCGCCGCCGAGGCCGCCGCGACCGTCGGCGGAATGCCGTAGAAGATCAGCAAAGGCGTGGTCAGGAAACCGCCGCCGACGCCGAACATGCCCGACAGGAACCCCACCCCGCCGCCGAGCAGGATGATGACCAGCGCATTGACCGACAAATTGGCGACGGGAAGGTAGAGATCCATGGGCCCCGGACATGATGGACGCCCCCTGATGGAGCGCTGCGGCCGACCCTAGACCAGTTTGGGCGGGCGGGGAATCGCCGACGAGCCGAAAATCGGCAAAAATCAGAAGTCGGCGGCGAGGGTCAGCGCGAGGCCGCTGTCAGGCCTTGCATCGCCCGCCACCCGCTGTCGCCAGTCGAGCGCGACGCGGCTCCCCTCCCCCACCTCGGGAAGGCGCAGCGTGACGCGCGGACCGACGTCGACGCGCGCCGCGCCTGGCTGGACCGACCCCGCCGCGAGCGCGCCGAGATGCAGGCTGCCCTTCGGTCCCCGCGCGACTTCGCGGTCGACGACGACCGCCGCGTCGGCGAAACCGTCGCGGCGCCGCGCCCCGACGATACCGGCCTGCCCATAGGCCTCGAGCCGGAAGTTTGCCGGCAGCGCGACATCCCCGACCCCGCCGACTACCATCGCCGCGAGCGCGGTGCGTCCCTCGCTGCCCGCCGCGACGCGCTGTTCGATCGCGACATCGACGGGCAGATGCACGAGCGGCGCGAAGGCCAGGCCGAATGCCAGTTCGCGCTGCCGCCGCTCGGCGAGCGCCAGCGTAACGCGGCTATAGGCGCGCACCCGCCCGCTCTCGCCGAAACCATAGGCCAGCCGCGCGCCGGCCTGGCTGCCGCCGAGCTGGCTCGCGGCGGCGATGCCCCCGCCCGGCGCGCGGCCCGATCCCGATCGCAGATAGGCCCAGCTGCCGAGCGACCAGCCGGCGAGCTGGCGTTTCATCCAATAGGGCCGGCCGGTTCCCGGCGGCCCGGCATAGGGCAGCGCATCGGGTTTCACCCACGCCGGGCCAGCGACCGCTGCCCGGCTCGCGCCGCCCGGCAGCGGCGGCAGGAGCCGTACGAGCATCGCCGACCGCATGGCGTTGAGGCCATCGCCCCACGGCCCATGCTCCGTGCGGCCCGACGCCGCGGACGGCGCGATGGTCATCATGGCGTCGGCGCGCGGCGAACGCACGGTCGACACGGCCAGCAGGGGGCCAGGCATCGCCCGATCGCCCACTCGGGCGACGGGCGCCCAGCGCGGTTCGGCGGGTTTTGCCGCAAAACCCGCGGCCGCCGGGTGCCGGGGCAAGGGGACCGCCGGGTTCCAGTGCGCCATCACGCGCACCACCGTCCAGCCGCCGAGCAGCAGCAGCAGGAAGCGCAGCGCCCGCGCGTCGCGGCGCGAGTTCGGGCCGGCCGCCACCCCCGTCATCGCGCGCGCACCGGCGGGGGCGCCGCAATCAGCAGCGCATCACCCTCGTCGTGCCGGGTCTTGTCCCATACCACCCGGCCCGAGCGCAGCATGCGCCAATAGTCGGCGACCGCCTTGCGCGCCGCGAACATCGCGACGAGATTGGCGACGAAGGCGCGCGGGATGGAAAACAGCCCCTGGCGCAGGCCATAAGCGCGCGCCGCGAAATGGCCGCGCATGCCGAGCCGCCAGAGCAGCAGCGCGCCCGACAATCCCATCAGCAACTGCAACAGCGCCGCGGGCGGGCGCGCCTGCCAGCCGAGCAATGCGTGACCAGCGAGGCTGAGCGTCCCGGCGACCAGCGCGCCATAGGCGGCGAGGATCACCGCCGCCGCGAGCGGGGCGCGGCGGTCGCGCCACAGCATCCAGCGCGCGACCCAGCTTCCTTCTTTTGGCCCCTCCCAGCCGAGATGGTCCCATCCGGCGAGCGCGATCCCGGCGATCCAGCGCGATTTCTGCCGCACCGCGCCCCACATCGTCGCGGGAAAGGGGCCACGCGACACGATCCATTCGCCTTCGTCGTCGACCGCCGCGACAAAGGCGGTGCTCATCCCGTGGGTGCCGATGAGGATCCCCATCTCATAATCCTCGGTCAGGCTGTCGGGGCGAAAGGGCGCACCGCCGCGCCGGAGCGACAAGAGGGTCAGCGCATTACGCGTGAGCGCGCAGCCGACCCCCGCCGAGGGCAGCGGCGCGCCGAGCCGCGCGCGCAGCACCATGTCCTTGCCGTGCGCCTCGGCGAACTCGTCGGCATAATGGCCCGCGACCCATTGCTGGCCGAGCCCGAGCAGCGGCAGCACCGGGATCTGGACCATCGCATGATGCGCGAGGCCCGCGCGATAGAGCGCCAGTTCGGCGCGGTGCACGACATCCTCGGCATCGTGCAACACCACCCCCGCAAAGCGGATGCCTTCGGCGCGCTCGTCGGCGCCCATCGCCGCCCACAGCCGATTGAGATTGTCGCCCTTGGTTGTCGGCCCGTCCGCCTGGCCGATCACGAGGCGAAGCCGCGGGTCGGCGGCGACCAGCGGCGACACCGCGAACAGCGTCGCGGCGTCGTTGGGATAGCAGCCCAGATAGACGCGAAAATTCTCGCCCTGCCACGCCGACAGCGTGCGCCAGATCATCGTTGGCAGGACGTCCGATTCGTCCCACGCGGGAACGAAAACCGCCAGCGGCCCGGCCACCTGCTCGCCCTTGCGCATATCATGCAGATAAGCAGGCCCGGCGCGGCCTTTTCGCGTGACGATCCAGAGAATATCGAAAAGAAGATCGTCGAAGCCGATCAATAATATACCAACCGACGCGAAGAGCATCAGCTCGTGACTGGCCAGCCCGACCAGAATTTCCAGTCCCGCGGTCGACATCTCCATGTAGCGCCCTGCCCCCGCTGACGTCATATCGTCGCAAGCGACTAGAATTAGTCAAAAATTCCATCGGCGCAAAGGGAAACTGTGCCGATATGGCGGTGAAAGCGGGTAGAGGGTGACGCGCGCGGGGCGCCGGGCTAGGAAGCTTCGCCATGGCCCGCCGTTCGATCGCCCCGTCCGCCTTGCGCGATTTCCTCGAAAGCGAAAGCGCAGGCGGCATGCTGCTGATCGCCGCGGCGGCGCTGGCGATGCTGATCGCCAATTCGGCGCTCGGCGAGGGCTACCACCATATGATCCACGCGGTGACCGGACCGGTGCTCAGCGACAAGCTGGGGCCGATGACGGTCCATCTGTGGATCAACGACGGGCTGATGGCGATCTTCTTCCTGCTCGTCGGGCTGGAGATCAAGCGCGAGTTCGTCGACGGGCGGCTGGCGAGTTGGGACCGGCGGCGGCTGCCGTTCATCGCGGCGGCGGCGGGCATGGCGGTTCCTGCCGCGCTTTACATGCTCTTTGCAGGCGAGAAAGTGGACCTCATCCAAGGCTGGGCAATCCCCGCCGCGACCGACATCGCCTTTGCGATCGGCGTGCTCGCGCTGCTCGGCAAGCGCGCGCCGACCTCGCTCAAATTGTTCCTCGTCACCGTCGCGATCGTCGACGACATGGGCGCGGTCGCAATCATTGCGCTCTTCTATACCGCCAAGATCAACCTGCTCGCGCTCGCGGCGGCGGGCGCAGTGCTCGGCATCATGTGCGCCTGCAACCGCTTCGGCGTGAAGCGCCTTACCGTCTATCTGCTGCTGTTCGCGATCCTCTGGTACGCGATGCTGCTCTCAGGCGTGCATGCGACGATCGCCGGCGTGCTCGCGGCGATGGCGATCCCGTTCGAGGCGACGCCGGGCGCGCCCGACAGCGCGGCCTCGCCGCTCCACCGGCTCGAACATGGGCTCCACCCCTGGGTCGCCTTCGCGATCGTGCCCTTGTTCGGCTTCGCCAACGCGGGGGTCGATATTTCGGGGCTGACCGCAGAGCAGCTTTTCGCCCCGCTGCCGCTGGGCATCGCGACGGGGCTGTTCCTCGGCAAGCAGGTCGGCATCTTCGGCAGCGTGTGGCTCAGCGTGAAGCTGGGTATCGCGGGCAAGCTGCGCGGCGCGACCTGGCTGCAGGTCTATGGCGTATCTTTGCTCTGCGGCATCGGCTTCACGATGAGCCTGTTCATCGGCGGCCTCGCCTTCCCCGGCGATCCGCTGCTCATCGAAGAAGCGAAGATCGGGATATTGATGGGATCGCTGGTTGCCGCGCTCGCGGGTTTTGCGGTACTGCGCCTCGCGCCGCTGCACCCGCAGCATGGCGAGGTCGAAGCCCGATCCGATGAAGAGATCATCGACGACGGCGACGTCCGCGACACGTCGGAGCCGCTTCCCGCATGATGCAACGCCTGCACCTTCCTCTCGCCGCCCTGCTGGCGACCGCGACGCTGTCGGGCTGCTACGCGCTCGACCCGGAGATGAAGCGCAGCGTCGAAGCGCGCAAGGCGCAGGCGAGCGCCACGCCCGCACCCCCATCCCCGGCCCCGGCCAAAACGACCGCGACCGAGCCGGCGGTGCCCGAAGTCGACGTCCGCCGCATCGAGGTGGTGAAGGGCATGACCGCCCTGCCGCCGCCGTCGGGCGCGACTGCGCCCGCAACGCCCGGCGAGCCGCGTGCGACGATCGTGCCCGGGCTGACCACCTTGCCGCCGCCGTCGGGGTCGCCCTCCGATCTGCCGCCGCCGCCCGCGCCCGCCGCCGACTGGCCGGTGCGCGCCGCCGCGACCGACCCCGCCGCCGCGACGCTCGCCGGGCAGACGGTCGACGCGGTCGCGACCGCCTATGTGTCCCTGAGCCTCGAAATCGGGACGCACGAAAAGGGCTATATCGACGCCTATTACGGTCCGCAGGGGCTGATGGACGCGTCGATCGCCGCGCCCCGCGACCAGAAGGCCCTGCTCGTGTCGACGCGCCAGCTGATCGCGAAGCTCGAAGAAGTCGCCGCCGACCTGACCGATCCCATCGAGCGCCAGCGCAGCGCCTTCCTCGCCGCGCAGCTCCGCGCCGCCGAGACGCGGCTGATGATGATGGGCGGGGCGCGCTTCTCCTTCGCCGAGGAGGCCGAGCGCCTGTTCGGCGTGCGCCCGGTGCTGCGCCCACTCAAAAGCTATGACGCCGCGCTCGCCACGATCGACGCGCTCGTCCCCGGCGACGGCCCGCTCGCGACGCGGGTCGAGACCTATCTCGACCGTTTCACCATCCCCAAGGACCGGTTGCAGGGCGTGTTCGAAGCGGCGATCTCGCGCTGCCGCGGGCGCACCGTCGCGCATGTCGCGCTCGCACCCGGCGACAGTTTCGAATTGCAGTTCGTCACCGGCAAGAGCTGGAGCGGCTACAACTACTATCAGGGCGGCTATCACAGCATCATCCAGGTCAACACCGACCTGCCGATCCGCCTGTCGCGCGCGCTCGACCTCGGCTGCCACGAGGGATATCCGGGCCATCACCTGCTCAACATGAAGCTCGAGGAGCAGATGGTGAAGGGGCGCGGCTGGATCGAGTACAGCGTTTATCCGCTGTACAGCCCGCAGAGCCTGATCGCCGAGGGCACCGCCAATTACGGCATCGACCTCGCCTTCCCCGGCCAGACGCGCCCCGACACCGAACGCGACGTGCTGATGCCGCTCGCGGGCATCGTGCCGCCCGCCGACGACCAATATTGGCAATTGCTCGACGCGATGAAGGCGCTGACCGGCGCGCGGCTGACGATCGCGCAGCAATATCTCGACGGGCTGATCGACCGCCCGACCGCGGTCGCGCTGACCGAGAAATACCAGCTCGTCTCGCCCGCGCGCGCCGAACAGTCGGTCAGCTTCACCGACCAGTATCGCAGCTATGTGATCAATTACGGCCTCGGCGAGGAAATCGTGCGCGCCTATATCGAGCGCGGCGACCCCGACCGCGACGAAATCTGGCGCCGCTTCGCGCTGATCATCGGCGAGCCCACGCTGCCGTCGGACCTGCTGGCGCGGTGAGCCGGGCGGCGCCCCTGCTCTGGCTCGGCCAGTCGGGCTCGCCGCGGCGCCCCCCGGCGGGGGTCGCGCCGCGCGGCTGACATCAATGCCGTAGCCCTGAGCTTGTCGAAGGGCGCTTATCCGAGAAGCGCCCTTCGACAAGCTCAGGGCTACGGTCACGAACAATGTTACAGCCCTAGATCAAAAAGGGGACCGCCCCATGCTCGACAAGACCGAAACCCACCGCCGCATCGAAACCCCCGACATGAAGGATTATGGGGTCTATCTCGCGGTCGACCGCCTGCTCCTGTGCCAGAAGCCGCTCGCCGAGCTTTGCACCCCCGACGAACTCCAGTTCCAGATCGTCCACCAGGTCGAGGAATTGTGGATGAAGCTGATGGCCTTCACCCTGACCGAGATCGACGGCCATATGGCCGCGGGCGAGACGATGCGGGTGCTCAGCCTGTTCGACCGGGTGAACCGCATCATGCGGATGATGACCGACCAGCTCTCGCTGCTCGAAACGATGAGTCCCTTCGATTACCAGTCGATCCGGCTCCAGCTCGGCAACGGATCGGGGCAGGAAAGCCCGGGTTTCCAGCTGCTGCTCACCCTGCCGCAGCCGCTCTGGGCGCGCTATAAGGCGGCCTATCTGGACCCCGCGGGCCGCACCGTCGCCGACGTCTACGACACCGGCTACAAGCATGACGAGGCCTATATGGTCGCCGAGGCGCTGATCGAGTTCGACGAATTGTTCCAGATCTTCCGCGCGCACCATATCTACCTGATCCACCGCTCGATCGGCATGGGGTCGAAGTCGCTCAAGGGGCGCCCGGTCGAACTGCTCAACGCCGGCACGCGCCACCGCTTCTTCCCCGAACTATGGGATATCCGCGCCGAGATGACCGACCGGTGGGGCGCCGAATATGGCGTCAAGCGCGACAGCATCAGCGGCGGCGCGGCGGGGCACGGGAGCGGGCTATGACGCCCGCACTGCTGCAGCCCGCGGTCGCAGAGCGCTTCCACCTGCCGCCCGGCAGCGTCTATCTCAAGAGCCACAGCGTCGGCTGCCAGCCGCGCGCCGCCGAGGCGCTGCTCCGCGACCGGCTGCTGGCGCCGTGGCGCGAGACGGGTGAGGCGTGGCCGCACTGGCTCGATGCCATAGACCAGTGGCGCGCGGCGCTGGCGGCGCTGATCGGGGTCGAAGCGCAGGACCTTTGCCCCGCGACCAATGTCAGCACGGGTCTGTCGCGCTACATTTCGGCGCTCGGACAGGCGACCGAGCGCCGCACGATCCTGCTCGCGCCGAGCGCCTTTCCGACGATCGGCTATGTCGCGAGCGGGCTCGCGGCAGCCGGATGGAAGACGCGCTACCTGCCCGCCGACGCCGATGTGCGCGACGCCGCCAACTGGACCGCGGCGCTCGACGACGACGTTGCGCTGATCGTCGCGATGCACGTCAGTTCGGTGAGCGGCGCGCTCACCGACATCGCCGCCGTCGCATCGGCAGCGAAAGCGGCGGGCGCGCGCTGCATCGCCGATTGCGCGCAGTCGGTCGGGGTGGCGCCGGTGACGCCCGCGCTATGGGGCGTCGATGCCGTGCTCGGCACCAGCGTCAAATGGCTGTGCGGCGGTCCCGGCGCGGCATGGCTGTGGGTCGCGCCGCACGACCGTACCGCGCTCGCCCCGATGGAACGCGGCTGGTGGAGCCACGAGAATCCGTTCGAGATGGACATTCGCGATTTCCGCTATGCGCCCGATGCGCGGCGCTGGTGGGGCGGCACCCCCGACATCGCGCCCTTCATCCTGTCGACCGCCGGGATTGCCGAGATTGCGGCGATCGGTGTCGAGCGGATCGCTGCGCACAACCGCGCGCTGCAGGCGATGCTGCGCGCGACACTGGAGTCGAAGGCGCCCGAGTGGCGCTGGCCGGCGGGCGCGATCGGCGGGACGCTGTGCATCGATACCGGCGCCGACCAGCCGCGCGTCGCGGCGGCACTGGAAGACCATGGCCTCCATGCCGATTTCCGCGGCACGATCATGCGGCTGTCGTTCCACGCCTATAACGACCTGGCCGATGTGGAGCGGACCATAACGGTTTTGGCGCACCCCTGAAACCGTTCGCCCTGAGCCTGTCGAAGGGTCGTTCTTTCTTTGCGATGTCAAAGAGAAGAACAGTGCTTCGACAAGCTCAGCACGAACGGAGTCGGGATGTGTTACTCCGCCGCCATCGCCATTTCGACGCGCTGCGGCCCGCGGATCACGCCGCCGGGGGTCGGCCCCTGCATTGCACCGTCGCGGAAGGTGATCTTGCCCGACTTGATCGTCGCGACATAGCCGTCGGCCTTTTGCAGCAGGCGCTTGCCGCCCGCGGGCAGGTCGAAGGCGAGCCAAGGCTTGCCGAGCTTGATCGCGTCCATGTCGATGACGTTCAGATCGGCGAGATAGCCCGGCGCGAGCAGCCCGCGATCCTCGAGCCCATAGAGCATCGCCGTGTCGCGGCACTGGCGCTTGATCGCATGTTCGAGGCCGATGCGGTTGCCATTGCGATCGCGCACCCAATGCTGGAGCATGAAAGTCGGCGAGGCGGCGTCGCAGATCGTCCCGCAATGCGCGCCGCCGTCGGACAGGCTGTTCACCGTGTCGTCGGCATGCTGCAGATCCTCGAGGAAATTGAGGTTGCCGTCCTGATAGTTGAGGATCGGGAAATAGATGAAGCCCTTGCCGTCGTCCTTCATGAGGAGGTCATAGGCATATTCGGACGGGCTGACCCCCGCGGCGGCGGCGCGCGCCATGATGCTTTCGTCCATCCGCGGCTCGTAGTTGAAGTCGGGGTCCATTTCAAAATGCACCGGCCAGCCCTCGGCGACGATGTGGAGGAAATCGATGATGTCGCTTTCGGGCCAGACATTGGGTTCGGCGATCATCCGCGCCTTGAACGCCGGGTCCTGCAGCTTCGCGAGCTGCTGATCCCACGGCAGGTCGATGATCTCGTTCCACGCAGGCTTGAAGCGGAAGGGGTGGACGGTGCCCTGCCACGCCATGATGATGCCGTTGCCGCGCAGCGCGATCTGCGCGACGATGTTCGCGCCGGTCGCATTCTGGCGCCGCATTTCCTTGATCTGCTCGTCGAGCGGCAATTCCTTGGCGATCGACTGCAGCGCGGCGAAGGTCACCGGCAGCCCGGTTTCGCGGCTGAGGTCGCCCATCCACTGGAACTCGTTCCATTCGCGGCGCAGGTCGCTCGCCATTTCGAACACGCCGTGCCCGACGCGGCCCATCGCGCGGCCGATGACGATCAGCTCCTCGGCGGTCGCGGTGGTGCCGGGGACGAGCTCGCCGTCGATCGACTTGTGGAGCACGGTGCGGCTGGTCGAGAAACCGAGCGCGCCGGCGCGGATGCCCTCCTCGACGATGCGCGACATTTCGTCCATGTCCTCGGGCGTCGGCACCGCGCCGGGCTTTTCACGGTCGCCGAGCACATAGGCGCGCACCGCGCCGTGCGGGACGTGGCACGCGACGTCGATCGTGCGCGGCAATTCCTCGAGCGCGTCCATATATTCGGGGAAGGTCTCCCAATTCCACGACATGCCCTCGGCCAGCGCGGTGCCGGGAATGTCCTCGACGCCCTCCATCAGCGAGATCAGCCAGTCGTGGCGGTCGGGCTTGGCGGGGGCGAAGCCGACGCCGCAATTGCCCATCACGACGGTGGTCACGCCGTGCCAGCTCGACGGCGCCATTTCCCGATCCCAGGTCGCCTGGCCGTCATAATGCGTGTGGACGTCGACAAAGCCGGGGGTGACGATCCGGCCCGCGGCGTCGATCTCCTCGCGCCCCGCGCCGAGGCTCTGGCCCACGGCGACGATCCGGTCGCCGTCGATCGCGATGTCCGCGACAAAAGCGTCGCCGCCCGTTCCATCGACGATCGTGCCGCCGCGAATCACCAGATCAAACATCTCCGCTCTCCCGATTTTTTCGTTTCAGGGAGAAACCTATCATGGATATCCGATATGCCAAGGGGTGGCGGGGCGGCCCAGGGCGTGAGTCACAAATGACAGGGGGCTTGGCAGCGCATCAGCCATCATCTATGATGTTTTAAGCATCAGGATTGATACTCGTGATAACAGCCAGCCAACTTCGCGCCGCTCGTGCGCTGCTCGGGGACGACCAGCGGCAGTTTGCCGAACGCGCGGGCGTGTCGCTTCCGACCATCCAGCGCATGGAAGCGTCGGATGGGGTGGTGCGCGGTGTCATCGACACGCTGGTGAAGGTGATCGCCGCCATCGAGGCCGGGGGCGTCGAACTGATCGGCGAGAACCAGCCGAGCACCGGGTGCGGGCGCGGCGTGCGCTTGCGTGCGGCGGCCGTCCCCAAAACCGCCGGGGAAGGCTGACCGCGATGCCGATCTTCGAGACCATGACGGATCGGATCGATGGGACGCGCAAGGAAAGGCGGCGCCCGCCGGGCGATCCCGGCGGTTTCACGCCCAAGCTCTTCACCATTTTTGGCGAGGGATATGGGTTCGACCGGTTTCGGGCCGATGCCTTTGCCGGACTGACCGTCGCGGTGGTGGCGCTACCGCTCGCGATGGCGCTCGGCGTCGCCTCGGGCGCTTCGCCCGACAAGGGGCTGATCACAGCGATTGTCGCCGGGTTGCTGATTTCGATGCTGGGCGGCTCGCGCGTCCAGATCGGCGGGCCGACGGGGGCGTTTGTCGTCGTCGTGTTCAACGTCATCGCCGCGCATGGCTATGACGGGCTGGTGCTCGCGACCCTGCTTGCGGGTCTCATCCTGATCGCCGCAGGCTATATGCGGCTGGGCGGGCTGATCCGCTATATCCCGCATCCGGTCATCACCGGCTTTACCGCGGGGATCGCCGTCATCATCGCATCGAGCCAGATCAAGGATTTTCTGGGTCTCGCGATCGCCGACGTGCCTGCCGACTTCCTTCCCAAATGGATCGCTTACGTCCAAGCCGCGAACAGCATCACACCCGCCGCTGCGGGCATCGGAATCGCGACGCTGGCATTGATCGTCGCCCTGCGGCGCTACGCGCCGAAGCTGCCCGCCTATTTGGCCGTCATCGTCCTCGCCTCGGCAGCGGTCGCGCTGCTCCATCTGCCCGTGGAAACGATCGGCTCGCGGTTCCCGCACATGCCGCAAGGCCTGCCGGCGCCTGTATTGCCCACCCTCTCGCTGGCCAAAGTGCAAGAGGTGACGCCTGCTGCCTTTACCATCGCTTTCCTCGCCGGAATCGAAGCGTTGCTTTCGTGCGTCGTTGCCGACGGGATGACCGGATTTCGTCACCGCTCCAATCAAGAGCTGGTCGGTCAGGGCGCCGCGAACCTTGCTTCGGCATTGTTTGGCGGGCTGCCCGCGACGGGTGCGATTGCGCGCACCGCCGCCAATATCAAATCCGGCGGGCGCACACCCGTCGCAGGGATGCTTCACGCCCTCTTCCTGCTGGCCTTCGTGCTGTTCGCAAGCGACCTTATGGCCTATGTGCCGATGGCCGCGCTCGCCGCGATCCTGCTGATGATCGCTTGGGGGATGAGCGAGGCCGGCCGCTTCATCGCCTTGCTGCGCATGCCGATCGGCGAGCGTGGCATCTTGCTGCTGACCTTCGGGCTGACCGTGCTGGTGGACCTGACGGTCGCCATCGGCGTCGGCGTCACCATCGCCAGCCTGCTGTTCATGGCGCGGATGAGCGAGACCGTGACCGTCACCGGAAGCGAGGGCGAGGATGCGGCGCAACGCGAGGCGCTGCCGGCCGGGGTCGAGGTGTTCCGTATCACCGGGCCTTTCTTCTTTGGCGTTGCCGGGGAATTGCTCGACGCACTGAAACGCATCGGCCGGACGCCGCGCGCGATCATCCTGCGGATGGAGCTTGTGCCCTATCTCGACGCGAGCGGCATTGCAGCGCTGCGCGAATTTGTGGTGCAAGCGCGCCGCGATGGAACGATGGTCATTCTCGCCAGCGTGCAGGCGCGCCCGTTTCGCATGCTCAAGCGCAGCGGCCTCGGGCGTTCGGCGAATACCGTCCGCCACGCGCGCGACTATGACGCAGCGCTGGCGATTGCCCGATCCTCGCTCTCATGAACAACCGAAAGGACCGCTCCTGTGGCTGACGATGAATATGTGTATGACGACGCAAGCGGCGAGTGGATGCCCGCATCCGAACTCGCCGCAAAACGCGAAGCCGCAGGCCGGGTCGAGGTTCGCGACGCAGTCGGCAATCTGCTCGCCGATGGCGATCAGGTGACGCTCGTCAAGGACCTCACGGTCAAGGGTGCGGGGCAGACTTTGCGGCAGGGCACCCTCATCAAATCGATCCGCCTGACCGGCGATCCGCAGGAAATTGACTGCAAATATGACGGCATCAAGGGCCTGGTGCTGCGCGCGGAGTTTGTAAGGAAGCGCTAGCTCTCCCTCTCCCTTGCAGGGAGGGGAAAGCGATCATCCCAATGTCCCCTTGCGCGGTCCCAGATACCCAAACAGATACGCCCCCACTTTCCGCATCTGGATCTCCTCCGCCCCCTCGGTGATCCGGTAGCGGCGATGGTGGCGATAGATATGTTCGAAGGGCTTGTGCCGCGAATAGCCGATGCCGCCGTGCACCTGCATCGCGCGGTCCGCGGCTTCGCAGCACAACCGGTTCGCCCAGTAATTGCACATGCTGACCTTGTCGCTGAGGTTATGTTCGACCTCCTTGTGCGGCATATTGTCCATGTCCCACGCGGTCTTGCGGATCAGCAGCCGGAGCATTTCGGCCTGCGTCGCGAGCTCGACGAGCGGGAACTGGATCGCCTGGTTGCGCGCGAGCGCCTCGCCAAAGGGCTTACGCTCGCGGGCGTAGCGCACGCTTTCCTCGATGCAGAAAACCGCCGCGCCAAGCGACGAGGCCGCCTGCCGGATGCGGTTCTGGTGGACGAAGCTCTGCGCGATCGACAGCCCGCCGCCCTCGGGTCCGAGCCTCGCACTGTCGGGCACCCACACGTCGGTGAAGGTCATGCGCGGATGGTCGGTCGGCATGTTGAAGGTCCACATATATTCGTCGACCGTCATCCCCGGCGTGCCCGTCGGCACCAGCAAACAGGTGATCCCCTTGGCATCGCCGTCCTTGCCGCCGGTGCGGCAGAAGGTCGCGCAGTGCGTCGCGACATGCATGCCGGTGATCCACATCTTGCGCCCGTCGATCCGCCAGCCCTCGACCCCGTCGCGGGTCTCGCGCACCGCGCGCGTTTCCATATGCGTCGCGTCGCTGCCATGGTCGGGTTCGGTGAGGCCGAAGGCGGTGCGGCGCTTGCCCTCGAAGCCGCCGAGGATGAACTCCTGCTTCTGCGCGTCGCTCGTCGCGAACTGTTCGAACATCTCGACGAAGGGGAAATTGCCGACGATGCTGTGCTCGTTCTGCAGGTCGTTGTGGAGGCCGAGGCCCTTGGCCGCGAAATGTTCGCGGATCACCGCCATCCACAGGTTCGAGCCGTCCTGGCCGCCATATTTCTTCGGCGCCGAAAAGCGCCAATGCCCCGCGGCGTCGGCCTTGCGCGTCGCCTGTTTGAGGAGCTGCTCCCACTCATGCCGCGGCAGGCCCTGATTGTCCCAGTCGGTGCGGCTATGCTCGCGGCGATGGTCGAAGAAGCGGACATTGTCGTCGGCGAGCTCGAGCGGCCGGATCTCGGCCTCGATGAAGGCGTCGAGTTCGTCGAGATACGCCTGCAGGTCGGGTGCAATCGCAAAATCCATGTCGCTCTCCCTTGGCTGTCGCCCCGCCTTGCCAGCGTTCGCCGGGCGACAAAAGGGCAATAAGCTTCGCTAGCTAATCTTTTTAATGAGAGCGCCCGCGCATCAATCCCCGCCGCCACCGCACCCGCTGCTGCATCCGCTGTCGCCGCCGCAGCTGCTGCCGCAACTGCCGCTCGAATTCGATCCCTCGGGCGAATTATGCGGGTTGCGCAGCTGATGGAAGGCTGCGAGCGCCGAACCGGCGAGGACACTCGTGCCGAACAGCGCGACGGCGAGGTCGCTCTCGCGCACCGTCGGCGCACGCTGCAACCGCTGATTCTCGCGCCGCGCGTCCTTGAGCGCGGCGCGGGCGGCGCGCGTCTGGTCGCTGACGAAGCGCCAGCGGATCGCCATCGGAAGGAGCGTCAGCAGCAGCATGACCGACAGCACGAAGAGCGGGCCGCCCTGCGCGATATCGGCGAGAAGCCGGATTCCGCCAAAGAGCAGCAGCGCCGCATAGGGGGCGATCGCGAGCAGCCGCAGGCGGCGGTGCTCGTCGGTGTCGAGCAGCAGCCCGGCCGATTCGAGCCGACGGCGAAGCGTCGCGGCTTCGGGGCGGAGCGCGGCGACAATATCGCTCCAGACGAAGGGCGAGCGCAGCGCGAGCACTGCCCGATCGGCTCCGGGAGCGCCCGTCGCGGCGGCGGTGCGAAAGAGCTTGCCATCGACCTCGACCGCGCCTGACGCGACCAGTCGCGTGGCGACGGTATCGGCGAAGCGCGTCTCGCGCCCGGCGAGATAGGCGAGGCTGTCGGGGTCGCGCAGCCGCTGCGTTCGGCCCGCCGGGCGAAGCAGCCGCGGCAGGAGCCAGGCGACCGGCCCCACGACCATCAGCAAGGCAAAATAGGTCCCGATAAAGGCCAGCGGGTCCCAATCGAGCGGATTCATCTCCGGCGCATCCTCATCCCCATGCCCATAGCGCGACCCCCGCCAGCGCTATCACAGCCGCGGCGGCGGCGCCAAGGCGAACGATGCGCTTGGGGACGATCCAGACGTCGGCCAGCGCGACGCGGCGCGCGCGCGGATCGACGTGGAAGCGCTGCCAGCCCGAGGGCCAGATTTCTTCGGGCGGAAGCTCGCCGAACAGCCGCTCGTAGCTGGCGAGCGTTTCGGCATAGAGAGCGAAATGGCGCTGTCCCTCCTCGCTGCCGCCCGCGGTCGGACCATGGTGCAGCGGCGCCTTCAATATCTCGTCGCAGAGGCGGTCCCAATAATCGCGGCTATAGGTCAGGTGCAGGTGCCACGCCTGGTCGACCGCTTCGGACGGCACCGCCATATGACCGGCGGTCACCGCGAGGAACAGGAAGCGGCGATATTCGTCCATCACCGCCGCGGCATGGTCCGCCGACCAGCCATTCTCGCGCGCCAGCCGGGCCTCGAAGGTCAATACGGCGTCGGCCGGACCGACGCGATAATCGCGGAGCGCAGCCCAGAGCGGATGCGCCGCCGCGGTCATCCGCCCCAGCGGCCGCGCGCCGCGGCGAGCGCGGCATATTTGGGGCTGTCGACCGCGCATTTGTCGAGCACCGCGCGGCGCAACCGCGCGAGCAGGCCCGGCTCGGCGAGCGTCGTCGTACCCGCCATCAGCGCCTCGGCGAGCGTCCGATCCTCGGCGCGCGTCCCGGCGCCCAAATCGCGCATCACGATGCCGAGCGCGTTCATCGCGACCGCGACCTGGAACTTGCCATGCCCCGCGGCGCCCGGCTTGATTTCCTCGTTCAGCCAGTCGCGCACCGCCTGCACCATTTCGCGGTTCGTCGGCTCGCCGACGGGTTCCGGCGTGGCGGCGGTCGGTGGCGGCAGAGCCCGCGCGCGCTCGGCCTCGGGCGCTTCCGCTTCGAGCAGCGCGACGAGGTCGAGTTCCTGCTCGGCGGTCCGCCGCCCGACGACGACGCGCTCGACCGTGGTGTCGGCGCCGCTGCGCCACGCCTGCCCCATCTGCAGGCAGCCGAGCGCCCACCAAAGGGTGCGATAGACGAGCCAGAAACGGAAGCGATCACGATCGACGGGCGTGCCACCGGCAGCCTCATAGGCGGCGAAATATTCGTCGAGGCTGCCAACGCCGAACGCGGGCTTGTCGAGCCGGCCGAAGCGCCACACGGTCATGCAGCCGAAGGCGAGGTCCTCATGCGCGTCGCCGCGATGCGCCAGCTCCCAGTCAAGCACCACGGCCAACCCATCATCATCGACCATGATATTGCCCATGCGATAGTCGGCGTGGACGAGGACCGGCGGCGCGGGCGTCGGCAGATGATCCTCGCACCATCTGATCGCGAGCGCGATCGCGGGCCGGTCGCCACCGTAAGTCAGGAAACGCGCCTTGAGCTCGGCGAGCGCCGCGGCGGTGTCCATATGCGGGATCGCATCAGGGACGGTGTCCGCCGGAATCGCATGGATGCGCGCGAGTTCGCGCCCCAGATCGGCGATCAGCGAGGGCGGCGGGCTCGCGAGGATCTTCGCCGGGCTGACCTCGGCGATCACGCGGCGCATGACATAGCCGGTGCCCATGCCGTCGCCGTCGGCGAGTACGCCGACCACCTCGGGCGCCTTCACGCCCGCGCTGTGCGCCGCCTTGACCAGCGCCGCCTCGGTCGGATGGCCATAGGGACGGTCCGCCATATATTCGGCCGACGGCGCACGGCGCAGCACATAGGCACCCAGTCCCTTTGGGCCGGTCCAGTCGAACGCCCAGCTCTCCATATTCGCCCCGCCCGACAGCCGGCCGAGGCCGGCGAGGGTGCCGGGTCCGAGGGTGCGGGTCATGAAGGCGGCAAGCAGCGGGGCGAGATCGGTCATTCCTTATCCCTGCGAAGGATTTTCCCGCGCCGCAAGGTCCAATCGCTTTCAGCGCCGAAACCGGTCCTTGGCGCGCCGGTCGTGCCATTTCGCGGCGAAATGCAGCCCCCATGCCAGCGGCGCCGCAGCGAGGAACCAGCCCCATTGGATGCGTTCGATCATCGTCTCGCCCCCGACATGGCCGAAGACCGCGATCAGGATCAGCGAGGCGACGACGCCATAGAGCGCGATCTGGAACCAGTTGTGCCCGCTGCCGACGTGCCGGGGATCGATCGGCAGCGGCGCGCGCGCCGCGACCGCGGCCTCGATCGTATCGCGCCGGTCGCGCCAGCCGCCGACATAGTCCCAGGCCTCGATTCCAACCGTCCCCGCCTCGACGAGGAAGACTGCAAGCCCGATCGCGGGGGCGTGGAGGCGCGGCGCGATGCCCAGCGTATCGAGCAGCCAGCCGCCGAGAAAGACGACCGCCAGCAGGCCGCCGATCGCCCACATCGCATGGACCGGCAGGCCGGCGATCATCGCGTCGATATGCGCCTCCAGGTCGGCGCGCCAGCGCGCGGCCTCCTCGGCCTTCACCCCGCGCAGCCGCCCGTCGCGCCCGCGATAGGCGGGACCCATCGCGGTGTCGACGAACCAGCGGTCGAAGCGCCGGAGCTCGCCGTCGCGGATCTGCCGCCGCTGATAGTCGCTGACGAGAAACATACGCCTGCCCCTTCACGCCGCGTCTAGCGCGGCGGCAGTTACCACAGTGATAATGGGTTCAGCCCGCGCGTTCGCGGCCGCGTTCCATCACCGCGAGGCGGCGCGCCTCGACCGCGTCGGCGCTGACCGCGCGGTTCGCGGCGGTCGAGCGCTCGGCCTCGAGCGCCATCGCGTCGCCGAAAGGCAGCGCGTAGCCGTCATCGATCAGCGCCTTATACGCGCGCACCATATCCGGGTCGGCGCTCGCGATATCACGCGCCAGCGCCAGCGCCGCGGGGAGCAGCTCATCAGGCGCGACGACGCGATTGACGAGGCCCCAGGCGCATGCCGTCTCGGCATCGAGGAAATTGCCCGTCAGCGAGAGTTCCTTGGCGCGCGAAATCCCGATCAGCCGCGACAGTTTCTGCGACAACCCCCAGCCGGGCATCACCCCGACGCGCGCATGGGTGTCGGCGAAGCGCGCATGGGTCGAGGCGATGCGGATGTCACACGCCAGCGCGACCTCGAACCCGCCGGTGATCGCGACGCCGTTGATCGCCCCGATCACCGGTTGCGGGCACAGCTCGATCGCCTTCACCGGATTTTGGTCGGCATCGGTCGCATTGGCCGCGCCAAGATTGCTCGTGTCGGCGCCGAGTTCCTTGAGGTCGAGCCCCGCGGTGAAGGCGCGCTCCCCCGCCCCGGTCACTATGATCGCGCGGATGCTCGCATCGGCAGCGAGTTCGCGCATCGCGGCGGCGAGATCGGCACGCAGCGCCTTCGACAGCGCGTTCATCGCTTGCGCGCGGTTGAGGGTGACGGTGGCGACCGCATCGTCGCGGGTGATGAGGACGAGGGACATCAGGCTATTTCTCCATAAGAGGCATAATCCTCTACATGGATGTTGGGCCGGCGAAAGCTGGTAAAGCTCATGCTCGCCGACAGGTCGAGCGCCTCGACCTGGTGCCACCAGCCGACGGGCAGGAAGATGCCCTCGCCGGGACCGATGACCGTCTCGAGCACCGGCGGGGTCGCGGCATCGCCCTCGCCCGCGGGCAGCGCTTCATTGCCCCAGTCAGAGAAGCAGTGACGGCTGTTCCGCATCCGCGCAAAGGCCCAGGGCGGCGCCAGCCGCACGCGCTTGCGGCCCAGCACCTGGACCAGCAGATTGTTGGTGAGGTCGTGGTGCCAGGGGGTCAGCGTGCCTTTGGGCCCCAGCCAGAAGAAACCGTCGCGTTCGCGCGGCGCGAGCAGCGCGATCGGCGCCATATCGTCCCACAAGGGCGCCAGCGCCGCGGCGTTGGTGCCGCTGTTATAGGCGGTGAGATAGATGTCGTTGCTCGCCTCGTCCCCCCGCAGCCAGTCGACCAGCTCGCCGAAGCGCACGAGGCGGCGATGATCGTCCTTGGCGAGTTCGTAGTCGGCATTCCCCTCGCGCTCGACCTGCGCCTCGACGACCGCGTCGCCCGCGACCGCGGCGAAATGATCGAGCGACCAGCGGGCGAGCGCGGGCCAATGGTCGATCAGCCCGGTGAGCTTCGCGGGGCGACCCGCCTCATAATAGTGGCGATAGAAGAAGTCGGGGTCGGGTTTATCGAGCGTGTCGAGCCCAAAGCCGCCCTCGGCCTCGAAGGCGAGCCGCCGCTGGTTCGCGAACAGCCACTCCTGCTTGGCCACGCGCGCCGCCTGCCGCCGCAGCATCGCCGCCATCGGGTCCTTGCCCAGCCGGTCGATCTCATACTTCGCCGACGCCGCCGACACCCCCGCGCCGACGAGCCGCGCGTACAGTGCGGCGTCATCGTCGCCGGCGGCGAGACCCTCGGCGAGCAGCGCGCGTTTGTCGGACTGGGCCATGGCAGAATCTCCTCGTCGCCATCGATGACTAACCGAGACGTGACGAGCCGCTCAAGCCCAAGTCGATGACAGAAAAATGACGCCGACGCGATCCTCCCCATCGCGCAGCGTTGGGGAGGGGGACCGCGCCCGGAGGGCGTGGTGGAGGGGTCAGCAACGTTGCGCCATTGCCCTTCCGTCAGCGCTTCGCGCCGCCACCTCCCCATGGCTACGCCAAGGGGAGGATCTTTTTCAGTCGCCCGCCGGCCCCTTGTAACCCGGCCCATAGACAGCTGCGCGAAAGTCGCGGTGGAGCGTGCCGTCATAGGGTAAAGTCTGGACGAAGAAGACCGCGGTCAGCTTGTTCGCCGGATCGACCCAGAACAAGGTCGAGGCCATGCCGTCCCAAAAATATTCGCCCGCCGCGCCGCGGCTTTCCTCGGCACTCAGCGGCGGGCCCTTGCGTACCGCGAAGTCGAAGCCGAAACCGACATGGCCCTTGCCGGGGAGCCACGAGCGCTCCTTGATCGCGGGGTCGAGCTGGTCGCTCGCCATCAGCTTCACGGTCGCAGCTTTGAGGATGCGCGCGCCGTCCAACTCGCCGCCGTTCAGCAACATGCGCGCAAAGCGCTGATAGTCGTCGAGCGTCGAGGCGAGGCCGAAGCCGCCGGGGGTCAGCTCGTGATCGCGGAAGTTCAGCGCCTGCGCGGTCATGGCGTCCTGCTGCACCATCTTGCCGTCCTGCTTCACATACATTGCGGCGAAGCGCGGCAGCTTCGCATTAGGCTGGCGCCACGCGGTCTCGCCCATCTTCAGCGGCTCGAAGATATGCGTGCGGACATAGTCGGCGAAGCGCTGGCCCGACAATTTCTCGACCAGCGCCGCCTGCACGTCGACCGCGATGCTATACTCCCACTGCGTTCCCGGCTGGTAGAGCAAGGGCACGGTCGCGAGGCGACGGCTCGCTTCGCCAAGGTCGATGTCGAGCGCCAGCGGCGCCGCGGCGACATAGGCGTCGTGCGCGGGGGTCGATCCCGCGCCATAAGCGAAACCCGCGGTGTGGCGCAGGATGTCGCGCACCGTGATCGGGCGGTTCGTGGGCGCATAAAGCGGCTGCCCCGCCGCATCCTTGCCCGCATAGACGCGCATATTCGCATATTCGGGCAGATAGTTCGCCAGCGGGTCGTCGAGGTGGAACTTGCCCTGTTCCCACAATTGCATCAGCGCGACGCCGGTCACCGGCTTGGTCATCGAGTATATTTGCGCGATCGTATCGCGCGCCATCGGGCGGTTCGCGGCGCGGTCGGCGAAGCCCGCGCTGCCATGATAGACCTCGCGCCCGTCCTGCCAGACCAAAGCCGAGACGCCGCCCGCGCGGTCGCTGGCGATCATCTGCCGAAGCGCAGCGTCGATGCGCGCCTTGTCGATCGAGAGCGTTTCGGATGGGGCGACTTGCGCATGGGCGGTGGACGCCGGAAGCGCCAACGGCATGAATACCACGGCCAAAGCGAAAGCCATTTTACGCATGCAATCTCCCTTCCCCGTCATCCCGGCGAAGGCCGGGATCCCATCCTCGCGCCCTGACGCATCGGCGAGATTCCGGCCTTCGCCGGAATGACGATTGAAGAGAGGAGACTAGCAGGCCGTGGACAAAGAAAAAGGGCGGCCCCGCCGGAACCGCCCTTTCGCATTGCTATTCTTGCACGATCGATCAGATCTTGCCGGTCAGCTCCGGAACGGCGCTGAACAGATCGGCGACGAGGCCGAAGTCGGCGACCTGGAAGATCGGCGCGTCTTCGTCCTTGTTGATCGCGACGATCGTCTTCGAATCCTTCATGCCGGCGAGATGCTGGATCGCGCCCGAGATGCCGATCGCGAAATAGACCTGCGGCGCGACGATCTTGCCGGTCTGGCCGACCTGATAGTCGTTGGGGACATAGCCCGCATCGACCGCGGCGCGCGAAGCGCCGAGCGCGGCGCCGAGCTTGTCGGCGAGCGGGACGATCACTTCTTCGTACTTCTCGCTCGAACCCAGTGCGCGGCCACCCGACACGATGATCTTCGCCGAGGTGAGTTCGGGGCGGTCCTGCTTGGCGATCTCGGCGCCGACGAAGCTCGACGTGCCGGCGTCACCGCCCGCCGATACCGCTTCGATCGTGCCCGAACCGCCCGTGGTCGCCGCCTTTTCGAACGCGGTGCCGCGCACGGTCAGGACGAGCTTGGCGTCCGAGCTCTCGACGGTCGCGATCGCGTTGCCGGCGTAGATCGGACGGGTGAAGCTCTTCTCGCCCTCGACCGACAGGATTTCCGAAATCTGCATCACGTCGAGCAGCGCGGCGACGCGCGGCGCGATATTCTTGCCGGTGGTCGTCGCGGGCGCGAGGAACGCGTCGTGGCTGCCCATCAGCTCGGCGACGAGCGGCGCGACATTTTCGGGCAGATTGTGACCGAAGGCGGCATTGTCGGCGACATGGACCTTGCCGACGCCGGCGATTGCCGCCGCTTCCTTGGCGACCGCATCGACGCCTTCGCCGGCGACGAGCAGATGGACTTCGCCGAGCTTCGACGCGGCGGTGACCACTGCGAGCGTGGCGTCCTTGACGGCCTTGCCGTCGTGTTCGACCCAAACGAGCGTTTTCATGAATGCACTCCCATGGCCTTGAGCTTGGCAACCAGTTCATCGACGTCGGCGACCTTGACGCCGGCCGAGCGAACCGGCGGCTCCGACACTTTGACGACCTTGACCCGCGGCGCGGTGTCGACGCCGTAATCGGCGGGGGTCTTGTTATCGAGCGGCTTCGACTTCGCCTTCATGATGTTCGGCAGCGAAGCATAGCGCGGCTCGTTCAGGCGAAGGTCGGTGGTGACGATCGCGGGAAGCTTCAGCTTCACCGTCTCGAGGCCGCCGTCGACTTCGCGGGTCACGTTGACATGATCGCCATCGACGTTGACCGCGCTGGCGAAGGTGCCCTGCGCCCAGCCGGTCAGCGCCGCGAGCATCTGGCCGGTCTGGTTGTTGTCGTCGTCGATCGCCTGCTTGCCGAGGATCACGAGACCCGGCTGCTCGGCGTCCGCGATGGCTTTCAGGATCTTGGCAATCGCGAGCGGCTCGACCGCATCGTCGGTCTGCACCAGGATCGCGCGGTCGGCGCCCATCGCGAGCGCGGTGCGCAGCGTTTCCTGTGCCTTCGCCGGGCCGACGGACACCGCGACGATTTCGGTCGCGACGCCCTTTTCCTTCAGCCGGATCGCTTCTTCGACACCGATCTCGTCGAACGGGTTCATCGACATCTTCACATTGGCCAGGTCGACGCCGGTGCCGTCGGACTTGACCCGCGGCTTGACGTTGTAATCGAGCACCCGCTTGACGGGGACGAGGATTTTCATGGCTCTTTCAGCTCCTCTCAAAAATTGTGCACTGCGCCATAATTGGCGTTTACGTAAACGTCAACCAGCAGTCCCCTAAACCCCTTCTCCCTTGAGGGGAGAAGGATAGGGAGCCTTATCGCCGCAGGCGATTAGGCGGACTTGGATGAAGGTGAGCGGCGCCTTGCGCCGCGCGAGCCTTCGGCTCGCAACCCCTCACCCGGCTTCGACTAGCGAGCAAGCTCGCAAGTCTCCGCAACCCTCTCCCGCAAGGGGAGAGGGTTTACCCCGTTATCACGCGACCTGCCGGACCTCGGCGACGATTTTCTTTGCCGCGTCGCCCAGATCATTGGCCGCGACGATCGGCAGGCCGCTGTTGGCCAGGATGTCCTTGCCCTGCTGGACGTTGGTGCCCTCGAGGCGGACGACGAGCGGTACCGAGAGGTTTACTTCCTTCGCCGCCGCGACGATGCCGTCGGCGATGATGTCGCACTTCATGATGCCGCCGAAGATGTTGACGAGGATGCCCTTCACCGCGGGATCCTTGAGGATGATCTTGAACGCCGCGGTGACCTTTTCCTTGCTCGCGCCGCCGCCGACGTCGAGGAAGTTCGCCGGGAATTCGCCGTTCAGCTTGATGATGTCCATCGTCGACATCGCGAGCCCGGCGCCATTGACCATGCAGCCGATGTTGCCGTCGAGCTTGATATAGGCGAGGTCATATTCCGACGCCTCGACCTCCGCCGGGTCTTCTTCGGTCAGGTCGCGCAGCTCGGCCAGATCCTTGTGGCGGAACATCGCATTGCCGTCGAACGCCACCTTGGCGTCGAGCACGAGCAGTTCGTCGCCGTTCGGGCCTTCGCAGACCGCGAGCGGGTTGATCTCGATCTGCTCGGCATCGGTCGCGAGGAACGCGTCATAGAGGCCGGCGAGAACCTTGGCCGCCTGCTTGGCGAGGTCGCCCGACAGGCCGAGCGCCGCGGCGACGCTGCGGCCATGGTGCGGCTGGATCCCGGTGGCGGGGTCGATGGTGATCGTGTGGATCTTTTCCGGCGTGTCGTGCGCGACGGTTTCGATGTCCATGCCGCCTTCGGTCGAGGCGACGACCGCGATGCGGCTGGTGGCGCGGTCGACGAGCAAGGCGAGGTAGAATTCCTGCTTAATGTCGGCGCCGTCGGTGATGTAGAGGCGATTGACCTGCTTGCCGGCTTCGCCGGTCTGGATCGTGACCAGCGTGTTGCCGAGCATGTCCCTGGCATGCGCTTCGACTTCCTCGATGGTCTTGGCGAGGCGGACGCCGCCCTTCGCATCGGGGCCGAGTTCCTTGAACTTGCCCTTGCCGCGGCCGCCGGCGTGGATCTGCGACTTCACGACATAGAGCGGCCCGGGCAGCTGCCTGGCGGCGGCGACGGCTTCCTCGACGCTCATCGCGGCGATGCCCTTGGGGATGGCGACGCCAAATTTCGCGAGCAGTTCTTTCGCCTGATATTCGTGGATGTTCATGAGGTCTGCCGGGCCTTTCGACTCTGGAGCGGGAGATAATCGGCGCCGCCTAAGCACAAGTCAGGCCGCGTGGCTACCCCTAGGCGCCCCCAGCGCACCGACAGATTTTCTACCCTATCGAAAAGCGCAGACCGCCGCCGAGCTGGTCGTCACCGCCAATATCTCGGCATCCTTGAGCGCGCGGACCTTGTGCAGGAACTGGTCGAGCGACAGGTCGGCGAGGCGCCGGTCCTTGAGGCTGCCGAGCGCCGACAGGCGGCGCAGCTGGACCAGCGACAGCCGGTCGACCATGCGTTCGGCCATGCACGCCGACATCGGCGCCGAGAGGCCCGCGTCGTGCAGCCCATTGCGCAGCCGCGTCTCGGGCGTCGCGCAGCCGGCAAGCGCCAGCGCGGCAAGCGTCGGGATCAGCAGCAGTTTTTTCATCGCCCTACTTTCCATGGAACTCCGCCACCGCGCGCGACACCGACTGCATCGTCGCCATGCGCGCGGGCACCGGCGAACTCGCCTCGCCCATCAGCACGACGATCGCATAGCGCGTGCCGTCGGGCGCGGTGGCGATGCCGATGTCGTTGTAACCGACCGTCATGCCCCGATAATCCTGCCCCGTACCCGTCTTGTGCAGGAAGGTCCAGCCGGCGGGCAACCCGGCCTTCAGCCGCTGCGGCCCGCTCTTGGTGCGCGTCATCACGCCGAGCAGGAATTGCGTCGATTCGGGCGACAGCAAGGTCCCGCGCGCCAGCCGGGTGAGCGCGTTCGCAATCGCCGCCGGGCTGGCGCCGTCGGGCGGATCGGCGCGATAGGCGTCCATCGCCGCCTTGCGCGTCGCCTCGGGCAGCGCCGCGCGCGCCGCCTGGAAGCTGCGGCCGACCGAATAGCTTTGCTGCCATTTGAGCCCCGCGGCGCCGGCCTGCAGCAACCGCTCGCCGGGGCCAAACCGAATGGCCCCCAGATCCTGCTTGTCGATGAAGCGCCGCACCGCGTCGGGGCCGCCAACGGTGCGCAGCAGGCTGTCGTTCGCGGTATTGTCGCTCTGGGTGATCGCAGTCTCGATCAGCTCGCGCACCGTCATCGTCACCGATCCCGCGGCGCGGACGCGATCGGCGACCGGCTGGTGGAACAGGGTCAGATCCTCGGGCCCGATGCGCACATTCTGGTCGAGCCGCAACCGGCCGTTGTCGACCGCGTCGAGCACGGCGAGCGTGACCCACAGCTTCGACACGCTCTGTTGCGGGAAGAGTTCGTTCCCGCGCTGGGTGAGCGTCCATTCGCCGTCGATGCGCTGCACCGCGATCCCGGTCTTGCCCGGAAAGGCCTTCCATATCTGGAACAGGCGATCGTCGAGTCCCGGCGGCGGGCGGCGGAAGCCGGGGTCGGCGGGAAGCTGCGGCGCGGGGGTCGAGCTGCGCACCGGCGGACCGATCGGCACGGTGACCGCGCCTGCGCTGCTGCGGACGGGTTGGGGATGGGGCTGCGGCGCGCGCGGCGCCGGCACGATCGCCGCGCTGCTGACGCATCCGGCGAGCACTATGGCGCTCGCCCCCATGGCGAGCAGATGCCTGCCCGAAACCTTCACCTTCATTCAAACCCCGCGACTGCGACCGTCATTCTGTCCCCCGGCCCTTTTGGCCGATGGCGACCGTCCCGCACGCAGGATGCGGCGACCAGTGCTTTGCGACGAACGATTCCCTGTGCGCGATGAGCAGCGGAACCGCTGGGATATCAGGGAGCGGGGCTCGCCCGCACGAGGTCGGGGAACAGCCGCTTCAGCGCCGCGAGCTTGGGCGCGTCCCAATAGGCGATATAGCTGTTCTTGGGATTCTTGCGCATGAAGTCCTGGTGGAGAGGCTCGGCCCGGTAAAACGCCTTATAGGTCTCGACCGGTACGACGATCGGCTTGGCGAAATATTTGCCCTTGCCGATCTGCGCCAGATAGGCGGTCGCGACCTGGCGCTGCGCCGCGTCGAGCGGGACGATCGCGGCGCGATATTGCGGGCCGCGATCGGGACCCTGACGATCCTTGAGCGTCGGGTCGGCGATCACCGAGAAGAGGACGCGCAGCAACGTGCCGTAACTGACGACGCTCGGGTCATAGACGATGCGCACCGCCTCGGCATGGCCCGACTTGCCGTCGTGGGTCAGCTCATATTTGGCGGTCGCCTTGCTGCCGCCATGATAGCCCGATTCGACCGAGATCACGCCCTTCACATTGGCGAAGACGCCCTCGACGCCCCAGAAGCAGCCGCCCGCGAGGACGGCGGTCGCCTTCTTGCCGGGCACCGCGGGGTCGACGGCGGCGGCGGGCAGCTTGACGACGCTCTCGGCGCTCGCGGCAGGCGGCGCGCATTGCGCGACCACCGCCGCGGCGAGCACCACGCCAAGCGAGCGCCGGGCTGCGATCATAAAGGCAGCACGAGTCCCGGCTGCTGCGTCATCACGAAGATGGCGCCGATCGCGAAGCCGGCGAGCATGGTCGGAAACCAGTCGGAGCGAAGCATGGAGAGCATGGGTTGTTCCTGTCATCTCTAGTTGTTTCGCGGCCGGAGCCGCTTTGGTTACCCCGACCCTATGGCTCGCCCCGAACCATGCGTCAGTGATGGCGATCACCTTTAGCCAGCAGGCCTTACTTTCCGGTGAACCGGGATGTTGTGCGGCGTTCAGGAACGATGGCCACCCCTCCTCTTCAGAGGAGGGGCAGCGAGACTTGGGCCTTTGGCCCTAGTCGCAGCGGGGTGGTGCGGGCGTCGCCACGCGCTATCGCGCGCCACCACCCCAACCCCTCCTCTGAAGAGGAGGGGCTTTTCAGCGTCAGCTCAGCGCCGCGCAGGCCTGCTGGATGCGCACGCAGGCTTCCTTGAGCACCGCTTCGGACGTCGCATAGGAGACGCGGAACGCCGGCGACAAACCGAAAGCCCCGCCGTGCACCGCCGCGACGCGCGCTGAACCCAGGAAATAGTCGATCAGCGCCTCGTCGCTGTCGATCCGCTTGCCGTCGGGGGTCGTCTTGCCCATGCAGCCGCTGGCGTCGGGATAGACGTAGAAGGCGCCGTCGGGGGTCGGGCAGCTGAGCCCCGGCGCATCGTTGAGCATCGCGACGACGCGGTCGCGGCGGCGCCGGAACGCGGCGTTGCGGTCGTCGAGGAACTGCTGCGGCCCGCCGAGCGCCGCCGCGGCGGCCGCCTGCGCGATCGAACAGGGGTTCGAGGTCGACTGCGACTGCAGCTTGCCGATCGCCTTGATCAGCCACGCCGGGCCGCCAGCATAGCCGATGCGCCAGCCGGTCATCGCATAGGCCTTCGAACAGCCGTTCACCGTCAGGATGCGGTCGATCAGGTCGGGGCAGCGCTGCGCCAGCGTCGAAAATTCGAAATCGGCGTACCAGACATGCTCGTACATATCGTCGCACATCACCATCACCTGCGGGTGGCGGCGGACGACCTCGCCCAGCGCGTCGAGTTCGGCGGGCGAATAAGCGGCGCCCGACGGGTTCGACGGCGAGTTGAAGATGATCCAGCGCGTCTTCGCGGTGATCGCGGCGTCGAGCTGCTCGGGGGTGATCTTGTACCCTTGGTCGGCGGTGCCCGCGACGAACACCGGTGTGCCGCCGGCAAAGGCGACGATGTCGGGATAGCTCACCCAATAGGGCGCGGGGATGATCACCTCGTCGCCCGGATCGACCGTGGCGACGAGCGCGTTGAACAGGGTATGCTTGCCGCCGACGTTGACCGTGACCTGGTCGGCGCCATAGTCGAGGCCGTTGTCGCGGCGGAACTTGCCGCGGATCGCGTCCTTCAGCGCCATCGTCCCGTCGACGAGCGTATATTTGGTCTGGCCGTTGCGGATCGCCTCGATCGCGGCTTCCTTGACGAAGTCGGGGGTGTCGAAATCGGGCTCGCCCGCCGACAGGCCGATGACGTCGATCCCCTCCGCTTTCATCTTGGTCACGCGCGCGGTCATGGCGAGCGTCGCCGAAGGCTGGATGCGGCCGAGCGCGGCCGAGACATGGGGCGGGAAGGTCGACATGGCGGAAGTCCCCCTGGACTATGCGAAGTGGCAGGAAATTGCGCGGGGCCGCGCCTAGAGCCTATGCCTGCAATGCGCAAGGCGACGTGGGGATAATTTACCTATGCAGGCCGAAAGCAAGCAGACCAAAAGTAACCATCTGAATGTCCGTCATCCCGGCGAAGGCCGGGATCTCTCCGTTGCCGTTCGAAATCACCGGCGAGATCCCGGCCTTCGCCGGGATGACAATTCAGATTTCGACCGGATTCGCCAGCCGCGCCGGCACCAGCCCGCGCAGCGAATTGCCGATGAAGAAACCGTCGGCGAGGTCGGCGAGGCGGAGGTGCGATTCGGCCGCGCGGCCCTTCTCGATCAGCTCGGCGCGCAAGACACCGGGCAGCAGGCCGAGCGACAGCGGCGGAGTGAGGAGCACGCCGTCGCGCTCGACGAAGATATTGCTCCAGCTCCCCTCGGTGACGAAGCCCGGCTCGTCGACGAAGACGACCTCGGCCGCCCCGGCCTCGGTCCGCGCCTCGTCATAAAGCGCGCGCAGGCTGGTCTTGTGCGTCAGGCGGAAGTCGTCGGCCGCCATCGGCGCGGGGCGCACCGCGACAGGCACGGGCAGCTCGGCGAGCCGCGGCAGCGGCGACACCTCGACCGCGAGCGCTCCTGACGGTGCCAGCCGCATCCGCACCCGCGCCGCGCTGCGCATGCGAAAGGTCGCCGATTGCAGGCTGTTGCGCGCGCCATGCCGATCGAAGGTAAAGCCCAGCGCCTCGGCGCTCGCCTTCATCCGCGCGAGGTGCCCCTCGAGCCGCTGGACCCCGTCGACGGGGTCGAAATGCATCGTCTCGATCAGATCGAAACTGTCACGCGCTGCCCCCACAAATTCCCCCTTGGCCAGACATTCATACCATTCCTCAGATGGTAAGCTGTCGGCGACGATTCCCGATCCCAGTCCCAGCGTGGCGCGAATCGGTCGATCCTGCAAGCCGGTTAGCGGCGGAACGACGGCAGGAAACACGAGCGTGCGGATCGCGACGTTGAACGCCGCATCGCCGCCGGGCTCGATAAAGCCGATCGACCCGGTATAGAGCCCGCGCGGGCTCGCCTCGAGTTCGTCGATGATCTCCATCGCGCGCACCTTGGGCGCGCCGGTGATCGATCCGCAGGGAAAGGCGGCGCGCAGCACGTCGACTGCACCCTTGCCTTCGGGCAGGCGCGCGGTGACGTCGGACACCAGTTGATGGATCGTCGGGAAACTCTCGACGCGGAACAGGTCGGGCACCGCGACCGAACCCGGCGCGGCGACGCGCGACAGGTCGTTGCGGATCAGGTCGACGATCATCAGATTTTCGGCGCGCTGCTTGGGGTCCGCCGCCAGTGTCCGCGCCGCCGCCGCATCGGCCTCCGCATCGGCCAGCCGCGCGGCGGTGCCCTTCATCGGCCGCGCGATCGCCTCATGCCCGCGCAAGCCGAAGAACAGCTCGGGCGACAGCGACGCGACCGCCTGCTTGCCGGTCCACACGAAACCACCATAGCCCGCGCGGGCGGTCCGCCGCAGCCGCGCATAGACGGCGAGCGGATTGCCGAGCAGCGGTACCGAGGCGCGAAAGGTCAGGTTCGCCTGATAGATGTCGCCCGCCGCGATATAGGCGAGCACGGCTGCGACCGCCGCTTCGTAATCGGCGCGCGCGATCCCCGCCTCGACCGAGCCGATCCAGCAGCCCGCGGGATCGGGGAGCAGCGCGGGCACCGCATCGGCGTCGATCCGCTCGACGCGCTCGAACAATCCGAACCAGCCGAGCGGAGCGTCGGCGTCCCCCGGCGGCGGCGCACCGCGCCATGCCGGGGCCAGCCCCTTGCCGCCCTCATAAGCGAGATAGCCCGCGGCATAGAGGCCGCGCCGCCCTGCCGCCTCGAGCGCATCGAGCAGCGCCGGGACCTCCGCCGCGCCGTCCGCGCGCAAGACCTCGACCGGGTCGCTGAACAGCCGTGCCGCCACCGCGCCCTCGGCCCGCGCATCGTCGAGCAGCACGAAGGGGGCGCATCCCGGGCCGGGCAGCGGCAAGGCGGCGGAGTGGCTCATGTCGGTCGCCGCGGGCGGGCCGCGCCGCTCCCTGGCGTCAGCGGTCGCGCTTCATGCGGATCGTGCGGCCGCCGTCGATGGTGGCGAAATAGCTGCCCATCGTCGCGACCTTGATCTTGACCTTCTGCCCGGGCTTGGGCTGGCGCGGCAGTTTGGTGGTGTCGATCTGCACCCACACCGCGTCATCCTCCATCACCAGCGTATATTTGCCCGAGCGGTCGATGCTCGCCGAGCGGATCGTCGCCTCGATCTCCTTGATCTCGTCCTCGTCGCCGCCGAAAATCCCGCCGAGCTTGGGGAAGGAGAAGCCGAACAGCCCGCGCCGCGTCTTCTTCGCGGTTTCGCGGTCGGTGAAGACGATCTCCTTCGCCTGGTCGGCCGCCGACAGTTCGCCGACCTCGCGATCGAAACAGGCGAGGCGCGCCGCAGCGTCGCCAATGTCGCGGCACGCGTAGAGTTCCTTGATCTGCGCCGGGACCGGCGGCGGCGCCTTGTCCTTGGCGGCGGCGGGAACCGAGGCGGTCGCGGCCAAAATGGCCAGCGGCGCGATCAGCCGGAAAGACGGATGCAGCATCGATACCCCCTGAAATTGGCCTGCAGACATGTTGGCCCCGGTCTAGCCGCGACGCCGCAACGCTGCAAGCGCCGCACCCCCCGATTGCGATGCGCGCGCGTCGTGCCTAGGTAAAGACCGATATCCCTCTCCCACCTCGCAGAAGGACGACGTGCCGCGATGACAAGCCCCTATGACTGGTCGACGAGCTATAACCACCCGACCGCCTGGGACCAGCAATTCGCGCCGCTCTCGCTTCCCGCCATGCTCGCCGCCAGCGTCGCGCGAAAGGGCGACGCGCCGATGCTCGACTTCATGGGCCGCCATTTCGGCTATGACGAAGTCGCGCGCGGCGTCGCGCGCGTCGCCAAGGGGCTGCAGGCGCGCGGCATCGGCAAGGGGACGCGCGTCGGCCTGTTCCTGCCCAATGTCCCGCATTATGTCGCGGCCTATTATGGCGCGCTCGCCGCGGGGGCGACGGTGGTCAATTTCTCGCCGCTCTACACCGCCGCCGAGCTCGAGGCGCAGGTCGAAGATTCGGGCACCGACATCCTCTTCACGATGAGCGCGACCGCGCTGCTTCCGACCGCGCTCAAGGTGCTCGACGGGTCGAGCCTCAAGCATCTCGTCGTCGGCTCGGTCGCGGGCGGCCTCCCCGGCGCCAAGTCTTTGCTCTACCGCATGCTCCGCCGCAAGGAGGTGTCGGCGCTGCCCGACGACAGCCGCGTCACGCGCTTCTCGGCGCTCGTCGACAACGACGGGAAACCCGATCCGGTAACCATCGACCCCGAACAGGATATCGCGCTGATCCAGTACACCGGCGGCACCACCGGCACGCCCAAGGGCGCGATGCTGACGCACCAGAATCTGACCGCCAACGCGCGGCAGGTGAACAGCATCGACCCCGATCACGACGCCGACGACCGCATCCTCGGCGTACTCCCCTTCTTCCACGTCTTCGCCAACACCTGCGTGCTCAACCGCACCGTCCTCAACGGCGGGATGATCGCGATGCTGCCGCGCTTCGATGCGAAACAGGCGCTGCAGGCGATCAGCCGCACCAAGGCGACCGCACTCCCCGGCGTGCCGACGATGTACCAGGCTTTGCTCGACCACCCCGACCTCGGCAAGACCGACTTCTCCTCGCTGCGCGTCTGCATCTCGGGCGGCGCGCCGATGCCCGCCGAGCTGCGCGAGAAATTCGTCGCCGCGACCGGCGCCGCGCTCGTCGAGGGCTATGGCCTCACCGAAAGCGCGGGGGTCGTCTCGACCAATCCCTATGACGGCCCGGTCAAGGCGGGCACGATCGGCCAGCCGCTCCCCGCGACGCATATCCGCCTCGTCGACAAGGAGGACCCGATGCGCGACGCCCCGGCGGGCGAACCCGGCGAGCTGGTGGTGAAAGGCCCGCAGATCATGCGCGGTTACTGGAACCGCCCCGACGCCGACCCAAAAACCGACGGGGACAGCTTCACCACCGACGGCTGGCTGCGTACCGGCGACGTCGCGGCGATCGACGAGGACGGTTACGTCCGCATCGTCGACCGGCTGAAGGACATGATCGCGGTCGGCGGCTTCAAGGTCTACCCCAGCGTCATCGAAGCGCATCTCTACGAGCATCCCGCCGTCAAGGAAGCGATCGTGCTCGGCGTCTCCGACGCCTATCGCGGCGAGGTGCCCAAGGCGTTCGTGACGCTCGAGGAAGGTTTCGACGTCTCGGGCGAAGCGCTCGCCGCCTGGCTCAACCCGCAGCTCGGCAAGCACGAGCGGGTGAGCGCGGTCGAGGTGCGGCTGAACCTGCCCAAGACGATGATCGGCAAGCTCGACCGCAAGGCGCTGCGGGCGGAAGAGGGCGCGGCCTAACCCGCAAACCCCTTCCCCCTTGATGGGGGAAGGATACGCAGCCTTATCGCGAAGCGATTAGGCGAAGTTGGATGGGGGTGGTCGTGCGTCCTTGCGCGGTTGCGTCAGGACGCACCACCACCCCCACCGCTGCGACTAGGCAGCAAGCTGCCAAGTCTCGCGGCCTCCCCCATCAAGGGGGAGGGAGGCTCGCCCGCGCCTTCAGGATCGCCTTGTTGCGCGCCTCGAGGATGCGGAAGGCGCGGAAGGTGGTGAGCGCGGGATCGGTCCGCCCCTGATGCCCGAGCAGCCATAATTGCTGGTAGAACCAGTAGATGCCCGCGAAGCCGTCGATCGCCTTCACCATCTGGAAGCGTTTCAGGAAGCCGAGCCAGCCGGGCACCAGCCCGCGGTCGTTCTCGTAGCGCGGCAGGTCTTCGGCGCCCGCGAGCAGCCGGTTCGGCGCGTCGGTGATCAGGCACATCGGCCGGCCGAGCCCGATGACGTCAGCGGCACCGCTCGCCAGCGCCTGCTCCATCGCCACGCGCGTGCGGAAACCGCCGGTGACCATGAGCGGCACCGACACCGCGGCCTGCATCGCCAGCGCGAAATCGACGAAATAGGCCTCGCGCGCGATCGTCGACGGCGCGACATTCTGCGCCGCCTCGCCCTCCATGCCCGCGATCCCCAGCAGCTTGGGCTGCTCGTAGGTGCCGCCCGAAATCTCGATCAGGTCGACCCCCGCCGCCTCGAGCCAGCGCGCGACCTGCAGGCTGTCGTCGAAATCGAAGCCGCCCTTCTGGAAATCGGCGCTGTTGAGCTTGACCGAGACCGGAAAGGCCGGGCCGACCGCCGCGCGCACCGCCGCGACGATTTCCATCAGGAAACGCGCGCGATTTTCGAGCGAGCCGCCATAAGCATCGCGCCGCACATTGCTCCGCGGGCTCAGGAACTGCGATACCAGATAACCGTGCGCGGCATGGATCTGCACCCCGGTGAAGCCCGCGCGCTTGCACGCATCGGCCGCGACCGCGAAGCGCTGCACCAGATCGCCGATCTCTTCGAGCGTCAGCGGCACCGGCTCGCCGAACTGGCCGCCGGACAGCCCCAGCTTGACGTCCGACGGCGCCTTGGGATGCCGGTTGACGTTCGCCTGCGTCTGGCGCCCGCTGTGGCTGAGCTGCGGCCAGAAATGATTGCCGCCCCGCGTTGCCGCCGCCGCCCAGCGCGTCAGCCGCGCCATCGCATCGGCGTCGGGCGGCCGATCGATCACGACATTGCCGGGGCGTTCGAGATGATCCTTGTCGATCACGAGATTGCCGCCGATCAGCAGCCCCGCGCCGCCGTCGGACCACAGGCCGTAGAGCCGGTCGAGCTCGGGCGTCGCGCGGCCATCGGGGGTCGCCATCCCCTCGGTCATCGCCGCCTTGGCGATACGATTGGGTAGCACCGCGCCGCAGGGCAAGGTCAGCGGCTCGGCAAGATCGGTCATTCGGCGTGCTCCCCCATTTCGTCCGGCAAAATGCTAGCCCGAACCGGCCACCGGGGCGAAAAGAAAAGATTCGGCATGTGATGTTGTAACCTTTGCTATGTTATGCCATATCAAGTGCGAAGATCGTTGAACGGAGAATCGGGTGACCCGCGTCGCCAGCCCTGCCCCTGTCCTGACGCGCCTCGGCGCGGTGGTCCGGGCTGCGCGCGGTTCGCGGCCGCTGACCTCGCTTTCGGGCGACCAGCTGGCGATGGGGCTGTCGGGGCTGTGCCTCGTGCACTGCCTCGCAACCACCGTCTTCGTCGCCTCGCTCGCCTCGGTCGGCGGGGTGTTCCTCGACAATCACCTGTTCCACGAAGTCGGGCTGGTCATCGCGATCGGCTTCGCGCTCGTCACGCTTCTCTCGGGCGTGCTCAGCCACGGCTATATCATGCCCTTCGCGGTCGGCAGCTTCGGGCTCGGCATGATGGCCGGGGCACTGTCGCGGCCGCACGACGGCAGCGAAGTGCTCGCGACGATGGTCGGCGTCGCGGTCGTCGCGCTGGGTCACGACCTCAACCGCCGCGCGCGGAACTGACCGGCGCCGGAACGGACCCGTCCGCGGCTTGCGGGCGCCCCGCAAACAGCCTACATTGAACGCTAGTTAGCGCGGCATTATCCGCGATAGATTGTCAGTCGGCGCGGGACGACCCCGCGCGTGAGGAACCGCCAATGGGCAAGCATGACCATCCGCACGTCGAGGCCAGCGGCGCCTCGCTCGCCAACGCCGCGCAAAGCGCGCTCGAGGGCGCGGGCGAAGCCTGGACCGACATGCGCGCGCAGATTTTCGACGCGGTCGCCGAAATCGGCAAACCCGCGAGCGCCTATGAAATCGCCGACATCGTGTCGAAAAAGCGCGGCAAGCGCGTCGCGCCGAACAGCGTCTATCGCATCCTCGACCTGTTCGTCGCGAACAACCTCGTCCGCCGCGTCGAGAGCGCCAACGCCTTCGTCGCGAACAGCCACCCCGGCTGCCTGCACGACTGCATCTTCCTGATCTGCGACAATTGCGGCAGCGCGGTGCACATCGACAACGACAAATTGTCCGACGGCGTCCGCGCCGCGGCCGACGCGACGGGCTTCGCCGCCGAACGGCCGGTGATCGAAGTGCGCGGCAAATGCGCCGAGTGCCAATAATTTGAGCAGCGGGCTCCAGCGCTGGGTCGAGGCCCAGCGCCTGCGAGCGCCCGCTCCGACCGGCTGGTGGTACGCCACGCTCGCACTCGGCCTCGCAACCCTGCTCTTCGGCCTGTCGCTGGGGCAGGTTTTTCCGCAGGCCGGTTATGCCCACGCTCCAGGCTATGGCGCGCCTGTAATCGCGTTCGAATTCGCGCGGAGCCAGGCCGACCTGCTCGCGGTGTTCGGGCCCGAAAGCGACCCCGGACAGGTCGCGCGGCTCGCGGCGATGCGCGCGGGAAACGAGCAGGACTATCTGTTCATGCTGCTCTACGCGGCCTTCGTGACGAGCGGGCTGGTCGCGCTGTGGCGCGAGCTCCGCCTGCGCTGGCTGCTCGCCGCGGCGCTGCTGCCGGTCGCCGGCGCGCTGTGCGATGCCTATGAGAATTGGCTGCTCTTCGACATCCAGGCGGCCTTCACCGTCGGCGAATATTCGCCGTCGATGGCCAGCCTGCCCTGGCCCGTCGCGGCGAAGTTCCTTCTGCTCGCACTCGCCAACGCCGCGATCGGCGCCGCGCTGACCCAGATGTCGCGGCGCTGGCAGCTCGCGGGCACGCTGATCCTCGTTCCCCTGCTCACCGTCCCGATGGCACTCGTCTCGCCCCCCGCCTTCGGCTGGACGCTCACCGCGGCGATCGGCGCGGGCTGGATCGGCCTGCTCGGCACCGCGGCGATCGGCAGCGGCTATGCGCTCGTCAAAAAGGCGCCGCTGGTCGATTTCGAGCCCGAGGCGCCCCAGCGCCGCGCCGCCGACTTGGGCGAACCCGAAGCACCGCCGCCACCGGGCACCGCGCCGCGCAGCTTCGGCCGTCGCAAGAGCGACGTCTAACCCCCTTCCCGTGGCTCGCCGCCGGGTCTAGGGACTCGGGCGAATCCTGAAACAGGGCAAAGGGGCTGCACCCATGAAGACCGTCATCATCCGCGAGGACGACCTCGTCGAAACCATCGCCGACGCGCTCCAGTACATCAGCTATTTCCACCCGATGGACTATATCCGCGCGCTCGCCGCGGCCTATGAGCGCGAAGTGTCGCCCGCCGCGAAGGACGCGATGGCGCAGATCCTCTCGAACAGCCGCATGTGCGCCGAGGGACATCGCCCGATCTGCCAGGACACCGGCATCGTCACTATCTTCATCAAATGGGGCATGGACTGCCGCCTCGACAGCCCGCGCAGCCTGCAGCAGGTCGTCGACGAGGGCGTGCGCCGCGCCTATCTCCACCCCGAAAACAAGCTGCGCGCCTCGATCCTCGCCGACCCCGCGTTCAGCCGCGTCAACACCAAGGACAATACGCCGTCGGTGCTCAACGTCGAAATGGTCCCGGGCGCGAAGGTCGTGATCGACGTCGCGGCGAAAGGCGGCGGCAGCGAGAACAAGTCGAAGTTCAAGATGATGAACCCGTCGGATTCGATCGTCGACTGGGTACTCGAAATGGTGCCGCAGATGGGCGCCGGCTGGTGCCCGCCGGGCATGCTCGGTATCGGCATCGGCGGCACCGCCGAAAAGGCGATGCTGCTCGCGAAACAGTCGCTGATGGACCCGATCGACATGACCGAGCTGCTCGCGCGGGGCCCCGCGAACCCGACCGAGGAACTGCGCATCGAGCTCTATGAAAAGGTCAATGCGCTCGGCATCGGCGCGCAGGGGCTCGGCGGCCTCGCGACCGTGCTCGACGTCAAGATCGCCGACTGGCCGACCCACGCCGCGTCGAAACCCGTCGCCATGATCCCGAACTGCGCCGCGACGCGCCACGCGCATGTCACCCTTGACGGCAGCGGCCCGGCCTTCCTCGAACAGCCGGTGCTCGCCGACTATCCGCAGATCGACTGGAAGCCCGATCAGGCGGCGATCCGCGTCGACCTCGACAATCTGACCCCCGAAGTCGTCGCGAGCTGGAAGCAGGGCGACCGGCTACTCCTCAACGGCAAGATGCTCACCGGCCGCGACGCCGCGCACAAGCGGATCGCCGAGATGCTGGCGAAGGGCGAGGAACTGCCGGTCAGCTTCCGCGACCGTGTCATCTATTATGTCGGCCCGGTCGACCCGGTCGGCGAGGAGATCGTCGGCCCCGCAGGCCCGACGACCGCGACGCGCATGGACAAGTTCATGGACATGATGCTCGATCAGGGCCTGCTCGCCTGCGTCGGCAAGGCCGAGCGCGGCCCCGCCGCGACGCAGGCAATCGCGAAGCACAAGAGCGCCTATCTGATGGCGGTCGGCGGCGCGGCGTACCTCGTCGCGCGTGCCATTAAAGGAAGCAAGGTCGTCGGCTTCGCCGACCTCGGCATGGAGGCGATCTACGAGTTCGAGGTGCAGGATTTCCCGGTGACCGTCGCGGTCGACAGCGAAGGTCAGAACGTCCACGTCAACGCGCCGATGCTGTGGCAGAAACGGATCAAGGACGAGGGGCTGCTCGAGAAGGCGTGAGCGCCACCCTTAACCGTCATCCCGGCGAAAGCCGGGATGACGATATCGGTCGTGGGTTGGCTTGCGTTGTAAACCCGCGACTTACAACGAGACCATTTGGAGCAAGGGTCACACATGTTGCTATTGAGACGATCCCACAACGAATCAGGGATCGCTCGATGGACATCAATTGGCTCGACTTAGAACCTCAAGAAGGCGCCGAAGCCGAGTGGCTGAAACGCCGCTCACAACAAAACCGCAAACTACGTCTCAAACATTCCGTCACCCCGGCGAAGGCCGGGGTCTCCCCCTCACGGCCAATCACATCCGATACGGCGAGATCCCGGCCTTCGCCGGGATGACGATGATGGGAACGATGTGTATCGATTGGCGCATGCACCAGCCCTGCGTCTACATCCTGACCAACCGCAGCAATCACCTCTTTTACGTCGGCGTCACCAGCGACATTGCGGCGCGCATGATGCAGCATCGTGCGGGCAAGGGAGCCACGCATTGCCGACGCTACAATATCCGAAAACTCGTCTATGCCGAATTCCACGCCACGATGCCCGAAGCCATCGCGCGCGAAAAGGCGCTGAAGGAATGGCATCGCGACTGGAAACGGCGACTGATTACCGAAGCCAATCCCGAGTGGAACGACCTGTTCGATAGCCTTCTCGCCTGAGCTGACGTAAGGCTCGAACGGCGAGATCCCGGCCTTCGCCGGGATGACGGGGAGGGGCAGCATCTTGACGAAACAGCGGATGTTCTTTGTCGCTGCGGGCGTCGTCACCGCCCTCCTCTTTTTCTTCGTCGTCCCCTTTTCCGAAGGCACTGGCGTCGGAGCAAAGGCGTTCTTCTCGATCCTCATGGGCGCCTTCATCACCGGCGGGGCGGCGATCATCGTGTCGTTCGTCCGCGATATCGCCGGCCTGTTCCGCCGCCGCGAAGCGCCGCAGACAGGACCGTCGCCGCCGCGCAGGCCGCCACCCGAACTGAGCCCGGCGCGAAGGACCGCCGTGCGCAGGGTCGTTGCTGTCATGGCCGAGCATGGCGTCTTTGCTCCCGACACCCCCGACCCGGCTTTGCTCTACGCCGGGGTCGCCGACATGGACGAGAGCGTGAAGCCCGACACGATCCTGACCACTGTCGAAGAAGCGTCCTACTATCACCCCGACGCCGATCCCGCAGCGTGGATGGCCAATCTGGTGATGCACGACAGCAAGGCCGAGCAGGATGAGGCAGGCCAGATCGCCGACCTCGTCCGCCTCGCGGGCGGAGGCCTCGACGTCGGCAACGTGCGCATAGAGCATGGCACGGAAACCGACCGCCACATTCCGGTGACGATCGCGATGACCGTCAACGGCGAGCCGGTGACGTTCGACTATGCCGGCCACGTCAAATATCTCTCGACCCACATCCACCACGCGCTCGCGACGCGGCTCGACGCCGCAAACACTGGCCGCCGCTTCGCTTGGCTCTGGACCGATCAGGGCGCGTGGATCAGCGCGTTGCCGGGCGGCGCGGTCGAGGCGCTCAACGCCGCGTTCAAGCTGACCCCGCAGAGCCGTTGCTGCTGGGAATGGGTGAGCGACGCCGCGCCGATGGCCGCGGGCGAGACGGTCTAAACTACCGTCATCCCGGCGAAGGCCGGGATCTCGCCGGTGCGTCCATACGATACGGTGGGATCCCGGCCTTCGCCGGGATGACGGGTGGCTTACCCTAGTCCCGCCGCTTGATCACCATCTGCGATTCGATCACCGTCTGTACATCCCACGCTTCGTCGCCGGGCACGCGCGGCGCATATTTCGCGAAGGCCGCATAGGCCTCATCCCAGCGCTCTTCCATCCGCACGACATTATAGGGGTGGCTGACGAGGTAGAACTCGCCCGCCTCCATCTGCGGCACGATGCGACCCGCAAAGGCATCGGCGTCCATCGCGGGCTCGGCGTGGCGTGTCAGGTCGGACTTGACCCAGCCGGGAATGATCACCCCGACCTCGATCGCGGGCGACACTTCGTTCCGCAGCATGTCCATCAACCCCAGCACCGCATGCTTGCTCGCAACATAAGCGCCGCCGTTGACGCGCAGCGCGTTGAAAAAGGCATTCTCCGACGCGGTGGCATAGAGGCCCGACGCTTTGCCGTCGGCCTGGAAGCGGCGGCCGAAGGCGGCGAGCGTGCTCCACACGCCCCAGAAATTGACCTCGAACAAGGCGCGCGCTTCGGCGGGGTCGCAATCGATCACCGACGCGCGCGGGCCGCCGATCCCGGCATTGGCGATCACCGCGTCGGCGCGGCCGTGCTTGTCCCACGCGAAATCGGCGAGCGCCTCGACCGACGCCGCATTGGTGACGTCGCCCGCAAAGGCGAGCGCGTCGACGCCGAGCGCCTCCAGGGTGGCGACCGCCTCGGCGAGCTTCTCGGCGCGCGGTTCGCTGACGATCACCCGCGCCCCCGCGGCGCCGAGCCGTTTCGCCAGCGCGAAACCGATGCCCGTCGCGCCGCCGGTGATCACGACGCTCTTGCCTGCAAAATTCATCGCCCGCCTCCCCTGACGAAGACGTTAGGCGCTGCGCGGCGAGGCCGTCAACGCGCGGCTTGCGTTCCGCCGCCGATAGGCCAAACTGCTTCGCATACGAACAGCTTAAGGGGACGCCGCATGGATTTCCGTAACGTCAATGCCTGGAACCGCCGCGATCTGATTCGCGGCGGCGCGATGCTTTCCGCCGGGGCGATGCTGATGCGTCCGCTGCCGGGGCTCGCCGCCGACGGGCCGATGGCGGCGATCCGCCGCGCCGCCGAACTGGGCAAGGAGGCGTCGGTCAAGCGCATCCGCGACTGGATCGCGCTCCCTTCGATCGCCGCCGAGAACCGCGCCATGGCCGAGGGCGCGGCCTATATGGCCGAGCTCGCGAAAGACGCGGGCTTCACCAATGTCGAGATCGTGCCCACCGACGGCCATCCGGGCGTCTTCGGGACGATCGACGTCGGCGCGCCGCGCACCCTCGGCATCTATTTCATGTACGACGTGAAGCAGTTCGACCCCGCCGAATGGTCGTCGCCGCCGCTCGAGGGCAAGATGGTCGACCGCCCGGGTTTCGGCCAGGCGATCATGGGCCGCGGTGCGGTGAACCAGAAGGGCCCCGAGGCGAGCTTCCTCGCCGCGCTCCACGCGATCCGCGCCGCCAAGGCCAGGCTGCCGGTGAACATCGTCCTCGTGTGCGAGGGCGAGGAGGAGATCGGCTCGCCGCATTTCCGCCAGATCGCGACCAAGCCCAATATCCTCGCCGCGCTCAAGAAGTGCGAGGGCATCTTCATCCCCTTCGCCTCGCAGGGCAAGTCGGGCAATGTCACGGTCAACCTGGGATCGAAGGGGATCATCGAGCTCGAACTGATCGCGAGCGGCGAGAAATGGGGCCGCGGGCCGAAGGGCGACGTGCACTCCAGCCTGAAGGCGATGGTCGATTCGCCCGCCTGGCGGCTGGTGCAGGCGCTGCAGACCTTGGTCACCGACGGCGGCAACAAACCCGCGATCGAGGGCTGGTTCGAAAATGTCCGCCCGCTGACGGACCGTGAGAAGGAGCTGATCCGCGCCGCGGCGAAGGCGGGCGACGAAGCGCAGCAGAAACAGGCGCTCGGGGTCACCCACTGGATCGACAACCTGACCTATGACGACGCGCTGATCCGCCTCGCGCAGGAACCGACGGTCAATATCGAGGGGCTGGTCGCGGGCTATACCGGCCCCGGCGGCAAGACGATCCTGCCGGGCAAGGCGGTCGCCAAGCTCGACCTCAGGCTCGTCCCCAACCAGACGCGCGCCGAGGCCGAGAAGAAGCTGCGCGCGCATCTCGACAAGCATGGCTTCACCGACGTCGAGGTCAATGTGTCGGGCGGCTACGACCCGACCGAGGTCGCCGAGGACAGCCGCCTCGTCCGCTCCGAACTCGCGACCTACAAGAAGCTCGGCATCGCGACGAGCGTCAACCCGCGCATGGCGGGCAGTTGGCCGGGGTCGACCTTCACATCGCCGCCGGTGTCGATCCCCGCCGCGCATTTCGGTATCGGTCACGGATCGGGCGCGCACGCCCCCGACGAATATTTCCTGGTCGATTCGACCAATCCCAAAGTCGCCGGGCTGGTCGACGCGACGATGGGCTTCGCCGAATTCCTCTACACGCTCGCGGCGATAAAATGAGCGATTTGAACGGGGTCGCCCACGTCATCCTGACCGCGGGCGACTTTGCGCGCTCGACGGCTTTCTGGCGCGACGTCATTCGCTACCTCGAATTGAAGCTCGTGCTCGACAATGACGCGATGCTCTATGGCGTCGGCGGGCGCACCGCGATCGGCATCCGCACCGGCAGCCCCGAAAATGCGGGCAAGCGCTTCGACCAGGGCGCCCCCGGGCTCCACCACGCCTGCTTCCGCCTGCGCGATCGCGCCGCGGTCGATCGCATCCATGGCTTCCTGAAGGACCGCAGCGACATCGTCTTCGTCCACGGCCCGCAGGAGGAACCCTGGGCGCCGGGCTATTATTCGATCCTGTTCGAGGATCCCGACGGCATCCGTATCGAGTTCAACCATGTCCCCGGCGCCGGGCTGCTCGCCGAGGGCGAGACGATCGGCGGGGCCGAGGTGTTCGATTGAGCTGATCTCGTTCCCCTCCCTGCAAGGGAGGGGCTAGGGGTGGGTTATAGCCGAGGTCGGGGCTCGATGCCCCGACCTCGGCTTTGCGTCCTCGAACCGGATTTCTTTTAGGCGCACAGACGCGCGCACCCACCCCCGACCCCTCCCTTGCAGGGAGGGGAGAAGCCTAAAACCCATACACCAGCGTAAACCGCGTCTGCGTATCGACGCTCTCGACCCCCGGCGGCGGGCTCGAGTCGATCTGCGCCGCATAGGCGAGGCGCGCCGACAGCTTGCCCGAGAGTTTCGCGCTGAGCGCGGTCAGCGAACTGGTCGAGCTGTTCGCCTCGCCGACCACGGTCGAGGCAACTTGGGTGAGCCGCAAAGTCGGCGACATCTGCCAGCCGAAATCGAGCCCCGCAAAACCGGTGAGCTCGTCCTCGGTCACCCCGCGCAGGAATTCGGTGCGGCGCCACGCGGGCCCGCCCTTGAGACTCAGCGCGACCGATTTGCCGTCGAGCAATTTATAACCGAGCCCCGCCGAGGCGTTCCAGCGCGCGTCGTAGCCGAGGATACGGTCATGCTCCCAGCGGCCGAGCCCATAAGCGAAACCGCGCTCGTCGATGCGGTACTGCGGCTCGACCTCGACCAGATAGCGCTCGACAGAGGTCTTGCCGTCGGTGCGCTGGTAATCGGCCTGCGCGCGCAATTTATGCGTCCAGCCGATCCCCTTGCGCGCCAGCGCGACGCCGGCGCTCAGCCCCGCGGACTTGGCGTTGCCGCTGCTCAGCGACCCGCCGATCTGCCCCTCGCCTTTCCAGTTCTGCCAGATCTTCGCCTCGGCGAGCTTCGCCTGTGCTGCCGCGGCCTCGGCTTCCTTCGCTTTGCTGCGCGCCGCGCGGAAGTCGGCGACGATCAGCTCGATCTCCTCGCCTGCCCCGGGATTGGTGTCCTTCGCGAATTTCGCGATGGTATCGACATCGGCTTCCTTGCCGCCGGCAACCGCCGCGTCGATCATCGCGCGCACCGCATCGGGCAGCTTCGGCGCGGGATCGGCGGGCACCACGGGCACCGGGTTGGTCAGCACGGGATCGGTCGTCACTGGCGGCGGCGCGTCGGGCTGGGCGGCGAGCGCGAGCGGCGCGGCGGCGGCGAGCAGCGCGAGCGCCGCGAAACGGGGGAGAGCGGTCATCGAAGACGTCCTTCCTGGGGCAGGATCCGGGTCCGGCGATCGTTGGGACGGCGGGCGGCCCCGCATCCGTGCCGGTCTTAACCGCAAATCCGCTGGCATTTCCACCCCGCGCGCCCCATTTGCATAGCTATGTGGATCGCGATCATCGCCATTTTCGGCGCCGGCATCGGCAATTTCGCGATGCATCGCGCCTTCATGGAAAGCGACGACCCGCTGATCCGCCAGATGATCCAGCCGCTCGCCGACAAGGCCGGGCCCAACATCACCTATGTCTTCGAATTCCTGCTGCTCGTCGGCGCGATGGCGATCGCGACGCGCAACTGGTTCACCGCGCTGCTGCTCTACGGCCTCTACACCGTCTTCAACGGACTCGCGTTCAGCTGGGTGATGAACCGGCCGAAGTAAAAGACGTTACTGGAGGTCGCGCAAGACCGATACGGACCGCCATGTCGCGAATGTCGGTCCTGTCGGTTTCGCACAAAGACGCAAAGACACAAAGATGTCGCGCGGGCCGCGAAGCCGCTTTTTCCTCCCATGCCGCATCATGACGCAGCGTTGATGAAGAGGCGACATAGCGGTCGCGCACCAGCCTCTTCGTGTCTTTGCGTCTTTGTGCGAAACAAAAAAGGACACACCTGTCGGCACTGCTTTGACGGAGGTCAGCAAACGACCGATTGCGGGCAAAAGCGATCCTCCCCGGAACGGGGAGGGGGACCACCCGAAGGGTGGTGGAGGAGTACGGGAGGTTTACGCAGCGCTAAACCGAAAGTGCCTTCCATTTTAGTGACATAGCCGCAGTACGCCACCTCATCGGCAAGGCAAACCGCCTGTACCCCTCCACCAGCTTCGCTGGTCCCCCTCCCCGTTCCGGGGAGGATCGGCTACGCCCGCTCCCCACCCCAAAGCGGTCATCCCTTCAAATAAGCCTTTCCTACATTATCCGGCTGTGCCAGCCTTCATTTGGTGGATGAATGCGGTCGCTGGCCGATGCGGCCACGGCGTGCCGCGACGGGCGCGTCCAGCACGCCGCGAGGTCCAAAGCGGGGCGCGCGCAGGGCTGAACTTTACTGAACTTTGGAATGTCACGTGGCACTCACGCCAACCGGATACACGCCGGGACTACAAAAGAAGGCTACGCCGGTTCGCCACCCGGAAGCCGACAATCCGCTTGGGATCTCGGAAACCTCACGCGACCCCGTGGTACCACCACACCCCGTCGCGGTCCTCGCGCCGGACCCGCCCCTCGACCATCAGCCGCTTGAGGTGCGCCAGCGCCTCGCCGGTCGCCATGCCCAGCTGGTCGGGGCCGATCGGCCGGTTGAACAGCAAGGGAAAGCTTTCGACCGCGCGCATCGGCGCCTTGGCGATCGCTTCGGCCAGATTATAGAGCCGCATGCGATGCTCGTCACGCAGCGCCATCAGCCGGACGTGCAGCCCCTTGAACGGCTCGCCGTGCGCCGGACAGGTGATCACGTCGCCGGGCACCGTCGCGATCAGCTTGTCGATCGAGGCGAGCCATTCGCCCAAGGGATCGGCGTCGGGCTCGGTGATGTTGACCGACACGTTCGAGCTGATCCGCGGCAGCACCTGGTCGCCCGACACCAGCACACCCTCGCGCTCGTTCCACAGGCAGGCGTGCTCGGGGCTGTGCCCCGACCCGACGACGACGCGCCATTGCTGCGCGCCCATGTCGAGCAAGTCGCCGTCCTTGATCCGGGTGTAGCTGCGCGGCAGCGGATACATCACCATGGCAAAACGGCCCCAGCCGCCGTTCTTCTGCGCTTCGATCTGTTCGTCGTCCCAGCCCGCGGCGCGCGATTGCACCAGCGCTTCTTCGGGTACCGTCTCTCCGGTATCGCCGACGATCATCCGCGCGGTCAGCATCTCGCCGCGCGTCATCCACAGCTGCACGCCCTGCTTCTTCGCGATCCATCCGGCGAGGCCGATATGGTCGGGGTGCAGGTGGGTGCCGATGACGCGGGTGATCCGCGTGTCGGCGAGCGCCCCGGCGTAGAGCGCCTTCCATGCGTCCGAACAGATGGTCAGGCAGACCCCGGTGTCGACCACCGCAACGCCATCATGATCATCCAGGAGCCAGCTGTTGATATGGCCGAGCGACCCCGGCATCGGGATACGCGCCCAGCTGATCCCCGGCGCGATGCGGATCGTCTCGCCCGCCCCCGGCGCGGCGTCGCCCCACGGATAGGTCAGCCCGGCGCGGCTCGTCGCGGTGAAGCTGTCGTCCTGCGTCAGCGAGGCGTCCGGCGAGCCGCTGGCCGCCGGAATGCCCTCTTCGTCGCTGACCGAGGCCACGCCTTATGCGGCCGTTTCGTCGTTCGCGGCGGCGAGCGCGGCTTCGCTGGCTTCCTCGGCGGCGCGCGCTTCGTTGGCGGCGGTGCGTTCGGCGCGCAGCTCCTCGAGCAGCGCCTCGCGGTCGCCCTCGAAACGGCTGTCCTCGGGCGCCTTGATCCCCGCCTTCTTCGCCGCCTTGGCAACCAGGGCATCCAGCTCGCGCTGCGAGCAGAGGCCGAGCGTCACCGGATCCTTGGGGACAATATTGGCGCTGTTCCAGTGGCTGCGGTCGCGGATCGCGCCGATCGTGTTGCGCGTCGTGCCGATCAGCTTGCCGATCGCGCCGTCCGACACCTCGGGATGGTTCTTCAGGATCCACGCGATGCCGTCGGGCTTGTCCTGGCGCTTGCTGACCGGGGTGTAGCGCGGACCGCGGGTGCGGCGGATCGTGTCCTGCGCCTGCTTGCTCATCTTGAGCTTGTAGTTCGGGTCGTTCTGGCCCTTTTCGATCTCGTCCATCGACAGTTCGTGCGCGCGGACGGGATCGCGGCCGGTATATTTGGTCGCGGCGGTCTCGTCGGCGATCGCCTGGACCTCGAGGATGTGGATGCCGCAATATTCGGCGATCTGGACGAAGGTGAGGCCAGTGTTGTCGACCAGCCAGGCGGCGGTCGCGTGCGGCATCAACGGGGTGGCATCGGCATTGGCCATGACTGCTCTCCAAAAGCGCAAATGAAAGCCCCGCCCCTCGCGGGGCGGAAATAATAAGGGCCGCCCCTCGCGGGGCGGCCGGACATTGGGCGTCGCTATATGCCGGTTTCGAAAAAGGGGCAAGTGTGGGGATTCGGCGCCCGCCGATGCCCCTATCGCGCTTCGTCCGCAGCTTCAGCTCGGGAATAGGCCGCAGCGACCTCCGAATGCGGGAAAGTCGTCAGCACCTCGCGGATGACTTTCCGCGCCTCCCTGGCAGCAGCGTTGTCGCAACTTCCAGGATAGGGCAGCGTGAACAGACGGAACCGCTCTTGGGAAGGCTCCGTGTATAGGACTACCATCTCGCCCAAATCATGGGGCGAGTGGCTTGTACACCCCTTTGGCCGAACATCATGGTCCATGCCTCCGGCGTCCTTCGGCCGCACCCGCCACAACGCTTGCCGAGCCTTGTCGGCGACTTGCCGCGAGAGCTGAAATGACTCACGCCCCCTGACGTCATCGTCGGGCCGAAAGGTCCAGACGACGGTCAGCAGGTCATCGGCCCGCAATTGATAGGAAAGGAAATGCTCGCCAAAGCCGTATCCTCCACCGAAGCCGCGGTTGATCTCGATCGCCTCCTGCGACAATTGCTTCGCCGACGGCAAGTCCGCCGCCCCGACCAGACTGTCGGCTGGCTCGATCGCCAGGCGGTCACAGGATGTGCAAAACAGCGACGCCACCAAAAATAGCCAATGCCGATCCACCTAAGCCCCCATCGCCACAAACCCCGGCTCGCCCTCGACCCGCGCGATCCACGCCTGCACCGCGGGATAGTCCGCTAGCGCGAACAGCCCGCTGTCCTCGGCGACATGCGTGTAGGCATAGAGCGCGATATCGGCGAGCGTCAGCCCCGCGCCGGCCAGCCACGCGCGTGTCGCCAGATGCTCGTCCATGAGCTTCAGCGCCGCAGCGCCCGCTTCGCGCTTCACCGGCACCAGCGCGCGCTGGACGTCGCTCAGATTCGCCTCGCCGACCCATTTCATCCAGAAGCGCAAAGTCGCGACATTCGGCTCATGATTATATTGTTCCCAGAACATCCAGTGCAGCATGTCGGCGCGCGCGAAGCGGTCGTGCGGCACCAGATGCGTGCCGTCGGCGAGCCAGAAGCAGGCGGCATTGCTCTCGGGCAGGAATTGCCCACCGACCTGCAGCACCGGGATGCGCCCGTTCGGATTGACCTGTTCGAGAAACTCGGGCGTTCGCGTCTCGCCCTTCATGATGTCATATTCGCGCCGCTCGATCGGATAGTCGAGCAGCGCCGCGGTCAGACGGATCTTGTAGCAATTGCCGCTCGCGGCATATTCGTGAAGGATCGGCCAGTCGCTCATCGCTTCCCCCCAAAGGCGCTTGCGATGCCCCCCGGCATCGCACGCGCCTCTATGCTGCGATCAGGCTCAGGCCGCAAGCCGACCTACGGGCCGCAGGTCCAAACCCCCGCGAAGACGCGCACTGCGCCGTCGGCACGGTCGGCGGTCAGCGTCGCAGGGCTCGGCGGCGATTCGCCCCCGCCGCTCGCGGGGCCGGTCAGCGCGAGGCGCAGTTGCAGCCCCTTGCCGGTAAAGCGTGCGCCCTTGGCCATGCCGCCGAACCCGCCCGGCGCCGCGACGCGCTCGATGGTGGTACCGAGCTTGACGATCCCCCGCGCCGGATCGTTCGAGGCGACATCGCCCATCGCGACCAGGATCGGCGGGGTCGCCGCGCCGGCGGCGAAGCTGCACCCGAGCTCGCCCGGCAGCTTGGCCGCGGAAACATCGGCCGGGGTCAGGCCGCCCAGCTCGATCGGCGACCCGTCGCCGCCCTTGGTCGGGATGTCGGCGGGCTTGATCGGCGGCGGCAGCGCGTCGCTGGCAGCGCTCTTCTGGGGCTGCGCCGCGGACTGGTCGGTGGCCGGCTGCGAACAGGCGGCGAGGCCGAGCGCGAGGACCGCGACCGAAGCATAAGAAAGGCGCATTGACTATCTCCTAGGGGTGGCAAGAACGGCCCCCGCCGCCCCTGACCAACCGCCCGAAGGCCACGCGCGTTCCTCGGTTCACCCCACGCGGAGCACGATCTTTCCGACATGCGCGCCCGCCTGCATGCGCGCATGCGCGGCGCTGGCGTCGGTCAGCGGGAAGCTCCGGTCCATAGCAGGCTTCCATGCGCCCTCGGCGAGGCGCGGCCAGACGGTGCGCGCGATTTCGTCCGCCAGCGCCGCCTTGAAGTCGGCGCTGCGCGCGCGGAGCGTCGAGCCGGTCATCGTCAGCCGGCGGCGCATCACCTGCGAAATGTCGATCTCGGTCTTGGCGCCGCGCTGGAAGGCGATCGTCACGTGGCGTCCGTCCTCGGCGAGGCATTCAAGGTTGCGCGGCACATAGTCGCCGCCGACCATGTCGAGCACCGCATTCACGCCGGTGCCGCCGGTGAAAGCCTTCACCGCCTCGACATAATCCTCGCTCGAATAATCTATCGCCAGATCGGCACCCAGCGCGGTCGCCGCAGTGCATTTGTCGGCGCTGCCGCACGTCACGATCACCCTGATGTCGAAGAGCTTGCACAGCCCGATCGCGGTGGTGCCGATGCCGCTGGTGCCGCCATGGACCAGCACGGTCTCGCCCTCCATCACCCACGCGCGCTCGAACAGATTGTGCCACACGGTGAACACCGTCTCGGGCAGCGCCGCCGCTTCCGCCATCGAAAAACCCGCGGGCACCGGCAGGCAGCTTCCCGCCGGCGCGACGCAATATTCGGCATAGCCGCCGCCCGCGACGAGCGCGCAGACCGCCTGCCCCAGCATCCCGGTGTCGCCCCCCGGCCCGACGGCGACGACCGTCCCCGCGATCTCGAGCCCCGGCAGGTCGGAAGCCCCCGGCGGCGGCGGGTAGAAGCCCATGCGCTGCAGCACGTCGGGGCGGTTGACCCCCGCCGCGGCGACGCGGACCAGGAGCTCGCCCGGTCCCGGCCGCGGCACGGGCCGCGTTTCGGGGATCAATACCTCGGGTCCGCCCGGCGCGCTGATGGCGATGGCGGTCATGCTGTCCGGCACGCTGGTCACGTCAAATCCCCCTGCTTCGCCCCGTTCCCTTGGGGGCGCCTTATTGACAGGCCGGGGCGGCGGGTCAACAAGTTCGGCCCGCGAAAAGAGGAGGATGCCCGCAATGGACGACGACGACCTTCCCCGCCGCCGCGACGATATACTGGCGGCGCTCGTCAAACAGCCGCTCGACCCGCTGTCGGTCGACGAGTTGAACGATCGCATCGCGGTGCTGGAGGGCGAGATCGAACGCACCCGCGCGCGGATCACCTTCGCGACGAGCCACAAGGCAAGCGCCGACGCCCTGTTCAAGAAGGGTTAGCCGCACCACCCGGCCTGGCCGCATAAGGCAGCAAGGATTTCAACGACCCGTTCCGGGCGTTAGCGGACCTTCCTCACCCCCTCCTCTGAAGAGGAGGAGTTTGAGGTCCGCTCCCCATTCCCAAAGCCCCCATTTGGCCCAAGCCGAAAAAACCGCTGTCCTAATATATTCGGCGCGCATAGCCTTCATCGACTCATGCCCGTTTTGCCGCCCCGCCTCGATCACCCCTGCGACGCCGCCGCGCCGCATAGGGGGTTAAACGAGGGGGTACGTAGCGTGACCTTCGTGACCTTTGGAATAAAATTGCGCGGCCGAAACACCGAAAACTTCAACGCCGCGTTAACCATATTCCAACCCTCATCTGCGCAAATTCGTGTCGCTGACCGCTTTTCCCTTGCAGGCCGACGGCGGCATCGCCACCTTGTGTTGATCGGGCGGGCCTCTCCCCGGCTTGTCCCCAAGGAGATAAGCTAATGCCGTCCTTTTCGGAGAGCCTCGAAAAGACCCTGCACAACGCATTGAAGGCCGCTTCAGAGCGTCACCACGAATATGCGACGCTCGAGCATCTGCTCTATGCGCTGATCGACGACGACCATGCCGCCGAAGTGATGCGCGCCTGCGGCGTCGCGCTCGACGACCTGCAGTCGGCGGTCGTCCATTATCTCGACACCGAGCTCGACAGTCTGAAGGTCGAGGGGCACAGCGACCCGTCGCCGACGAGCGGCTTCCAGCGCGTCGTCCAGCGCGCGATCCTGCATGTGCAGTCGTCGGGCAAGGATGAGGTGACCGGCGCCAATGTGCTCGTCGCGCTCTTCTCCGAACGCGAGAGCTACGCCGTCTATTTCCTCCAGCAGCAGGACCTGACCCGCCTCGACGCGGTGTCCTACCTCAGCCACGGCGTCGGCAAGGGCGGCAAGCCCGCGGTGCAGGCCGAGCCCGAGGAGAAGGAAGAGACGAAGGACAAGTCGGACGCGAAGAACAAGAAGGAAACCGCGCTCGACCAGTTCACCGTCAACCTCAACGAAAAGGCGAAGGGCGGCAAGGTCGACCCGCTGATCGGCCGCAGCGCCGAGGTCGACCGGACGATCCAGATCCTCTGCCGCCGCAGCAAGAACAACCCGCTCTATGTCGGCGACCCGGGCGTCGGCAAGACCGCGATCGCCGAAGGCCTCGCGCGCAAGATCATCGAAGGCGATGTGCCCGAGGTGCTGCTGCCCGCGGTCATCTATTCGCTCGACATGGGCGCCTTGCTCGCGGGCACGCGGTATCGCGGCGATTTCGAGGAGCGGCTGAAACAGGTCGTCACCGAGCTCGAAGGCCTGCCGCACGCGATCCTGTTCATCGACGAGATCCACACGGTGATCGGCGCCGGTGCGACCAGCGGCGGCGCGATGGACGCGTCGAACCTGCTCAAGCCCGCGCTGTCGGGCGGCGTCATCCGCTGCATCGGCTCGACGACCTACAAGGAGTTCCGCAACCATTTCGAGAAGGACCGCGCGCTGCTGCGCCGCTTCCAGAAGATCGACGTGATCGAGCCGACATTGGAGGATACCAAGAAGATCCTCGCGGGCCTGCGCAGCGCGTTCGAGAGCCACCACCAGGTGCGCTACACCCCCGATGCGATCAACGCCGCGGTCGAGCTCAGCGCGCGCTACATCAACGACCGCAAATTGCCCGACAAGGCGATCGACGTGATCGACGAGGTCGGCGCGATGCAGATGCTCGTCGCCCCGTCGAAGCGCAAGAAGACGATCACCGCCAAGGAGATCGAGGCGGTCATCGCGACGATGGCGCGCATCCCGCCCAAGTCGGTGTCGAGCGACGACAAGAAGGTGCTCGAAACGCTCGAGACCGACCTGAAGCGCGTCGTCTTCGGCCAGAACACCGCGATCGAGGTGCTGTCGTCGGCGATCAAGCTCAGCCGCGCGGGCCTGCGCGATCCCGAGAAGCCGATCGGCAACTATCTCTTCTCGGGTCCGACCGGCGTCGGCAAGACCGAGGTCGCCAAACAACTAGCCTCGATCATGGGCATCCCGCTCCAGCGCTTTGACATGTCCGAATATATGGAGCGCCACAGCGTGTCGCGCCTGATCGGCGCGCCCCCGGGCTATGTCGGCTACGATCAGGGCGGACTGCTCACCGATGCGATCGACCAGAATCCGCATTGCGTGCTGCTGCTCGACGAGATCGAAAAGGCGCACCCCGACCTGTTCAACATATTGTTGCAGGTGATGGACCATGGCCGGCTGACCGACCACCACGGCAAGACCGTCGACTTCCGCAACGTCGTGCTGATCATGACGACCAATGCGGGCGCCAGCGACATGGCGCGCGAGTCGATCGGTTTCGGCGCGTCGACGCGCGAGGATGTGCAGGAAGAAGCGGTGAAGCGCATGTTCACCCCCGAATTCCGCAACCGCCTCGATGCGATCGTGCCCTTCGGCTATCTGCCGCCCGAGGTCGTCGCGCGCGTCGTCGACAAGTTCATCCTGCAACTCGAACTGCAGCTCGCCGACCGCAACGTCCACATCCAGCTCGACGACGGCGCCCGCGAATGGCTGACCGTCAAGGGCTATGACAAGCTCTATGGCGCGCGTCCGATGGGCCGCCTGATCCAGGAAAAGATCAAGCAGCCGCTCGCCGAGGAACTGTTGTTCGGCAAGCTGGTCCATGGCGGCGAGGTCAAGGTGAAGATGAAGACCGGCGACGACGCCAAGGTCGGCAACCCGCTCACCTTCGAAATCGTCTCGGCCCCGCCGAAGGCGAGCAAGGGCAAACCGAAAGCCGACAAGGCGAAGAAGGCGGCGGAGTAAAAAGCTAAAGCCCTCTCCTTCAGGGGAGGGCAGCGAGACTTGCCAGCTTGCTGGCTTAGTCGCAGCGGGTGGGGGCCATCGGCCTTGCGCAAGGCTTCGAGCCCCCACCCCAACCCCTCCCCTGAAGGGGAGGGGCTTGCACCGCCCCTCGCTTTTTGAGCCCCCAGCGACTATATGACCCGCATGTACGACTATGTTTCCGTAACCACCGCCGACACCGGCGCGCCCACCCCCGTCCGCGACGGCACGATCAAGCTGCACGACGAGGCGGGCTTTGTCGGCATGCGCAAGGCCGGCCGGCTGTCGGCCGAAATCCTCGACGCGCTCGTTCCCTTCGTCCAGCCCGGGGTGACCACCGCGGCGATCGACGACCTGGTCCGCACGATGATGCTCGACGGCGGCGGCATCCCTGCGACGCTCGGCTATCGCGGTTTCACGCACAGCTGCTGCACCAGCATCAACCATGTCGTCTGCCACGGCATCCCCGACGACAAGCCGGTGCGCGAGGGCGACATCGTCAACATCGACGTCACGACGATCATCGATGGTTGGCACGGCGACACCAGCCGCATGTATCTGGTCGGCGATGTGCCGATCAAGGCGAAGCGGCTGGTCGAGGTCACCTATGAATGCCTGATGCGCGGCATCGAGCAGGCGAAGCCCGGCAACCGCATGGGCGACGTCGCCCACGCGATCCAGACCCACGCCGAAAAGCACCGCTATTCGGTCGTCCGCGACTTCTGCGGCCACGGCCTCGGCCAGATGTTCCACGACGCACCCGAGGTGGTCCACGCCGGACGCCCCGGCACCGGGCCGGAACTCCGCCCCGGCATGTTCTTCACGATCGAACCGATGATCAACACCGGCAAATATGCGGTGAAGATGCTCGCCGACGGCTGGACCGCGGTGACCCGCGACCGCAGCCTCTCGGCGCAGTTCGAACACAGCATCGGCATCACCGAAACCGGCTGCGAAATCTTCACCGCCAGCCCCAAGGGCCTGAACGCGCCGCCTTGGACCTGATTCCTTCTCCCTTGATGGGAGAAGGATACGAAGCCTTATCGCGGAGCGATTAGGCAAAGTTGGATGAGGGTGATGGCGCGTCCCTGCACCGATATCTCCGACCGAGAGTTCACCCTCACCGCAGCGGCTAGCGAACAGGTTCGCAAGTCTCGCTGCCTCCCCCATCAAGGGGGAGGGATCAATCGCCCCCCCTCCCTCCACCCCCCATTTTCCCGCTTGCGCCCCCGCCCCTTCGCGCGCAGTCTTGACGTTAACGTCAAGCATAGGCGTCGAACGGGAGAGCATGGGATGGCGAAACGGGTCTTTTCGGCTGCGCTGCTGGGCTGCGCGGCTTTGGCATTGGCTTCATGCAACGCATCGAAGAATGAGAGCATCTCGGGCGGCGCTTCGCTCGACGACGCGGAGAAAGCCAGCGAGACCCTGCTCAAGACCGGCGGCAACGGCGACGACTGGGGCGCGATCGGTTTCAGCTACGACGAACAGCGCTTCAGCCCGCTCAAGGACATCGACGTGTCCAACGTCGGCCAGCTCGGCATCGCCTGGACCGCCGACCTCGACGATGCGCGCGGACAGGAAGCGACCCCCGTGGTCGTCGACGGCGTGATGTACGTCAGCCACGCCTGGTCGAAAGTGTCCGCCTGGGACGCCGCGACGGGCAAATTGCTCTGGAAATTCGATCCCAAGGTCCCCGGCGAGCGTGCGGTCCACGCGTGCTGCGACGTCGTCAACCGCGGTGTCGCGGTGTGGGGCGACAAACTCTTCGTCGGCGCGCTCGACGGCCGGCTGATCGCGCTCGACAAGAAGACCGGGACCGAGGTCTGGTCGACCCAGACCTTCGACGCCGAGCGGCCTTTCACCATCACAGGCGCGCCGCGCGTGGTGAAGGACATGGTGCTGATCGGCAATGGCGGCGCCGAGTTCGGGGTGCGCGGCTATGTCACGGCTTACGACGCCGACACCGGCAAGGAACGCTGGCGCTTCTACACCGCGCCCAATCCGAAGAAGGAAAAGGACGGCGCGGCGAGCGACGACATCTTCGCCAGCAAGGCCAATGCGACATGGTCGGACAAGGGCGAGTGGCAGACCTCGGGCGGCGGCGGCACCGTGTGGGACGCGATCGTTTACGACAAGGATCTCGACCAGGTCTATCTGGGCGTCGGCAACGGCAATCCGTGGAACCACGGCACGCGCTCGAACGGCGAAGGCGACAACTGGTTCCTCTCCTCGGTGGTCGCGCTCGACGCCTCGACCGGCGCGTATAAATGGCATTATCAGGAAACCCCGGGCGAGACCTGGGACTATACCGCGACCCAGCCGATCATTCTCGCCGAACAGCAAGTCGACGGCAAACCGACCAAGGTGCTGTACCACGCGCCGAAGAACGGCTTCTTCTTCACGATCAACCGCAACGACGGCAAGCTGATCGACGCCAAGCCCTTCGTCGACGGGATCAACTGGGCAACGGGTTACGATATGGCGACCGGGCGCCCGATCGAGACCCCGGACGCGCGCTTCTACAAGACCGGCAAGCCCTTCATCGCAATCCCCGGCGCATTGGGCGCGCATAACTGGCACCCGATGAGCTATAATCCGGCGACCGGGCTCGTCTATATCCCCGCGCAGCAGATTCCACAGGGCTATCTCAACGACATGACCGAGCTCGACAAGCGCAAGGTCGTCGGTTTCAACATCGGCACCACGCTGACCGGCACGATGCTGCCCGACGACAAGGCGGCCTTCCGCGCCGCAGTCGCGGCGACCACCGGGCGGCTCGTCGCCTTCGACCCGCGGACGGGCAAGGTCGCGTGGAGCGTCGCGCATCCCGCCGCATGGAACGGCGGCACGATGACCACCGCGGGCAACCTCGTCTTTCAAGGCACGAGCACCGGCCGTTTCCGCGCCTATACCGCCGATACGGGCAAGCAATTGCTCGACATCGACATGCAGTCGGGGATCGTCAGCGCGCCCTCGACCTTCCGCGTCGGCGGCGTGCAGTACGTCGCCTTCATGACCAGCAAGGGCGGCGCCTTTCCGCTCGTCGCCGGGGTCGCGGGCGGGGTGACGCGCAAGGTGCCCAACATCCCGCGCCTCGTCGTGCTCAAGCTCGGCGGCACCGGCAAGCTTCCCGCGCCGCCCGTCGCGACCACGCTCGCCTGGAACCCGCCGCCGCAGTTCGGCACCGCGGCGCAGGTCGCCGCAGGCAAGGCGCATTTCGGGCGCTATTGCATCGTCTGCCACGGCGACAGCGCGATCGGCAACGGCTTCACCCCCGACCTCCGCGTCTCGGGCACGCTCGCCAACGCCGATGCGTGGAAGGGCGTGGTGCTGGAGGGCATGCTCAAGGACCGCGGCATGGTGAGCTTCGCCAACGTCCTCACCCCCGCCGATGCCGAGGCGCTGCGCGCCTATGTCATCGACCGCTCGAACTGGACCAAGGCGAACCTCGCCGACAGCGCGGCGCCGATGGGGCGCTGATATGCCGCTTTTTTAGGCACCAACACCACGCCACTGCTCACCCCTTGGGCAGCGGCGCAATTTGCTTTCAAAATTCTTACCGGAAGCTTGCGATTCGGCAATTGGCACGGCTTTTGATTGGTGCAACATGACGGGGCCTCGCAGCGACTCATAGGTGGGTGCGAACCGGACAGGCGGGCCTGATCCGGCTCTGGCTGCAGGCATCGATAATAGCCCAGTGGGGGACTAGACGCGTGAAGAAGATTGAGGCGATCATCAAGCCATTCAAGCTCGACGAAGTGAAGGAAGCGCTGCACGAAGTCGGCGTCAGCGGCATCACCGTGACCGAGGCCAAGGGTTTCGGCCGCCAGAAGGGCCACACCGAACTCTATCGCGGCGCCGAATATGTCGTCGACTTCCTGCCCAAGGTGAAGCTCGAGGTGATCGTCGAGGATTCGATGGCCGAGCGCGTGGTCGAGGCGATCGCCGCCGCCGCGCAGACCGGCCGCATCGGCGACGGCAAGATCTTCGTCATTCCGGTCGAGACCGCGCTGCGCATCCGCACCGGCGAACGCAACGAGGACGCGCTCTAGGCGCACCGGCACTCCCCAACCTGTTCAACAAGACCCCGGGTCGCCCCGGACAACATCGCAAGAAGGAAGTTCAGACCATGGCTACGAAGCCCAAGGACATCATCGCACGCATCAAGGACAATGACATCGAGTGGGTGGACCTGCGCTTCACCGATCCCAAGGGCAAGTGGCAGCATCTGACCATGTGCGCCGGCGTGATCGACGAGGACGCGCTCGAGGACGGCCTGATGTTCGACGGCTCGTCGATCGAAGGCTGGAAGGCGATCAACGAGTCCGACATGATCCTCAAGCCCGATCTCGACGCGGTTTATGACGATCCCTTCTCGGCCACCCCGATGATGGTGATCTTCTGCGACATCGTCGAGCCGTCGACCGGCGAAGGCTATGCCCGCGATCCGCGCACGACCGCGAAGCGCGCCGAGGCCTATGTCGCCTCGACCGGCGTCGGCGACACCGTCTATGTCGGCCCCGAAGCCGAATTCTTCATGTTCGACGACGTCCGTTTCGAAACCGGCTACAACAAGTCGGGCTTCGAGATCGACGACATCGAGTTGCCGACCAACACCGGCCGCAGCTACGAAGGCGGCAACCTCGGCCACCGGCCGCGCGCCAAGGGCGGCTATTTCCCCGTCGCGCCGGTCGACAGCGCGGTCGACATCCGCGCCGAGATGGTCTCGACGATGCTCGAAATGGGCCTGCCCTGCGACAAGCATCACCATGAGGTTGCCGCCGCGCAGCATGAGCTTGGCCTCACCTTCGGCACGCTGACCGAAACCGCCGACCGCATGCAGATCTACAAATATGTCGTGCATCAGGTCGCCCATGCTTACGGCAAGACCGCGACCTTCATGCCCAAGCCGATCAAGGACGACAACGGCAGCGGGATGCATACCCACATCTCGATCTGGGAAAAGGGCAAGCCGCTCTTCGCCGGCAACGGCTATGCCGGCCTCAGCGACATGTGCCTCTATTTCATCGGCGGCGTCGTCAAGCATGCCAAGGCATTGAACGCCTTCACCAACCCGACGACGAACAGCTACAAGCGCCTCGTCCCCGGCTTCGAAGCCCCGGTGCTGCTCGCCTATTCGAGCCGCAACCGGTCGGCCTCGTGCCGCATCCCCTATGGCGCGGGCGCCAAGGCGAAGCGCGTCGAGTTCCGCTTCCCCGACGCGATGGCCAACCCCTATCTCTGCTATTCGGCGCTGCTGATGGCGGGCCTCGACGGCATCGCGAACAAGATCCACCCGGGCGACCCGATGGACAAGAATCTCTACGACCTGCCGCCCGAGGAGCTCGCCGAAGTCCCGACCGTCTGCGGTAGCCTCCGCGAAGCGCTCGACAGCCTGCTCGCCGACCACGACTTCCTGCTCAAGGGCGACGTGTTCACCAAGGACCAGATCGAGGCCTATGTCGAACTGAAGTGGGACGAGGTCTACCGCGTCGAACAGACCCCGAGCCCGGTCGAGTTCGACATGTATTACAGCGCCTGATCCTTCGGGTCAGCGCCGCGGTGAAGGGCGTCCGGTCTGGGGGGACCGGGCGCCCTTTTCGTTTTTGGTGGGATGGGGTGAGCCCCAAAGCCCTCTCCCCTTCAGGGGAGAGGATAGCTGAGCTTGCTCCGTCAGGAGCTAGCGAAGCTTGGAGAGGGAGAAAAACGCCAGCGCAGCAAACCCCTCTCAACTCCGGCTAGCCGGTAAACCGGCAAGCCTGCATATCTCTCCCCTGAAGGGGAGAGAGCGGGGTCGACCTACTCCCGCACCCCAGCACTTCTATCGCGAATCTCCTTGAACTCGGACCCAGCCTTCCACCCCGGCCATTTCGCCGACCGCGCCAGCTCATCGCCGATGCCGTAGAACAGCGCGATATCCTGCACCGCGCCATCGAGGTTCCAGCTCTTGTCCCACGCATCGCACGCCTGATGGTAGCAGCGGCCGGTATAGTCATCGACCCAGCGCTGCCCCGCCGCCTTACCGCCCTCGACGAGATCGGAAGCGCCCGCGATGCCCATCATCAGCAGGACCGGCACCCCGCGCTTCGCCATCGAGAAATGGTCGGCGCGGTAGAAGAGCCCGCGTTCGGGCAGGCTCTCGACCGACACCGTCCGCCCCTGCGTCGCGGCGTGCCGCGCCAGATCGTCCTCGAGGCTGCCCTGCCCCTTGCCGACGAGGATCACGTCCCTCGCGCGACCCGCGGTCTGCAAGATATCGAGCCCCAGGTTGGCGACCGTCTTCTCGACCGGAAACAGCGGGTTCTGCGCATAGGCCTCCGACCCCAGCAGCCCGCGCTCCTCGGCGGTCCAGAAGGCGAAAACCAGGCTGCGTTCGGGCGGCGGCGCGGCCTTGAACAGGCGTGCGATCTCGAACAGCCCTGCGACGCCGAGCGCATCGTCATTGGCCCCGGCGCGATAGATGCGCCCCTGCTCGTCGGGCTTGCCCTCGCCATAGGCATCCCAGTGCGCGCCGTACATCACCACCTCGTCGGCGCGCGTCGTGCCGGGGATTTTGGCGAGCACGTTCTGGCTCCGCACCACCGCCTGCTGCACCGGGATCTCGGCGGTGAGCGCCACGCCGGGCAGCGCGACCGGCTTGAAATCCTTGCGCCGCGCCGCGACGCGCAGCTTGTCGAGGTTCAGCCCCGCGCCCGCGAACAGATTGTCCGCGACGTCGTGCGCGACCCAGCCCTGCAGCTGCAGCGAGGTCCGCTTTTCGGGCGGCACGACGAGTCCGTAATTTTCGCCGGCGGGGGCCTTGACGACGTTCCAGCCGTATCCGACCCCCTCGGTGTCGTGAACGATCAGCGCGGCGATCGCACCGCGGCGCGACGCTTCCTCGAACTTGTATGTCCAGCGGCCGTAATAGGTCATCGTCTTGCCGCCGAACCGGCCCGCGACGGGCTCGCGCGCCGCGGCCGAAAAATCGGGATCGTTGATCAGGAAGACCGCGACCTTGCCCTTGAGGTCGACGCCCTTGAAATCGTCCCAGCCGCGCTCGGGCGCGCTGACGCCATAGCCGACGAAGACCAAGGGCGCCGCCGCGACCGCCGCGGTATCGACCGGCTGCAGCGTCGAGAGATAGATGTCGGTGCCGAAGCTCAGCGGCTGCGCCGTGCCGCCGCGTTCGAACTGCAGCTTCGCGGGCGTGCCGAGCCGCGTGCGCAGCAACGGCACGGGCTGCGTCCAGCCGCCGCCCGTCCCCGCGGGCTCGAGCCCCAGCGCTTCGAGCCGCCCGATCAGATAACCGACCGTCCGCTCCTCGCCGACGGTCCCCGGCGCGCGGCCCTGGAACTGGTCGGAAGCGAGCGTGCGCACGGTTTCGGTGAGGTTGGCGGCGGAAATGGCGGGTATTTCTTGTGCGGCGGCGGGCGCAATAGCGACGAGCGCCGTGGCGAGGAGGGCGGTGCGGTGGAGCGGCATGATGGGGTTCCCGGTTGGTGTTTGCGGCAAGCGTAGCGGCGGCAAGCGCTGATCGCCAGCGCGGGGTTGGCTTTGGAGTGCGGAGCGGACGCTCTTAATCCTCCCTGTCGCGAAGCGATGGGGAGGGGGACCGCCGCGAAGCGGTGGTGGAGGGGCGGCGCGGCCTTGAACCGACGCTTATGGCATCGGCCCCTCCACCGCCTTCGGCGGTCCCCCTCCCCACGGCTGCGCCGCAGGGAGGATTACGATCGCCCCCCGCCCGAAAGCCGCCACCTCCCCCCAAAATCCTATTTCGTCACCCACCCCCACGAAACCCCTTTCCTAATTTATTCCGCCATGCTCCATACTGTCGGATGACCGATCCGACTCCCGCCCCCGGCACCCCCGCCCGCCTCCTCGAAGGCAGCATCCTGGCTTTCACCCCCGCTGCGCAGCAACGGCGCCGGGCCGACGGCTGGACGCCGCTGACGCAGGAACGTTTCATCCGCGCGCTCGAGGCGATGGGGTCGGTCGGCGCCGCGGCGAAGGCGGTCGGCATGAGCCGGCGCTCGGCGTACAAGCTGCGGGGTCGCGACGATGCCGACAGTTTCGCCTGCGCCTGGGACCAGGCGCTCGATCTCGGCCGCGGCCGGATGTTCGACTATGCGATGGAGCGCGCGCTGAACGGCGTCACCACCGTGCGCATCTTCCGCGGCGGCGCGGTCGACATCAACTGCGGCCCGAACATGGGCCTCGTCAACGCCGCGATCCGCGAACCGGCCGCGCCCGCTAAGGGCACAAAGGTAACAAAATAGTCGCGCACGACCGGGGAACTTTGTGACCTTAAGGCGCCAAGGGGCTTGATCGACCCTTATTCTTTTTTTGCAGCGACCCGGCCGCAAAGACATTGGTAACGCCCATGATCCAAGCTAGATGAGGGCGATCAGGGGGAGTTTCATTTCGTGCGTCAATTTGCCGTTCTTCTGGCCGCCTCGGCCCTCGCGCTCGGCGCGCCCGCCTTTGCCGCCGACACCCCGGGCTATGGCGCGCCGGCCGCGTGGGTCGTGCCGCATGCCGGGCCGCTCCCCGCGGGCGACGCCGCGACGCCCTGGCTGCTCAGCGACGAACAGATATTGATCGAGGCCGACAAGCGCTCAACCTTCACCGACCACGCCTTTCGTATCGCCTCGACCGACGCGCTGCGCAACTGGAGCGATCTGCAGTTCGTGTGGCAGCCTGACCGCGACGACCTGATCGTCCACAAGCTGGAGATCGTGCGCGGCGGCGCCACGATCGACCTGCTCGCGCAGGGCCTCAAGCTCACCGTGCTCCGCCGCGAAAAGGATTTCGAGCAGAAGGCGATCGACGGCCTGCTCACCGCGACCGCGCCGATCGAGGATCTGCGCGTCGGCGACACGGTGCGCTTTTCGGTGACGATCGTCGAACGCAGCGACGTGCTCGCGGGCAATGGCGAGGCCTTTGCCGATATCCAGGCGAAACCCGCGGCGATCGCGCAGGGGTCGCTGCGCGTGCTGTGGCCCAAGGCGCTGCCGGTGAAGTGGAAGGCGTTCGGCAAGGGTGTCGCCCCGGTCGAGACCGACAAGGGCGCGTATCACATCCTCACCCAGGCGCAGCCGGTGATCAAGCAGGACGAGATGCCGCAGGACGCGCCGCTGCGCTATCGCCGCCCGCCCGGTCTCGAATTCTCGACCTTCGCCAGCTGGACCGACCTGTCGCGCACCGTCGCGGCACTTTACGCAACGACGGGCACGGTCAAGGACGGCGGCACGCTCGCCGCCGCGATCGACAAGATCGCCGCCGCGAAGAGTGATCCCAAGGCGCGCGCCGCCGCCGCGCTCGCCTTCGTCCAGAACGAGATCCGCTATCTCTACAACGGGCTCGCCAACGGCAATTATGTCCCGCAAAGCCCCGAGGCGACCTGGTCGCTGCGCTATGGCGACTGCAAGGCGAAGACCTTGCTGCTGCTCGCGGTGCTCGATCGCCTCGGCGTCGCCGCGCAGCCGACGCTCGTCCATTCGACGCTCGGCGACGCGCTGCCCGACCGGCTGCCGACGCTCGGCGCCTTCGACCATGTCGTCGTCCAGGCCGTGATCGACGGGACCGACTATTGGCTCGACGGCACCACCGCGGGCACGCATGTCGAGGATCTCGCCGACGTCCCGCCCTTCCGCCACGCGCTGCCGCTGACCAGCGCGGGCGCCGACCTCGCCGCGCTGCCGGTGCGGCGCCCGGCGCGTCCCGACATGACCGTCAGCATCGCCTATGACCAGTCGGCGGGCACCGCCTTCCCGCCCTTGTTTGACATGGCGTTCACGATGCGCGGCGAGATGGCGACGCGCATGGCGAGCATGGGCGCGCAGGCGACCCCCGAGCAGCTGCGCGAGCTGGCGCAGGGCGCGCTCGGCGATTTCGTCAACAACGGCCAGATCCACACGCGCTCGATCGCGGTCGACGAGGCCGCGGGCACCGCGACGATCCGCGCGTCGGGCATCGGCAACCTGCCGTGGGTCCGCGACGAGCAGCGTCCTTATGTGAAGCTCGACGGGCTGGTCGGCGATTTCGAGGTCAGCGCCGACCGCAGCCGCGCGGCGTGGCGCAGCATCCCCGTCACGGGCGGCCAGCCCAGCCTGATCGTCCGCGAAATCAGCCTGAAGCTGCCGCGCGCCGACGGCTTCGCGATGGAGGGCGACGCCAAGGCCGACCTGATGATCGCGGGCATCGGGATGCAGCGCGACGCAAAGCTTGCCGGGAATATGCTCGAACAGCGCGAGACGATCTGGACCACCGGCCGCGAGGTCGCGGTCGACCAGTTGCCCGCCGCGCGCGCGCAGACCGCCGCCGCCAAGCAGCGCGAGTTCCGCCTGCGCGCGCCCGCCGGCTTCCCCTCGCGCACCGAGGAGATCGCCGAGGCGAAGAAGGCGAAGCGCCTCGCCCCGCTGCTCGCCGCCTATCAGAAGGCGATCGACGACGCACCCGAGGAAGCCAACGGCTATCTCAACCGCGCCGCCTTCTACGGCGGCGTCTTCGAGCCCAGGGCCGCGATCGCCGACCTAAGCGAGGCGCTCAAGCGCGAGGCCGACGCCGCGACCTATCTGCGCCGCGCCGACCTCTATTTCGACACAGGCGACTTCAAGGCGTCGCTCGCCGATACCGACGAGGTGCTCGCACTCGACCCGGGGTCGGAAAGCGCGCTCGACTACAAAATCCGTCTGCTCGCCGAGCTCGAGCAATATGACGATTCGCTTGCGCTCAATGACGAGCAGATCGCATCGGCGAAGGACAAGCGCGGCTGGGTCGCGCTCAAGGCCGAAACGCTCGGCAAGGCGGGGCGCGCCGCGGAAGGCGCGGCGCTGCTCACCGAGGCGCTCGCCGAGCGGCCGGGCGACCCGGGCCTGCTCAACGGCCTCTGCTGGCTCAAGGGCACGCGGTCGTTCGCGCTCGAATCGGCGCTCAAGGATTGCACCCGCGCGATCGAGCTCACCGACGATCCGGCGGCGGTGCTCGACAGCCGCGCGATGGTCTTCTTCCGCCTCGGCCGGATGGAGGAGGCGCGTGCCGACCTCGACGCCGCGCTCAAGATCAGCCCGAACATGCCGGGCTCGCTCTATATGCGCGGCATCGTCAAGCTGCGCGGCGACGACCGCGCGGGCGGCCAGGCCGATCTCGCGCTCGCACGGCTGCAGGCGGCGCGGATCGACGCCGAATATTCGGGCTTCGGGATCACGCCCTGAGCGTTTAGCGCACCATCATCCCGCGCTTGGCGACCGCGACGAAGCTGCCCGCGATCAGCGACACCGCGAGCACCGCGATGACGTCGAGCGGCCCAAGCGGCGCGTTCCAGCCGAGCGCGTCGAACGCGGCCCAGGGGAGCAGCACCGCGGCGGCGATCAGGAACGCCCAGGACGCGCCCTCGAGCCCCAGCTGGCGGTCGAACTCGTCGTAGGAGCGCATCCAGTAATAGGAGAGCAGGCTGGCGACGATCAGGATCGCCAGCGCCGCGAGCGCGGCGCCCGGGGCGACGATCCCGCCCGGAAAATCGGGGGTCCGCGCGAGCGCGAGCAGCAGCAGCGTGACCCCGATCCAGCCCATGTAGAGCGCCGAGCTCAAGAGCTTCGGCCGGTCGTCGATCAGTTCCTCGGCGTCGCCCACATTGAGCACCTTCGCCCCGGCGCGCGGTGCCGCGAGCCCGAAGCCGACCATCGCGGCGATCAGCACGAAGACCAGCCCGATGCCGCCGAGCACGATCCGCGAGGACCCCATTGCGACCAGCATGCCGTCGCCGGCCAGCCACATCGCGAGCGACACCGCGCCCGCGCCCACCGCGGCGCCGATCAGCGCGCTGACCCCGGCCTTCTTCCACTTGCGCTTCCGGTCCTCGGTCGTTGCCGTGCTCATCCTTCGTCCTCCGGCTTCCAGTCGTCGATAAACAGCGCGCGCACCTCGAGCCCGAACAGGCCCGCCATGCGCAGCGCGAGCGGCAGGCTGGGGTCATATTTGTCGGTCTCGACCGCGTTGATCGTCTGCCGCGAGACGCGCAGCCGCCGGGCCAGCTCGCCCTGGCTCCACCCCGCCGCCTCGCGATATTCGCGCACCCGGTTTTCCAACCTTCGCTCCCTTGCCTGTCAAGAGCTCTTTACAGGTTGCTGGAGGCGCCTGTCAAACATTCTTTACAAGGCGCACTTACGCTTTCGTAAGGCGGCACTGCTAGGACGCGGGCGGGATTTGCGGAGGACGGGGTGATGATGCGCAAGATGATGATCGCGGCGGCGCTGCTGCTCGCCGGCTGCGGCCAGGGCGCGAGCGAGCTGGTCAGCCAGACCAAAACCGTCGCGGCGCCGCGCGAACAGGTGTTCGCCAAGATGTTCGGCGACGACCATGAGACCGGCCTGCCCCTGGTCACCAACGGCGGATCGACGCGGCTCTACGAACTGGTGGTCGAAAAGGACGATCCCGAATGGGCATCGGTCGCGCCGCGCGAGCGCCCCGAGGCCTATAAGGTCAAATTCACAGTGGCGATGGAAATCCCGCGCGAGACGCACATCCTCTACAGCGTCGACGACGGCGCGCTGTCGACCGGGCTCAAATTCACCTTCGAGGAGCTGGCGGCGAACAAGACGCGCGTCGCCTTCACCGTCGACGAGATGAGCGGCCACGACACCAAGGGGCTGACCGTCAATACGCTCAAGATGCATGCGATCGCGCGCCAGGCGCTGAACAAGCTCGACGATTTCGAAGAGGTGAAGGAACCCGCCTGACGCGGGCTTGCGGCGCGCGGCATCGCGCGCCACTATGGAGTTCCCCCCTCAGGAGCTCCTTCATGAAATCGCTGTCGCTTGCCGCCCTCCTCGCCGCTTCGCTCACGCTCGCCCCCGCGGCGGAGGCCAAGCTCTCGAAGGCCGAAGCCGCGATGGCGAAGACCGTGGCCGCCGAACAGGACCGCTCGATCGCGCTGCTCGAAAGGCTGGTCAACCAGAACAGCGGTTCGCTGAACCTCGAGGGGGTCGAGAAGGTCGGCGCGATGATGCGCGCCGAGCTCGAACCGCTGGGTTTCGAGGTGACGTGGAAACCGATGCCCGAAACCAAACGCGCCGGCCACCTGATCGCGGTGCACAAGGGCAAGCCCGAGACCAAGCGCCTGCTGCTGATCGCGCATCTCGACACGGTGTTCGAGCCCGATTCGCCCTTCCAGACCTTTATGCGCAAGGGCGACAAGGGCGAAGGCCCCGGTGCGGGCGACGACAAGGGCGGGATGGTCGTCATCGTCGCCGCGCTCCGCGCGATGCAGGCGGCGGGCACGCTCAAGGACGCCAATATCGAAATCCACATGACCGGCGACGAGGAAGACGCCGGCGACCCGATCGAAAAGGCACGCGCCGACCTGATCGACGCGAGCAGGCGCAGCGACGTCGCGCTCGATTTCGAGGGTCTCGTCCGCGACAAGGACGCCGACATGGGATCGGTCGCGCGGCGCTCGTCGGACAGCTGGACCGTCACCGCGACGGGCAAGTCGGCGCACAGCTCGGGCATCTTCAGCGCCGCGGCGGGCGACGGCGCGATCTACGAGCTGGCGCGCATCATCGCGCGCTTCCGCACCGAGCTGCCCGAACCCAACCTGACCTTCAACGTCGGGCTGATCGCGGGCGGGCAAGACGCCGTGCTCGACGCAGGCGGCATACGCGCGACCGCCAGCGGCAAGACCAACATCATCGCGCCGATCGCGATCGCGCGCGGCGACCTGCGCGCGCTGTCGCCCGAACAGATCGAGCGGGTGAAGGCCAAGATGGCGGCGATCGTCGCCGAACATACGCCGCTGACCGACGCCAAGCTGAGCTTCGACCCCGGCGGCTATCCCTCGATGGCGCCGACCGACGGCAACCGTGCGCTGCTGGCGAAGCTCAACGGCGTGAACCGCGACCTCGGGCTCGCGGAAATGGCGCCGCTCGATCCGCTGAAGCGCGGCGCGGGCGACATCAGCTTCGTCGCCGCCGACGTCGACGGGCTCGCGGGGCTCGGCCCCTATTCGACCGGCGACCACGCCCCGGGCGAAGCGGTCGACCTGCCGAGCATCGGGCGCCAGGCGACACGCGCTGCCATATTGATGTCACGTCTCGCGGCTGAAAAGCGCTGAGGTCGACGAATATAACGCCCGGCCGCGCTTGATTCATTCGCCGCCGTGATTAGGTAGCATTCCGATACGCATCCGGAACCGCCGATGGGAGAGAGAAAATGAGCAGCTTCGAAACGCACCTGAAACAAAATTACATCGGCGGCCAGTGGGTCGACAGCCAGGGCGGCAAGGAACATCAGGTCATCAGCCCCTCGACCGAGGAAGCGACGACGACGATCGTGCTCGGCACCGCCGCCGACGTCGATGCCGCGGTTGCGGCCGCCAAGGAAGCGTTCAAGACCTTTTCGCAGACCACGCGCGAGGAACGGCTCGAGCTGCTCGGCCGCATCGTCGAGGAATATAAGAAGCGCATCCCCGACCTCGCGAAATCGATGGCCGCCGAAATGGGCGCGCCGGTCAGCTTCGCCGCCGCAGCGCAGGCGCCCGCCGGGCTCGGCGGTTTCTTCGGCACCATCGCGGCTCTCAAGGACTTCCAGTTCACCGAACAGCATGGCGCGAACACCATCGTCTATGAGCCGATCGGCGTCGTCGGCATGATCACGCCGTGGAACTGGCCGCTCAACCAGATCGCGCTGAAGGTTGCCCCCGCGCTCGCCGGCGGCAACTGCATGGTGCTGAAGCCCAGCGAGGAATGCCCCGGCAATGCGACGATCTTTGCCGAAATCCTCGACGCCGCGGGCGTCCCCCCGGGCGTGTTCAACCTGGTGCAGGGCGACGGCCCGACCGTCGGCAATGCGATCTCGTCGCACCCCGGCATCGAGATGGTGAGCTTCACCGGATCGACCCGCGCGGGCATCCTCGTCGCCAAGGCGGCGGCCGACACGGTCAAGCGCGTCCATCAGGAACTCGGCGGCAAGTCGCCGAACATCGTGCTGCCCGGCGCCGACCTTGCCGCGGTGCTGCCCCCGACGGTGTCGGGCGTGCTGGTCAACACCGGTCAAAGCTGCATCGCCCCGACGCGCATCCTGGTCCAGAAGGACGAGGCGCAGGCCGCGGTCGGCGTGATCAAGGCAATGTTCGACGGCACCGCGGTGGGCGATCCGCTGAGCGAGGGCGCGCATATCGGCCCGGTGGTCAACAAGGCGCAGTTCGACAAGATCCAGGGGCTGATCCAGTCGGCGATCGACGAAGGCGCGACGCTCGAGACCGGCGGCACCGGCCTGCCCGCCAACGTCAACCGCGGCTATTATATCAAGCCGACGGTCTTCTCGGGCGTCACCCCCGACATGCGCATCGCCAAGGAGGAAGTGTTCGGCCCCGTCGCGACGGTCATGGCCTATGACACGCTCGACGAGGCGGTCGCGGTCGCCAACGACACCGAATATGGCCTGTCGGCGGTGATCTCGGGCGACCCGTCCGAAGCCGCGAAGGTCGCACCCAAGCTGCGCGCGGGCATGGTCGCGGTGAACAATTGGGGCCCTGCCCCCGGCGCGCCGTTCGGCGGCTACAAGGCCTCGGGCAACGGCCGCGAGGGCGGACTGTTCGGGCTGAAGGACTTCATGGAAGTCAAAGCCATCAGCGGCATCCCGGCCTGATCCTTAAAGCCCCTCCTCTTTAGGGGAGGGGTTGGGGTGGTGGACTTCGGCGCCGGCGCCTGACGGCAAATACCACCCCGCTGCGACTAGGGCGCAAGCGCCCAAGTCTCGCTGCCCCTCCTCTAAAGAGGAGGGGTTTTGCGTTGGAGGAAGAGCCGCTACACGCACCCCATCATGACCACGCGCTCCCCGCTCGCCCCTGCCGTCTTCCCCACACTCCCCGCTATCGCCGGGGTGACGCTCCGCGTTGCGCGCGCGCGGTACAAGGAATGGGATCGCTGCGACCTCGCCTATGTCGAGCTGGCGCCCGGCACCGCGGTCGCGGGCGTGTTCACGCGCAACATCTGCTGCTCGTCCGAGGTCGAGATCGGGCGCGAGCAGGTCAAGGACGGCGCGGGGCGCGCGCTGATCGTCAATGCCGGCAACAGCAATGCCTTCACCGGCTATCGCGGACGCGAGGCGGTCGAGCAGATCATGGCGCAGGTCTCCGCCCACCTCGGCTGCGCGCCAAGCGACGTCTTCGTCAGCTCGACCGGCGTCATCGGCGTGCCGCTGCCCAAGGACAAGGCGCGCGCGGGGGTCGACGCCGCGCTGACCGCCATGCCCTGTTCGTGGGAGGCGGCGGCCGAGACCATCGGCACCACCGACACCTTCGCCAAGGGTTCGGGCGCCAGCGCCATCATCGGCGACCGCACGGTCCACGTCGCGGGCATCGTCAAGGGATCGGGGATGATCGCCCCCGACATGGCGACGATGCTCGGTTACATCTTTACCGACGCCGCGGTCGCGCCCGCGCTGTTGCAGGAAATGCTGAGCGAGACGACCGGCACCAGCTTCAACAGCATCACCGTCGACAGCGACACCTCGACCAGCGACACGGTGCTGCTCTTCGCGACCGGACAGGCGGGCAATCCAGTGCTTCAATCGTGGGACGACGCCGGCGCCGATGCGCTCTACGCGGCGATCCGGCAGGTGTCGCTCGACCTCGCGCACCAGGTCGTGCGCGACGGCGAGGGCGCGTCGAAATTCATCGAGATCCAGGTCAGCGGCGCGGCCGACGACCATAGCGCCAAGCGCGTCGCGCTCGCCATCGCCAACTCGCCGCTGGTCAAGACCGCGATCGCGGGCGAGGACGCGAACTGGGGCCGCGTCGTGATGGCGGTGGGCAAGGCAGGCGAACCCGCCGACCGCGACCGCCTCGCGATCCGCTTCGGCGACCATTGGGTCGCCAAGCAGGGCCTGCCCGTCGACGGCTATGACGAGGCCCCCGTCGCAGCGCACCTCAAGGGGCTCGAAGTCCGCATCGGCGCCGACCTAGGCCTCGGCGACGGCCGCGCGACCGTGTGGACCTGCGACCTGACGCACGGCTATATCAGCATCAACGCCGACTATCGGAGCTGAGAGCGATCTGCTAGGCGGCGACCGCGTGCTACTTGATGCGCGTCAACCACAGGAGGCTGTCATGGCATATGAACAAGACTTCGCCGACCTGCCGTGCTTTCGAGCCTAGTTCGAAGCGACGCAAAGGTTATCCATCGGAAACGCAGGTCAAGCGGGGACATCGCTTCGTTCACGGCGATGTCGAGCTGATCGAGAAACTCGGCCGCAAGGACCCATGTCCCTGCGGCTCGGGCCGGAGGTTTCCGCGCCTGTTGCCTGACTTCGGGCCGGTTTCGACGGTTCGGAGCGGCACGACTATTGGCGTGACTGACCGGTAGAAAGCCCCCGGCGCCGACGATCCGGCGCCGGGGCGACGGATCAGAGCGCGCTTTCGAGCCAGCCCTTGAGCGCGCTCTTGGGCGCGGCGCCGACCTTGGTGTCGGCGATCTCGCCGTTCTTGAACAGGATCATCGTCGGAATGCCGCGCACGCCATATTTGCCCGGCGCGCCCGGATGGTCGTCGATGTTGAGCTTGGCGATCACCACCTTGCCCGCGAGCTCGTCCGAAATCTCTTCGAGCGCGGGGCCGATCATCTTGCACGGACCGCACCATTCGGCCCAGAAATCGACGAGGACGGGGGTGTCGCTGTCGAGGACGTCGCTCTGGAAGCTGGCGTCGGTAATCGCTTTGGTACCCATGGAAGGTCTCCTGAAATTCTGCTTAGCTCCAAGCTAGGCAGTCGGCGCGTCCGGCTCAAGTCCTCAACCCGGCAAATTCGCCTTGGTTGCCGCCAAGCCCGGCTTGTGCGGCGCCAGCACCGCATCGCCGAGCAAGACCAGCTTCGGCGCCGCGGTGTAGAGCAACGCCGCCTCGATCCGCCGCCCGGGAAAGATCATGGCGAGCGCCGCGCGATAGGCCGCCATCTGCCGGAGATACGCCGGGGCGACATCGTCGGCCGAGGCCGGCACTTGCCGCCCGGTCTTGTAATCGATCACCGTCACCGCCGCGTCGGTGACCAGCAGCCGGTCGACGATCCCCGCGACGACGAGGCCGTCGACCACCGCCGACAGCGGCACCTCGGCGAGGCTGCCGGGGCCGAAGAGCGCGGCATGCGCCGGGTCCTCCAGCACCGCCAGCACCTCGCTCACCATCGCACCCCGCGCGCGCTCGTCCAGCGCCGGGGCCTGCGCCGCCAGCCAGTGCAGCGCCGCCGCGCGCCGCCGTTCGGGCGCGACCGGCGGCAGCCGTTCGAACAGCGCGTGGAGCAACAGCCCGCGCTCGACCGCGGCGGCGCGGAGCGCGCCCTGCGGCGCGACCGCGACATCGTCCTCGCCGAGCGACGAGGGCGCCAGCGGGCGCGGCGGGCGCGCTTCCTCGGGCGCGGGCGCCATCGCCCAGGCGGGCAGCACGAGCGGCGGCGGCACCGCGCGCGCTGCCTTTTCCTTCCTCGCCCATTTGCCCGCATTGGCGCGGTGGACGCGGCGGCGGCTCCACGCCGGCCCCGCTTCCTCCCAGTCGAGCCCCATGTCCGCCAGCACCGCATCGGCGGCGGCGTGCCAGCTGCCCTCGGGCACGCTGCGGTCGGCCTTCTTCGTCACCCCCGCGACGACGAGAATTTCCTCGGCGCGCGTCATCGCGACGTAGAAGAGCCGCCAATGCTCCTCCGACGCCGCCTTCGCGGCCTTCTCATACGCGTCCGCGAGCGCCCCGTGGCGCTCGTCGGCGGGCACGGCGAAGACCGGCAATTTCTCCCATCCCGCGACGTCGACGCTGAACGGGCGGTGCCCGATCGCGGCGTCGTCGGTCGCGTCGGCGAGGATGACGATCGGCGCCTGCAGCCCCTTCGACCCGTGAACCGTCATCACGCGCACGACGTCGCTGCGCGCCTCGGTCTGGCGCTTGATGTCGGCGGCGCTGCCCTCGACCTGCGTCAGGAAGCCGAGCAGCGACACCGTCTCGCGCGCCTCGAACGCCAGCGCCTGGCTGAGCAGTTCGTCGATCGGATCGCGCGCCTCGCGCCCCAGCCGCGCATGGAGCCTGCGCCGCCCGTCGATCGGCCCCGACAGCAAGGTTTCGAGGAAGCGGAAGGGCGTCGTATAATCGGCCATGCCGAGCAGGTCGCGCAGCGCCGCCATCGTCGCGGCGGGCATCGCCTCCTCGTGTCCACGCAGATGCGCCCAGATCGACGTCCGGCCGCGCGCCTTCGTCCGCGCGTACAGCTCATCCTGCGACCAGCCGAGCAGCGGCGAGACGAGCAGCGACGCGAGGTTGAGGTCGTCGAGCGGCTGCACCGCGAAGCGCATCGCCGCCATCAGATCCTGAACGCCAAGCGGCTGGGTCAGCGCGAAGCGGTCGACGCCCGCGACGGGGACGTGCAGCGCCTGCAGCCGCGCGACGATCCGCGCCGCAAGGTCGCGGCGCCGCCGCACCAGAATCATCACATCGCCCGGCGCGACGGGCCGGCCGTCCTTGCCATGGTCGATCCAGTGCCGCACCTCGCCCGCGATCGCGCGCGCCAGCCGCATGCTCGCGGGGTCCGATGCCGGCGCGCTCGCGTCGCCGGCGCCCTCCTCCTCGCCCGCATCCTCGGCCGCGGCGTCGAGCGCCTTGCCGACCGGCAGCGGTTCCCACAGCTCGACCTGCCCCGCATGGCCCCCACGGAACGGCCGGTGCAGCGGCTCGCTGCCGTCCAGCCCCATCGCCGCGGTTCCGCCCGCCGCCAGCCAGGCGTCGACGACCGCCAGCACGGCGGGAGTCGAGCGATAGTTGGAGACGAGGTCGACCTGCCGGAAATCCTGCCCCGCGCGTGTCCCCAGCGCATGGAACAGGTCGCGCGCGGTCGCGAAGGCCTTGGGCTCGGTCCCCTGAAAGCCGAAGATCGCCTGCTTGCGGTCGCCGACGGTGAACAGCGTCCGCGCGCGTTCGGCATCGGCGCCGTGCACCGCGAAAAATTCCTCGGCGAGCGACAGCACAATCCCCCACTGGCGCATATTGGTGTCCTGCGCCTCGTCGACCAATATATGGTCGGTGCGCTGGTCGAGCTTGAAGCGCACCCATTCACCGAAGCTGCTGACGCGCAGCAGCGAGCCCGCGAGCGTGATCAGATCGTCGAAATCGGCGAGCCCCTTCTCGCGCTTCGCCAGCGCATAGCCCTCAGCGAAGCGGCTGCCGAGCTTCCACGCCGCCGCCAGCTCGTCGGCGACGCGCATCGCCGCCGCGGTGCCGCGGAGCGCGCCCGCCGCCTCGACGATCCGCACCGCGCTTTGGGCGCAATCGGTCATCCGGCCCTTGTCGCCCGCGAAATCGGCGCGCAGCTCGCCCTTGCCGGTGAGGAAAGAGCCGAGCAGTTCGTCGAGCATGCCTACACGCGCCGCCGCATCGGCCATCAGCCAGCCAATCATCCTGTCCGAACAGGCCTCGCCGGTCTTGGTCCCCCAGTTCGCGCCGCTCGTCGCCACCGCGCGGATATCGGCGTCGGCGATCGCCCCGCCCGCGAGTTCGCCAGCCAGCCAGGCGTCGGGATCGCCGCCCGGCAGGTCGAACGCCGCGCGCAGGTCATGCGCCGCGGGGGGCAGCGACGCGCGCGGCCCGCCGAACGTGCTCGCGCAACCCGACAGGAAGGACAGCGCCGCCTCGGGGCCCAGCCGCCGCGACAGGTTCGCCGCAGCGGCGCGCAGTTCCTCTTTCTCACCCCTCCTCTTCAGAGGAGGGGCAGCGAGACTTGGTTCGGCGGAGCCGGGCCTAGTCGCAGCGGGGTGGTGTAAACCGCCGCGCGCGCTGTCGCGCGCCACCACCCCCAACCCCTCCCCTGAAGGGGAGGGGCTTAAAAGCTCGCCGAGCACCTGCCGCTGCAGCGCCGCGGCCTCATCCTCCTCGATCGGGCGGAAGCCGGGGAGCAATTTGGCTTCGAGCGGAAAGCTCGCGAGCAGGGTCTGGCAGAAGCTGTGGATCGTCTGAACGCGGATCGCGCCGCCCGGGCTGTCGATCACCGTCGCGAACAGCGCGCGTGCGTGCGCCATCAGCCCCGGCTGCTGCCAGTCGAGGCCGAGCGCGTGCAGGTCGAGCCGCAAGTCGCCGTCGCTCATCCGCACCCAGGCGGCGAGCCGCTCGTGGATGCGGTGCGCCATTTCGGCCGCGCCCGCCTTGGTGAAGGTGATGCACAGGATCGATTCGGGCGCCTCGCCCCCCAGCATCAGCCGCAGCACGCGCGCCGACAGCACCTGCGTCTTGCCCGTCCCCGCCGACGCGCCGAGCCACACATGATGCGCGGGATCGGCGGCGGCACCCTGCCGCGCGTCGAGCGTCGCGAGGGTCGCGGGGCCGCTCATGCCCCCTCCTCGCCGCGCCCGAACCATTCGTCGCGGCGCATCAGCTGGTCATAATCGCCATAGCCCGCAGCTTCGCCGGGCACGAAGGGCGCGTCGCCGAACAGATAGGCGGCCGCCAGCTCGCTCAAGGCGTCGGCGGCATGATCGATCGCCGCCTCGGCGCTCTTGAGCTCGCTGCGCGGGCCATAGCTGTTCGAAATCTTGCCCGCGCCGTCGGCACGGCGGTCGGGCCGCAGGCTCCAATATTCGAGCGCGCCCACGGCCGCGGGATCGATGCCCGCCAAACCGCCCTCGCGCGCGAGCAGCCCGAGCAGCCCGAGCTGGTTGTCCAGCTTCTCGAACGCCGCCTTGGCGCTCGGCGCGCCGCCGGTCTTGTAATCGACGATCGCGAGATTTCCGTCGGGCAGCCGGTCGACACGGTCGGCCTTGCCGTGCAGCGTCAGCCCGTCGGCGGTGCGCTCGCCGCGCACTTCGACCCCCAGCGCTTCGCGCCCCTCGGCGCCCATCAGCTGCGCCGCCGCCCAGCGCAGCGCGGGCTCGATCCGCGGCAGCCAGAAGGCGCGCGCGATCGCATCGAGCGCGGGATCGTTGGCCAGCGCTTCGAGCTCGGCCTCGAACGCCGCGGCACTCGCGCCGGCGCGCACCCATTGTTCGAACAATATATGCACCCGCGTCCCGCGCCAGCGTGGATCGGGTGCGGCGCTCAGCGGCGCGAGCGCCGACAGGCCGAGCATCTGGCTCGCATAATAGGCGAAAGGATCGCGCGCGAGCCGGTCGACGCCGGTGACGCTGATGCGGCGCGGCCGCTCCTCCGCTGGGGGCCGCGGCGCGGGTCGGCGCTCGGGCTGCGGATCGCCCGGCGGCACGTCGAGCATCGCCGCGAGCCGCGTCACCGGCACGCCGCCCGGCGCCGGTTCGGGCAGCTCGCCCGCGAGCGCGGTCAGCCGCAGCCAGAAGCGCGAGGCGACCGCCGGGTCGCCGCCGCTGCGCAGCGCGCGCGTCACGACGATCTCGCCCGCGCCGAGCGCGCCCGCGAAATCATGCGCCGCCATGCCCTGCTGGCGCTCGGGCGCGGGCAGGCCCAGCTGCTTGCGGATGCCCGGCGCCAGCCAGGGGTCGGGCTGCGCCAGTGCGGGCCAGCGCCCCTCGTCGAGCCCGCCGAGGATCATCAGCCCGGCGCGCTGCAGCCGCGCCTCGATCAGGCCCCAGATGAACAGCCGCGGATGCCCGCCATACGGCGGCCGCACGCTCTCGCCGCCCAGCAATTGCCCCAGCATCGCGGGGAAATCGGCGGGATCGACCAGCGCCGGCCCCGCGCCTTCGGCGAGCGCCCACTGGTCGAACAGCCCCGATAGCGCGCGCCCCGCGGGGCCCGCCCAGACGGCATCGCCCGCGAGCCATTCGAGCGCCGCCTGCAGCGCGCCGAGCAGCGCCGCGGGCGGCGCGGGCGCGGCGAAGGGCGCCAGCGCCGCGCCGAGCGCGTCGGCGACCGCATCCCACCAGGGTGCCAGCTCGGCGGCGGCCGCGCGCTCGCCTTTCCGTTCGCTCGCGCCTCGCTCGGCGATCCGCGCACGCACCCCGTCCCAGCCGGGTTCCAGCCCCGGGTCGCGCAGCAACAGGTCGAGCGCGCGCAGCCGGTCGAGCCACGCGGTACGCGCCTCGCCCTTGCGGACGAGCGGATGGCCGAGCAGCGACACCAGCACGACCGGATCGAATCCCGCGGCAAGCTCGGCAAGCAGCAGTAGCAAGGTTCCTGGCGGCGTGCGCGCCAGCGGCTGACCCGCGCTGTCGTCGACCGATATGTCCCAGCGCGCGAGCGCGGCGGCGACGCGTTCGGCCAGCCCGCGGTCGGGCGTCACCAGCGCCGCGGTCCGCCCCGGCGTCTCGATCGCCTCGCGCATCAACAACGCGATTCCCTGCGCTTCCTGCCCGTCGTCGGCGAAGACCGCGCTCGAAATTCCAGCTGTTGCCGACGACAGGTCGCCCGGCGCCTGCCATCTGGCGCTGAACTTGGCGGGCGCGAAGAGCAGCGAGACGAAGGGCGCGCGCGCTTCGGGACCGTCGAAGGGCGAGGATGCGTCCCAATCGGCGACTTCGCCGCGCGCGGCGCCCATGCGATCGAGCAGCAATTTGAGATGATATTGCGGGTGCGTTTCGAGCGGGCGTCCGGGCGTGTCGGCATCGCGCCGCGCCGGCCCCAGCGCCTCCCATTCGGCGTCGTCCATGATCCGGTCGAGTCCGGGCAGCACGACCATGCCGCGCGCCATGTCGGCGACGGTCCGCAGCAGCCGCGCGATCGCGGGCGCCGCGGTGGTGATCCCCGCCGCGATCACGAAGCGCGCGGGCGGCGCGGCGCGCCAGCCCTCGGTCACCCGGTCGAGCAGCCGGTTGCGGCGCGCGGCGCGGTCGATGTGCCCCGTCGCCGCGAGCGCCGCGGGCCAATGGTCGACGAGCAGCCGCAGCCGGCCCAGCGACGCGCGCCAGTGATCGGCGAAGGCGCCGAGGTCGAGGTCGACCAGCGCCGAGACGGGCACTTCCTCATAATGGAGCTGGTCGATCACGCGCGCGAGGCCATCGGCGAGCTGGAACGCCGCCGCGCCGCGGATCGCATCCTCGCCCGCGGGGGTATGCCGCTCGATCAACTCGGCGAGCAGCAGGCGGCGGCGCAGCGGGTCGATCGCGGGGGGAAGCGCCGCGCTTTCGTCGATCGGATCAAGCGCGAGCGCAACCGATTCGTCGAGATCGGCGTCGCCGATCACCGCGAGCCGCGGCATCAGCAGGCCTTGTCCGCCCGCGCGCACGAAAGCCGCCTGCACCGCGCTGCGCGCCCGGTTGCTCGGCAGCAGGATCAGCCCCTCGGCCAGCCCGAGCGCGCCATCGGCGAAGCGCGCGATCAGCCCGGCGGCGAGCGCGTCGGCGAACGCCCGGTGAACCGGGATGGAGAAGATAGTGGGTTTGGCGTCAGCCATCCGTCAATGCGGCTTCGGTCGGCGCGATGCTCGCCGGGGTACCGACGTCGAACCACTGCCCCATGTGCGACAGCCCGAACAGGCGCCCTGCGGCGATCGCGCGGTCCCAGAAGATATTGGTCGAAAAAGGCCCCGCGGGCGCATCGGTCAGCAGCCGCCGCGACACCAGCTGGACCCCGGTATAAACGAAGGGCGCGATCCGCCCCGGCTTGCGCCGCGACAGCAGGCCGTTCGGATCCATGTGGAAATCGCCGCGCCCGCCGTGCCCGGTCGCGCTCGCCTGGCGGATCACCAGCAGTAGCGCGTCCATCCGCTCGCCGTCCCAGTGGCGCGCGAGCTGCTCGATGCTGTCCTGCGGCCCGTCGGTCCAGATATTGTCGCTGTTGACGATCAGGATCGGGTCGCCGGTCAGCTGCGGCAGCGCCTTCATCATCCCGCCGCCGGTTTCGAGCAGCAGGTCGCGCTCGTCCGAAATCGCGATGCTGAACCCCCGCTTCTGCGCCGCGAGATGTGCCTCGAGGGCGTCGGCGAGATAATGGACGTTGACCACGACATGCCCGACGCCGGCCGCCTCGATGCGGTCGAGGCTATGGTCGATGAGCGGCTTGCCCGCAACGCGCACCAGCGGCTTGGGCCGCGTCGCGGTCAGCGGGCGCATGCGCTTGCCCAGCCCCGCCGCCATCACCATCGCGCTTTCGATCTTCGCGCTCATGCCCGATAGTCTTCCCACGCCGCGGCACGCCTGTCCGCGGGCACATTCTCGTCGAACCACGCCTTCACCGGGGCGAGCGCGGGATGCGCGAGGTCGCGTTCGAGCAGCCCCCACATGCGCGGCTGGAACTGGCGGTAGCCGGGCTTGCCGTCGCGCTTCCACAGCCGCACGAACACCCCCAGAATGCGCGTGTTGCGCTGCGCCGCGAGCGCCCAGTACGCACCTTCGATGTCGGTCCCGGTCGCCCCTTGGTAGCGCGCGAGCATCGCCGCCTCGACCGCCGGGGTCACGTCGCGCCGCGCGTCCTCGAGCACCGAGGCGAGGTCGTAAGCGGGGTGGCCGATCAGCGCATCCTGGAAATCGAGCAGGCCATAATGCTGGGCACCCTCGGCGCCCGCGACGAGCATGATATTCTCGGCATGGAAATCGCGCAGCACGGTAACCCGCGACAGGCCGTCGTTTTCGACGGGGAGCAGCGCCGCCTGCCACGCCGCGCGAAAGGCGTCGCGGTCGACCTCGATCCCGAGCGCCGGGCAATACCAGTCGCTGAACAGCATCACCTCGCCCAGCCATTGCTCCAGCCCGTGCACCGGCAGCCCGTCCATCGGCGGCCGCGCGTGCAGGTGGACCAGCAGATCGGTGAGACCGGCGTAATAAGCCTCTTCGCGGTGGAGCGCGGCGTCGACCGTCTCGCGCAGCCGCACGTCGCCGAAATCCTCGATCAGCAGCATGCCCCGCTCCAGATCGCGCGCGAAAATCGTCGGCGCGTTGAGCCCCTGTTCGCAGAGGAATTCGGCGACCGCGATGAAGGGGCGCGGGTCTTCCTCGGGCGGCGGCGCGTCCATCAGCACCGCGCGGCGGTCGCCGTCGACGATCCGGAAATAGCGGCGGAACGACGCGTCGCCCGCGAGCGGCAATATCTCGGCCCCGCCCCAGCCATGCGCGGCAAGGAAGGCGGGCGCATGCGCGGGCGGAATCATCGGAGCGGCCATCGGCTCCCCCAAGACGTCGGCACCGCAGCTGTCAAGACGCGCGCGTCGCCGCTCCCCGAAATCGCCAGCGCCAGCGCGTCGGGCCAGCCCTGCGAGCCCAGCCGCTCGGGCCATTCGATCAGTATCGCGCCGTCATGGAGATAGTCGTCGAGCCCCAGCTCGATCAGCTCGTCCTCGGCCTCGATCCGGTAGAGGTCGACATGCGCGATGGCGAGGTCGACCTCGGGCGGCGCATAGGGCTGGACGATCGCGAAGGTCGGGCTCGGTGCCTCGCCCGCCAGCCCGCGTGCCTTCAGCATGGCGCGCGCCAGCGTCGTCTTGCCCGCGCCGAGGTCGCCCGACAGCAGCACGACGTCACCGGGCATCAATGCCGCGCCGATCGCGGCGCCGATGCGCTCGGCCTCGGCGAGGGTGTAGGGAATGGTGACATTCATCGGCGGGATTGCCGGCCGGAATCGTGGAAGGGATTTGCGCAGAGGCGCAGAGTGCGCAAAGAAATGGATTTGGTTCGCGCGGAGACGCGGAGGCGCGGAGGAGTGTGTTCGGGCCGACAGGCCCCTTCCCATCGCGAAGTTGTCGCTGAGGCGCGCCGCCGCAGGGAGAATGCCGCTTCGCGGCAATAGCTATCTCTCCGCGTCTCCGCGTCTCCGCGTGAGCAAAAAATCTCTGCGTCCTCTGCGCCTCTGCGCGAATCCTTTCCAAGCGCGCGGTGATACCAAACCTCGTCCACCATTACCCACCCCGCGGCAGGCTCACGCGCACCAGCGTCCCCTGCCCCTTCTCGCTCAGCACCTCCATCGTCCCACCGTGCGCGGCGACGAGCTGGCGCGCGAGCGCGAGGCCGATGCCGCCGCTCTGGGTGCCCGCCTGCCGGCCCTTGGTCACCGCGACCACCGCCTCGGGCATGCCGGGGCCATTGTCCGACACGATGATGTCGATGCCCCCCGCGTCGCCCTCGGCGTGGAGCAGCACGCGGCCGCCCTTCTTGCGGGTCGGAGCCGTATAACGGACCCCATTGTCGAGCAGCCCCGCGACGAGCCGCGACAGCCGCGCGGCATCGCCCTGGATCGCGCCCAGCCCCGCCGCGATATTGCCGACCAGCTCAACCCTCTCGGCCACGGCGAACGGCTTTGCCTCATCCAGCGCGCCATTCAGCAACGCGGCGACGTCAACCGGCGCGTGCTCGACCGTCAGCGTCCCCGCCTCGCCCTGCGCGAGGTCGAGGACATTGTCGATCTGGCGCGACAGCACTGCGACCGAATCCATGATCGCGTCGACATAGGCGCGCTGCTGGTCGCCGAGCTTGCCCGCATAGCCCGCCTGCAGCATCTCGCCGAAGCCGCCGATCGAGGTCAACGGCGTGCGCAGCTCGTAACTCATCCGCGACAGGAAGGCGGTCTTGACCTTGTCGGCGGCTTCAAGAGCCTCATTGCGTTCGCGGAGCGCGCTTTCCATCTTCCGGTTGTCGCTGACGTCGAGCATGATCAGCAGCGCATTGCCGTCGGGCAGCGGGATCGCGGCGAAGTCGAAATGGCGCCCGTCGCGGAACAGGATTTCGCCCGCGCGCTGGGTGCGCTCCATCGTCGCGGCGCGGATCACCTCCTGGACGATGCTCACCTGGTTCGGCTTGGCGAGCCGGTCGGCGAGCCCGCCCATCAATGCATCGACGCGCGGATGTGCCGCCAGCGTCGGCTCGTCGACCCCCCACAGGCGGCGGAAGCGCTGGTTCCACAGGTGCAGCTTGCCGTCGGGCGCGAACACCGCGATCGCCTCGAACAGATTGTCGAAGGTCGCGGTGCGCACGCGCAGCAGCGTGTCGCGCGCACCCGCCAGCTGGACCTGCTCGGTGCGGTCCTCGGCGATCAGCAGCAGCCCGCCGTCGGGGGTCGGCTGGGCGACGACGCGCAGATGCGTGCCGTCGCGCAGCAGCCAGTCCTCCTCGCTCGCCTCGGCGCTGGCGAACCAGTCGACATGCGCCTGCCGCCATTCGGGATAGTCGCGCACCTCGGGGATCCGCCCCGCCTCGCGCCACGCGTCGAGCAGCCGCGCGAGCGGCGGCGCCTCGGCGACCGCGTCATTGTCGAGGTCGAACATGCGGCGGAACGGCTGGTTGGCGAAGACCAGCGCCTGCTCGCCGTCGAACTGCGCGACCGCCGCCGACAGCCGGTCGAGCAGTTCGCGCTGGGTGTCGGCGAAGCGGCGGTGCGCGCCGCGCTCGCTCTCCAGCTCCTGCACGTCGATCGCATAACCCGCGATGCCGATCGGCTGGCCGCCCGCGGGCGCCAGCGGCACGTCGACGACGCGCATGATCCGCCGCTCGCCGGCGATGGTGACCGGCACGGTGCGCATCTGCGCCGCCCCCGCGACGCGCGCCGCCTGCGCGGCTTCGGCGGCGCTGACCCCGGCGACGGGTTCGAGCAGTTCGATCCCCTGTTCGATCACCGCCGCGGCGTTCGGCGCCTCGACCGCACGGACATAGGCGAGGTTGACGAGCGCAAGGTCGAGCCGCGGATCGCGGAACCACATCGGGAAGGGCGCGACCTCGATCAGCCCCGACAAAGCGTCGAACGCCGCCATCGCCTCGTCGCGCTCCCGCTTCAGTGCGATCTGCGAGGCGAGGCTGTCGGTCGCGTCGTCGAGCCACAGCAGCACGCTGCCCGCCCCGCCGATGGCGGTCGGCGCCGGACCGCCGCGCACCAATATGTTGCGCGACCCGCCCTGCGGGCGCAGGCTCATCGTGAAGGGCTTGGCGCCGCGCTGCGCGCCGAGGATCGCCTGGCGCAGCGCCTCATGCTCGCTCGCCTCGATCCCGGCGTTCAGCCCGCGCAGCTCGTCGAAATTGCGCGGGCCTTTATCGAGCCCGAGCCAGCGGCCGAGCCGCTCGCTCGCCTCGATGCGCCAGTCGCTGCGCACCACCACGGGCAGATAGGGCGAGGCCTCGACCAGGCTCGCGAGCCGCTCGGTCTGCGCCGCGGCAAAGGCCGCGCGCCGCTGCATCGCGAGCCCGCGCCCCGCGGCCCAGATGCCGAGCATCAGCCACAGCGCCGCAAAGCCGCCGAGCGCAAACGTCAGCGTCGGGGACAGCGTGCCGCTCATCCTCCGTCACGCTCCCGCATTTCCGCCGCCGACGCCCGTGCCATGACAGCCAGCCGTAAAGACGATGGGTGCATGTTTCAATCGCATGTCATCGCCGGTTGCCGCGTACGGCCTTCTGCCTGGCGCGCGGCTGTGGAAAAGGATTCGCGCAGAGACGCAGAGATCGCCGAGAAGATCATGATTTTGTCGTCGCCGCGTGGCGAAAGAATAAAAAGAGGGCGGCAAAGCCGCCCCCTTCTTTTCTCTGCGATCTCTGCGCCTCTGCGCGAATATTTTCCGCGCCAAGGCCAGACGGATCAATAACGATAATGGTCGGGCTTGAACGGGCCTTCGACCGGCACGCCGATATAGTCGGCCTGCTTCTGGCTCAGCTTCGACAGATGCACGCCCAGTTTCTCGAGGTGCAGCGCCGCGACCTTTTCGTCGAGATGCTTGGGCAGGACATAGACGTCGTTGCCGTACTGCTCGCTGCGCGTCCACAGCTCGATCTGCGCGAGCGTCTGGTTGGTGAAGCTCGCCGACATCACGAAGCTCGGGTGGCCCGTGGCGTTGCCGAGGTTGACCAGGCGACCCTTCGACAGGATGATGATCTGCTTGCCGTCGGGGAATTCGACCAGGTCGACCTGCGGCTTGACCTCGGTCCACTTGTAGTTGGCGAGCGCCGCGATCTGGATCTCGCTGTCGAAATGGCCGATGTTGCAGACGATCGCCATATTCTTCATCGCCGCCATATGCTCGGCGGTGATCACGTCGGCGTTGCCCGTCGCGGTGACGAAGATGTCCGAGCGCCGGACGGCCTCGTCCATCGACACGACCTCGAAGCCTTCCATCGCCGCCTGCAGCGCGCAGATCGGGTCGATTTCGGTGACCAGCACGCGCGCGCCGCCGTTGCGGAGCGACTGCGCCGAGCCCTTGCCGACGTCGCCGAAGCCGGCGACGGTCGCGACCTTGCCCGCGAGCATCACGTCGGTGCCGCGGCGGATCGCGTCGACGAGCGATTCCTTGCAGCCATAGAGATTGTCGAACTTCGACTTGGTGACGCTGTCGTTGACGTTGATCGCGGGGAAGGGCAGCTCGCCCTTCTTGGCGATGTGGTACAGGCGGTGGACGCCGGTCGTCGTTTCTTCCGACACGCCCTTGATCGCCTTGACCGTCTTGGTGAGGTAACCGGGGTTCGCCGCGACAAACGCCTTCAGCGCGCGCTGCATCTCGATCTCTTCTTCATTCTCGGGCGCCGGCATCGTTTCGCCGGCCTCGAGCTTCGCGCCCCACAGCGCGAACATCGTGGCGTCGCCGCCGTCGTCGAGGATCAAATTGCAGGTCGTGCCGTCCTCGACACCCCAGTCAAAGATGCGGCCGACATAGTCCCAATAGTCGGCGAGGCTTTCGCCCTTCACCGCGAACACCGGCACGCCCGTCGCGGCGATCGCGGCGGCAGCATGGTCCTGCGTCGAGAAGATGTTGCACGTCGCCCACCGGACTTCGGCGCCCAATGCGGTCAGCGTCTCGATCAGCACCGCGGTCTGGATCGTCATGTGCAGCGAACCGACGATTTTCGCGCCCTTCAGCGGCTGTGCCGCGCCGAACTCGCTGCGCAGCGCCATCAGGCCCGGCATTTCGGTTTCGGCGATGTTGATTTCCTTGCGCCCGAAATCGGCGAGGCTGATGTCGGCAACGACATAATCACGGGTGTCGGCGGCGAGAGTGGCCACGGGGATTCTCCATATTGGCAAATGACGACCGCAGGCGAGCGGCCACGAAATTATCGTGCGCGCCCTAGCCGAAACGCCGCCGCCGATCAAATATAAACTTTTCTTTATATCGCATGCGAAGAGCATTTGGGCGGCTCGCGACCGTAACGATCCTCCCCATCGACTTGCGATGGGGAGGGATATTCATCCCGCGAATCCCGCACCGCGGACACGGCTCAACCGCCGCAAAATCGCGAGGCCGTGAAAATAAATTTTCGGCAGGCGCAATTGTGACACTTCGCGCGTCCCGAATGTGACGGCGAGTCGCCGCGGCCAAGATTCTGAAAATCCTGACTTATAATGCGCCTTGGCGTTTAGCTTAATTTCCCTTTGTGACATCAGTGTTACATATGGCTCGAAATATTGACTTTTTGTCGCGGCAGGCAGAAAATCCTCCCAAGTTTTCGGGGAGATACCAAAGATGAAAAAAATCCTGCTGCCGCTCGTCGCCCTTGCCTTCGCGACCCCTGCCGGCGCGCAATCGATCATCGTCGTGACGGGGCCGCAGGCCGATTCGGAAACGCTGCCGGTCGCCTATGCCGAGCTCAAGGCCGGCGACAATCGCGCCGCGGTCGCCAAGCTGACCGGCGAGACCAAGCTCGATGCCCGCGACCCGTCGCGGCTGATCAACCTCGGCACCGCTTATGCGCGTCTGGGTCGCCACGACGATGCCGCCGCCGCCTATACCGCCGCGCTCGGCAGCCCGATCCGCTACGATCTCGAACTCGCCAGCGGCCGCTACGTCGATTCGCGCTGGGCCGCGCGCACCGCGCTCGCCAATCTGACCGAGGGCCGCCCGCTGCTCGCACTGGCGCGCTGATATCCTGAAAAGCCCCTCCCCTTTCGGGGGAGGGTTTTTCTTGTGCTAAGCCTCGCCGCCCTCGGTCGTCAGCAGCCTTGCATCGATCCCGGCCTCGGCAAACGCCGCCTGCCATCTTTGCTCGGGCGGCGTATCGAACAGCAGCGCATCGCTGCCCGGGGTCACATGCCAGCCGTGGCGCACCATCTCGTCCTCGAGCTGCCCGCCGGCCCAGCCGGCATAGCCCAGCGCGACCAGCCAGCGCGACGGTCCGCGCCCCGCACCGATCGCGCGCAAAATGTCGTGCGAACTCGACACCGTCCAGCGCCCCGCGACCTCGACCGCTCCCTCGCCGCCCCAGTCGCTGCTGTGCAGCACGAAGCCGCGCGACTGTTCGACCGGCCCGCCGAGAAACACCGGCATGTCGAGCGGATCGCCGTCGTGCGCGATCTCCAGCTGATCGAGCACCGCGCCGACGGTCATGCCCTCGATCGGGTCCGATATGCCGATCCCCATCGCGCCGTCCTCGTCGTGGCTGATCATCGCGATCACCGAATGCTCGAAGCGCGGATCGCCGATTCCGGGCAAAGCCAGCAGCAGCTGGCCGGTGAACCAGGGAGGCGCGCTATCCATCGCCCCGTCTTGCCCCGCGGGGCGTTCGCGGTCCAGTCCTTTACCCGATTTCTCTACCGCGCCAATTTCCTCCGACAAGCTTGACTCCCGCGCGCCGCAAACCAATGTCTGCGCCGATCCAAATCCCCTCAAACGAAAAAGGATGCCGACGATGACGATCCAGACCGGAGACAAGCTGCCCGAAACCACGCTGGTCAAGGTGACCGAAAACGGCCCCGAACAGGTCAGCACCGCCGATTATTTCAAGGGCCGCAAGGTCGCGCTCTTCTCGGTCCCCGGCGCCTTCACCCCGACCTGCTCGGCCAAGCATCTGCCGGGCTTCGTCGACAAGGCCGAAGAGCTCAAGGCCAAGGGCATCGACGAAATCGTCTGCACCGCGGTCAATGACGCCTTCGTCATGGGCGCCTGGGGCAAGAATGGCGACGCCGGCGGCACGGTGACGATGCTCGCCGACGGCAATGGCGATTTTGCCGAAGCGGTGGGCCTGACCATGGACGGCAAGGCCTTCGGCATGGGCAAGCGCGGCCAGCGCTTCTCGATGATCGTCAACGACGGTGTCGTCGAACAGCTCAACGTCGAGGCGCCGGGCGAATTCAAGGTGTCGAGCGCCGACCATATGCTCGAGCAGCTGTGAGAAACCCGATCCTCCCTGCGGCGAAGCCGTGGGGAGGGGGACCACCGAAGGTGGTGGAGGGGTCGCGACGTCGCGTTGATATGCAACGTTGAAACCCCTCCGTCAGCGCTTCGCGCTGCCACCTCCCCATCGCTTCGCGTGGGGAGGATCTTCTCCCGCCCCTTCCCTTTTGTCACAATTTCGTGCAACAGCGTCGCGATGACATCCAACTCATCGCACAACCAGAACATCGCCGATCCCGCCGCCCCCGTTGACGCACTGGTCGAAGGGATCATCGCCGAACTGCAGGACCGGTTCCGCACCTCGGTCACCAACCTCAAATCGGCGATCGCCGCCTATGTCCACGACGGCACGCTGCCGCCCGCCGACGCCGCGGCGACGGGGCTGTTCGACTATCCTGCGATCCGCCTCACCACCACCGGCGAGCAGCGCGAGGGGCAGAAGGGGCACAATCTCTCCTTCGGCCGCTTCGAGCGCGCGGGCGTTTTCGAGACGACGGTGACGCGCCCTGACCTGTTCGCCGATTATCTGCGCGACCAGCTCACCCTCCTCGCGCGGCATTACGACATCACCCTCGAGGTCACGCGCACCGGGCAGCAGATCCCCTTCCCCTATGTGCTCGACGCCAGCGACGGGTCGGACATGGGCCGCATCACCCCGCTCGAGCTCGCGCGCCACTTCCCGACCACCGAGCTTGCCGACATCGGCGACGAGCTCGCCGACGGCCTCTTCGGCGCCGACCCCGCAGCGTCGCAGCCGCTCGCTTTGTTCGACGCGCTGCGCACCGACTTCAGCCTCGCGCGCCTCCGCCACTATACCGGCACCGCGCCCGAGCATTTCCAGCGCTATATCCTGTTCACCAACTATCACCGCTATGTCGACGAATTCGTCGCCTGGGCGGGCGCGCAGGTCGGCCACGGCCGCTACACCGCGCTCGCGGGCGCCGCGGGCCTCTATGTCGACCAACCCGGCGTCAACGCCAGCGCGCTCGTCGCCGATAGCGCGTGGCGGCGGCATCAGATGCCCGCCTATCACCTGATCGCGCCCGACGGCGGCGGCATCACCCTCGTCAACATCGGCGTCGGCCCCTCGAACGCCAAAACGATCTGCGACCATCTCGCAGTGCTGCGCCCCGAGGCGTGGCTGATGATCGGCCACTGCGGCGGCCTCCGCCCCAGCCAGCGCATCGGCGATTATGTCCTCGCCCACGCCTATCTGCGCGACGACCATATCCTCGATGCCGTGCTGCCGGTCGCCATCCCGATCCCGCCGATCGCCGAGGTGCAGGTCGCGCTCGCGACCGCCGCCGAAGCGGTGTCCGGCGCGACGGGCGCCGACCTCAAGAAGCGGATGCGTACCGGCACCGTCGTCACCACCGACGACCGCAACTGGGAATTGCGCTACACCGACAGCGCGCTGCGCTTCTCGCAGTCGCGCGCGATCGGCATCGACATGGAGTCTGCGACGATCGCGGCGCAGGGCTACCGCTTCCGTGTCCCCTACGGCACCCTGCTCTGCGTCAGCGACAAGCCGCTCCACGGCGAGCTCAAGCTGCCCGGCCAGGCGAACCGCTTCTATGAGGAAGCGATCGCCGCGCATCTCCAGATCGGCATCCGCGCGTGCGAGACGATGCGCGACGAGGGCGCCAAGCTCCACAGCCGCAAACTCCGCGCGTTCAACGAGCCGCCCTTCCGTTGAGTATGACGGCATGCCTCCTTATTCTTCGTCACCCTGAACTTGTTTCAGGGTCCATGGCCCGGCGTTGCCGCCTGCGCCGCGTCTGAGGCGAGGGCCGGCCATGGATGCTGAAACAAGTTCAGCATGACGAGAAGGGAGTGAATCCGGCCATGCAGAACTTCGCCAATCTCTCCCGTTCCATCGCCGGTCGCGTCGCGATCGTCACAGGCGCCGCGAGCGGCATGGGCCGCGCGACCGCGTTGCTGCTCGCGAGCGAAGGCGCAAAGGTCGCGGTCACCGACTTGGGCCTCGCCGCGTGCGAAGCCGTCGCCGCCGAAGCCGGCGCCAATGCCAGAGCCTTCGCGCTCAACGTCGCCGACGGCGAGGCGATCAAGCGCACCGTCGCGGAGATCGCGGCACATTTCGGCGGCATTGACATCCTGATCAACAACGCCGGCGTATCGAGCTTCGCGCCGCTCGATGCCGAAGACGAATATGAAGCGATCTGGCACCGCGCGCTCGCGGTGATGCTGACCGCGCACCAGCGCATGGTCCGCGCCGCTTTGCCCTGGCTGCGCCAGAGCGACGCCGCGCGCATCGTCAACATCGCCTCGACCGAAGGGCTCGGCGCGACCCCCGGCGACACGCCCTATGTCGCCGCCAAGACCGGCGTCACCGGGCTGACCCGCGGCCTCGCGGTCGACCTCGGCAAGGACGGCATCACGGTCAACTGCATCTGCCCCGGACCGATCCGCACCGGCATGACCGACAAGGTGCCCGAGGAGGATAAGGCGGTCTTTGCCAGGCGCCGCACCGCGCTCCGCCGTTATGGCGAGCCCGAGGAGGTCGCGCATGTCACCCTCAGCCTCGTGCTTCCCGCCGCCAGCTACATCACCGGCGCGGTGATCCCCGTCGACGGCGGGCTGATGGCACGCAACGCCTGAGCGCAACAAAAGCCGCGCAAAACAGGGCGTTTGCACGGTGTCGAAGATATCAACCCTAAGAATCCGCGAGCGCGGCGTCCGTTGCACGGCTCGCCGCGCGATGCGCTCGCGTCACCCCGCTCCTGCACCGCCCCGCTGAACTTTTCGCCCACCGCAAAGGTTGACGCGAGGATCACGGGCAAGGGCCAGTCCGGCCCGTTCATTCGAAGGAGCAATATATGAAGGCCATTTCCCGCAGTCCGAAACTCATGCTGGCGGTCGCCATGCTGGCCAGCACGGCGTCGATCGGCGTCGCCGCACAGGACACTACCGAAGCCGAGCCCATGGCCACCGTCTATGGGCAGCTGCCGACCCCCGACCAGATGACCAAGGGTCCGAAGGTCGAGGGCTTGATCTCGGCGCGCACCGACGGCCGGATGCAGGTCACCACCGCCGACGGCAGCAACCAGACCATCGCCATCGCCGACTATACGAAGATCAAGGGCAGCGGCGGCTTCCTCGGCCTCAGCAGCAACAAGCTCGCCGCCGATGCGCTGCTCAACGGCCTGCCGGTGACGATCGACACCTATCAATGGGACGGCGGCCTCGTCGCCAACCAGATCGCGCTCAAGACCAAGGATCTCAAGACCGCGTCGATGATCCGCACCGGCACCGACCAGCGCTTCGCCGAACAGACCGCGGCGACCGAGGCGCTGCGCGGCCGCGTCGGCGACATCGACCAGTATAACGTCAAGGCCACGACCAACGTCAATTTCGACACGGGCAAGGCGGTGCTGACCGAACAGGCGAAGGCCGACCTCTGCGCCGCCGCAAGCCAGGCCAACAGCACGGACAATGCGCTGTTGCTTGTCGTCGGCTACACCGATTCGACCGGCAGCGAGGAGCTCAACCAGGAGCTCAGCGAAAAGCGCGCCAGCCGCGTCGTCAATTATCTGCAACAGGCGTGCGGCTGGAAGCCCTATCGCATGCTGACCCCGACGGGCATGGCCGAAGCCGATCCGGCGGCGGACAATTCGACCCCCGAAGGCAAGGCGCAGAACCGCCGCGTCGCGGTGAACATCCTCGTCAGCAAGGCCGTCGACGGGATCTGAGACAGGCGGGGTGGGTGAAAGCCCACCCCGTTCCGGTTCAACGCCGCCTTCTCTTTCCGTTCGTGTCGAGCGAAGTCGAGACACCCCGATGTCGAGCGCGACCGATGGGTGCGCCAAGGGGAGAATCTTTACCGCACTATCGACACGGGGGGAGGATCGCCCGTCAAACCCCCTCGCTAACCCGATAACGCGCACCCACCTCGCGCCGCGACAGCCCCGGCCCCATCGCCAGCCGCGCCGCCTGATAAGCCTCCCACTGCCCCGCGTCGGCGAGCGGCGGGATCGTCACTTCCTCGCCGCGGTCGAGTCCGGTGAGCGCCGCATCGACCAGATCGCCGGCATCCATCACCATCTCGGCCGGAAAGGCGTCGATATCCTTGCCCGAGCGTTCCCAGATTTCGGTGCGCGTCGCGCCGGGCAGCACCGCCTGCACCAGCACGCCGCGGTCGCGGACGCTGCCCGCGAGCGACAGGCTGAGGTTGAGCAGGAAGGCCTTCGACCCGCTGTACACGCCCTCGAACGTCTCGGGCGCGAGCGCGAGGACCGAGGCGATGTTGACGATCGCGCCCGTGCCGCGCGCGGCGAACGCCTTGCCCGCCGCTATTCCCAGCCGCGCGGCGGCGGTGATGTTCAGCGCGATGATCGTCTGGATCTCCGCGGCGCTATTCTCCAGCGTGCCGCCGTTCAGCGACATGCCGGCATTGTTCACGAACAAAGTGATTGCGGTATCGTCGATCAGCCGTTGCTCGATCCGCGTCACGTCGTCGCTCTTGGTGAGGTCGGCGGCGATCACGTCGACTTGGGCGCCGTGCGCGAGGCGCAGCTTTGCCGCGAGTTCCTCCATCTGCGCACCATTGCGCGCGACGAGGATCAGGTCATGGCCGCGCCCGGCGAGGCGGTCGGCATAAACGGCGCCAAGGCCGGTCGAGGCGCCCGTGATCAGGGCCGTTCCAGTGGGGATGGTCATCATTTTGCTCCTTCAAAGGCGGCCCCCGAGAAGTCCCGGCGTCAGTCGCTTGCAAAATGATAGTGACTGCTCCATATGGCTTCAATGGCTATGGACGAAAATATTTTGGGGACCTGCCCCGTCGACCGCGGGCTGATGCGCGTCGGCGACCGCTGGAGCGTCCTGATCCTGCGCGACATCGACCGCGGGCTGACGCGCTACGACCAGATCCGCACCAGCCTGGGCATCGCGCCGAACATCCTGGCGCGGCGGCTGGCCGCACTCACCCAGGCGGGGCTGATCGAGAAGCGCCGCTACAGCCAGCGGCCGCCGCGCGACGAATATCTGCTCACCGAAGCCGGGCGCGACTTCCTGCCGATCCTCGCGGCGATCGGCGCCTGGGGCCGCAAGCACAACGGCGCCGGCGCGCTGACGCGCCAGATCGATGTCGAGACCGGCGAGCCGGTCCGGCCGGTCGTCGTCGACGCGAACACGGGGGCGCCCTTGGGCACGCGCGAACTCAGATTGGAATATCCGGCCTGAAAGATCCTTCCCATCGCTGCGCGTGGGGAGGATCGATCTATTTATACATACCCTCGCGCAGGTTGATGCCATGCTCGATCCAGACCTTGAGCGCGCACAGCATCTGCGACCAGCCTTGGCAATTGCCATAAGACGCGCTCAAAGCCCCCTGGTTTTCGCGCCAGCCTTCCTCGGCGATCTCGACGAGCGTGCGGCCGTCGTCGAGGCCCTTGAAGCTCATCGTCACGCGCGTGCGATAGTCCGCATCCTTGGGCTCACTGCCTTCGACATTGTGCGCCTCACCCTCGCTTGCCTGCCATTCGAGCACGATCTTCTCGTCCGCCACGACCTCGATGACATAGACCGGGAAGGCGCCCGGGAAATCGTGGAAATCCCATTCGACCGTCGCTCCGGTCTCGAGCCGGCCCTTGGCGCCGCCCGTGGTGAAATAATTCGACAGCTTCGCGGGGTCGGCGACCGCCTCGAACACCTCGTGCACCGGCTTCGCGATCCGCGCCGCCACCCGGAATTTCAGTTCCATAGCCATTCTCCGCTTGAGTCGCGTCCTTTTATGTTATATTTATATAACATGTCAATTCACGACCAGTTCGACGCGACCTTCAAGGCGCTCGCCTCGCCGATCCGGCGGCAGATTCTCGACGACCTCAAGGACCAGCCGCTCACGACGGGTACGCTGTGCGACCATTTCGCCGACATCGACCGCTGCACGGTGATGCAGCATCTGAAAGTGCTGGAGGATGCCGGCCTGGTGATCGCCGAGCGCCGCGGGCGCGAGCGGTGGAACCATCTCAACGCAATGCCGATCCAGGACATCCACGACCGCTGGATCGGCCCCCACGCCGCCGCCGCGAGCGCGCGGCTCGCGCGTTTCAAGCAGCGCATCGAGGCGCAATGAAAATGGCCGGGGAATCGCGTCCCCGGCCACCGGATATTCGTCGAAGCGCGGCACTTACCACCCCGTCGGCTTGCCCTTGTTCTGCTCGTCGAGCCAGTCCTTCAGCGGCGCGAAATATTCGGCCATCGCCTTGCCCGACATCTCGCGGTTGCCGGTGAAGGCTTCCAAGGCGTCGGGCCAGGGCTTCGACGCGCCCATTTCGAGCATCGCATTGAGCTTCGCGCCGACCTCCTTGTTGCCGTAGAAGGAACAGCGGTGGAGCGGCCCCTGCCACCCCGCCTGCTTGCACGCCGCCTCATAGAATTGGAACTGCAGGATGCGCGCGAGGAAATAGCGCGTGTAGGGCGTGTTGCCCGGGATGTGGAATTTGGCGCCCGGGTCGAAGGCGTTCGCCGGCCGCTGCCCCGGCGGGACGATGCCCTGATATTGGGTGCGCAGCTGGGTCCAGGCCTTGTTGTAATCGGCGGGCTTGATCGTGCCGTCGAACACGCCCCAGCGCCAGCGATCGACGAGCAGGCCGAAGGGCAGGAAGGCGACCTTGTCCATCGCCTGGCGCAGCAGCAGCCCCGTGTCCTTGTCGGCGCTCGGCACCTTCGCTTCGTCGAGCAAACCAATATCCACCAGATATTGCGGGGTGATCGACAGCGCGACGAAATCGCCGATCGCCTCGTGGAAGCCGTCGTTGGCGCCGTTGAGGTACAGGAAGGGCTGTTCCTGATAGGCGCGCTGGTAATAGTTGTGGCCGAGCTCGTGGTGGATGGTGACGAAATCGTCGGCATTCACCTTGATGCACATCTTGATGCGAATATCGTCCTTGTTGTCGATGTCCCACGCCGAGGCGTGGCACACGACTTCGCGGTCGGCGGGCTTGGTGAACATGCTGCGCTTCCAGAAGGTCTCGGGCAGCGCTTCCATGCCAAGCGACGAATAGAAATTCTCGCCCGCCTTGACCATGTCGAGCGGTCCCTTGCCCTTTTCGGTCAAGAGGTCGCCGATGTCGTAGCCGAGGTCGCCCGAGCCCGCGGGCGCGACGAGCGGATAGATATTGCCCCATTCCTGCGCCCACATATTGCCGAGCAGGTCGGCGCGGATCGCGCCGGTCTTGGGCTGCACCGCGTCGCCATATTTCTCGTTGAGCTTCCAGCGGACATAGGTGTGCAAAGCCATATAAAGCGGCTTCACTTCCTGCCACAGCCGCTCGGTGGTCTTGGCGAATTCCTCGGGCGGCATGTCGTAGCCCGAGCGCCACATCGCGCCGGTGTTCGCGAAGCCCAGTTCCTTCGCCCCTTCATTGGCGATGCCGACCAGCTTGGCATAATCGTCCTTCATCGGCGCGCCGACATTGTCGTGCCAGCTCGTCCACATTTCGGCGAATTCGGCGGGAGTGTGCTGGAGATTGCCCATCTCGGCCTCGATGTCCGAGCCCGAGATCTCCTTGCCCTTCAGCGTGCCGCGGCCCTTGCCATATTGCGACTGGAGGTCGGTCGCGATGTTGTTGAGCTCGGTCGCGGCGCCGGGTTTGGTCGGCGCGGGGAGGACGAGGCCGTTGCGCAAGATGTCGAGCTTGCGCTTGGTGTCGGCGCTGAGCCCCGGCACGCCCGCATATTTCGCGGCCTCGAGCGCATATTTGACCGCCTTTTCGGTGCCCACCGCGTTGATGCGCGAGGCCATCGCGTCGGTGTCCTCGGTGAGGTAGGTGCTGTTGACCCAGTTCACCTGGCTCGCCTCGACCGTATAGTCGAACAGGTCCTTTTCGGCGGCGGCGATGAAGGCGTCGGCGTCGGCCGCGGTGGGCTGGGCCGACTTGGACGCCGCGGGCTTGTCCTTCGCCTTTTCGGCCGCCAGCGCGGGGCCGGCGAGCGCGAGCGACAGGGCGAGCGACATCGTCGAAATCATGGCTTTCATGGGGGGTGCGATCCTCGTCTGGTGGGGGCGCTCTATGGCGCTATGACGGCTGTTTGGACCCGCCCGCCAGAGCGGTCAAGCCGCGAGGAAAGCCGCCATCGCCTCGCCCATTTCGGGCTGGGTCACGCTCGACATATGCGTGCCGGGGATCGTCACCAGCCGTGCGTCGGGCAGCGCCCCGGCAAGCTCGGGGGCCGAGCCATTGTCCTGGTCCTGCTCGCCGCAGACGAGCAAGGTCGGCATGGAGATCGCGGCGAGCATGTCGGGCGCGGTATCGGTGAAGCTGTCGAGGAGATGCCCCGCCGCTATGCGGTCGACCTTCATCGTCTTCATGAACTGGATCGACAGCCAGGTGTCGTCGCCGCGCTTGGCGCTTTCATATTCGGCGATGACACGCTTGAAGAAAGCGCCGCGCCGCTGCCAGCCCGCGAGCCCCGCAAGCCCCATGCCGCCGAGGATCAGCCGGCGCGGTTTCATTCCCGCGACGACCGCGCGCACGCTGGTCCGCGCGCCGAGCGAGAAGCCGCCGAGATCGAAATCGTCGAGGCCATAATGCGCGACCAGGTCTTCGAGGTCGTGGACGAGCACGTCGGGGGGATAATGTTCCTCCTCGTGCGGTGCCTCGCTCGACCCGTGGGTGCGCAGGTCGGGCATGATGACGCGGAAGCCCGCTTCGGCGATCTTCGCCGCGGTGCCGAACTTGATCCAGTTGACCTCGGCGCTCGAGAAGAGCCCGTGGAGCAGCAGCACCGGCCGGGCGCCATCGTCTTCTGGGCCCATCTCGCGCACCGCAAGGCGCACGCCGTCGCGCGCTTCGAAATAATCGGCGTCGGTCATCGCGGCAACAGGCCCTTTTGCTCCATGCGCCAGCGCGCCATGTCGATGCGGTCCTGCCCGAAGAAGGGCTCGCCGTCGAAGACCAGCGTCGGGACACCCCAATGACCGGCGATTTCGAGCGCCACCTGGTTGGCGGCGATCTCGGTGTCGAGCGCCTCGGCATCGCTTGTCGCCTCGGCATCGAGTTCGGCGAGGTCGAGCCCGGCGCGCTTTGCGGCGCCCGCGAGATGGTCGCCGAGGTGCCAGTCCACCGCGCCGCCCCAGATCAGCTGCGCCGCCTCATGCGCGAAGGCGAGGCTCTTGCCGCGGCGCGAGGCGGCCTGACCGATGCGCGTGAGGCGATAGATATACGGCTGCTCGGCGGCGATCTCGCGCGTCGCGATGTCCTGCACGATCGGGTCGGGGCGCGGCGGGCCGAAGGGGATGCCGTGGAACTGCGCGACGCGGATCATGTCGCGCATCGTGTAGCTCAGCCAATTGGGATGGTTGCGCTCGAAAAAGTCGGGCTGGCGGATCGCAAGCGGATAGACCGGGCGCAGGTTGATCGCGAGGTCGTGGCTCGCGGCGAGCGCGCGGTAGCGGGCGATCGCGAGATAGGAATAAGGCGAGCGGAACGACCAGAAGAGATCGGCGGTGAGGGCCATGGACGCATCTTAGCGCGGGCGGGCGATTTGTCGATGATCGCGGAAGTTGGCGAAAGTGCCGCGCAGGGCGTAGTTGCAATTAATAGCAATTGCTATTATATCGCATGCCATGAGTGAGACCATCGGCTTCCTGCTGAACGACACCGCGCGGATGTTTCGCCGCGATTTCAACGCGCGCACGCGCGACAGCGGGATCACGGCGTTGCAGTCGCGGGTGCTCACCTATCTGGCGCGCTACCCCGGAATCCGGCAGGGACCACTGGCGGAACTTATCGAGGTCGAGCCGATCACCCTGTCGCGCATGGTCGACCGGCTGGAGGAAGGCGGGCTGGTCGAGCGCCGCGCCGACCCGACCGACCGCCGCGCCTGGCAGCTGCACCTGACCGCGCAGGCCGAACCCCTGCTCGACCATCTGCGCCAGACCGCGCGCGCGGTCGTCGCCGAAGCCACCGAAGGGATGAGCGACGACGAGCGCGCGACGCTGACCGCGCTGGTCGAGCGCGTCCGCGCCAATTTGTCGCGCCGCGAATGCCAAAAAGAAAAAGAGACGATCTGATGGCCCAGCTCTCCACCACCCAGCCAAAAGCCGAAGAAGCCAAGCCGCCGAAGGCGGCGCCCAAGGCCGATCCCGTGCCCGCGCCGCAAGCGGCCGCGTCCGACGCCGCCGCGAAACCGACATGGCGCACGCGGCTGCTGATGTTCGGCCTGCCCGCCCTGCTGATCGCGGGCGGTGTCAGCTGGTGGTTGACCAGCGGCGGGTCGGTGTCGACCGACAATGCCTATGTCCAGATGGACAAGGTGTCGATCGCCGCCGAAGTCGGGGGGCGGATCACCGAAGTCGCGGTGAAGGACGGGCAGGATGTGACGGCGGGACAATTGCTGTTCCGCATCGACGGCGAGCCCTATCGGCTGAACGTCGCGCAGGCGACCGCGGCGATCGACGCGGCCGAGGTCGAGGTCGGCAATCTGTCGGCGAGCGCGAACACCAGCACGGTCGACATCGCCGCGGCGCGCGAGGATGTGAAATTCGCCGAGGTGAATTTCGGGCGCCAGGCGGCGCTGATGGAAAAGGGCTTCACGACCAAGGCCGCCTATGACGCGGCGCGCCACGCGGTGAGCCAAGCGCGCGAACGCGTGCGCCAGGCCGAGGCCGCCGCCGCCGAGGCGCGTACCAAGCTCGCCGCCGGCCCCGCAACCGGCATCAACCCGCAGGTCGAGGCGGCGCGCGTCCAGCGCGCGCAGGCTCAGGTGAGCCTCGGCCGCACCGAGGTGCGCGCGCCGAGCGCGGGCCGCGTCGCGCAGTCGGACCGGCTGCAGATCGGCCAGATGATGGTCGCGGGGCTGCCCGCAGTGACCCTCGTCGACACCGCGCATCCGTGGGTCGAGGCCAATTTCAAGGAAACCGACCTTGCCGACATGCGCGTCGGCCAGCGCGCCGAGATAAGCTTCGACGCCTATCCGGGGCTGAAGATCCGCGGCCATGTGCTGACGATCGGCGCGGGCACGGGCAGCGAATTTTCGGTGCTGCCGGCGCAGAACGCCACGGGCAACTGGGTCAAGGTGACCCAGCGCGTGCCGGTGAAGATCGCCTTCGACGAAAAGCCGGCGCGCGACATGATCGCGGGGCTGTCGGCCGATGTGCGAGTGTTTACCGGCAGCGGGGCGGTGGCGGGGAAGTAGGGCGATGGCGATGATGCGCCCCTCTTGCCCTCTCCCCTTCAGGGGAGAGGGTAGCGAAGCTTGTTCCAAAGGAACTAGCGCAGCTTGGAGAGGGGAAAGCGGCATCCATCCCCCTCTCCAACTCCGGCTAGCGAGCAAGCTCGCAAGCCTGCATATGCTCTCCCCTGAAGGGGAGAGGGCAAAGGCGTCCTGATGGCCTCGCGCTCCCTCCCCCGCCGTTCGCCCGCCGCGGCGTTGCCCGCCGACGATACGGTCCCGCTCCACGAGCGCGTGCGCTATCGCGGCCTCCTGATGGTCGCGGTCATGGGCGCGTCGATCATGCAGATCCTCGACACCACCATCGCCAATGTCGCGATCCCGCACATGCAGTCGGCGCTGGGCGCGACCAGCGAGACGGTGACCTGGGTGCTCACCAGCTATATCCTCGCCAGCGCGATCGCGATGCCGATCACCGGCTGGCTCGCCGACCGCATCGGACGCCGCGAATTGTTCCTCGCCGCGATCGCGGGCTTCATCGTCACGTCGATGGCGTGCGGCGCAGCGCAGTCGCTCGAGCAGATGGTCGTCTTTCGTTTCCTGCAGGGGGTCAGCGCCGCCTTCATCGGGCCGCTGTCGCAGTCGGTGATGCTCGACATCAACCCGCCCGACAAGCAGGCGCGGGCGATGGCGATCTGGGGCATGGGGATCATGGTCGGGCCGATCCTGGGGCCGTTGCTCGGCGGCTGGCTGACCGAGAGCGTCAACTGGCGCTGGGTTTTCTACGTCAACCTGCCCGTCGGGCTGCTGACGATCGCGATGATGTGGGCGCTGCTGCCCGTGACGAAGAAGAGCGACCGCAAGTTCGACCTGTTCGGTTTCTCGATGCTCGCGCTCGGCCTCGCCGCGCTCCAGCTCATGCTCGACCGCGGCGCGCACCAGGACTGGTTCGACAGCATCGAAATCTGGATCGAATGCGGGGTCGCGATCGCCTGCCTGTGGATGTTCGCGGTGCATCTGTTCACCTCGCGGCGCGACACCCTGTTCAACCGCAAGATGCTCGCCGACCGCAACCTCGTCACCGCGATGGGTTTCATGATCGTGATCGGCGTCGTGATGTTCGCGTCGATGGCGCTGCTGCCGCCGATGCTGCAGAATCTGTTCGGCTGGCCGGTGATCGACACCGGCGTCGTGCTGGCGGTGCGCGGGGTCGGCATCCTCGCGAGCATGTGGTTCGCGGGGCAGATGCTGGGCAAGATCGACGCGCGCTGGATGGTGGGCAGCGGCCTGCTGATCGCCGCGCTATCGCTGTGGCAGATGAGCCACTGGTCGCTCGAAATGGGGATGCAGCCGGTGATCGTCAGCGGCGTGGTGCAGGGGCTGGGCATGGGGCTGATCTTCATCCCGCTCAACACCATGGCGTTCGCGACGATCGCGCCGCAGTTCCGCACCGACGGGTCGAGCCTACTCAACCTCTTGCGCAGCATCGGCGCGTCGGTGGGGATTTCGACCGTCACGACATTGCTGGGCGCGAATATCCAGACGAGCCACGAGGATCTGGTGGCGCATGTCACCAATTCTTCGGTCAGCCTGCTCGACCCGTCGACCGCCGACCGGTTCGGGATCGCCGGCGACACCGCGATGGCGATGGTCAATGCCGAGATCAACCGGCAGGCGGCGATGGTCGCCTATGTCGACGATTTCTGGCTGATGATGTGGGTAACGCTGGCGTCGGTGCCGCTGGTGCTGCTGCTACGCCCGCCGAAACCGGGGGCCGAGAAGGCGTCGGTGGCGGATATGGGGCATTGACGAACTACGGGCTCAGGAAACGGGCCAGGACGGCACGCCCGCCGGCGCGACGGTCGCGGTGGCGGGGCGGCGGCTGGTTTAGGGGCGGCCACAGGACCGGGGGACGAGCGGACGTTGGGGTTCCACTCTTCGTCATCCCGGACTTGATCCGGGATCCGCCTCTTTCTTCAAGACAAGGCAGGCCCCGGATCAAGCCCGGAGTGACGGTATAGGCTAAGCGAGCGCTATCTTTCCGCCTCGCGCTAACCAACTATTAACCGGCCGACTCCAACAAACCTGCATGGCCATTTCCGGATATTTTCTGCCATCGGTGCCCGGCGCCGACCGGCGTCATGGCGGGCGCCGGAAACTCAGCCTGCTTGCCAAGGGCGCGCGTCACGACAGCCGGGGCATCGACGTCCAGATCCACAATATCTCAGGAACGGGCCTGCTGTTCGAAAGCGACATCAAGCTGGCGGCCGGCGACCGGATCGAGATCGAGCTTCCGCATGCCGGCGACATCACGGCCGTCGTCATCTGGGCCAGCGGACGGCACTTCGGATGCCAGTTCGAAGGCCCGGTATCGCGGGCGACGCTGAGCGCCGTGGAGCTCAAGAGCGCCACCGAACCCGCGCCCGGCGTCGAGGAAAAAAAGGACGCGGGACCGGCAACCGAGGAGTCCTTCGGCGACCGCCTGCAGCGGCTCCGCACCAAGGCCGGGATCGATCGCGCGGACGTCGCCAAGCGCATGCACGTCAGCGCGGCGTCGGTCCTCGGCTGGGAAAAGGGCCGGGTGCGGCCGAAGCGCAGCCGGATGGCGGCGCTCGCGAAGATCCTGGGCGTCCCGGCCGCCGAACTGCTGGGCGAGGCGGCGCCCGACAAGATGCAGGAGCTGATCGACCGCAGCCGCAAACAGATCGCGCGCGCGCTCGGCGTGAGTGCCGACAAGGTGCGGATCATCGTCGAATATTAGGGGCGGTGGGTTTTGGGGGGAGCGGGCATGCAATTCCTCCCCGGAACGGGGAGGTGGCAGCCCGCAGGGCTGACGGAGGGGTCGAAACCTCGCGTCATGACGCACCGTCCCGGCCCCTCCACCATGCTTCGCATGGTCCCCCTCCCCGTTCCGGGGAGAAACTGGGAACGACCACTTCCACCCGTCACCGGAAAAAGCAATTCACCCCCGCAAACAGCGCGTCGATCTTCGCGCTGTCGCCGGGCGCGGCGAACATGCCGCCGACGCTATTCTCGCTCGTGCCGATGCTGAACTCCTCGCCCAGCGTGCTGTCCTCGGCCATCACGATCGTCGCCGATGTGCCCGCCTTGGCGCGCGTCGTGCCGACGGCGATGCCGCTCATCGTCGAATAATTTTCGGCGCCGGGTTCGTTGCCGAGGAACCAGCCGGCAAATTTGCCGTCCTGGAAATTGAGCGTCATCGCGTCGTAGCGGGTGAACTCCATCGGGCCCGCGCCGCATTCCTCGTTGCTGCTGCGGTCGTCCTCCTTGCCCATCACGCGCGCCAGCGCGTCCTCGGCCTGCGCCCGCGGGACGCCGAAGGCGAGGAGGCTGGTCTTGCCGCCGGCCTTGTCGACGAAGCGCAGCCCCTCACCGTCGAGGCTCACCGCGGTGGTCGCCGCGGCGGGGCCGTCGGCCTTCGCCGCGGGAACGGGGGGCGCGGCGGGCTCCTTGTCCGCGGGCGCGCTGTCGGCGGCGGGCTTGCAGGCGGCAAGCAGGCCGATCAGGACGAGGGTAGTGAGGTTGCGCATCATCGGCTCCTGCAAAGGACGGGGAGCAGCAGTATCGCACCGAGGGCCGCGAGCGCCATATCCTTTTGCGCGTCCCAGATGTCGCCCTGCTGCCCGTTGTAGCGGTCGGCGGTCTCGCCCGCCGCGACGATGGTGAGCAGCCATTCGAAAATCTCGTAGAGGCACGAAAGCGCGAGTACCCAGGCGAGAACGGTCAGCGTGGCGCCGCGCGGGGTCAGCCCGCCCCAGCGGCGCGATATTTCGGCGACGGGGACGACCGACAGCGCGCCGAAGGCGAAGTGGACGAGGCGGTCATAGTGGTTGCGGGTCCAGCCAAAGGCTTCGGAGGGCGTCGTGCCGGTCAGCGCGCGCGCCCAGTCGTCATAGGGGACATTGCTGTAGGCGTAGCGGCCGCCGAGGGTGTGGAGCGCGAGGAAGGCGGCGATACAGGCAAGCGATGCCATCGACAGCGGCCAGCGGCGCAGCAGCGAGGGCGACGCGAGCAGGAAGGCGAGCGTCGGGATATGCTGGAGCAGCGCGATCTCGGGATAGGGCTGCGCGATCTGCGCGAGCAGGAGGAGCGCGGCGAGGAGGCCGAGGAGCGCCTTTTGTGCGCGCGGGAGGGCGGTGAAGGCCCGGATCACAGACGCTCCCCTCCCCGTTCGTCCCGAGCGAAGTCGAGGGACGTGAAGCCGGGCGCCAGCGTGTCTCGACTTCGCTCGACACAAACGGGAATTGGGTCCGGAACCGCCGTCACCAGCGCAGCGACATGCAGCTGAGCCCCGCGTCGATGCGCGCGATCTGGGTCGTTGGAAGCGGACGGATATCGTGGCCGCGCGCTGCCAACAGCGCGTGGGTCGCGGTCCAGCGATCGCCGACGAGAATGGCGTCGTTGATGCGGAGGAGGTTGGCGGCTTCCTCTTCGCCGGGCGGCGTCACGACGACCTCGAGCCCGGCGAATTGTGGGCAGCCGGCGAGCGCGGGGACGGCGAAGATCGTCTGCGCGTCGATCAGCCCGCAGCCGGTCTTGAAATGGAGCACGCCGGGCGGGGTGTCGGCGATTTCGGCCTTGTAGCCAAGCTCGGCGAGGAGACCGGCGAGCGCTTCGGCGCCGGTGCGGTCGGTGCGCGCCGAAAGGCCGATCACGACGCGGTCGGCGAGGCGCAGCACGTCGCCGCCGTCGACCTGGCCGACGGTCAGCTCGAGCAGGCCCGCGTGGCGCGCGGTCAGCGCCTCGCGGACATGGGCGACCTCGCCCGCGCGCGTGGGCGCGCCGGGGCGGAGCAGGATCGCGCCCTCGGGAAAGGTTAGCGCGACATCCTCGACGAACAGCGCGTCGGGGAAGGCATCGAGCGGCGGCAGGACGGTGAGGGTCAGGCCGAGGGTGCGGAGCGCGGCGACATAGGCGTCATGCTCGGCGGCGAGCGCGGCGAAATCGGGATCGGGGCCGCCATCGGCACGGATACCGTGGATCGCCGAGGCGGCGGGAGTGCGGACGATGGCGTGGGTGAAGCTTGTGGGGTTGGTCATGCCGTCGGCATAGCCCGAAGACTTCGCCGTCGGCAATCCGATCCTCCCCTTGGCGCAGCCATGGGGAGGTGGCAGCCCGAAGGGCTGACGGAGGGGTTTTGGCGCAGATGTCGAAACCCCTCCACCACCGCCTGTGGCGGCGGTCCCCCTCCCCAACGCTTCGCGATGGGGAGGATATTCGTGCCTCAGCCCTTCTTGAGATGCCGACGCCCCAGCAGCTCGGCGATCTGCACCGCGTTGAGCGCGGCGCCCTTGCGCAGGTTGTCGCTGACGCACCAGAGGTTGAGGCCATTCTCGACAGTCGGATCCTCGCGCACGCGCGACACGAAGGTCGCGAAGTCGCCGACGCATTCGACGGGGGTGATATAGCCGCCGTCCTCGCGCTTGTCGTGGAGCACGACGCCCGGCGCCTCGCGCAGGATGCGCTGCGCGTCCTCGGCCGAGAGCTCATTCTCCATCTCGATGTTGATCGCTTCCGAATGGCCGACGAAGACGGGGACGCGGACGCAGGTTGCGGTGACCTTGATCTTGGGATCGAGGATCTTCTTGGTCTCGACGACCATCTTCCATTCTTCCTTGGTCGAACCGTCATCGAGGAAGCTGTCGATGTGCGGGATGACGTTGAAGGCGATCTGCTTGGTGAACTTCTGCACGTCCTTCTCGTCGCCGACGAAGATCTGGCGCGTCTGGTTCCACAGCTCGTCCATGCCCGCCTTGCCCGCGCCCGACACCGACTGATAGGTCGCGACGACGACGCGCTTGATCGTCGCAGCATCGTGGAGCGGCTTCAGCGCGACGACCATCTGCGCGGTCGAGCAATTCGGGTTGGCGATGATGTTACGCTTTTTATAGCCGTCGATCGCGTCGGGGTTCACCTCGGGCACGATCAGCGGCACGTCGGGGTCCATGCGATAGAGCGACGAGTTGTCGATCACGATGCAACCCGCGGCGGCGGCTTTCGGCGCGTGGATCCTGGTGGCTTCGCTGCCGATCGCGAAGATCGCCATGTCCCAGCCGGTCCAGTCGAAATTGTCGATATTCTGGCATTTGGCGGTGCGGCCGGTGTCGCCGAGTTCGATGTCGAGGCCCTGGCTGCGCGACGAGGCGACCAGCGCCAGTTCGTCGATCGGGAATTCGCGTTCGAACAGGATGGCGAGCACTTCGCGCCCGACATTGCCCGTCGCGCCGGCGACAACGATACGATAACCCATTTACTCACTCCTCAGCGTCGAAAACTTGGTGAAATTCGGTCAGACTTTCCAGCGGAAATGGCCGGTCAGCGGGTGGTCGAACAAGGCATCCTCTTCGCGGGCACCGCGGCCGATATTGTGGATGATCAGCGGGCGGCCCGCTGCCGTAGTTCGGTCGGAGACGATGCCGGTGTGCGGAAAGCGCCCGCCGGTCATCGCGGTGAAGATGTCGCCCGGCCGCCAGTCGGCGGGATCGGCGGAGACGGGAAGCCGCGCGCGCTGGCGCGTCCAATAGGTCGCGAGATTGGGGACGCGGCGATGGTCGATGTTGCGGTCGGGACGGCGGAGGCCCCAGTTCCTGGGATAGGCCCCAAAGTCGGCCTTCATGTCGGCGTTTACAAGCGCCTGCAAGTCCACACCTAACGCGTCGCGATAGGCCCGGATCAAAACGTCGGTGCACACCCCCTTGGCGCGGTCGACGTCGCCGTTCGGGAAGGCGAGCATGGTGTAGGCGGGATCATAGGCCAAGGTGACGCCGACCTGCCGCCGCGCCGCGGCGACGAGCCGTTCGGCGGTGGTCGCCGCCGCGGCCCGGCCCGCCAGCCCGAGCGCCCCAAAGCACAGCCCCGCGCCGAGGACGGCGCGCCGTGATGGCTGAAAGGACGCGGACTGCTGCATGGATTTGCGTTGCCCAAATGAAAAACGACCGGTTCTGCCTGTTGGCGGAACCGGTCGTTTTGGAAAGCTGTTTCGGCTTTTGGTGAGAGAAGCTCTCCTTAGCCTTCGCCGGCTTCCGACCGGTAATCGCGGCGCTCCGCAATACGCGCCGATTTACCAGTGCGGCCACGAAGATAGTAGAGCTTCGCACGACGCACGGCACCCTTGCGGATGACGGTAATGCTGTCGATGTTGGGCGAATAGAGCGGGAACACGCGCTCGACACCTTCGCCGAACGACATTTTGCGCACGGTGAAGTTGGAGCCCATGCCCTTGTTCGAGCGTGCGATGCACACGCCTTCGAAATTCTGGACACGGGTGCGTTCGCCTTCGACCACCTTGACGCCGACTTTCAGCGTGTCGCCGGGACGGAAGGTCGGAATGGTCTTTGCCGCTTTGGCAATTTCTTCGGCTTCGATCGTCTGGATGAGGTTCATGTCCTCTAGTCCTTTTCTTTTCGCCGCGCGCCAGAGGCAGGTCGGTCCCGAGCATCGATATGACGCTCCCAAAGGTCCGGCCTGCGTAACCGTGTGTGATCTTCCGCCTGTTGTTTCCGCCAGGCGGCGATCTTCGCATGATCCCCCGATCGCAGCACTTCGGGGATCGTGCGCCCTTCCCATGTCACAGGTCGGGTATAGTGCGGATATTCGAGCAAACCATTCTCGAACGATTCGTCGTCTCCGCTTGAAGCCGCGCCCATTACGCCGGGAATCAAGCGAATGCAAGCGTCGAGGAGTAGAAGCGCCCCCATCTCGCCCCCCGACAGGATGATGTCGCCCATCGACACCTGCTCGATCGGCCGCGCGTCGAAGATGCGCTCGTCGAAACCCTCGAACCGCCCGCAGAGGATGATCGCGCCCGGACCCGCCGAAAGGGTGCGGATGCGCGCCTGGGTGACGGGCGCGCCGCGCGGGGTCATCGCCAGAATGGGCAGGTCGGGATTGGCGGTCGTCGCATGGTCGATCGCCGCCGCCAGCACATCGGCCTTCAGCACCATGCCGGCGCCGCCGCCCGCGGGGGTGTCGTCGACGGTGCGGTGCTTGTCGGCCGCAAAATCGCGAATCTGAACCGGCGCGCACGACCAGACCCCGGCCTCGAGCGCGCGGCCCGCCATGCTGTGCCCCAGCGGGCCGGGGAACATGTCGGGATAGAGGGTCAGCGGGACGGCGGCGAAGGTCATGGCAGCGTCCAATTCTCGACCTTCAATCCCGGAACGTCGGCGAAGTCGGCTTCGTTGTTGGTTATTACCGTCACGCCGAGGCTCAGCGCGTGCGCAGCCAGCAGGCGCTCAAAACGGGCGCGTTTGAACGGCAGTTGCGCATAGGCGCGCGCAGCCGCTTCGTCGAAGGGCATGAGAGGGATGGCCTCGATATAGGCGTCGAGCACGGGCGCTGGTGGCGGCTTGCCCAGTTGCGATCCCAGCGCGATCTCGGCAAAGCTGATCACCGAGATTCCGATTTCGCCGGGTGCACAGTCGGCAATGCGGCGGTTTACCGACGAGGCGGCATCAACCATCGCATAAATCGAACTGTCAGCGTCGATTAGATAGCGGATCACGCTTTCTTCGCTGCCTCCTCGGCCGCCTGGCGCGCCGCAATTGTACTCGGGCGTTCGTCGAACTCGCGCAGTTCGCGTGGCAGCGGCTTGAGCCAAGGCGCCTTGCCCGCGAAGCCGCTGACGTCGATCTTCGCCTTCGGTTTGTCGGCGGGCTCAAAGCGGAACTCGCCGCGCTCTTCGCGGACGATCATCTCGGTCCCCTCCTCAAGACCAAGCGCTTTGGGCAAGCGCAACGCGAGCGAGTTGCCCGACTTGAAGACTTTCGCTCGATATTCTTTGGTCATGGCAAGCTCCGTATATACATGATGTATATACGCGGTAGTATCGCCTGTCGAGTCTGGCCTAGTTCGGCGGCTGCCACAGCGCCTCGGGCAGGATGTGGCGATCCTTGGCGACCTCGGCGTGCAGCCATTCGCGGAAGCGCTCGATCTTGCGCACCCCGACACGGTTTTCGCGGTGGACGAGCCACATCGCGGACGACGCCGACACGTAAAGCGTATCGAAAGGCTGGACCATGCGACCGCTCGCGAGCTCCGCCTGCCAATAGAGCGGCGTCATCATCGCAACGCCGAAGCCCGCCTGCACCGCGCTCGCCTCCTGCAACTGGCTGTCGAGCTCGATCCCCCGCCGCGACGGCGCGGGCGGCGTCGCGACCCCGGCCAAGGCAAACCAGGCGGCCCACCAGCTGTCGTTGGGCGCGAGCCGCTGGACGCGCAGCAGATCGGCGGGCTCGCGAATCCTATGTTCCGCGATAAAGGCGGGCGATGCGATCGGCGCGAGATATTGGCGCATCAGGAAATCGGCGCGCAGCCCGGGCCACACCCCCCGGCCGATGCGGATCGCGACGTCGACGTTCGACGTGTCGAAATCGACGAGCGCGTTGTTCATCGCCATCCGCACCGCGAGATCGGGGTAGGCAAGCTGGAAACCGCCGATGCGTGCGCTGAGCCAGGTGCCGCCAAAGCTGGTCGCGGCGTCGATCGTCAGCACCTCGGCCTCGTCGCTGCCCAAGGAGGCGAAGGCGTCGCCCATCGCGGTGAAGGCCTGGCTGATCGCGGGGAGCAGCCGCCGCCCCGTCTCGGACAAATGCACGCGTCCCTTTTCGCGCACGAACAGCGCGCGGCCGAGCCGATCCTCCAATTGGCGTACCTGATAGCTGACCGCCGCCTGCGTCATCCCCAATTCCTCCGCCGCGCGCGAGAAATTCTGCAAACGACCGGCCGCTTCGAAGGTTCTCACGGCGGCGAGGGGCGGGAGCCTGGGCATGCATCATATAAGGCAGACTTATATAGTCATGCAAAGCTTTTGTTGGCGGCGGGCGGCGCGAGCAGGCATTACCTGGGCATCGAAGAAACGAGGAGACGATCGATGATGGAAGAACATTTCATGCGCAGCTGGAACCAGGGCCACGATCGCTTCAGCGCCGATCTCCACCGCGGGCTGACCCGCATGCTGGGGGCGCTGCGGCGCTTCGGCGAATGGATCGCATTGCCCAGCGCCCCCGGCGAGGACCGCGTTTTCGTGAAAGCGGCAGGACGCATGGCGTCGACGCTGCGCCGCAAAGGCCGCCCGGCCGCACGCGTCCGCCGCCCGCGCGCGGCCAATCCGGCGACGCCGGGCACCGTCGAGGAAGACCGCCAGCACCGCGCCAAGGCCTGACGGGCCAGTCCCAGCCGGCGTGCCATGTCGCCGGCGTCCCAAGACCGGGCGGCCGAACGCCCCGATCGCCCGGTGGTCCCTCGCCGGGCGATCCCCTTTTCGGCCTGTTGGCCAATATGTCATTAACCAAAAATCAGCGGGTTCGCGCCTAATCTCCGCCATCTGACCAGGGGGCAAGATGACGCGATGGGCGCGAGGGTTGGGAGCCGGAGCGGCGCTGTTGGGCGCCGCGGCCCCTGCGCATGCGCAATCCTCCTTCGCCGACGCCACCAGCATGACCTGGGACGGCGTGCTCACCGGCATCTTCCTCGGCCTCCTCCTCTTCTCGCTCGCCTATAACGCGGCCTTCTATGCGCTGCTGCGCGAGCGGTTCCTGATCTGGCAGAGCGTGCGCACCGCCGCCTATCTCGCGCTCGCGATCGGGCTGTCGCCGCTGGCGATGGGGTCCGCGCTCGCCCCCGACGGTTTCGCACGGCAAGTGTGGATCACCCTCTTCTTCGATCTGGGCGTCGCGGTGTCGGGGCCGTTTCTGCGCGCCTATCTCGAACCCGGGACGATCCCCAAGCGGCTTTTGCCGCTGCTCGGCTGGCCGCCCTTCCTGATCCTGCTGACGACGCCGGTGACGATAATGGCCGACCCGCCCGCGCTCTATTTCGCCCTGCGCAACCTGCTGCTCGTTGCGATGCTTGCGCTGGGCGTTGCGACGGTGGCGATCGCGCTGCTGCGCGGCAGCCGCACCGCGCGCTACCAGGCCGCGGCGTGGAGCGGCATCGGCGGCGTCTACGCGGTGAGCCTGTTCCACGACATCATTTTGCAGGCGCCGTTCGAGGCGTTCCTGTTTTTGCTCTTCCCAGCGCTGGGGCTCGAGGTGATGCTCACCGCGCTCGGCATCCTCGACCGGCTGATGCGCCTGCGCCGCGAACGCACCGAGGCGCAGGCCCAGGCCGAGGCGATGCGCGTCATCGCGCACACTGACCCCTTGACCGGGCTGCCCAACCGCCGCGCGATCGAGGAAAGCTACAGGGCCGAGCCGCCGGTCGCGATCGCGATCGTCGACCTCGACCATTTCAAGGCGATCAACGACCGCCACGGCCACGACGTCGGCGACCGCGTGATCTTTGCCGCGGGGGTCGCGCTGGGATCGGGCAGCGCACTGGCGGCGCGGATCGGCGGCGAGGAGTTCGCGCTGCTGTTCCGGTGCGAAGCGAGCGCGGTCGCGGGCGAAGCCGAACGGCTGCGCCAGCGCGTCAGCGCCTATATCCGGCAGATGGTGCCGTCGCTGCAGCGGCCGGTGACTGCGAGCATGGGGCTGGTCCATATCGCGCGCGAGACGAGCTTCGGCGCGGCGATGAAGTCGGCCGACATCAACCTCTATGCCGCGAAGGAAAGCGGGCGCGACCGGGTGGTGTTCATCGCGGCGGCTTAGCCATGCGTCAGTCCGGTCGCCGCATTGCAGCCTGGCAGCCGATCAGCGTCGTCAACGCTACCAGCATGGCAACGCCGATCGACAATTGTAGAAATAATAGCGGGTCGGGGTCGAGGTCGTCGCCTTCGCCCCGATAGATCGCGGCTGCGAACAGTGCGACCGGCGCGACGCCGGCCAGCACACCGACGAGCCACGCCAGCGGCAAAGACACACGACGGAGCAAGAACCAGCCCAGCGCCGCACCAAGCACGGGGAACAGAAGGACAAAAAAGACGAGGATGAAAAGAAAGGCCATGGCTATTCCGGCGGCGCGACACGGAAACGGAGCGCCTGGATCGTGACGGGGGCGGTTGGGGCGAGGAGCAGCTGGCCGTCGAGCTTGCCCTTGTCGCAGTTGAGTCGGAAGGCGGTCGACATCGCGCCCATGGGGGCGAGCGGTTCGGCGGTCGGGCAAGCGCCGACCTGGTCCTTGAGCTTGGCGAGTTCGGCCGCCCAATTGGCCGCCGAGCGGTCGAGCAGGAAATTCATCGCGAGCTTGCCGTCCAGCGGTTCGAGATTGCCCGCGGCATAGGCGGCTTGCGTCGCCGCGAACATCTCGGCGACCGCCGGCGAGACCGGGACCGCACGGCTTTCGAGCAGCCCCGCCTTGTCCATCGCCACCGCGGTATCCCACGCCGGCGCCGAGGGGCCGGCATAGGTGCGGTTGGCGAGCGCGAAGACGCCGGTGCCGGTGTCGGGCATCAGCATCACATGGCTGCCGTAACCCGGATAGCCGCCACCGTGCGCCAGCGTCAGCCCGAGGTCGCAATCCTGCGCGACGCGCCAGCCCATGCCATAGGCGCTCGACAGCTTGCACGCTTCGGCGCCGCTCGCGCCGGTGCGATTGACGACCGCGGTGAAGTTCAGCCCCTGCGCGAGTTCGCGCACCGTCGCGCGCCTGACCGGCCCGGTGTCAGGATCGTCGCGTGCGGGCCAGGCCGAGAGCAGGAAGGCGACCCATTTGGCATAGTCGTTCGCGCTGACCTGCAAGCCGCCCATCGCGTTGAACGCGCCGTCGGCCATTTCGGGCTCCGCCGCCCAGGCGTCATTCTCCCAGCGATAGCCGCGGGCATATTGGTCCTTGGGCGCCTTGGTCACGTCATAGCCGCTCGCACGCATGCCGAGCGGGGCGAGGATCGTCTGGCGGACATAGTCGGTGTACGTCATGCCCGAGGCGTTGGTCACGATGCGGCCGAGCAGCGCATAACCGAAGTTCGAATATTCGTGGCTGCTCTGCGGCACACGGCTGAACGGCACACCCGCGGCGATCATCCTGGTGAACTCGGCCTGCGGCAGCACCTGCTGGCGGTCACCCCACGGATCGTCGGTGACGAAGCCGCCGACATGCTGGAGCAAATCCCTGATCCGGATCCGCGGGCTGTCCTTCGTCGGATAGGTCCAGCCTTTCATCTCGGGGATATGTTGCTCGGCCAGGTCGTCGAGGCGGAGCTTGCCGTCGTCGCGCAGTTTCAGGATCGCGAGCGCGGTGAAGGCCTTGGTCATCGAGGCGATGCGGAAGCGGCTGTCGGCAGTGACCGGGCGCCTGGCGTCGAGGTCCTGCACGCCGACGCCCTTCACATAGGCGAGCCTGCCGTCCTGCACGATGCCGTAGACGAGGCCGGGGACATGCGCGTCGGCCTGATATCTGGCGAAGAGCGCGTCGATTTCGGGCGCGAGCTGGTCGAGGGTTTTCGGGGCGGGGTCCTGGGCGAAGGCGGGGAGCGGGGCGGCAAGCGCGATAGCCATCAGAAAAGATAGACTCGAACGCATCCCAAACCTCCGTTCGTGCTGAGCCTGTCGAAGCACTGTTCTTTCTTCCGACATAGAAAGGAAGAACGGCCCTTCGACAAGCTCAGGGCGAACGAATTTTAGTGGAAGGCGGCGCTATTCGACGAACGCCGCGTTCACGGTCACGCCGTCGGCGTCCCACGCGGGCACCGCCTGCGCGTTCATCGGCACCATGAAGCGCGCAGGCTTCTTGCCGGCTTCGGCCGCCTTCTCGATTTCGAGGATGTCGCCGGCGCCGAAATTCTCGACCGCGACGACGGTGCCGACCGCGGCGCCGTCGGTCGAGCGGCACGGCAGGCCGAGCAGGTCGTGGTGATAATATTCGCCCTCGGCGAGTGGGGGCAGCGCCGAGCGCGGGACGGTGAGCAAAGTGCCGCGCAGGGCTTCCGCAGCGCTGCGGTCGGCGATCTCGGCAAAGGTCGCGACCGCGCCCTGGTTCGCGGGGCGCACCGACTTCAAGGTCAGCTTGCGTTCGCCGGCCTGGAAAACGGAAAAGGCGCGGAGCGAGTCCGCGCCTTCGCCGAACAGCTTGAGGCGCACCTCGCCCCGCACCCCGTGCGCGCCGGCGATGGCGGCGAGGGTGACGGGGCGGTTTGCGTCGGCCAAGGCTTAGCCTTCGGCCTTTTCTTCGCCAGCGTCGGCAGCCGGGGCTTCTTCGGCCGGAGCCTCTTCGGCAACCGGGCCGCCCTCGGCGACTTCCTCGGCGATCGCGGTCGCGTCTTCGGCGGTCGCATCGGCGGGAACTTCGTCGGCCACCGCCTCGGCGACGGCTTCGGCGGTTTCTTCGCTCTTCACCGAACCGGTCGCGTCCGATTCGGCGGCTTCGGGAGCCGCGGGCGATTCGGCGGCTTCGGGAGCGGCGGCTTCTTCAGCAGCAGGCGCTTCCTCGGCGGCCGGAGCCGCTTCGGCCACGACTTCGTCAGCGGCAGCTTCTTCGGCCGGCGCTTCGACTTCGGGCTCGGGGGCAGGAGCGGCGGCCGCGGCGGCCTTGGCTTCCTCGGCATCAGCCAGCTTCTGCGCCTTTTCCTCGGCGCGTTCCTTGGCCTTGTCGCCCGGGACCGCCTTGTTCGGGTTGTTGCGCGCAGCGCGTTCCTGGACGCCCGCGGCGTCGAGGAAGCGGGCGACGCGGTCGCTCGGCTGGGCGCCGACGCTCAGCCAATGCTTCGCACGCTCTGCGTCGAGCTTGACGCGCTCGGGATTGTCCTTGGCGAGCAGCGGGTTGTAGCTGCCGATACGCTCGATGAAACGGCCGTCGCGCGGGCTGCGCGAATCGGCGACGACGATCTTGTAATAGGGGCGCTTCTTGGAGCCGCCGCGCGACAGGCGAATGGAGGTAGCCATGATGTAAGTCCTTCTTTCTAATTCAAATGCATAGTGTCGATTAATCGGGTTATTTCTTTTTATTCATCAGATTGGCGAGTTCGGGCGGGATCGCCCCGCCGCCGAGGCCGGGCAGCCCGCCGAGGCCACCGCCCCCGCCGCCCATTCCGGGAATGCCGCCGCCCTTGCCGAACAGCGCGCCGAGCCCCTTGAGCCCGCCCATCTTGCGGATCTTCTTCATCGCGGTCGCCATTTCCTGGTGCATCTTGAGCACCTTGTTGACCTGCTGCACCGTGGTGCCCGAGCCATTGGCGATGCGAATCTTGCGCTTCGCGGTCAGGATTTCGGGCTTGGCGCGTTCTTTCGGGGTCATCGACCCCATGATCGCGTCGAAGTGGATCAGCATCTTGTCGTCGGCGCCGCCCTGCGCCGCCGCGACCTGCGCCTTCTTGATCCCCGGGATCATCCCGGCGAGCGCGCCGAGGCCGCCCATGCGGCGCATCTGGCCCAGCTGGGTGCGGAGGTCGTTGAGGTCGAAGATGCCCTTGGCCATCTTCGCCGCCATCGCCTCGGCCTCTTCGGCCTGGATCGTTTCGGCGGCGCGCTCGACGAGGCTGACGACGTCGCCCATGCCGAGGATGCGGCCCGCGATGCGCGAGGGCTGGAAGAGTTCGAGCCCGTCGAGCTTTTCACCCGTGCCCGCGAATTTGATCGGCTTGCCGGTGACGGCGCGCATCGAGAGGGCGGCACCGCCGCGCGCGTCGCCGTCCATGCGCGTGAGCACGACGCCGGTCAGCGGCACCTGGTCGGTAAAGCGCTGCGCGACCTGCACCGCGTCCTGCCCGGTCAGGCTGTCGACGACGAGCAGGGTTTCGGCCGGGTTCGCCGCGCGCGACACCGCCTGCATCTCGTCCATCAGCTGCTGGTCGACGTGGAGACGGCCCGCGGTGTCGAGCATGAGGACGTCATAGCCCTGGAGCTTCGCCGCCTGCAGGGCGCGCTGCGCGATTTCGGTGGGCTGCTGGCCCGCGACGATCGGCAAGGTCGCGACGTCGATCTGTGCCCCAAGCACCGCGAGCTGTTCCTGCGCGGCGGGGCGATTGACGTCGAGCGACGCCATCAGCACCTTCTTGCGCTCTTTTTCCTTGAGCCGCTTGGCGATCTTCGCGGTCGTGGTGGTCTTGCCTGAGCCCTGCAGACCGACCATCATGATGATGGCGGGCGGGGTGACCGCGAGGTCGAGCTCGGCGGTTTCGGAGCCGAGCATCTCGGTCAGCGCGTCGCTGACGATCTTGACCACCTGCTGTCCCGGGGTGACCGAGCGCAGGACATTCTGGCCGATCGCGAGCTCGGTGACCTGGTCGACAAATGTGCGCACGACGGGCAGCGCGACGTCGGCTTCGAGCAGGGCGATTCGCACTTCGCGCATCGCGGCGCGCACGTCGGCCTCGGTCAGCGCGCCGCGGCCGCGGAGCTTTCCGAAAACATCGCCAAGCCGGTTGCTCAGACTATCGAACACAGCCAAAATCCTTGTCTTCGACGCCCGCAACGCAAAACACGCCGGTGAGCGAAACCTCGCCAACCAGCGGTATCCGTGGACAGGTTTTCCGTCGCGGATGTCGATATGCCCGGCCGCGAGATGCCGCCGAACGGGGCGCCAATACGGGAAATGGCGGGGAAAGGCAAGTCGCCTCCCTCCGCCAGCCGGTCAGTTTGAAATTAGCTGATCACGGTTTGTAACCATCCCGCGAACTTCATCAGCAAGAAGGCCCCAACTATATAGAGCGGGAGCCCGACGCGGTTGATCCGATGTGATTCCGAGGGAAGCGCGCGGTGGGCACCCCAGAACGAAAACAGGCCCAACGGTATCGACCACCAGCCTGACCAATGGAACCATCCCAGTATAAGCATCAGAATAGTTGCGATTACCGACATATTGCCCCCGCTTCTTGTCGCCCCACCCTTCCGGGAAGAGGAAAGCATTCCGCCCGACACTTAACGCAAATTTCACCGCTTGGGGCGCAAAAGGGCCGCTGATTGTGGGGGACATGCGAAATATGGCGACCGCCGCTCCGCCGAAAGGGCCCGACCGCGCCGAAGGGGCGAAACGCGATATCGTCGCGGGCGGCATCGTCGTGGCCGCGACCATCCTGTTCGTCGGCACCGGCAGCAGCGTCATGCAGTCGGTCGTCCGCGCCTTGTCGGGGATCGGCGGCGGCACCGACCAGGTGCTCGCCGCGACGCTGATCCTCAATATCGCGCTGATCCTGTTCGGCTGGCGCCGCTACGAGGATCTCCACCGCGAAATCCGCGCGCGCACCGAGGCCGAGCAGCAGGCGCGCTACCTCGCCGACCGCGACCCGCTCACCGATTTCCTCAACCGCCGCGCGATGCTCGACCAGGGGCAGGCGCTGATCGAGAGCGCCGCCGCCGAGCGGCGCCACGTCGCGCTGTTCCTGCTCGACCTCGACCATTTCAAGACGGTCAACGACATCCACGGCCACGCCGCGGGCGACCGCATGCTGAAGGTCGCCGCCGAGCGCATCGCGGGGGTGCTGCCGCCGAGCGCGCTGATGGCGCGGCTGGGCGGTGACGAGTTCGTCGCGATGCTGATGTTCGAACCCGCGGGCAAGCCGCATATCGAGGCGCTGGCGGCCGAGATCGTCGCCACGCTCGAGGAACCGGTGACGCATGACGGCCAGCTGATCCGCATCGGCGCGTCGATCGGCCTGTCGCTGGCGACCGCCGCCGACACGTCGATGGACACGATGGTGCGCCAGGCCGACATCGCCATGTATCATTGCAAGGACGAGGGGCGGAACCGCTTCTGCTGGTTCGAGCAGGGCATGGAAATGGCGGTTCAGGTCCGTAACCAGATCGAGACCGGGATCCGCAGCGGCATGCCGCGCGACGAGTTCGTCCCCTTCTTCGAGCCGCAGGTCGACATCGCGACCGGCCGCCTCGTCGGGTTCGAGATGCTGATGCGTTGGGATTCGCCCGACCATGGCATGGTCGAGCCCGACCGCTTCATCCCTGTCGCCGAGGAAAGCGGACTGATCGGCGAATTGTCGCTGCGCGTCGTGCGCCACGCGATGGAGATCGCCAAGGGCTGGGACCCGTCGATCACGCTGGCGGTCAATATCTCGCCGCAGCAGTTGAAGGACCCCTGGTTCAGCCAGAAGCTTACCAAGCTGTTGGTCGAGACCGGGTTCCCCGCGAGCCAGCTCGAGGTCGAGATCACCGAAAGCTCGCTGTTCGAGAATCTGCCGCTGGTGCGCTCGATCGTCACCAGCCTCAAGAACCAGGGCGTGTCGCTGAGCCTCGACGATTTCGGAACCGGCTACAGCTCGCTGTCGCATCTGCGCGCGTTGCCCTTCGACCGGATCAAGATCGACCGGAGCTTCGTCGCGGCGATGCAGGGCAGCCCCGATGCGCAGGCGATCGTCGTCGCGATCGTGCGGCTGGGCGAGAGCCTGGCGATGCCGATCACCGCGGAGGGCGTCGAGGACGAGGCGACCGCGATCGAACTGACCCGGCTCGGCTGCGCCAAGGCGCAGGGCTGGCATTATGGCAAGCCGGCGTCGGCGATGGCGACCGCGAAGCTGCTGGCCGAGCGCGGGCTGCTGCGCTCGCCGGTGGCGCCGGACGCGGGGGACACCGGCGCGGACGAGCGGCGCAAGGCTGGCTGATCACCGCGATGGCGGTGATTTGAAAATTTCGCGCAAAGACGCAAAGACACTAAGAAGGCAGCACGGGCCGGCAGGCCCCATATTAATCCTGCGTCGCGTTTGACGCTTTGCCGCAGGAGAAGGCCGCTTCGCGGCAACCACGACCTCTTCGTGTCTTTGCGTCTTTGCGCGAAACAAAAAACGGCACTCCACCCGAAGGCCCCGCCTCGCTAGACTTCCCTTCCCCGCCGCCTTACATGCGCGGGATATGGCGGATCGCTTCACCAAGATGCACGGCCTCGGCAACGACTTCGTCGTGATCGACGCGCGCGTGGCGCCGGTCGCGATGACCCCGGCGCGCGCGCATGCGATCGCCGACCGGCGCCACGGCATCGGCTGCGACCAGCTGATCCTGCTCGAACCCTCGACCCATGCCGATGTGAAGATGCGCATCTTCAACGCCGACGGCAGCGAGGTCGAGGCGTGCGGCAATGCCACGCGCTGCGTCGCGACCCTGCTCGGCCAGCCGTCGGTGATCGAGACCTTGGGCGGCATGCTGCGCGTGACGCCGGCCGACGGCGGCGCCGAGGTGGTGCTGGGCGAGCCGGTGTTCGACTGGGAGCATATCCCGCTCGCGATGCCGATGGACACGCGCGACATGCCCGTCGCGTGGGACGAGCTGGAGCATGGCGCGGCGGTCAACGTCGGCAACCCGCACATCATCTTCTTCGTGCCCGAGGCCGATGCGGTCGCGCTTGGCGAGCTCGGCCCGCGGATCGAGACCGACCCGCTGTTCCCCGAGCGCGTCAACGTCAATGTCGCGAGCCTCGACGGCCCCGATTGCCTGCAGCTGCGGGTGTGGGAGCGCGGCGTCGGCCTGACGCAGGCGTGCGGCACCGGCGCCTGCGCGACCGCGGTCGCCGCGATCCGCGCGGGCAAGGTGAAGTCGCCGGTGACGGTATCGCTGCCCGGCGGCGACCTGATCATCCGTTGGGCGCCCGGCGAGCCGATCGTGATGAGCGGCGCCGCGACGCGCGTGTTCGAGGGCGAGACCGACTGGGCGCAGTTCGGATGAGCATAGAAGTTATGGACGGCCCCAAGGTCGTCAATTTCGGGTGCCGGCTCAACATCGCCGAGGGCGAAGCGGTGCGCGCCGCGGCGACCGCGGCGGACGCCAAGGATGCGATCATCTTCAACAGCTGCGCGGTGACCGACGAGGCGGTGCGGCAGGCGCGGCAGGCGGTGCGGCGGGCTTTGCGCGGACGGCCCGGGGCCAGCGTCGTGGTGACGGGGTGCGCGGCTGAGCTGGAACGCGACGCCTTCGCGGCGATGGGCGCGCGGGTGGTCGGCAATGACGTGAAGGGGCTGGCGCAAAGCTATGGCGCCGGGGCGCCTGCGGTGCGCAGCGAAGGCTACACTCCCGCACTTTCGGGCGCCGACCATGCCCGCGCTTTCCTCGGCGTGCAGACGGGTTGCTCGCACAGCTGCACCTTTTGCGCGACGGTGATCGCACGCGGGACGGCGCGGTCGGCGACGGTCGACGCGGTGCTCAACAGCGCGCGCGTTGCGCTGGACCGCGGACAGCGCGAGATCGTGCTGACCGGGGTCGACCTCGCGAGCTATGGCGACGACAGCGGGACGAGCCTCGCCGCGCTGGTCGAGGCCTTGCTGGCGCTGCCCGTCGAACGGCTGCGGCTGTCGTCGCTCGACCCGAACCGGATCGACGAGGCGCTGTTCGCGCTGCTGACCGAAGAGGCGCGCGTGATGCCGCATGTCCATCTGTCGCTGCAGGCGGGCGACGATATGGTGCTGACGCGGATGAAGCGGCGGCACCGGCGGGCCGAGGTCGTCGATCTCGTCGCGCGGTTGAAGGCGGCGCGGCCGGAGATCGCGATCGGCGCCGACCTGATCGCCGGCTTTCCGACCGAGGATGACGCGATGTTCGCGAACAGCCTGGCGCTGATCGACGATTGCGACATCGTCTTCGGCCATATCTTTCCCTATAGCGCGCGCGCCGGGACGCCCGCCGCGCGCATGCCGCAGGTCGGGCGCACGGTCGCGCGCGAGCGCGCCGCGGCGCTGCGCGAGGCCAATGCGCGGCGGCAGTACAAATGGATGGACGAACAAGTGGGAAGACGCACGAACATGCTGGTCGAACGCGACGGGCTGACCGGCCATGGCGAGAATTTCGTGGGATTGATGCTCGATAAGCCCGCAACCCCCGGGAGCATCGTGCCGGTGCGGATCGGCGCACGCGACGGCGACCGCCTGACCGCGGAGATGGCCGCATGAGCGGCGCGAGCTGGAGCGAGCGGCTGTTCGGCGGGCTCAAGCGCACGTCCGAGCGGCTCGGCGAGAATCTCTCAGGGCTGACCGGCAAGGCGCGGCTCGACGAGGAGGATCTCGACCGCATCGAGGAAGCGCTGATCACCGCCGACCTGGGACCCGCGATGGCGGGGCGCATCCGCGAGCGGCTGGCGGCGCGGCGCGATGCGACAGCGAACGGCACCGAAGAGCTGCGCCGGATCGTCGCCGACGAGATCGCCGCGGTGCTGCGCCCGGTCGCCGAACCGCTCGAAATCGACGCCTTCCCGCGCCCGCAGGTCATCCTGGTGATCGGGGTCAACGGGTCGGGCAAGACCACGACCATCGCCAAGCTGGCGCATCTGTTCCAGGAACAGGATTATGGCGTGATGCTGGTCGCGGGCGACACCTTTCGCGCCGCCGCCATCGGCCAGCTCAAGGTCTGGGCCGAGCGGCTGGGCGTGCCGATCATGGCGGGGCCCGAGGGCGGCGACGCCGCGGGGATCGTCTTCGACGCGGTCAAGCAGGCGACCGCGACGGGCATCGACGTGCTGATCGTCGACACCGCCGGGCGGCTGCAAAACAAGCGCGAGCTGATGGACGAGCTCGAAAAGATCAAGCGCGTGCTCGGCCGCCTCAACCCCGCCGCGCCGCACGATGTCGTGCTGGTGCTCGACGCGACGACGGGGCAGAATGCGCTGTCGCAGATCGATGTGTTCCGCGAGGTCGCGGGGGTGACCGGCCTCGTCATGACCAAGCTCGACGGTACCGCGCGCGGCGGCGTGCTCGTCGCCGCGGCCGAACGCCACGGGCTTCCCATCCATGCGATCGGCATCGGTGAAACCATCGACGACCTTCGCCCGTTCGATGCCGACGAGATCGCGGGCATCATTGCAGGAAATATCCGATGAGCGAACAGCTCGACCAATTGCCGACCGGCCCCGAGGCCGTCCCCGCGCCGCCCCCCGCCAAGCATGGCGCGCTCAATTTCGCGATCGATTTCGGACCGCTGCTGATCTTCTTTCTCGCCTATAAGTTCAGCTCGGGCGGCGAGGGAGCATTCGCCGCGACCACCGCGGCGATCAAGGGCACCGTCGCCTTCATGGTCGCGATCGTCATCGCGATGGCGGTGTCGAAATGGAAGCTCGGCCGGATTTCGCCGATGCTATGGCTGTCGAGCATCCTCGTCGTCGGCTTCGGCGCGCTGACCGTCTATTTCCACGACGAGAGCTTCATCGTGATGAAGCCGACGATCATCTATGGCGCCTTCGCCGCGCTGTTGCTCGGCGGCTATTTCGCGGGCAAGCCGATGCTCAAATATCTGCTTCAGTCGGCGCTCGACGGGATCACGACACGCGGCTGGATGCTGCTGTCGCGCAACTGGGGGCTGTTCTTCGCCGCGCTCGGCATCGCCAACCATGTGATGTACGAGCTGATCCAGGCGAAGCAGATGAGCTTCGACCTGTGGCTGACGATCAAGGTATGGGGGATCACCGCCCTCTCCTTCCTGTTCACGCTGACCCAATTGCCGGTGATGCTGAAGAACGGGCTGGCGCTGCCCGAAGAGGCGACCGAGAAATAATCGCCATAATCCTCCCCACTTGTGGGGAGGTGGCAGCGCGAAGCGCTGACGGAGGGCGGCGGCGTCCTTGCGCAACGCTGCTTCAGGCCGCCAGCCCCCTCCACCGCCTTCGGCCTCCCCCCCCCCCGAGCGGGGAGGATCTGTGAAGCAAGCTTGAGCCTTCCCCTCGTCGCTGGCATAGCGTGGCCCGGGCACCGGGTCGCGCCGCGCCCCACAACAAACGAGGGGGAAAGAAATGGACAAATTTTTCGGTAATCTACACGCCGTGCTGGGCGCGGGGCTGGTGCTTGCGATCATCTTGATGCTGTGCCTCAATGGCCAGAATTTCGAGGACGGCATCGCCGCGGGCAATGCGATCATGCGCTGGCTCCACACCTTCTTCGGCGTGCTGTGGATCGGGCTGCTCTATTATTTCAACTTCGTCCAGATCCCGACGATGCCCAAGATTCCGGCCGAGCTGAAACCCGGCGTGTCGAAACATATCGCGCCCGCCGCGCTCTTCTGGTTTCGCTGGGCCGCGGCGATCACCGTGCTGCTCGGTCTCGCCATCGCCTTCCACGCCAAATATGCGATCCCCGCACTCGGCCTGCAGGACCCGTATAAGCTGATCGGCGTCGGCATGTGGCTGGGGCTGATCATGGCGTTCAACGTGTGGTTCGTGATCTGGCCGAACCAGAAGAAGGCACTGGGCCTCGTCGAAGCCGACGATGCGACCAAGGCCAAGGCCGGCAAGACCGCGATGATCTTTTCGCGGACCAACACCCTGCTGTCGATCCCGATGCTCTATGCGATGGTGAACTTCAGCTGAGCTGGCAGTAGCGGTCTAAGAGAGGGGCGCTCCGGGAGACCGGGGCGCCCTTTTTTATCCTACTCCCGCTTGCGGGAAGGGAGGTCAGCCTTGCTCGACCGCCGCCTTGTGCATTCGCCCGTTGAGCACATAATGCGCGACGCCGACCTGCATGCCCGCGGCCTGTTCGTCGCCGATCTCGCGCACGCGACGCGCGGGCGAGCCCGCCCAGAGTTCGCGGCTGGGGATTTCCTTGTTCTCGGTGAGCAGGGCGCCCGCGGCGAGCATCGCGTCGCTGCCGATCATGCAGCCGTTCATCACCGTCGCCTTCAGCCCCACGAAGGCACGATCCGCCAGCGTGCAGCCGTGGACCATCGCGAGATGGCCGATCAGCACATCCTCGCCGATGATCGTCGGATAACCGTCGGGGCGGTGCGGCATCGGGCCGTCGCAGTGGACGACGCTGCCGTCCTGGATATTCGAGCGCGCGCCGACGACGATATGGCTGACGTCGGCGCGCAGCACGCAATTGTACCAGATGCTGACGTCGGGGCCGATGCGCACGTCGCCGATGATGCGGCAGCCGGGCGCGATGAAAGCGCTGGGGTCGATCTGCGGCGTCTTGCCGTTCACGGTGATGATGCTGATGTCGTTACGCTCCGGGATCATTCGCCGCGACCTCCCAATATATGTTCCCACAACAGGATGGGCAGCGTCGAGGCATAATCGTCGGTCCAGCGCGAGAAATTGTCGCGCGCCTCGAGCGGCACCCAGACGCCGCGTTCGAGGCCCTTTTCGCGCGGCTGCAGGCCGCCGGTCAATTGGCGCAGCCGCTGCGGCGTCGCAGTGAGGGCGACCCAGTTCGACGAGGTCAGATAATTCTCGGCCTCGGTCGCGCCCGAATCGTCCATCCGGATCGCCGAGGCCCAGCCGCGCGCCTTCGCCTCGGCGGCGAGCACGGGTTCGAGATCGAAGAAGCGGTTCGAGATATGAATCAGCAATATGCCGTCGGCCTTCAGCGACCGCGCATAGATGCCGATCGCTTCGCTGGTCAGCAGGTGGAGCGGGATGGCGTCCGACGAGAAGGCGTCGATGACGAGGATGTCGAATTGCGCGGGCGGCATCTTGGCGACCTGAAGCCGGGCGTCGCCGAGCACGATCGGCGTGTCGCCGGCGCAGTTCGACAGGAAGGTGAATTTCGTCGGGTCGCGCGCGATATCGGCCATCACCGGGTCGATCTCGAAGATCGTCCAGCGCTGGCCGGGCTTGCGATAGCAGGACAAGGTGCCCGTCCCCAACCCGACGATGCCGACCGCCGCATCGGGACCGGCGAGCACTTCAGCCTTGTCGAGCGTCAACCCGACCCCGGACTGGTGTCCATAATAGGTGGTCGGCTGCATCGCGAATCCGGCATCGGTGCGCTGCAGCCCGTGCAGCGTCGTCCCGTGTGCAAGGCGCCGTTGCTGGCGATATTCGTCGTCGGTGACCGTATAGACGCCGAAATAGCTGCGCACGCGCTTGTCGGTGAAGCTCTCCTGCAGCGTGTCCCAGCCGCCGAGCCCCAGCATCAGGCACCCGAGCACCGCGACATAGGCCCAGCGCCAGCCGGTCACGAGCAGCCCGACGACAAGGATCGCCAGCGCCCAGAGTGCCGCCGTGCCTTCGAGCTGCCCTTCCCATTCGCCGGTCATCCGCCAAGCCCCGAACGCCGCGACCGCGACGAGCAGCGCGACGACCGCGATGGCGGGTCCGCGCGAGAGTTTCAGCCATTTGTTCCAGGGGAAGAGCGCCGGCAGCGGCATGAGCAGCGCCGCTGCGAGCACCAGCAGCGGATGTTCATAGACCCAGTCGAAGAGCAGCGGCGCGGCCAGCGCCGCGAACAATCCGCCGACCACGCCGCCCGCCGACATGACCAGATAGAAAAGCGTCAGATATCTGGGCGCCGGGCGCAGGTGATAGAGATAGCCGTGTAGCGAGGTCGCGACGAGGAAGAGCATGAGCAGGCTCGACAGCGCGACGAGCATCGTGCCGCCGCCGGTGCTGAGCAGCGCGAGGCCGCCGACCGCGAGCAGCACCGCCGGGGCGATGATCGTAACGATCTGCGTCGGCCAGCTGACGGTCGAGAAGGCGAGCACGAAGCTGAGCAGATAGAGGCCGAGCGGCAGCACCCACAGCAAGGGCATGGCGACGATGTCGGTGGTGAGGTGCGTCGTCGTCGAGAGCATGAGGCCCGAGGGCACCGCGGCGATCAGCAGCCAGTGGAGCTGGCGCCGCCGGGTCGGGCGCTCTTCGTCGGCCGCCACCTCATTCGCGGGCACCTGCGCCGCGGCGTGCCGGCGCGCGGCGGCGACCGCGACGACCAGCGCGACGAGCAGGCCGTAGCCCGCGGTCCAGCCCCAGCTTTGCGCATCGAGCGGCAAATTGGGCTCGACCAGCGCCGGATAGCTGATCAATCCGGCGAAGCTGCCGAGGTTCGAGGCGGCATAGAGATAATAGGGGTCGCCCGCGCGCGCGTCGGCGGCGAACCAGCGCTGCATCAGCGGCGCCTGCGCCGAGACTGCGAAGAATACCGGGCCGATCGACGCGATCAGCAGCAGCGGCACCCATAGTGCTTCCTGCCCCGCCGATGGCGGCGCGATATGGGCGATGCCGATCGGCAGCCACAGCGCGGACGCGACGAGCAGCGCGACATGGATGACCGCCTGGCGCCGCACGGTGAAGCGCCCGAGCCAATGCGCATAGGCATAGCCGCCGAGCAGCAGCGCCTGATAGACGAGCATCGCGCTGTTCCACACCGCGGGCGCGCCACCCAATTTGGGCAGCACCATGCGCGCGACCATCGGCTGGAGGAGGAAGAGCAGGAAGCTGCCGACGAGGATCGTCGCGACGAACAGCCAGCGGCGCGGGCTTGGCGAAGCGGTCATATAGCGTTCCAAACTGCGCGCGGCAGCGCATAGGTGACGTGCGGGCGCAGCGGGTTGTCCGCGGCGAGCCGGGGATGGTCGAAATCGAGGTCGGCGCGATAGGTCATGCCGAGCCGTTCCATCACCGCGCGGCTGCGGACATTGCCGCGCCAGGTGATCGACCAGATCGCGTCGTCGGGCAGGTTCGCGAAACCCCAGGCGGTGGCGGCGCGCGCCGCCTCGCTGGCATAGCCCGTGCCCCAGCAGTCGCTCGCGAGACGCCAACCGATCTCGGCCTGGCCTTCGACCGGGCCGGCGTGGCCGCGGATCAGCCCGCACCAGCCGATCAGCCGCGCGTCCTCCTTGCGTTCGAGCGCCCAGAAACAATGGCCATGCTCTGCCTGGACTGCGCGCATACGCTCGACGAGCGCTTCGGTCGCGGCGAGGTCGAGCGGGGCTCCGAGCGTCGCCATGACCTTGGGGTCGCTGGAGATCGCCTGAAAGGGCACGACATCGGCGTTGCGCCAGGCGCGCATCGTCAGGCGCGGGGTTTCGATCACGCGCCGAGCAGCCGCGCGGCGTGGAGCGCATGATAGGTGAGCACGCCCGAGGCGCCGGCGCGGCGGAAGGCGAGCAGGGTTTCGAGGACAAGCGCGTCGCGGTCGCCCGCGCCCGCCGCCGCCGCGGCCTCGATCATCGCATATTCGCCCGACACCTGATAGACGAAGACGGGGACCTCGAAGGCCGCCTTCACGCGGGTCACGATGTCCAGATAAGGAAGACCCGGCTTGACCATCACGCTGTCGGCGCCCTCGGCGAGGTCCTGCGCGACCTCGCGCAGCGCCTCTTCGGCGTTGGCGGGGTCCATCTGATAGCCCTTCTTGTCGCCCTTGAGCAGCCCGCGCGAGCCGACCGCGTCGCGGAAGGGGCCGTAGAAGGCCGAGGCATATTTGGCGGCATAGCTCATGATCTGGACATGGCCGAAACCCTCGCCCTCGAGCGCGGCGCGGATCGCGCCGATCCGCCCGTCCATCATGTCGCTGGGGGCGATGATGTCGGCGCCGGCGCGCGCCTGATTGAGCGCCTGCCCGACGAGCACGGCGACCGTTTCGTCGTTAAGGACATGGCCGGCGTCGTCGACGAGCCCGTCCTGCCCGTGGCTGGTATAGGGATCGAGCGCGACGTCGGTGAGCACGCCGATCGCGTCGCCATGCGCCGCCTTGATCGCGCGCACCGCGCGGCACATCAGGTTTTCGGGATTGAGCGCTTCGGCGCCGTCCGCGCTGCGGCGATCGGCCTCGGTGTATGGGAAGAGCGCGATGCACGGGATGCCGGCTTCGATCGCCTCGGCGACGCGCTCGACGATCAGGTCGACCGACCAGCGCGACACGCCGGGCAGGCTGGCGATCGGCTCCTCGCTGTTCTCGCCCGCGCAGACGAAGAGCGGCCAGATCAGGTTGGCGGGGGTGAGCTGGTTTTCGCGCACCATCGCGCGGCTCCACGCGGTGCGGCGCGTGCGGCGAAGGCGCAGGTCGGGAAAGGCGGCGTGGGTCATGGCGCGTGCATAGCGGGGTGGCGCCGCGGGGCAAATGGATATTGGGCATAAAGCCCCTCCTCTGAAGAGGAGGGGTTGGGGTGGTGCAGCGGCTTGGCGTTAGTTGTCAGCCACCACCCCGCTGCGACTAACGAGCAAAGCTCGTAAGTCTCGCTGCCCCTCCTTTGAAGAGGAGGGGTTTAAGGGGGTTCAGATCCCGCCGCCGGCCCGCTTCGAGGCGATGTCGGCGAGGCCGCCGAGCTTCGGCCCTTCGGCCTGCTTCGCCGCCACGGGGGTCAGCGCCGCACCGGGGGCAACCGCGGTCAGCTGGCGGATGCGCGCGCGGAAGTCGGCGAGCGCCTTGCCCTCGAGCCGTGCGCGGGTGACGAAGCTGACCGAGGCGGGGTTCACCGCCTGGCCGTTGCGATAGACCTCGAAATGGAGGTGCGGGCCGGTCGACAGCCCGGTCGAGCCGATATAGCCGATCAGCTGGCCGCGGTTGACACGCTGGCCCGGGCGCACCGCGATGCGGCTCATATGGCCATAGCCCGTGCCCATGCCGCCGCCGTGGCTCAATTTGACGAAATTGCCGTAACCGCCGTGCCGCCCGGCGATCGTCACCGTGCCGTCGGTGACCGCATAGATCGGCGCGCCGTAACCGCCGCCGTAATCGATGCCGCTGTGCATGCGCTTGTAGCCGAGGATCGGGTGGCGGCGCATGCCGAAGCCCGAGGTCTGGCGGCCGTTGGTCGGGCGCACCATGCCGCCGCTGGTCTCGCCGGCGCCTGACGCCTCGAACCATTGGAGGCGCCCGTCGACGGTCCATTCGACCATCGACAGCCGCTGCTTGCCGTTCCGGACGAGCCCCGCATAGAGCAATTTGCCGACCTCGGTCTCGCCGGTTTCGGCGCGGCGATAGTCGACGATGATGTCATATTCGTCGCCGGCGCGAATCTCGCTGCCGACCGAAATCTGCTTGCCGATGACGCGGAGGTACGCCTGCACCGCTTCGGCTGGGGCGCCCGCGGCGCGCGCCGAGCGATAGAGGCTGCTGCCGACCCGGCCGCGGATACGCAGCGGGGTCGCGTCGACCGTGATCGGGATGCGGCGCATCACCAGCTGGCCGTTCATCCGCTCCATTTCGATGCGCAGGTCGAAGCGCGCGCGCATCGCGAGCGCGTCGACCGGGCGCGGCATGGTGCGCGCGGCGCGGCGGCCGAGGATCAGGTCGATGCGCGTGCCCGGCGCGATGTCGGCGAGCGGTACTGCGCTCGACACCTGCCGCGCGAGCGCCGCGGCATCGGCGCTGCCGACCCCCGAGCGTTCGAGCAGGCGCGCGAAGCTGTCGCCGCTGCCCAAGGTGGCGGTGAGTTCGATCTGCGGGCGTTCGGGGGTTTGCGTCAGCGGGCGCACCGCGTCGGTCGCGGCCATGTGGCGCCCGGTGTCGCCGCCCAATGCGAGCGGCACGATCATCTGCGCGCGCGCCTCGTTGAAATCGGCGGTGTCGAGCGCGGGGGCGCCGCCCGCGACGAGCGGCTGGACGCCGGGGAAGGTCGCAATCGCGCCGCCACAAAGCAGGGTCAGCGTCGCGAGGCCGCGCCACCAGGCCGCCGATCCGATATTGTCGCCGAGATCGGGGACGAGGTCGAGCCCCGCGAGCCGATCGCGCAGCGCCTCATGCCATTTGAGCTCGGGAAGCGGGTCGGCGATGCCGCTGCGCCCGAAGGGAATCGCCTGCGTCATCGACAGCGCGGCCGCGTTGCCGGTCATGCCCGCAATGGGTTCGTGACGCTGGAACAAAGACTGCAACCCCCGCCCGGTCGCCCGCGGCACCTCCCGTGCCCGGTCGCCGAAGATGTTTCCGTGCCTCCGTCTGTAAAGAAAGGTCGTTAAAGTCAATTTAATGGCCGGAGCGCCGCCGGGCGTTGCGGCGAGCCGTGGCGGAGGCGGGATATGGCGTGTCAGCCCTCCTTCTCCCTTGATGGGAGAAGGATACGAAGCCTTGTCGCGAAGCGATTAGGCGGCGTTGGATGAGGGTGAGGGCGCCGCTTTTCACCATCGTGTCACGCCGAGAGCCCACCCCCACCGCTGCGACCAAGCCCCGGATCAAATCCGGGGCAAGTCTCGCTGCCTCCCCCATCGAGGGGGAGGGAAAAGTGTCGCCGTCCGTCGATCCCCTGTTGCACCGCAGCGCGGCGCATGCCAGCTTGGACCCCAAGAAAATGTCGTCTCCCGCTTCCAGCCCGGTCAAGGCCGTCCTTGGCCCCACCAACACCGGCAAAACCCATTTGGCGGTCGAGCGCCTGACCGCCCGGTCGAGCGGCATGATCGGCTTTCCGCTGCGCCTGCTGGCGCGCGAGGTTTACGACCGCGTCGTCGCGATCAAGGGCGAGAAACAGGTCGCGCTGGTAACCGGCGAGGAGCGGATCATGCCGCCCGACGCGCGCTACCTGCTCGGGACGATGGAAGCGCTGCCGATCGAGCGCGACGTCGCCTTCGTCGGCATCGACGAGGCGCAATTGGGCGCCGATCCCGAGCGCGGCCATGTCTTTACCGACCGCATGCTGCGCGCGCGCGGCCGCGAGGAGACGATGATCCTCGGTTCGGCGAGCATCCACGGGCTGGTGCGCGACCTGGTGCCCGAGGCCGAAATCATCACCCGCCCGCGCTTTTCGACCTTGAGCTATGCCGGCACCTGCAAGCTGTCGCGGCTGCCGAAAAGATCGGCGGTCGTCGCCTTCTCGGCCGAGGAGGTCTACGCGATCGCCGAAATGCTGCGCCGCTTCGCGGGCGGCGCCGCGGTGGTGATGGGGGCGCTGAGCCCGCGCACGCGCAACGCGCAGGTCGAGATGTTCCAGGCGGGCGAGGTCGACTATCTCGTCGCAACCGACGCGATCGGCATGGGGCTCAACCTCGATGTCCAGCATGTCGCCTTCGCGAGTCTCCAGAAATTCGACGGGCGCCGCCTCCGCCGGCTGACGACCAGCGAAATGGCGCAGATCGCCGGGCGCGCCGGGCGGCACCAGCAGGACGGCAGCTTCGGCACCGTCGGCCTGCCTCAGGGCGGCTTCACCCCCGAGGAAATCCACGCGATCGAGGGGCATCATTTCCCGCCGATGCAAAGCGTCTACTGGCGCAATCCGACCCCGGGCTTTGCGACGCTCGAGCAATTGCTGACCGACCTCGCCCAGCCGCCCGCACATCCGCGGCTGCGCGCCGCGCCCGAGGCGGTCGACCTCGCGGTGCTCAAACATCTGGCGGGCGACATGGAGGTGCGTGCGCGCGGCAGCGATTTCGACGCGGTGCAGCGGCTGTGGGACGCCTGCGGCCTCCCCGATTTCGAGCAGCTCGGCGCCGAGCATCACAGCCGCACCGTGCTCCGCCTGTGGCAGTGGCGGACGAGCGGCGACGGGACGATCGATCCCGACTGGTTCGCCAAGAAGCTCGCGCGGCTCGACAGCGTCGAGGGCGATATCGACCAGCTCGCGAGCCGCATCGCCGCGGTGCGCACGCTCTGCTTCATCGCACAGCGCGGCGACTGGATCGCCGACGCCGCGGGCTGGACCCAGCAGACGCAGGCGCTCGAGACGCGCCTCTCCGACGCGCTGCACGCCGCGCTGGCGCAGCGCTTCGTCGACCGCCGCCTCGCACTCCTCATCCGCGACGCGGGGCAGCGCCACGCCGCGCTGCCGGTCGCGGTCGGCGCCGACGGCACCGTCGCGGTCGACGGCGAGGCGATCGGGACGCTGAAGGGCTTCCAATTCAAGGTCGACGCCCAGGCGCGCGCGTCCGACCACCGGCTGCTGCTCGCGGCGGCCGAGAAGCATCTGCGCGCCGAACTGGCGCGGCGCGCGACGTCGCTCGCCGAGGGCGACGACAGCGTGCTGGCGCTGGTCAGCGAGCCCGGCGAGACGCCGCGCATCGCCTGGCACGGCGACGTCATCGCAACGCTCGCCAAGGGGCCAACATTGGTGCAGCCCGCGATCCTGGTCGAACCCGCGCTGCGCCGGCTCGACGTGCCGCAGGTGCAGGCGATCGTCGAGCGGCTGCAGCGCTTCGTCGCGGCGCAGCTCGCGCGCCATGCCGGCCCGCTCGCCGCGATGGGCGAGGCCGCGGGCGACCTGTTCACGCCTCCTCGGGTCCGGGCGTTGCTCGCCGCGCTGGTCGACGGCGGCGGCTTCGTCGCGCGCGACAGCGTCGACGAACAGCTTGCGGCGATGAGTGCCGAGGAGCGGCCCTTGCTGCGCAAGATCGGGCTCACCATCGGTTCGCTCGACCTGTTCCACCCGATATTGCTGAAGCCCGAGGCGGTGCGCTGGCGCGCCGCGCTGCTCGCCGCGCAGCAGGGCGGGCGCCTGCCCCTGCTCCCTCCGCATGGCGCGGTGTGGCAGAAGGAAGGCCCAGTCGTCGGGCTCGGCATCGCGGGGTTCCGCCGCTGCGGCGAGGGCTGGCTGCGCATCGACATGGCCGAGCGCCTCGCGCGCCAGGCGCACGCCGCACGGCTCCAGGCCGACGCCAAGCCCGCGGCGCCGATCGCCGGCGGCGAAGAGGATGACGGTCACGAAGTCGAGGCCGCCCCGCCCCCCGCCGGCTTCGCGATCGACCCCGCGCTCGCCACCTCGCTGGGGCTCGACACCATGGCACGGCGCGGGCTGCTCCAGGCCTTCGGCTTCCGCGCCGTCGGCGAGCCCGAGCTCGACCGCTGGCGCTGGTCGGGACATCGCGGCCGCGACAAGAAACCCCGGCACAAGCAGGGGCACAAGCAGGGCCAAAAATCGGGCCAACGCCCGCAGCAGCCGGGCCGCCACGATGCCGCGCGGAACGGCCAGCCGGTCGCGGCGCCGGGCCAGCCGCGCAAGGACAAGCGGCGCAAACCGGGCAAGCCGGGCGCCCCGCCGCCGCGGCAGGATCGTCCCGAGCGGCCCGACCGCGCCGCGCGCCGCGGCCCCTCGCCGCACAGCCCCTTCGCCGGCCTCGCCGCGCTGCTGGCCGACGCGCGGAAGGACTGATGCCGACGCCGGGCGCCGCGGGGAGCATCAGGCTCGACAAATTGCTGTGGTATCTGCGCTTCGCACGTTCGCGCAGCATCGCGCAGGCGATGGTCGCCGCGGGGCATATCCGGCTCGACGGGCGGCGCATTACCCGCGCTTCCGCCGCCGTCCACGCGGGCGAGACTTTGGTGCTGCCGGTCGGCGAGCGGATCGAGGTCATCCGCTTGCTGTCGCTGCCGCAGCGCCGCGGCCCCGCGCCCGAGGCGCAGGCCTGTTATGTGCGGCTGGGCGAAGCGGCCCCCGCCGCCAGCTGAGCTATCGGCGCGCCCAGAAAAGCTGTGGCGCCAAAAGCGGGAAAAGCGGCTAGCCGGTGAGAGTGATTCGCAACAGTCGCTTAGCGTTGACGCACCCGCGCCGCGCGGCTTAGAGGCGCTGGAATCGCATCTGTCGGACGGCGCAAACGCCGCCTTCAAAGGGAGCCAATACCCATGACCTATGTCGTCACCGACGCCTGCATCCGGTGCAAATATATGGACTGTGTCGAGGTGTGCCCCGTCGACTGCTTCTACGAGGGCGAGAATATGCTCGTCATCAACCCCAATGAATGCATCGACTGCGGCGTGTGCGAGCCCGAATGCCCCGCCGAAGCGATCCTGCCCGACACCGAGAGCGAGCTCGAAAAATGGCTCGAGCTCAACACCAAGTTCAGCGCCGAATGGCCGAACATCACGGTCAAGAAGGAAACCCCCGCCGACGCCGACGAATATAAGGGCGTCGAGGGCAAGTATGAGACGCATTTCTCGGCGGAGCCCGGCGAGGGCGACTGAGGTCGGCACACATGGTTTCGGAGGGGCGGGACTTTCCCGCCCTTCTTTTTGCCCCCTTGAAACCGCGCGGCGACCCGCCGATGTAGATGGCGAGGGGTAGGCCCACCGGATTCTCCGGCGCGGCATCCCGAACAACGAAGGACGAATTCCCAATGATCGACCCGCTGAGCGCACTGGTTCCCGTCGTCGTCGAACAGACGAGCCGCGGCGAACGCAGCTTCGACATCTTCTCCCGTCTGCTGCGCGAACGGATCGTCTTCGTCACCGGCGAGGTCGAGGACCAGATGGCCTCGCTGATCGTCGCGCAGCTCTTGTTCCTCGAATCGGAAAATCCGAAGAAGGACATCTATATGTACATCAACTCGCCGGGCGGGGTCGTCACGGCGGGCATGGCGATCCATGACACGATGCAATATATCCGCCCGCGCGTCGGTACCGTCTGCATCGGCCAGGCCGCGTCGATGGGCAGCTTCCTGCTCGCCGCGGGCGAGCCCGGCATGCGCGTCGCGCTGTCGAACGCGCGGGTGATGATCCACCAGCCGTCGGGCGGCGCGCGCGGCATGGCGTCGGACATCGAAATCCAGGCGCGCGAGATCCTGCGCATCCGCAAGCGGATGAACGACCTCTATGTCAAATATACCGGCAAGTCGCTGAAAGAGATCGAAAAGGCGATGGACCGCGACACCTTCCTCGAAGCCGACGAAGCCCAGGCTTTCGGCCTCGTCGACCAGGTGTTCGACCGCCGTCCCGGCGCGCCCGGCGACGACGCGCCCAAGGATGTGAGCGAGGGCCCGACGCCCTGATTCGGGACAGGCGAACGGGCGGCAAGCCCTCGGTAACCGCGTTTCTTGACGCCCCGTTCGCCCCCCGTTGCTAGCCGGGACATTGTATCCATGTCACCCAATTGCCATATTGTAATCGGGGTGACGGGGGCTAGGATGATCGGCGGCGTCTCCAGCGGGGGCGGCGCCAGCATGGGCCCGGCGACGATTCGCCCGGCCCCAAAAGGAATTTTATGACCAAGCTCTCTGGCTCCGACAGCAAGAGCACCCTCTATTGCTCCTTCTGCGGCAAGTCGCAGCACGAAGTGCGCAAGCTGATCGCCGGGCCGACCGTGTTCATCTGCGACGAATGCGTCGAACTGTGCAACGACATCATCCGCGAGGAGATCAAGGGCGGGGTTGCCGCGCGCAAGGACGGCGCGGTGCCGACGCCGCTCGAAATCTGCCAGCACCTCGACAATTATGTCATCGGCCAGAACACCGCCAAGCGCGTGCTGTCGGTTGCGGTGCACAACCATTACAAGCGCCTCGCGAACAGCGGCCGCGGCGACGACGTCGAACTGGCGAAGTCGAATATCCTGCTCGTCGGCCCGACCGGCAGCGGCAAGACCCTGCTCGCGCAGACGCTCGCGCGCTTCCTCGACGTGCCCTTCACCATGGCCGATGCGACGACGCTGACCGAAGCCGGCTATGTCGGCGAGGATGTCGAGAACATCATCCTCAAGCTGCTCCAGTCGTCCGACTATAATGTCGAAAAGGCGCAGCGCGGCATCGTCTATATCGACGAGATCGACAAGATCAGCCGCAAGGCCGAGAATCCGTCGATCACCCGCGACGTGTCGGGCGAAGGCGTGCAGCAGGCGCTGCTCAAGCTGATGGAAGGCACGACCGCGTCGGTGCCGCCGCAGGGCGGACGCAAGCATCCGCAGCAGGAATTCCTGCAGGTCGACACGACGAACATCCTGTTCATCGCGGGCGGTGCGTTCAGCGGCCTCGAAAAGATCATCGGCGACCGCCTGCAGGGCAAATCGATCGGTTTCGGCGCGCATGTCGCCGGCCCCGACGAGCGCCGCCAGGGCGAGGTGCTGAAGAGCATCGAGCCCGAGGATCTGCTGAAATTCGGCCTGATCCCCGAATTCGTCGGGCGCCTGCCGGTGATCGCGACGCTCGAGGATCTCGACATCGATGCGCTGGTCAAGATCCTGGGCGAGCCCAAGAACGCGCTGATCAAGCAGTATCGCAAGCTGTTCGACCTGGAAGAGGTCGTGCTGACCTTCACCGACGATGCGCTGGTCGCGGTCGCCAAGAAGGCGATCGAACGCAAGACCGGCGCGCGCGGGCTGCGCTCGATCGTCGAGGCGATATTGCTCGACACGATGTTCGACCTGCCCGACCTGACCGACGTGGTCGAGATCGTCGTCGACAAGGATGTCGTCGAGGGCCGCAAGGACCCCGTGCGCGTCTATGCCGACAAGGCGAAGGAAGCCGCCGGCGACGCCGCCTGAGTCGCGGCGCGCGCCGATGCGGCGCGCGCCAGCGATGTTGCATTGCAGCAACACCCCGTGGGAAAAACGCCGCCGCGCCTGTGGATAAGTCGCGCGGCGCGACGCAAATTCGCGTTTTTTTGACCTTTGGCCAAACGGCCCGCCGCTCGCGGCTTGCACTGTCACATTTGCTGTCACAATCGTGCCACATGCGGGCTTCAGGGGCGCTCGCAGGTCAGGCGCGCCCCTCATCGCGTGCCTGCCAGATGCACCAAAGGGGACATTCATGAAACTTCGTTATTCGATCGCCGCGAGCCTGATGGCTATCAGCGTCGCGACGGTCATCGCGGCGCCGGCACAGGCGCAGGAAACCAGCTCGTCGGTCCGCGGTACCGTCGAATCGCCCAGCGGCCCGGTTCCGAACGCCACGGTCACCGTGACCCACGTTCCGTCGGGCACCGTCGCGCGCACCACGACCGACGGCACCGGCAATTTCAGCGCCAACGGCCTTCGCGTCGGCGGCCCCTACACGGTCGAAGTGACCTCCGACAGCTATGACTCGGCGCAGGTCACCGACCTGTTCCTGCAGGCCGGCCAGCCCTACCGCCTGCCGATCATGCTCGAGGACACGGCGATCGTCGTCACCGCCTCGTCGGTCGGCGGCGCGCTCGAACAGTCGAACGGCCCGATCACCGCGCTGGGCCGCGAAGCGATCGAAGGCGTCGCCTCGGTCAACCGCGACATCCGCGACCTCGCCCGTCGTGACCCGCTGGTCACCATGGACCTGACCAACGCGCGCACGATCGAAGTCGCCGGCAACAACGGCCGCCTCAACCGCTTCTCGGTCGACGGCGTCCAGTTCAGCGACGACTTCGGCCTCAACAACGGCGGCCTGCCGACCTCGCGCGGCCCGGTTCCCTTCGACGCGATCGAGCAATTCTCGGTCAAGGTCGCACCTTTCGACATCGCCGAAGGCGACTTCCAGGGCGGCGCGATCAACGTCGTGCTCCGCTCGGGCGCCAACAAGTTCCACGGCGGCGCCTTCTTCACCTATACCGACGACAGCCTGACCGGCGACCGCACCCGCGGCCGCGACATCTCGCTGAACTTCGACAGCAAGCAATATGGCGCCAACATCAGCGGGCCGATCATCAAGGACAAATTGTTCTTCATGCTCGCTTATGAAAAGACCGAGGAAACCGACCCGTTCGACGACGGCTTCGGCCCCGGTTTCGCCAACCAGGTTCCCGGCCTCACCCAGGCTGTGATTGACCAGGTCAGCGCCACGGCGCAGTCGCGCTACGGCTATGACACCCTCGGCCTCTCGCCCAACGCAGTCGAAGAAGACGAAAAGATCATCGGCAAGCTCGACTGGAACATCAGCGACACGCAGCGCGCCTCGCTGACCTATATCCGCAACGTCGGCACGCAGCAGTTCCAGCAGAACACCTTCCTGACCTCGCCCTTCGCGCTCGGCCTGCAGTCGAACGGCTATGAGCTGGCGGAAGAAGTCAACACGGGCATCTTCGAGCTGAACTCGACCTGGTCGGACCAGTTCTCGACGACCTTCCGCGCGTCGTATCGCGACTATAACCGCGACCAGACCCCGTTCGGCGGCCGCGACTTCCCGCAGATGGAAGTCTGCACCGACGCGACCTCGGCCGGTTCGGCGACCAGCTGTAACGGCACGCGCCTGTTCTTCGGTCCCGACGTGAGCCGCCATTCGAACGATCTGAACACCGAAAACCTGTCGTTCGACTTCACCGCGCGCGTCGACGCCGGCGATCATTCGCTGCGCTTCATGGCGGGCTACACCGACGTGAGCGTGTTCAACCTGTTCCTGCAACGCTCGCTCGGCGACTTCTATTTCGACAGCCTTGCCGACTTCGCGGCGGGCAACGCCAACCGCCTGCGCTACGGCAACGCCGTTCCCAGCCTGAACCCCGACGATGCCGCGGCCAGCTTCGGCACGCAGAACTACACCATCGGAATCCAGGACGACTGGCAGGCCACGCCCGACCTGACGCTGTCGCTTGGCGTGCGTTACGACCTGTTCGGCAACGATGCCAAGCCGCCGCTCAACCCGAACTTCCTCGCGCGTTACGGTTTCCACAACCGCGAGACGTTCAACGGCCGCGACGTGATCCAGCCGCGCTTCGGCTTCAACTGGCAGGCCACCGACAAGCTGATCGTCCGCGGCGGCGTCGGCATCTTCTCGGGCGGCACGCCCGACGTGTTCCTGTCGAACAGCTTCTCGAACACCGGCCTGCTGACCAACTCGGTCGACATCACGCGTGCCAACTGTGCCGGATCGGTGACCTGCGATGCCCTCAACGGCATCGACGACGGGATCATCCCGACGAGCGTCAACAACTTCCTGGCGACCAACACCGCATCGCTGGCGCTGGCGCCGACCGACAATATCGATCCCGACCTGAAGATCGCACGCAAGTGGAAGGCCTCGCTGCAGGCCGATTATGAGATCGGTAGCGGCTGGTTCGTGGGCGGCCAGTTCCTGTACGACAAGAACATCTATGGCTACACTTGGACCGACCTGCGTTCGATTCCGATCGGTACGCTGCCCGATGGCCGCACCCGTTACGGTGCCTTCAACGGTGTCGCGACGACCAACCGCGACCTGCAGTTGACCAACAGCGAACGCGGCCGTGCCTTCTTTGCGACCGCACGCTTCTCGAAGGCGTTCGACTTCGGCCTGACACTCGACGGCAGCTACACCTATTCGAACGTGAAGGACGAAGGGGCGCTGACCTCGTCGACCGCCTCGTCGAACTATGGCAACAACGCCTTCGTCGATCCGAACCGCGCCGCCTATGGCCGCTCGATCTACGAATATACCCACCAGTGGAAGGGCGGGATCGACTTCAAGCGCGAGTTCTTCGGCGACAACGAGACGCGGATCAGCCTGTTCGGCGAATATCGTTCGGGCCGTCCGTACAGCGTCACGATGCTGGACAACAGCGGCGGTCGCGGCGCGGTGTTCGGCACGGTCGGCAACCTCGGCAACATGCTGCTTTATGTTCCGACCGCAGGCGTCGATCCGAAGGTGACCTTCGATTCGGCGGCTTCGAAGACGGCGTTCGACAGCCTGATCACGCAGCTCGGGCTCGAGAAATATCGCGGCGGCATCGTGAAGAAGAACACGCAGACGTCGCCCGACTTCTTCAAGGTCGACCTGCACTTCAGCCAGGAACTCCCGGCGTTCGTCGGCGATGCGAAGTTCAAGCTGTTCGCCGACGTCGAGAATGTGCTGAACTTCATCGACAGCGACTGGGGCTCGCTCCGTCAGGTCGCCTTCCCGTACAACTCGGCAATCGTCCGCGTGACCTGCGCGGCGACCAGCGGCACCAACTGCACCCAGTATCAGTACAGCAACGTGCTGTCGCCGAACGAGGTGCTGACCAGCCGCGTGTCGCTCTACGGCATCCGCGTCGGCGTGCGGGTCAACTTCTAAGCCGGCCGGCTTCGGCCAGAAGAAGGGGCGCGGGAGGCAACTCCCGCGCCCTTTTCTTTGCCTTGAAGAAGCAAAGTCCGGCGCCGGCCGGCGCAGCGGCGCGATGGCTCAGCCCGCGGCGATACGCCGGGCAGTGTCCTGGACGAGCGCAATCATATTGGGGACGCCCTGGGTGCGGTTCGACGACAGCTGGCGCGTCAGGTCGAAGGGGGCGAGCGCGGCGGCGACGTCCATCGCCGCGACCTCGGCGGCGGGCCGGTCCTGCACCGCGGCGAGGACGAGCGCGACGATGCCTTTGGTAATCGCGGCATTGCTGTCGGCGAGGAAATGCAAGGCTCCGCCCGGCTGCGGCACCGGATAGACCCAGACGCTGGCCGAGCAGCCGCGCACCAGCGTGGCGTCGGTCTTGAGCGCATCGGGCATCGGATCGAGGCTGCGTCCGAGATCGATCAGCAGGCGATAGCGATCATCGCCGTCGAGGAAGTCATATTCTTCGAAAATATCGTCGAGGCTGCGCATGGGCGCGCCAGTGACAGATTTGGGGGAGCGTGGGAAGGGGCCCATTTTTCCTCTCCCGTCGGGAGAGGCGGCGAGACCTGGCGGCTTGATGCCTGGTCGCAGCAGTGAGGGGATGGGGCCGCCGACGGGTGGGGAGCCCCTCATCCAACTCCGCCTGGCCGGCAAAGCCGGCCGGGCGTCCTATCCTTCTCCCGACGGGAGAAGGAAAAGCGTCAGAGATCAACGCCCGCGGCGATCGCTTCGAGCTTGCGCAGCCGTTCCTTGAGGTCGGCGATCTCGATGCGCGAGCCGGCGTGCGGGACGGTGGCGTCGTGCGCGACCGCGACATGCCCCGCGGCGAGTTCGTCGCGCTTGAGCTGGATCCAGTCGCGCCAGCCGCGCAGCGCGACGAGGCTGACGATCGCCAGCGCGGACAGCGCGACCGCGGCGGCGGTGAGGTCGGGAGTGATGAAAGCCATGAGCGTTGCTCCTTTGTCGGCGTTCGGGTTTTGGCGGGTTCAGGGCCGGTCGCGCAGCCGCTCGATCTCTTCGTCGAGGGTCGCGGCGCGGTTGCCGTCGGTGGCGATGCGTTCGAGCACCTGGATACGCTCCTTGAGCGTGCGGATTTCGGCGAGCAGGGCCTTGGTCTCTTCCTTGTCGGCGGCGTTGCCGACAAAATATTCATTGCCCTTGTTGTCGCGGCGGATGCCGTGCTTGGCCTTGATGATACCGCCGATCGTCACGATCAGGACGATACCGACAACCATTTCAAACGGACCCATGGGGAGGCTCCTTTCCTGTCGTTTCAGTTGAGCGGCGCGTCGCGCAGCTTTTCGATTTCGTCGGCGACATCGATTCCCTTGTCGGTCACGATGCGTTCGAGGACGCGGACGCGCTGCTCGAGCCGTTCGGTATGCGCCGCATATTGGGCGGCCTTTTCGGCGGTCTCGTTGGTGATCGCCTTGAGCTGCCTTTCCTTGAACTTCAGGTGGCGCTCATAGGCGGCGTAGCCGATCCCCATGATGGTCGGCACCGCGACCACGAAGAAGATGATGCCAAGAACGAAAGATTGGTTGTCCATCGGAGCCTCCTCAGTTCGCGGGGTGCCGCAGCGCCTCGATCTCGTGGCTCAGCCTATGGCCTTCGTCGGTGACGATGCGTTCGATCACCGCGAGCCGGTCCTTGACCGAGCCCAGTTCGGCGCGCAGCTGCGCATTTTCCTGGCTGATCAGCTTGACGCGTTCCATCGCCTCGTCGCCGGTCCTGGGATAGACCGCTTTGCCCCAGCTGTTTTCGAGCGGGTAGCCGTTCTTGACGCGGAGCCAAGTGGTGAAGACCCAGCCGCCGACCCCGGCCAGGCCGACGATCGCGGCGACGGGGGCAATGGCGTTCAGAAGATCGAGATTCATGGATTTTCCCCTCAGCGCAGGCGGTCGATCTGGTCGGCGAGCTGCGCAGCCTGACCGCCCTCTTCGGTCGCGATGCGTTCCAGCACCGAAATCCGTTCTTCGAGCCGGCCGATCTGGCTGGCGAGCTTGGCATTGTCGTCGGTCAACAGCTTGATTTTTCGATCAGCGTCGGGGTCGGTTCGATGAACCGTGCCGCCCCATTCATTCTCGACCGGATAGCCATGCTTGGCGCGGATCCAGGTGGTGAACATCCAGCCGCCGATCGACAATGCGATGATGGCGAGGACGAAACCGGTTCCACCGAAATTCATGTGTCTTCTCCCTGTTGCCCGTCAGCCGCTTGTCAGCGCAGGCTGTCGATCTCGTCGGCGAGCCGACGGTTGTGGCTGGTGTAATAGAGTTCGATGTCGGCGAGCCGGCGGTCGATGTCGCGGAAGCGCGAGCGGATGTCGCGGGTCGAGGCGGCGGGGTTCGAGCGTACGCCCTGCCAGAACTTCGCTTCCTCGTTCGAGCCGTAGAGCGCGAAGGGCTTGGCCGTGCCCATCCAGGCGACCATCCAGTAAGCGATCAGCGTCCAGGGGAAGCCGCCCATCAGGGTGAGCAGGACGGCGCCGACGCGGACCCAGAGGACGTCGATCCCGCTATAGTCGGCGATCCCGGCGCACACGCCGCTCCATTTGGCGTTCTGCTTGTCGAGGTAGAATTTGGTGCGGCTGGCAGACATCTCAGTTCCTCCTGGTCATTTCGAGCTGCGCCAGATCTTCATCGCTGCGAACCGCGGGGCGGAAATCGGGATGGTCGGCGCTGATGATGCGTTCCACAGTATGGAGACGATTCTCGAGCCGGCGAGCCGTATCGTAGAGTTCGTCGAGCAACTGCTCATCTTCTCCGGTCAATGTCTTGGCCTGCTTCCACTTGGTGACATAGTGGAGGATCAGCCAGGGCAGACCGAGGAAGAGCGTACCGATGACGATCGGGACAATGATCACTTCTTCCATCGGTCCGGCTCCTTACTTCTTGCCCTGCGCGGCTTTCAGCGCGGCGAGTTCGTCGGCGACCTTGTCGGCGGACTGCAGCTCGGCGATCTCTTCGTCGAGCGACTTCTTGTAGCCCAGACCGAGCGCATCGGCACGGCCTTCGGCCTCGTCGACGCGGCGCTCGAGGATTTCGAAGCGCGAGAAGGCATCCTCGACGCGGTCGCCGTTGGTCATCTCGCGCAGCTTGTAGCGATTCTCGGCACTTTCGAGGCGGTTGACGACGCTCGACTGGCGCGCGCGCGCTTCGCTGAGCTTCTTCTGCAGCTTGGCGATATCGGCTTCATAGCCCGCGAGCGCCTCGTCGAGGACCGCGATCTCGGCCTTCAGCCGCTCGGCCATGTCGCCGGCCTTCTGCTTCTCGACGAGCGCGGCGGTGGCGAGGTCTTCGCGGTCCTTCGACAGCGCGAGCTCGGCCTTTTCCTTCCAGCTGTCCTGCAGGCTTTCGAGCTTGGCGATGTGGCGGCGCATTTCCTTCTGGTCCGCGATGGTGCGGGCGGCGGAAGCGCGGACTTCGACGAGCGTCTCGTTCATCTCGAAGATGATCTGGCGGATCATCTTTTCGGGATCCTCCGCACGGTCGAGCAGGTCGGTGACGTTGGCGGCGATGATGTCGCGGGTGCGTGAAAAAATACCCATTTGACTAACTCCTGACGAAATATTTGAGACCTTGTCTTGTTTAAAAATGCTGGTGCCGGGGCGGGGCAAGGGGGGAGAGTGCCCCGGCACCAGTGCCGGTCAAGCCATTTGGCCGACCGCCGGGGTGGCTGCAGCGGCCGCCAGCGCCATCCCGCCCGGGGAAGCGGCGATGTCGAAGGCGACTTTGGGCTGGTCGATCACGCCGACGAGGATCGCCAGAGCGCCGGTCGCGCTGAGCGCGAAGGTGGTGGCCTGGGCAAAAATCGTCTTCATGTCGTCCGTCCCTTTTTCGCTGCACCGGTGCGAGTTGCGCCGGTTCGCAAGACACTATGCAGGGGGCGTGCCAATTGCCGGAATCGGCTGAAAACAGCGCAACTTCACACCGAATTGCATCCCCCTGACAATTTCCCTTGCCAATCAGCGGGAAAATTTGCCAATCATTGGGAATGGAGCGCGAAACGCAGTTCATCGGTCAATCGGCCACCTTCCAGGACGCGGTAGAACGCGCCAGCCTCGCGGCGTCGCTCGACCGGCCGGTCCTGATCATCGGCGAGCGCGGCACCGGGAAGGAGTTGATCGCCGAGCGCCTGCATCGCCTGTCGACGCGCTGGGACCGTCCCTATGTGATCATGAACTGCGCCGCGATGCCCGAGACCTTGATCGAGTCGGAATTGTTCGGGCACGAGGCAGGCGCCTTCACCGGCGCGACGCGGACGCGCGCGGGGCGCTTCGAGGAGGCCGACGGCGGCACGCTCTTCCTCGACGAACTGGCGACGATGTCGATGGGCGCGCAGGAGCGGCTGCTGCGCGCGGTCGAATATGGCGAGGTCACGCGCGTGGGCTCGTCGCGCCCGATCCGCGTCGACGTGCGCATCGTCGCGGCGACCAACGAACATCTGCCCGCGCTGGTCGACGACAACCGGTTCAGGGCCGACCTGCTCGACCGGCTGTCGTTCGAGGTCATCACCCTGCCCCCGCTGCGCGCGCGCGAGGGCGATATCGAAGTGCTCGCGACCTATTTCGGGACGCGCATGGCGGCAGTGCTCGGCTGGGACGAATGGCCGGGCTTCGGTCCGCGCGCGCTCGCCGCGATGGAGGGGCACGACTGGCCGGGCAATGTCCGCGAGCTCAGGAACGTGATCGAGCGCGCCATCTATCGCTGGGCCGATCCGGCGAAGCCCGTCGATGCGCTGAGCTTCGATCCGTTCGCCAGCCCGTGGCAGCCGGCGGTGCGAAAACCCGCCGCCAAGGTCGAACCGACCGCGGCTCCGACGGGGGCGTCGGCCGAGGCGCCCATGCTCGCTGCCCCGCCCTCGGGATCGGTGAGCGACCTGCGCGCGACGGTCGATGCCTATGAAAAGCAGATCCTGTCCGACACCATGGCGCGCTGCCGCTTCAACCAGAAGATCGCGGCCGAGGCGCTGGGGCTGAGTTACGACCAGATTCGCCATGCGCTGAAGAAGCATGGGTTGAACTGAACCCCCTTCCCCCTCGATGGGGGAAGGATACGGAGCCTTATCGCGAAGCGATTAGGCGAAGTTGGATGGGGGTGACGGTGCGCCCTTGCACCGACGCTTCAGGCCGAGACTGCACCCCCACCGCTGCGACTAGCGAACAAGTTCGCAAGTCTCGCTGCCTCCCCCATCAAGGGGGAGGAGGGATTTTATCTCGATTGTCAGACTTACTCCCCCGGCAACTGCCGGCTCAGCGCCTCGATCACCGCATCCTGCGCCGACACCGTCTCGGCCAGCCGCTCGCGCAGCGCGTAGATGTCGGGCAGGCCGTCGATCGCTTCGTCGGTGGTGCGTTCGACATAGAGCCGGTCGATGTCGGCGAGCGCCGCGGTGATCGGCGCGCGCGCGGCGACGAGGCGCGAGATCGCCTGCTGCGCGACGACCCAGGCCTCGCTGGCGACCGACGCGCCCGCGGCGGCATTGACCATTGCGACCGTCGGATCGCGCTCGGCGGCGAAGGCCTGCTGCGCGGCGCTGCCATCGGCGTCCCAGCGCGCGAGGCGCCCCGCGAGATCAGCGGGAAGCGGCCCCGGCGGCGGCACGACGACCGCAGGCGGCGCGACGTTGAGCCGCCCCTCGACCGGACGCTTGGCGAGCGACGGCGCGGCGCTATTTTGCGCGGCGGCGCAAGCCGTCAGCGACAGCGAGGCAGCAAGGGCCGCGGGCAGCAAAAGGGCGATGCGCTTCATTACCGTCCCTGATATGGGCGCGCGGCGAAGGCGGCAAGCGCCGAATCGGACAGCAAGGGGCGAATCGAACGCAAGCCGCAAAAAGCCGCAAAAGCACGGAAATATGCGGTTGACAGCGCGGCCCGCGCTCGCTAGTGGGCCTGACTTTCCCGCATGCCGGAAAAATCGCCTGCTTCGGCAGGTGACTGGTGCGCGGGTGATTTAGTTTTTTGATTGGATGGAAGACCATGTTCGCAATCGTGCGCACGGGCGGCAAGCAGTATCGCGTCGCCGCTGGAGACAAGATCGCCGTCGAGAAGATCGAGGGTGAAGCCGGTGACACCGTGTCGCTGGGCGACATCCTGCTGGCCGGCGACGGCGGCGAGGTGAAGGATGCCAAGGGCCTCACCGTCTCGGCCGAGATCATCGCGCAGACGCGCGGCGAAAAGGTCATCGTGTTCAAGAAGCGCCGTCGGCACAATTATCGCCGCCGCAATGGCCACCGCCAGTCGCTGACGCTGCTGCGTATCCTCGCCGTCGGCGAAGCCAAAAAGGCCGCGCCGAAGAAGGAAGCCGCGCCGAAGGAAGAGGCTGCTCCGGCCGTCGAAGCCAAGGCTGCACCGGCCCCGGAAGCTCCGAAGAAGGAAGCCGCGCCCAAGAAGGCCGCTGCTCCGAAGACCGAAGCCGCTGCCGAAGCGCCCGCCAAGAAGCCCGCTGCCAAGAAGGCAGCCCCCAAGAAGGAAGCCTGAGCGCGTACCCGCGGCTCGGCCCAAGAATTAAGGAGCATCAGTCATGGCACATAAGAAAGCAGGCGGTTCTTCGCGCAACGGTCGCGACTCAGCCGGCCGTCGCCTTGGCGTGAAGAAGTTCGGTGGTCAGGAAGTGATCGGCGGCAATATTATCGTGCGCCAGCGCGGGACCAAGGTGTACCCGGGCGTCAACGTCGGCATGGGCAAGGACCATACCCTGTTCGCCACCGCCGAGGGCCGTGTGCGATTCCACGACGGCAAGCTCGGCCGCAAATATGTCTCGGTCGACATGATGGCCGAAGCCGCCGAATAAGGACGATCGCCAAAGGGTCGTCCCCAGGGATGACCCGGAGCTGTCCTTTCCGCCACAAGCGGAAACCAGGTTCGAAAAGAGGGAGACGGGTCACCCCCGGTCTCCCTTTTTTCTTGCCCGTTATCCATCACTTGGCAAACGGACGCGAAAATCGGGCCGATCATCTCCCTCGCATCTGGACTGTCGTCAAAGCGTCACCATCTGGCGCCACGGCGACAGGCAATTGGGAGTGAAGAAACATGTTCGCGCGTACCGAAAGACTGTTGCTGCGGCCGGGCTGGATCGAAGATGCCCCCGCGCTGGCGAAGGCGATCGGCGAGGAGAGCGTGGTTCGCAACCTCGCGACCGCGCCTTGGCCCTATCATGAGGCGCAGGCGATGGAGTTCCTCGCCAAGCCGATCAACCCGGCCGAGCCGCGCTTCCTGATCTTCAGCCGCACCGGCGGCGCGCCGCGCCTCGTCGGCGGCTGCGGCATTTCGCCAAGTCCCGCCGACAATCCTGGGGGTCCGCTCGAAATGGGTTACTGGATCGCGCGCCCCTATTGGGGGCTGGGTTTCGCGACCGAGGCGGGACGCCAGCTGGTGCGCATCGCGCGCGCGATGCAGCTGCCCAAGCTTTCGGCGGGCCATTTCCTCGACAATCCGGCGTCGGGCGCGGTGCTGCGCAAGCTGGGTTTCCGGCCGACCGGGCAGGTGGCGAAGCGCTTCAGCCTCGCGCGCGGCGGCGAAGCCGAGTGCGCGCTGTTCGAAGAAGGCGATAGCGACGACGGCGCCGTCACCCCGATGCGCGACCGCATCGGGGTGGAAGAGGATTTTCGCCAGGAGCTGCGGCTGCTGGCGGCGTGATGACCTCCCCTCCCTGAAAGGGAGGGGTGCGAAGACTTGGCAGCTTGCTGCCTAGTCGTAGCGGGGGTGGGTACGCGGGATAGAGCCGAGGCTCGCTACGCTCGCACCCACCCCTAACCCCTCCCTGGAAGGGAGGGGAAAGCCTGATCTACCCCCTCAATTTGCCCGCCATGCCGATGATGTCGTCGAGCGGGTTGCCGTCGCCGTCCAGGTCGAGCAGGCTGCCGAGGCCACCCAGCGCGCCGCCGCCGCTGCCCGCCGCGGGCGCCGCGCCGCCGCCCATCGCGCCGCCGAGCACATTGCCGAGCATGCCGCCCAGCCCGCCGCCGCCTTCACTGCCGCCCTGCTTCGCCATATAGCCCGCGACGAGCATCGCGAGGATCGGCAGCATCTTCTTGAGCGTGCCGGCGTCGATGCCGGTCTTCGCCGCGGCATCGCCCGCGACGCTGCGGCTGACGTCCTTGGTGCCGAAAATCTGGCCGAGCACGTCGTTGCCCTGCTCGACCGGGGTCGGCTGCGGACCGAGCACCGCGTCGAGCAGTCCGCCGCCGCCGAGCTGGCCGAGCAGCCCGCCCAGCCCCTCTAGTCCGGCGGCGCCCCCGCCGCTCGCCTGCGCCTGTTTCTTGAAGCCGCCGAGGATCGCGGGGAGCAGCGCCTCGGCGCCCTGCTTGGCGAGTGCGGGGGGAATGCCGAGGTCCTTGGCCATCGATTCGATGCCGCCGGCCTGGCCCAAGATATCGGTCAGATTCATGATGTTATGCTCCCACTGCGGCGCAGGGATCGAAAGGCGCCGATGGGCGTTATCATAGCAGCGCGCGGGCGGGGGACGAGCCGTTCATTGAGCTGTCATCTCCCGGTGCCCAAGCTTAGTCTGTGGCCGTGCGACTCCGCACCGCCGCATCAATGTGGGAGCATAACGATGGGTATTTTCAGCAAGATCAAGGACGCGATTTTCGGCAAGAAGGCGGAGGCCGCAACGCCTGCTCCCGCCGCCCCCGCGACGACAGCCGCGCCCGCCGCGCCGCAGCCCGTCCCCGCCGCGCCGGTCGCGATCAGCGAGGTCGATGTCGAGGCGATCCTCTCGGCACAGGCCGCGAACGCCGGGCAGGAGCTCAACTGGCGCACCTCGATCGTCGACCTGATGAAGCTGCTCGACATCGACCCGAGCCTCGCCAACCGCAAGGAGCTCGCGACCGAGCTCGGCTATACCGGCGAACTCGACGGCAGCGCCGAGATGAACATCTGGCTGCACAAGGCGGTGATGCGCGAGCTGGCCGCGAACGGCGGCACGGTGCCCGCCGACCTCACCGACTGACCCTTATTTTGCCCTCCCCTTTAGGGGAGGGCAGCGAGACTTGGCAGCTTGCTGCCTGGTCGCAGCGGGTGGGGTCCATCGGCCTTGCGCAAGACCGATGGACCCCACCCCAACCCCTCCCCTGAAGGGGAGGGGCTTTTCTTTTTCCCCGGCCCCTTTTCGTTGACCGCCGCGCGCACCTGCCTAGACAGGTTTCACAAGAAACAAGTCGCGCAAGGGAGCCGCCCGTGTCCAATCCGCTTTCCACCCCCCTGAGCCGCCGCCAGACGCTCGCCGCGCTCGGCGCGGGGACCGCAAGCCTCGCCGTTGCCGGCACCGCGGCCGCCGAGACGATCGTCACGGGGACCCGCACCAGCCCCGCCGACACGCTGCTCCAGTCGATCGCCGACAATCTGCTGGCACAGTCGCCCGAGGGTGCGACCTCGCTCGGCATCGATACCGGCGCGCGCGCCGCCGAACGCGGCAAGCTCGGCGACCGTTCGGCGGCGGGGATGCAGGCGCTCGCCCAAACGCTGAAGACCGACGTCGCGCGCGTCCGCGCCTTCGACAAGACCGGGCTCGACCATAAGACGCGCACCAGCCTGGCGGTGGTCGACAGCGCCTACAGCGTCGCGCTCGACGGCTTCGCTTTGCCCTATGGCGACGTCGCGGTCGGCGGCTGGCGCAACACGCCCTATGTCGTGATCCAGAATGTCGGCGCCTATCTCGACATCCCTAAATTCCTCGACAGCGACCATCCGGTGAAGAGCGCCGCCGACGCCGAGGCCTATCTGTCGCGCCTGGGCGCCTTTCCCGGCGTGCTCGACGGCGAGACCGAGCGGCTCAAGGCCGCGGGCGGCACGGGGCTGATCGCCCCCGCCTTCCTGATCGACAAGGCGGTCAAGCAGATGGAGGCGAGCCTGACCGATGCCAAGGCGGGTGGGTCGATGGTCGAAAGCCTCGTCCGCCGCGCGGGCGAGGCGAAGATCGCGGGCGACTGGGGGGCGCGTTCGGCGAAGATCGTCCAGGGGCCCGTCGCCGCGGCGCTCGAACGCCAGCTCACCGAGTTGAAAGCGCAGCGTCCCAAAGCGACGATGGACGCGGGCCTATGGGCGCGGCCGGGCGGCGACGAATGGTATGCCTGGGGGCTGCGCGCGAGCACCACGACGCGCATGACCCCCGACGAGGTCCATATGATGGGGCGCGAGGAACTTGCCGCGCTGCACGGCCAGATGGACCCGATCCTGCGCAAGATCGGCTACACCGACGGTTCGGTCGGCGACCGGATGAACGCTCTCGCCAAGGACCCCAAATATAAATTCCCCGATAACGACGCGGGGCGCGCCGAGATCGTCGCTTACATCCAGACCTGGCTCGGCAAGATCCGCGCCGAGCTGCCGCGCGCCTTCCGCACGCTGGTGAAGGGCAATGTCGAGGTGAAGCGCTTGCCGCTCGCCGAGGAGCCCGGCGCGCCCGCGGCCTATGGCGGCGCGGGGTCGATCGACGGCAGCATCCCGGGGCGCTTCTGGATCAATTTGCGCACCACCGAACTGCACAGCAAATATTCGCTCCCCGACCTGACGATGCACGAGGCGATCCCGGGGCACGCGTGGCAGGGCGAATATGCGCATGCGATGCCGCTGATCCGCACGATGCTGGCGTTCAACGCCTATAGCGAAGGCTGGGCTTTGTACGCAGAGCAACTCGCCGACGAGCTCGGCCTCTACGACGATTTCGAGGTCGGGCGGCTCGGCTATCTCCAGTCGCTCGCCTTTCGTGCGTGCCGCCTGGTGGTCGACACCGGCCTCCACGCCAAGCGCTGGACGCGCGAGCAGGGGGTCGAATATTTTGTCAGGGAGAATGGCTCGAACCCGCTTGAGGTCGCGAGCGAGGTCGACCGCTATTGCAGCTGGGCCGGGCAGGCGTGCGGCTACAAGGTCGGACACAGCGAGATCGTCCGCCAGCGCGGGCTGGCGCAAAAGGCGCTGGGCGCGAAATACGACCTCAGGGATTTCGACGACGTCGTGGTCAAGGGTGGCAACGTGCCGCTCGACGTGCTGGCGCTGAATGTCGCCGAATATGTCGCGGGGGCGAAGGGGTAATGCGCCGCCTCGCCGCGCTGGCAGCGCTGCCGGCGCTGTTGCTCGCGAGCGGTGCCGGCCGCGCGTCGGACAGCCCGGCGCGCGTCGATATCGTCACCTCCGATGTCGACCGTTTCTTCGCGCTCTACGACGATCCGGTGATCGCGACGCAGCCCGACATACTGGCCGCGCGCTATCTTGCCGAACCGTCGCCCGGGCTCGTCGAATTCATGGCGCTGCGCCGCATCACGCCCGAGCGGCTGGCGACGGCGCTCCGCGACAAGCCGCAGTTGTACAGCGATGCGCGCGGCTGCGCGGCGAAGCTCGGCAATGTCCGCGCCCGCCTCGTCGCAGCGACCGACCGGCTCGCGGCGCTTTACCCCGCGGCCAAATTCCCGCCGATCACCATCGCGATCGGGCGCGGAACGACGGCAGGAACCGCGAACGCCAAAGGACTCTACATCGGGCTCGAAACGCTCTGCATGGCCCGGTTCATGGAAGCCGACGACGAAGACCGGTTCGTGCATGTCATCGCACATGAATATGTCCACGCCCAGCAGCCGCTGGCGCAGGTCGAGAGCCCCGACGACACCGTGCTCCACGCCGCACTCGTCGAAGGCGCGGCCGAGTTCGTCGCCGAGCAGATGACCGGGGCGGTCGCCTATCCCGTCCTGCACGCCTGGGCAGCGGGGCGCGAAATGGAACTCGAGACCGCCTTCCTCGCCGAAAAGGACGGCAAGGCGAACGGGTCGCGCTGGCTGTACAATCAGCAGGGCAGCGACGGCTGGCCGGGCGACCTTGGCTATTGGGTCGGCTATCGCGTCGCCAAGGCGCATTATGCGCGGTCGGCCGACAAAGCCGCGGCGATCCGCGCGATCATCGAGATGAAGGACCCGGCCGCCTTCCTCGCCGAAAGCGGCTGGGTGCCGGGGATGACGCTCTAGGCCGGCAAGGGCATCAGGTCGGGCTCCACAAACCCCCGCCGCGCCTCCACCGAGAACAGCAGCTCGCGGCTGTAGAAGCGCAAGGGCCAGTCGCGGCGGCCGACGTCGGACAGCAGCATCGCGTTGACGCGCGCAGCGAGCCTCGTCTCTTCGGTCTCCGACAGGAAGCGCCGCACCCCCGCGACATAGGCGTGGGTGATGCTGTCGTGGTAGCCCTGCGTGTCGTCGTTCACGCCGCCGACGCTCTCGTTGTAGCGGCTGATTACGCCCGCGATCTCAGCATCGACGTCCACGTCGCAGTGCTCGCTGAGCAGCCAGAGACAGGCGCCGAGGTGCGCTTCGTGCGTCCACGCCTCGCGCGGCAGGGTGCGCGCGAGCAGGCCCTCGCCGATCGCGCGGATTTCATGGTCGCCTGCGAACAGGCGCGGCGAATATTCGGTGGTCATCGGTCCGGTCCTTCCGGGTGAATGAGCACCCGGAAGAGATCCGGGTCAATTATGCCGCGACGGCCGCCTGCGGCGCGGCCTGGCGGACGCCTTCGTCGACATGCTCCGCAAATTGCGCGAAATTGTCGATGAATTGGCCGACCAGCGTTTGCGCGGTGCGGTCATAGGCCGCCTTGTCGGCCCAGGCTTCGCGCGGGTCGAGCAGGCCCGAATCGACGCCGGGCACCGCGACGGGAACCTGGAAGCCGAAATTGGGGTCCTTGCGGAATTCGGCGTCGTTCAGGCTGCCGTCGAGCGCGGCGTTGAGCAGCGCGCGCGTGGCCTTGATCGGCATGCGCTTGATGCCGTCCATCGTCGCCATGCCGCCGGTCCAGCCGGTGTTGACCAGCCAGCACTGGACCCCGCCCTTGGCGATGCGTTCCTTGAGGAGGTTGCCATAGACCGACGGGTGGCGCGGCATGAAGGGCGCGCCGAAGCAGGTCGAGAAGGTCGCCTCGGGCTCGGTCACGCCGATCTCGGTACCCGCGACGCGCGCGGTATAGCCCGAGAGGAAATGATACATCGCCTGGTCGGGGGTCAGCTTCGCGATCGGGGGCAGCACGCCATAGGCATCGGCGGTGAGCATGATCACCGTCTGCGGCACCGGGCCCATATTCTGTTCCGAGGTGTTCGGAATGAAGTCGATCGGATAGCTGCCGCGGCTGTTCTCGGCGAGGCTCGCGTCGTCGAAATCGAGTTCACGCGTCTCGGCATCCATCACGACATTTTCGAGCACCGTGCCGAAGCGCTTGGTGGTCGCGTAAATCTCCGGCTCGGCCTCGGGCGAGAGGCGGATCATCTTGGCGTAGCAGCCGCCCTCGAAATTGAAGACCGCGGTGTCCGACCAGCCATGTTCGTCGTCGCCGATCAGCGTGCGCGAGGCGTCGGCCGACAGCGTCGTCTTGCCCGTGCCGCTGAGCCCGAAGAAGACCGCGGTGTCGCCGTCCGGACCGATGTTTGCCGAGCAGTGCATCGGCATCACGCCCTTTACCGGGAGCAAATAGTTCAGGATGCCGAACACCGACTTCTTCATCTCGCCCGCGTACTGCGTGCCGCCGATCAGGATCAGCTTTTCGCTGAAATTGACCGCAATCACCGTCTCGGTGCGCGTGCCGTGCTTCGCCGGGTCGGCGCGGAAGCTCGGCAGGTCGATGATCGTATATTCGGCCGCGAACGCCGCCAGCTCCGCCGCGGTGGGGCGGCAGAGCAAGGTGCGGATGAACTGGCTGTGCCAGGCGAATTCGGTGACGACCTGCACCGCGACGCGGTGCTCGCCCTGCGAGCCGCCGAACAGCTGCTGGCGATAGAGGCGCGGACGCTCGGCAAGGTGCGCGAGGAAATCGGCCTTGAGCACGGCGAAATGATCGGGGGTCATCGGGACATTGGTCTTGCCCCACCAGATGGTGTCGCGAGTCTCGTCGTCCTGGACGATGAATTTGTCCCTGGCGCTGCGGCCGGTGTGCTTGCCGGTCGCGACGACGAGCGGGCCGTCCTTGGCGAGTCGGCCTTCGCCCTGGCGGACCGCTTCCTCGATCAGCTGCGGCGTGCCCCAGTTTTCGGCCACTTCCGCCGCCGTTTTCACGGTCGTCGAACCGATCACCACATCCGTCATTGCCTTGGCCTTTCCCATATCCCGTGCCCATTCTGCATACCTATGCAACGACTGCCAAGCGAAAGCGCTGGGCCCGCATCTGCATGGGTGCCGACGTCACGTCGATTCCGAAATCGGGGTCGCGTTAGCGAGGTTACAGGATGAGGTCAAAAGATTAAAGGCCGGTGGGCGTGCGGGTGCGGCGCGCGCCGTAAGGGAACCGGTATCAAGCGCGCGATGTTGTGACCGGGCGGCGGATCGGCTAGTTGCCGGGCAGCCCGCCCATATGGAAAGAGCATGACGGCAACCATCGCGCTGGTCGACGACGACCGCAACATCCTGCAATCTTTATCGATCGCGCTCCAGGCCGAGGGCTTCGTCACGCGCGTCTATTCGGACGGCGAGGCGGCGCTGAAGCCGCTGATCGACAATCCGCCCGACCTCGCGGTGTTCGACGTGAAGATGCCGCGCATGGACGGGCTCGAACTGCTGCGGCGCCTCCGCGAAAAAAGCCAGCTGCCCGTCATCTTCCTGACCAGCAAGGACGACGAGATCGACGAGGCGCTGGGCCTCGCGATGGGCGCCGACGATTATATCGCCAAGCCTTTCTCCCAGCGCTTAGTGATCGCGCGCATCCGTGCGATCCTGCGCCGCGTCGAGCTCAACAAAAATGCGCCGGGCGCCGAGGACGAACCCGTCGCCGACCCGATCACCCGCGGGCGCCTGCGCATGGACCCCGCGCGGCACAAGGTCGAATGGGACGGCAAGGACGTCACGCTGACCGTCACCGAATTCCTGATCCTCGAAACGCTGGCGGGCCGCCCGGGCATCGTGCGCAGCCGCAACCAGCTGATGGACGCCGCCTATCAGGACGATGTCTATATCGACGACCGCACCATCGACAGCCACATCAAGCGGCTCAGGCGCAAGTTCCGCGAAGTCGATCCCGATTTCGACGCGATCGCGACGCTCTATGGGGCGGGCTACCGTTTTGCCGACGAAGGCTGATCCCGCGCGCGACGCCGAGGACCAGCCGCTGGTCTGGTCGGCGCGCTGGTCGCTGACCACGCGCATCCTGGCGGTCAACATCGTCGCGATCGCGCTGCTCGCGGGCGGCTTCTTCTATCTCGACACCTATCGCAGCCGGCTGGTCGACACGCGCATCGGGGTGATGGAGGAGCAGCTCGCGATGCTCGACGACGCGCTCGAGGCCGCGCGCCCCGACCAGCGCCAGCGGCTGATCGACGCCTTCACCCGCGCGACCGCGTCGCGGCTGCGCTTCTATGCGACGGGCGGCGCGCGCAGCTACGACAGTTTCGAGCATGGGCCGCCGACCTATACGCTGCGCGACCCCACTATCCAGCCGTGGAAGCGCGACGCCGCGCGCGCGATGGACCGCGGCATCGACTGGATCGTCGGCGCGCCCAATTATCCCGATTTCGAGGAGCCCGAGGTCGACCGCGCTGCCGCCTGGCCCGAGGTCACCCAGACGCTGAAGAGCGGCACGGGCACGACGCGTTTCCGCTACGCCCCCGAACGCACGCCCCTGCTCACCGCGACGCGCGTCGTCGACCTCGACACGCCGCAGGTGATGCTGATGACGCTCAATGCGCGCGACATCACGCGCACGGTGCGCGCCGAGCGCTTCCGCCTCGCGGTGGTCGTCGCGATCGTGCTGCTCGCCTCGGTGCTGCTGTCGCTCTTCCTCGCGCGCACGATCGTGCGGCCGCTGCGCAAGCTCGCGCGCGCCGCGGTGCGCGTGCGACTGGGGCGCGCGCGCGAGGTCGTCGTGCCGCGCCTGCCCAGCCGCCGCGACGAGATCGGCACGCTCGCCCGCGCATTGAGCGACATGACGCAGGCGCTGCGCGAACGCATCGACGCCGGCGAGCATTTCGCCGCCGACGTGACGCACGAGCTCAAGAATCCGATCGCGTCGGTGCGCTCGGCGATCGAGGGGCTGGGGCGCGTCAAGACCGACGAGCAGCGCGCGCAGCTGCTCGCCATCGCCGACGAGGATGTCCGGCGGCTCGACCGGCTGGTCACCGACATCAGCGACGCGAGCCGCATCGACGCGCAATTGTCGCGCACCAGTTTCGAGCCGGTCGACGTCGGGCTGATGATCGAATCGATGCTCGCGGCGCGGGCGGCGCGGGCGGAGGGTAGCGACCCGCCGCAGCCGCGCATCGCCTTCGCGCGCCCGCGCAAGGGCACGACGATGGTCATGGGCGACGGCCACCGGCTGGAACGTGTGATCGACAATGTCATCGACAATGCGATCAGCTTCTCGCCCCCCGGCGGGCTCGTCTGCGTGCGCGCGACGCGGCTGGGCAGCGACGTCCATATCGGGGTCGACGATGACGGCCCCGGCATCGAACCCGCGCAGCGCGACGCCATTTTCCGGCGTTTCCACAGCGAACGCCCCGAGGGCGCCTTCGGCCGCCACAGCGGGCTGGGCCTCGCGATCGCACGCACGATCGTCGAGGGCCACAACGGCCATATCGCCGCGCGCGACCGCGACGACGGCCAGCCGGGGGCGAGCCTGCTGATCACCTTGCCGGCGGCGGAGGGGAATGGCGAGGCGCCTTGATCCGATCCTCCCCTTTGCGCAGCAATGGGGAGGTGGCAGCGCGAAGCGCTGACGGAGGGGTCGACGCCGTCAGGCGTCGGTGCGACCTTTCGACCCCTCCACCACGCCCTGCGGGCGCGGTCCCCCTCCCCATGCCTTCGCGATGGGGAGGATCTGGTCCCCAATCACCTTGCCCCGCCGCTGACACGCCGGTAAGCCTGAGCGCCATGCTGCCGCGCCGGACCGCACTCGATATCGTCAATATCCACGCCAGCTGCGTTGCGGCGGGTAGCCGCGGCATCGTGATTCTCGGCGCGTCGGGACAGGGCAAATCGGACCTCGCGCTCCGCCTGATCGACCGCGGCGCGCGGCTGGTCGCCGACGACCGCTGCGACATCTGGTTCGACCGCGGGCGCCTGTGGTGCCGCCCGCCGGCGAATCTGGCGGGCAAGATGGAGGTGCGCGGCATCGGCATCGTCGACCAGCCCTTCACCGCGCCGGTCCCGCTCGCGCTGGCGGTGCGGCTGACCGAGCGCCCCGAGCGCATGCCCCCCGCGGGCCAGAGCGAGAGTGTCGCGGGGCACGCGCTGCCCGCGCTGCTGCTCGCGGGGTTCGAGGCGTCGGCGCCGATCAAGGTGCTGATGGCGCTCGATCGACTTGGCGACCGGCCGGGCAGCACGGCATGAGCGACGAGGGCCAGCGCCTGCTGCTCGTCACCGGCCTGTCGGGCGCGGGCAAGTCGACGGTGCTTAAAGTGCTCGAGGACCTCGGCTGGGAGGTCGTCGACAACCTGCCCCCCGCGCTGCTCGACGCGCTGCTCGCGGCGCCCGCGGGGCCGGGGCGCGAGGCGCGTCCGCTCGCGATCGGGATCGACAGTCGTAGTAGAGGTTTCAAACCCGCGCCGCTCGTCAAGCGGATGAAGGAACTGCGCGAGGCGGGCGGGCGCGACATCGACACGCTCTTCCTCGACTGCGCCGGTGCCGAGCTCGAACGCCGCTTCTCCGAGACGCGCCGCCGCCACCCGATGGCCGAGGACCGCCCCGCCGCCGACGGCATCGCGCGCGAGCGCGAGACGATGGAGCCGCTCCGCCGCTGGGCGCAGCATGTTATCGACACCACCAATTATTCGAGCAACGACCTGCAGCAGGAGGTACGCCAGCGCTTCGGCGAGGCGGGGACCGACGAACCGGTGCTGAGCGTGCTGAGCTTCGGTTTCGCACGCGGGCTGCCGCGCAACGCCGACCTGGTGTTCGACATGCGCTACCTGCGCAATCCGCATTGGGACCCCAAGCTCAAGCCCGGCACCGGGCTCGACCCCGACGTCGCGGCCTATGTCATGGCCGACCCCGCCTATGCGGCGACGGTGGCGCAGATCGAGGAGCTGCTCCTCGCCCTCCTCCCGCGCTACCGCGCCGAGGGGAAGAGCTATGTCACCATTGCCTTTGGCTGCACCGGCGGGCGCCACCGCTCGGTCCATGTCGCCGAACGTGTTGCCGCCACGCTACGCTCGGCGGGCCATGCACCGACGGTGACCCACCGCAACCTTGACTCCGCCCCGCAAGATGGGCTTGAGGGCAGGCCCCCGTCCGCGTCTCCCGCAACCGGCGGCAAACAAGCATAAGGGTTTCGACTGCATGGGCACGGACAAGGCATTGCCGCTTCTTGGAATGGTGCTCGTCACGCATGGACGGCTGGCCGAGGAAATGGTGACCGCGATGGAGCATGTCGTCGGCCCGCAGCGCGCGATCGCGACGGTGTGCATCGGCCCCAACGACAATATGGAGATGCGGCGCAAGGAAATCGCCGATGCGATCCGCAAGGTCGACGAAGGCCGCGGGGTGATCATGCTGACCGACCTGTTCGGCGGCACGCCGTCGAACCTGGCGATCAGCCTGCTCGAACCCGGGCGCACCGAAGTGATCGCGGGGGTCAATCTGCCGATGCTGATTCGCCTCGAAAGCGCGCGCAAGACCATGGAACTTCGCCCGGCGGTGATCGCCGCGAAAGAGGCGGGGCAGAAATATATCTCCGTCGCGTCCGAAATGCTGGGGGTGGGTCCATGAGCGAAATCAGCGAGACGGTCGAGATCACCAACCAGCGCGGCCTCCACGCGCGCGCAAGCGCCAAATTCGTGACCTTCGTCAGCCGCCTGCCCGAAAGCGTGTCGGTCGAGGTCGAAAAAGGCGGATCGCGGGTCAACGGCACCTCGATCATGGGGCTGATGATGCTCGGCGCGGCGAAGGGCGATTCGATCACGATCCACACGCGCGGCGACGGCGCCGACGCGGCGCTGCTCAAGCTGGTCGGGCTGGTCAAGGACAGCTTTGGCGAGGATTGACGGCATGACCCCGACGGGCCGCCGGTCACGCATCGAGAGTTTTTCCAACCCGCTGGTCAAGCGGATGCGGATGCTGCGCGAAAAGCGGCATCGCCGCGCCGAGGGGTTGTTCCTCGCCGAAGGGCTGCGCATCGCGACCGAAGCGCGCGAGGCGGGGGAGCTGCCGAAATGGCTGTTCCTCGCCGAAGAGGGCGCCGCGCATCCGCTGGCGCAGGCGCTCGTGGCGGCGACGCTGGCAGCGGGCGGCGAGGTGATCGACACCACGCCCGCGATCCTCTCGAAGCTGTCGGGCAAGGAGAATGCGCAGGCGATCGTCGCCATTTACGCCGAGCCGCGGACCGCGCTCGCCGACCTCGACCGCGACGCGGCGCCGATCTGGCTCGTCGCCGAGCGGCTGCGCGACCCGGGCAATCTCGGCACGATGCTGCGCACCGGCGACGCGGTCGGCGCGGGCGGGCTGATCCTGCTCGGCGAGAGCACCGATCCCTATGGTGTCGAGGCGGTGCGCGCGAGCATGGGGGCGATCTTCACGCAAAAGCTGGTGCAGGCCGAATGGGATGATTTCCTGCCCTGGCTGCGCGGCGGCCCGGGGCAGTTGGTCGCAACCTGGCTGGGCGAGGACACGGTCGATTATCAGGCGGTGGCTTATGCCGCGCCGACCTTCGTGCTCGTGGGCAACGAATCGCAGGGCATGCCCGAGGCCTGTGCTGCGGCGGCCGACGTCCGCGTGAAGATGCCGATGATGGGCAAGGCCGACAGCCTGAACGCCGCGGTCGCGGCGGCGGTGATGGCCTATGAGGTGCTGAACCAGCGGCGGCGGGGCTAGCCGTTCAGCGACGCGACATTCGACATCGCATAGTAACAGTGCCCCAGGAAACCTCGTCACCCTGAACTCGTTTCAGGGTCCATGGCCAGAGCCCTCCGCAAGCGCCGCGCTGAACGAGAAGGTCGACCATGGATGCTGAAACGAGTTCGGCATGACGAAGTCAGGAGTTGGTTCGATGGTCCGATTTATTGCGCTGGCCCTGCCCCTAACCCTCGCCGCCTGCGTGCCCACCGCGGAGGCGCCGCAGGCTTCCGGAACGCCGCCCGCGGCGAGCTATTTCGCGCTCGGCACCGAGCCCGGCTGGACGCTCGAGATCAGTCCCGGGCTGCTCAACTACGACGGCGACTATGGCGACACCAAGATCCTCGTCCCCAACCCCGGCGCGCGGCCCGCGTTCAACGGCGAGCGCTACGTCACGCCGCGGCTGACGGTCGACATCACGCACGGCGAGTGCAGCGACGGGATGAGCGACCGCCGCTACCGCGATCAAGTGACGCTGACCGCCGACGGCAAGACGGTGAAGGGCTGCGGCGGCGGCATATTGCCGCCCACCGAACTCGCGGGCACCAACTGGAACTTCGTGTCGATCGGCGGCGTCGCGGTCGCGAAGGATCGGCCGACGTCGCTGGTCTTCGAAGCCGGGAGGCTCAGCGGCAGCGCGGGGTGCAACCGCTTTTCGGGCAGCTATGAACGCGAGGGCGGCACGCTGACCGCGGGGCCGCTGACGGCGACCGAAATGGCGTGCCCCGGGCCGGGCATGACGCAGGAGAACGCCTTCTTCGCGCTGATGCGCGGGCCGGTGAGCCTGGACTTCCCGAGCGACGGCACGCTGATCCTGACCGGCGCCGAGGGGCGCACGGCGGTGCTGAAGCGGGCGATCTAAGAGGCCTGCACATCCCATATCGTCATTCCCGCGAAAGCGGGAATCCAGCCTTCTTGCTTCGCTTGCTGATCGGCGCCGACGGCTGAACCCAAGACCTTTGCGTTCTTTGCGCCTTTGCGTGATTCAAATTTATCTCACGCAAAGGCGCAAGGAACGCAAAGAAGGAAAAAGCTGGATCGCTTGGAGAGTCGCGCGCCTCTCCGGGCCCTCCGCGGGGATGACGGGAATTATTCCCCGTCGTTGACCGCCGCCGGGGCGCTCGCGAGCTTCGCCAGCGGGCGCGCCGATTGTTCGGCCACCGGCAGCGCCGGAATCTCCTTGTCGCCGGTCTCGATATCGAGCGCCTCGAAGCGCCGTGCCTGCGTCAGCACCTGCGATTCGAAGCTGCCGACGAAGGCATTATACGCCCCCGTAGCCTGGTCGAGATTCTTGCCGACGCGCGCGATATGTCCGCCCATCACCGACATGCGCGCGTAGAGTTCCTTGCCGAGCGCCGCGATCTCGTGCGCCTGTCCCGCGAGCTTTTCCTGCCGCCACACCGCCGCGACGGTGCGCGCGATCGCAATGAGGTTGGTCGGGGTCGCGAGCAGCACCTTGCGGTCGAAGGCATAGTCCCAGAGGCCGGCGTCATGGTCGAGCGCGGCGGCGAGGAAATGCTCGCCGGGGACGAACATCACGACATAGTCGGGGGTATCGTCGAACTGGTTCCAGTAACTTTTGGCGCCGAGCGCGTTGACATGCGCCTTCATCGCCGCGGCGTGCGCGGCGAGATGCGCCGCCTTGTCGCTCTCGTCGACCGCGCCGAACGCGTCCTGATAGGCGTTGAGCGAAACCTTGGCGTCGATCACGAGATTCTGCCCGCCGGGCACGCGCACGACGACGTCGGGGCGCAGCCGGCCGCCGTCGCCATCGGCGACGCTGACCTCGGTCTGGAAATCGGCATGTTCACTGAGCCCGCAGCTTTCGAGCACGTTGCGGAGTTGCTGCTCGCCCCAGCGCCCGCGCGCCTTGGGGGCGTTGCGCAGCGCGTTGACCAGCTTCGCCGCTTCGCTCGACACGCGTTCGGTGCCTGCGCGCATCGATTCGATCTGGCCGTGGAGCAGGCCGAAAGCGCTCTGGCGTTCGATCTCGACCTTGCGCACCTCGACTTCATATTTTTCCAGCCGCTCGTGTACCGGCTGGAGCAACGCCTTCAGATTCTGCCCCGCTGTCGTCTCGCTTTCCTTGAAGCGCGCGTCGGCGCGTTCGAGGAACGCCCTTTGCGCCTCGCCGAGCATCGTCTGGCCGACCTCGCGAAACTGGGCAGTCAGCGCCGCCTGCGCGTCCTTGAGCTGCGCGATCTGCGCCTCATGCGCTTCGTCGCGCGCGCGCTGTTCGCTGACCAGCCCTGCGAGTTGCAGGTCTGCCGCCTTGCGCGCCTCGGCCTCGGCCGCGAGATCGGTCACCGCGGTCTTGAACCGCTCGGCGAGCCCGTCGCGCTCGGCCTTGAGGGCCCCCGCCTGCCGCCCCGCGAAGAGCCAGCCGATCAACGCCCCGATGGCGAGGGCGGCAAGGGCGAGCAGAAGCGACAGCATGTCCATGCGTGGAACATAGGACGAACAGCGCCGCCTTGGCTAGCCGCAAAAATCAGAGCAGATCGCTCGCGACGTCGAGTTCGCGCACGCGGCGCTTCTGCCGCGCGGCATCGACCAGCCGGCGCAGCTCCTCGCGCCGTTCGGCCGCGCGCTCGATATAGGGCATGACCAGCGCGCCGCTCCGCGTCGTCTCGTCGGAGGAATCGACGCTGATCGTGCCGATCCCTGCCCATTGGTTGACCAAAGTGAAATCGAGCCGGATGTCCTTGACGCGGTAGAGTTCGACCTCGTCGATGCTCTTCACGAAAATCCCCTTGCGCAGGATCAGCCGGTCCTCGGTCAGCTCGTAGGTGACCATCAGATTGTGGACCCAGATCGCCGCGATGATGATCAAGCCCACCCCGACGAGGCAGAGCGCCAGCGTCAGCCAGCCGAGCAAGGTGCCGCGCAGCCACCCCCAGGTCGAGGAACGGAAGCGGTCGAGGATTTCGGGCATCGCATTCTCCTAGGCTCAAAACTCTGGCGAAAGACCTATAGCAGGTAAATCACCACATAGCGCGCGACCAGCGCGGCGAGCAGCGCGGCGCTCCACCGCGGGCTCCTGACCCACATCGCCGCGACCATCAGCGCGACGAGCACCAGCGTCATGATCCACGCGAGCGGGCGCGCCAGATTGGCGGCGAGGTCGGGCTGCGCGAGATAATAGCCGAGCTGCGCGGCGAGCAGGACGAGCAGCAGCCCGAGGACGATCCGCCGGATGCGGAAATAATGGACGTCGAGATCGGCAAAACCCTCGGGGTGCGAAGGGAAGACCAGCCGCGCGGCGAGGAAATAGAGGCTCGCGAAGGCGGCGACCGCCATCAGCGTGGTGTTCGACACCGCGATATCATCGCGCGCGACCCACGCCGCGCTCCAGAAGGACAGGAGGTCGAGCATCACGAAGACCGCGAGCAGCGGGGTCAGCCAGCCGATCGTGAACCGCGCGCTTGTCGCCTCGGCCGCGAAACGCGCCTCGATCGCACGCCCTAGCCCGCCGAGCAGCTCGACCATCGAGAGGCCGAGCAGCAGGCTGTAGAGCGCGAAGACGAACTCGAAATCGCTCATGCGGCCTTCCATTCGGCGGGCAGGATCGCACGATAGGCGGCGAGGTCGGCCGCGCCGCCTATCGTCATGCCTTCCTTGAGCATCCAGTAATGGCGCACGATCTCGGCCTGCTGTTCGAGCCCGTAGCGGTAGAGCGGCCAGCCGGGCTTGAGGCTGTAGTCATAGGTCGCGAAGGGGTGGCGCATCAGGACGAGGTACCAGCGGCCGCGCTGCTGCGCCTGCCACACATGCGTCATTTCGTGGATAAACAGCCCCTTGGCTTGCAGCTCGTCCTTCGCGGGGCAGGAAAAATCGTCGCAATAGACGTCGCCCTTCGGGTGGAAGTGCAGATGCCCCATCGGCGCCATCACGATCTGCCGCGGCTGGAAGAAGACCCATTTGCGGCGGCGCACGCGCACCGCTTCATAGTCGATCGCATCGCCGAAGACGCTCCGCGCGAGCGCAACCTCGCCTTCGGTCAGCCGGCGCCCCTCGCGATCCCCGCCCCTCGCCATATCCGGCTTATTTCTTCGCCGCGTCCGCCGGCTCACCATGCCCCATCGCGGCATGGTCCATCGCGGCGGGCGCGGTCGCGGCGCTGCCGTCGGCGCCCGCGGCCGACGCCTGCTTGATCGGCATGTCGAACAGGATGCGCTCATTGTTGTTGTTGGTGAAGACGAAGGCCATCGGCAGCTTGCCCGCGCGCACCGCGGCGGGGTTGATGTTCCAGATCATCAGATGCTTGCCCCCCTGCTTGAAGATCAGCTCGCCCTTGGCGGGGACATCGGCGCGGAACAGCGGCTTCATCGTCACCACGCCATTTTCCTTGACGCTTTCGTGCATCTCGACGCGCTGCGCGAGGTCGGCGGTCACCGCGACCAGTTCGACCGGCACCGGGCCGCCCTCGACGCGGAAATAGCCGACGGCGGGGCGGTCGGGGGTCGCGCCCATCACGATATGGCCGCTGACGACGTTGAGCGGCTGGCCCTTGCCCAGGTTTTCCTCGCATGCGGTCAGTGACAGTGCGGTCCCGGCGAGCGCGGCGCCGAGGAACAGGCGGGAGGCGAAGGGCTTCATGGCATCAGTCTCCGTAAAAGGCGTGATTTTCCTGTTCCCGATAAGCCCAATGAGTCCTTGTGCCAAGGATTAGCGCACCTATATCGCCCCCATAAACCCATGGACGGCGTGCCTTTTCAGGGCGCCAAAGAAGCAACAAGGACGTATATTCAATGGCAAAAGTGATCGGGATCGACCTCGGCACCACGAACAGCTGTGTCGCGGTGATGGAAGGCGGCAAACCCAAGGTTATCGAAAATGTCGAAGGCACGCGCACCACGCCCTCGATCGTCGCCTTCGCCAAGGACGGCGAGCGCCTGATCGGCCAGCCGGCGAAGCGCCAGGCGGTCACCAATCCCGAAAACACCATCTTTGCGGTGAAGCGCCTGATCGGCCGCCGCTTCGACGATCCCATGACCAGGAAGGACATGGAACTCGTCCCCTATACCATCGCCAAGGGCGCCAACGGCGACGCTTGGGTCAAGGCGGGCGGCGAGGATTATTCGCCGTCGCAGATCAGCGCCTATATCCTTCAGAAGATGAAGGAAACCGCCGAAGCCTATCTGGGCGAAAAGGTCGAGCAGGCAGTGATCACCGTCCCCGCCTATTTCAACGACGCGCAGCGCCAGGCGACCAAGGACGCAGGCAAGATCGCGGGCCTCGAAGTGCTGCGCATCATCAACGAGCCGACCGCGGCGGCGCTCGCCTATGGCCTCGACAAGACCGAGAACAAGACGATCGCGGTCTATGACCTTGGCGGCGGCACGTTCGACATCTCGATCCTCGAGGTCGGCGACGGCGTGTTCGAGGTGAAGTCGACCAACGGCGACACCTTCCTCGGCGGCGAGGATTTCGACAGCAAGATCGTCGAATATCTCGCCGACGGCTTCAAGAAGGACGAAGGCATCGATCTTCGCGGCGACAAGCTCGCCCTCCAGCGCTTGAAGGAAGCCGCCGAAAAGGCGAAGATCGAGCTTTCGTCGGCCGCGACGACCGAGGTCAACCTGCCCTTCATCACTGCCGACGCCAACGGGCCGAAGCACCTCGTCAAGACGATCACCCGCTCGGACCTCGAAAAGCTGGTCGAAGAGCTGGTCAAGCGCACGCTTGAGCCCTGCAAGAAGGCGATCAAGGACGCCGGCGTCAGCGCCGCCGAGATCGACGAAGTCGTGCTCGTCGGCGGCATGACGCGCATGCCGCGCGTCCGCGAAGTCGTGAAGGACTTCTTCGGCAAGGAACCGCACACCGGCGTGAACCCCGACGAGGTCGTCGCGATCGGCGCCGCGATCCAGGCGGGCGTGCTGCAGGGCGACGTCAAGGACGTGCTGCTGCTCGACGTCACCCCGCTGAGCCTCGGCATCGAGACGCTGGGCGGCGTGTTCACGCGCATGATCGACCGCAACACCACCATCCCGACCAAGAAGAGCCAAGTCTATTCGACCGCCGACGACAATCAGTCGGCGGTGACGATCCGCGTGTTCCAGGGTGAACGCGAAATGGCCGCCGATAACAAAGCGCTGGGCCAGTTTGACCTGGTCGGCATCCCGCCGGCGCCGCGCGGCGTGCCGCAGATCGAGGTGACCTTCGATATCGACGCCAACGGCATCGTGTCGGTCCACGCCAAGGACAAGGGCACGGGCAAGGAGCAGCAGATCAAGATCCAGGCCTCGGGCGGGCTCAGCGACGCCGACATCGACCAGATGGTCAAGGACGCCGAGCAGTTCGCCGAAGAGGACAAGAAGCGCCGCGAGGCGGCCGAGGCGAAGAACAACGCCGAAAGCCTGATCCACTCGACCGAAAGCCAGCTCCGCGAGCATGGCGACAAGGTCGACGAGGCGCTGAAGTCCGAGATCGAGGCGGCGGTTGCCGAAGCCAAGACCGCGGTCGAGGGCGGCGATCCCGCCGCGATGACCGAAAAAGCCCAGGCGCTCGCGCAGGTCGCGATGAAGCTGGGCCAGGCGATCTACGAGAAGGAACAGCAGGCCGCGGCGTCCCCCAGCGCCGACGAAGCCGGCGAAGCCAAGGCCGACGAAGATGTCGTCGATGCCGAATTCTCGGAAGTCGAAGACGACAAGAAGTAAAGGGCTATCCCCTCATGCCGTTCGTGCTGAGCTCGTCGAAGCACCGTCCTTCCTCTTCCGCCGCGAAGAAAGGACGGCTCTTCGACAGGCTCAGGGCAAACGGATATGAGAGGCAAGGCTAGGGGCCGATAAGATTATGTCGCTCGACATCGATTATTACGAACTGCTCGAAGTCGAGCGCACGGCCGACGACGCGGCGCTGAAGGCGAGCTATCGCAAGCTCGCGATGAAATACCACCCCGACAAGAATCCGGGATGCGGCGACAGCGAAGCACGCTTCAAGGCGATCAGCGAGGCCTATGATTGCCTCAAGGACCCCCAGAAGCGCGCGGCCTACGACCGCTTCGGAAAAGCGGGCGTCAACGGCGCGGGCGGCTTCGGCGGCGGAAACGCCGATTTCGGCGATATCGGCGACATCTTTGAATCGATCTTCGGCTCGGCCTTCGGCGGCGGACGCCAGCAGCGCGGCCCCGCGCGCGGCGCCGACCTGCGCTACGACATGGAGATAAGGCTCGAGGACGCCTTCACCGGCGTGACGCGCGAGATCCAGGTCGACGTCGCCGCGCGCTGCGATACGTGCGACGGATCGGGCGCCAAGCCCGGCACCTCGACCCACCGCTGCACCACCTGCGCCGGCCACGGCAAGGTCCGCGCGCAGCAGGGCTTCTTCATGATCGAGCGCACCTGCCCGCAGTGCCAGGGGTCGGGCGAAGTCATCGCCGACCCTTGCAATAGCTGCCATGGCGAGGGCCGCGTCGACCGGCGCAAGACGCTGACCGTCAACATCCCCGCCGGGGTCGACGAGGGCACGCGCATCCGCCTGTCGGGCGAGGGCGAGAGCGGCGCGCGCGGTGCGGCGCCGGGCGACCTCTATATCTTCCTCCACATGGCACGGCACAAATTGTTCGAGCGCGAGGGCACGACGCTGTTCACGCGCGCGCCGATCAGCTTCACCACCGCGGCGCTCGGCGGCTGCATCACCATCCCCGGGCTCGACGGCGAGAAGCACGAGATCAGCATCCCCGCGGGTCTCCAGTCGGGCAAGCAGCTCCGCCAGCGCGGCGCGGGCATGCCGGTGCTCAACGGCCGCGGCCATGGCGACCTCGTCATCCAGGTCGACGTCGAGACGCCGACCAGGCTGAGCGCGCGCCAGAAGGAATTGCTTGCCGAGTTTCGCGAGACCGAGACCGGCGACGAATGCCCCGCGAGCCAGGGCTTCTTCTCGAAGATCAAGGATATGTGGGACGATCTGACGGACTAGCTTCTCCCTCTCCCCTTGCGGGGGTGCGGACTTGGCGGCTTGCCGCCTAGTCGAAGCTGGGTGAGGGGTCGCGGCCCAGAGGACCGCGCGAGCCGGAGGCTCGCAGACCCCCTCATCCAAGTCCGCCTAATCGCTTCGCGATAAGGCTCCCTATCCTTCTCCCGCAAGGGGAGAAGGACTTTGCATTCCAACCTTGCTTCGGTAACCTTCGCGCCTTCCTCCGCGAAAGGCTCCCCATGATCCGTGCCGCCCTGCTCGCTTCGGCCCTGCTCGCCGCCCCGCTGCCCGCGCTCGCGCAGACCGACTGGTCGAAGGTCGAGATCCGCAGCGAAAACGTCGCGCCCGGCCTCGCGATACTGTTCGGCGCCGGGGGCAATATCGCGGTCAGCCACGGCGCCGACGGCACGGTCCTGGTCGACGACCAATATGCGCCGCTGACCCCGAAGATCGAGGCGGCGATCGCGGCGCTCGGCGCGACCCCCGCCAAATGGCTGATCAACACCCACTGGCACGGCGACCATAGCGGCGGGAACGAGAATTTCGGCAAGGCGGGCGCGATGATCATGGCGCACGACCATGTCCGCGAACGCATGGCGAGCGACCAGCTGGTGCGCGGCAAGCCGGTCCCGCCGAGCCCCAAGCAAGCGCTGCCGGTGCTCACCTATCACGACGGGATCACGCTCCACCTCAACGGCGATACGATCAAGGTGATACACGCGCCGCACGCGCACACCGACGGCGATTCGATCCTGCACTGGCGGGGCGCGAATATCTTCCACATGGGCGACCTGTTCTTCCACAAGGTCAGCCTGCCCTTCATCGACCTCGACAGCGGCGGGTCGGCCTATGGCGTGGTCGCCGCCGCCGACAAGGTGCTCGCGCTCGCCGACGACACGAGCGTGATCATCCCGGGGCACGGCCCGCTCGCGACCAAGGCCGACCTCGCGGCGTACCGCGCGATGCTCGCCGACGTGATCGCCGCGGTCGAAAGCGCCAGGGCGGCGGGCAAGACGCAGGACGAGGTGACCGCGATGAACCTCGCGGCGAAATATGAGATCAAGGGCGGCTTCATGCCGACCGACGGCTTCGTCGCGTCGGTCTTCAACAGCGAAAAAGGCCATCCGCGCGGCCACCGGCCGGACCGGTCGAAGGATGTGATGGGCGAACACGACCATGGCGAGGGGCCGCATTCGCACTGACACCCGTCAGATCGGCCCGATCTCGCCCCTGAGTTCGGCGATCAGCGCCGCGATCTTGGGCAGCCGCCCCTCCTCCTCGTCCAATATCGCGTGGAACGCCCGGCGCTTGATCGCAGCCAGTTCCTCGCCCGCCAGTGCGCCCTCGCCGGTGACGCTCGACGCGACGATATCGATCAGCCGGTCGGCGCCGTGGAGCCGCCCCCACAGATAGTCGTTCTCGCGGTAGGCGCGGCTGAAAAAGGCGCCGAAGGCGTTGAACTCGATCCCCTTGAGCATCGCCGCGGCGCCGCCGGTGCGGATCGCGGTCGCATCGGAGGGCGAGATGCGGTCGATCTTGATCGGGTCGAATTCGTCGAACCCTTCGCCCTGCAGCAGCGGCAAGGTCGCGATGTCGTAGAAGGGATAGCCGAGATAGGCGAGCAGCAGCGCGCGCCGGTCATCCTTGGGCAGCGCGCCCAGCCCTTCGGCGATCAGCGTATCGGCGGCGGCGTCGGCGCCGATCAGGTCGCGCCGCGCGGCGATGGCGTCGATCCACTGCCCGGCATCGGCGTCGGCGGGCACGTCGAGATCGGCGAACCAGCTGTAGCCCTCGCGCTCGAGATAGAGGCCGAGCGCGTCGTAGATGGTGTCGCGCATCGCATCGCATGCGGGATCGCGTCCATCGCGCTGCGCCTCGACCACCCGGTCGAGTTCGCGCGCGAGGAAGCGCAGGCGGCGGATACGAAAACCGAGGTCGTGCGTGCGGAAGAAGGTCACCGCGTCGCCGCTCGCCCCCGCCCCGCGCCTGCCCGAAATGCGGTCGAGCCCGCGCGCGCGCACTTCGTCCCAGATGTTCTGGCGGCGGATGCCGCGGTGGATGTCGCCTTCGGGCGGGACGAGCCGGTCGACGATGCCGACCAGTTCCTCGACCATCGCCGACAGCTTGAGATGGCCATAAGGCGAGAAGGCGAAGCCCGCGCGCGCGGCGGCCTCTTCCTGCGCCTTGGCGCGCCATTTGGCGAGGCGGGCGGTGGTCGGCGTGTCGAGGAAGAAGGTGGTGCCGAACAGCGCCGCCACCTGTTCCTCGACCTCGACCTTCATCGCGTCGACGATATATTGCATGCGGCGGATGCGGCGCGACATGCCTTCGATCGCCTCGACATTGTCGCGGATCGGCTGTTCGCGCGGGATTTCGGAAAGCGCGCCGAGGATCGTCGGCAGGAAACCGGGCAGGCGCGGCGTCTCGCCCTCCGCCGCCTCGCCGGGCGTGCCGATGCTGATCGCGCGATAATCGGGCTTGGGGTCGATGTAGATGAAACGGCGATCAACCTCACGCCGCGCCGGCCGCTGCTTGAGCGCGGCGATCGCCGGGCGGAAGGGCGCGTTGGCGAGCACCGAGCCGTCGATCAGCACGCGGTCGGCGGGGTCGCCGTCGCCGCCCGCGGGAAGCTGGGTGCGGATGAAGGCGTCACGGCCGGGCCAGGCGACGCCGCGCTTTTCGAGCACGGTGTCGAGCTCGCGCAGCGTGAAGGGCGGGAAGGCGCCGGGGAAACTCGCCGTCGCGCGCGCCGCCGCCGCGAGACCGGGGACGTCATCGAGCGGCTTGCCCGAGCGGCCATCGGCGCGAAAATGAAGGACGAGGCGATGCTCGTCCTCGGTCACGCGCGGCGGGCTGTTGAGCGACAGCGCCACGCGGTGCCCGGCAAAATCGGTGACCGACACGAACAGGTCGACGGGCTGCCCCGGCGGCACGAGTACCGGCCCCTGCGGTCCCTTCTCCATCGCGTCGAAGGCGTCGAGCAGCAGGTTCGAAAAAGTCTCGCCGCCGAAGGGCGGTTCGAACCAGCGCGCGCGCACGAAGCGCGACAGCTTCGCGCGCACCTCGTCCTGCGCGCCCTCGCCCACCGTGCGGTCGATGACGTTGCCGCGCTTCTTCATCATCCAGCCGGCGATCGGCACCGCCCAGAATTTGGTCGCCGCCGACAGCGGCCGCGCATCGGGATCGAGCAGGCTGTCGACGTCGGCGTCTTTCAGCCACAGCTCGGTCAGCGGGTCGAGCGATTGGCCGGTCGCGAGCGCGCGCGCGAGGAAGACGCCGTTGATCCCGCCCGCGCTCGCCCCCGCGACGATGTCGGGAAGCACGCGCAGCCGCGTTCCGCCGCGCTCGGCGATGGCGATCAACAGGTCGCGATAGACCGCGCCCGACCCGCGCTGGCCGCTGCCGTCGTGAAAAGCGCGCGACGCGGCGGCGAGCCGCCAGATCTCCTTGGTGACGCCGTGCATATAGACCGCCAGGCTGATGCCGCCGTAGCAAATCAGGGCAAACCGCAATTCCTTCTCGCGCATGGCCGGAGTGATAGCGCGATTTGGGGTGCGGCGTCACCCTTTGCGCTGAGGGGGCGGTTTGGGCGTGGGGAGCAGGCCTCAAGCCCCTCCTCTTCAGAGGAGGGGCAGAGAGACTTGGTCCGGCGCAGCCGGGCCTTTAGTCGAACGGGGTGGTGGCCGAGGGTCTAAGCCACGCCCGAGACCACCACCCCGCTGCGACTAACGAACAAGTTCGTAAGTCTCGCAGGCCCCTCCTCTGAAGAGGAGGGGCTGGGGAACGTCCGCTACCGCCCAAAACCCGCCATCCCCACCCGACGCCCGAAAATCCTTGCCTTTGCGAATGTGTCGCACTAGCGGCACGACAAACAGGAGTTGAGAATGAATCGCAAACTGCTCGCCGCCGCGCTCGCCGGCACCGCGCTGCCCTTCCCCGCCTTCGCGCAGGATGCGGCGCCGGCCGATGCCGACATCGGCAAGGAGGCGATCGTCGTCACCGCCGCGCGCACCGCGCTGCCGCCCAATGCGCTGCCGCTGACGATCGACATCATCGGCAAGGACAGCCTCGACCAGCAGCTCGCGATCTCGGGCTCGGTGACCGACGCGGTCGCGACGCTGACCCCCAGCTTCTCGCCGACGCGGCAGAAGCTCTCGGGCGCGGGCGAGACCTTGCGCGGCCGCTCGCCGCTCTATGCGATCAATGGCATTCCGCAGTCGACCCCGCTGCGCGACGGCAGCCGCGACGGCTTCACCATCGACGGCTTCTTCATCGACCGCGTCGAGCTGATCTTCGGCTCGAACGCCTTGCAGGGGATCGGCGGCACCGGCGGCATCGTCAACCAGGTCACCGTCGGCGCGCCCAGGGTCGACGGCCTGTCGGGCCGCGTGCTGATGCAGGGCACCGCCGACAGTGATTTTTCCAAGGCGGGCAGGGGCGGCAAGGCGGCCGGGTTGGTCCAGTATAAAGCCGGCCGCTTCGACGCGACCGTGGGCGCGGCCTATGAAATCCGCGGCGTCTTTTCGGACGCCAAGGGGCGCCCGATCGGGCTCAACCTGACGCAGGGCGAAACGCAGGATTCGAAGACGCTCTCGCTCTTCGGGCGTTTCGGCTACGAGGTCAGCGATACGATGCGGCTCGACCTGATCGCGAGCCGTTTCGAGCTGAAGGGCGACGGCGACTATGTCGCGGTTGCGGGCAATCGTGCGACCGGGCTGCCCACCGGCGCGGTGCGCGGCAATCCGCCGGGCGAACCGGCACAGAACCGCACCGAAAGCGTCGCGCTGTCACTCACCGACAGCGACCTCGGCGGCGGTAATTTCGTCAGCCAGATCTTCTTCAACCGCAGCCGCGATACCTTCGGCGGCGAAACGCGCGATGCACTGGGCCGCTACATCGCAACCTTCCAGGATCCGACGCTCGGTCCGATCGGCGATGTGTTCGACCAGTCGCAGAACCGCAGCCGCAAGCTGGGCGCCAAGATCAGCTATGAACGCGCGCTGCCGGGCTTCGAGGATCTGACGCTGACGATCGGCTTCGACGCGCTGGTCGACCGGACCGAACAGGCGCTGATCGCGACGGACCGCGTCTGGGTGCCGCCGAGCGACTTTCGCAGCCTTGCGCCCTTCGGCCAGGCGAACCTGAAACTGTTCGACGGTGTCGTCCGCCTCGCCGGCGGGGTCCGCTGGGAAAATGTCACGATCAAGATCGACGATTTCCACACCCTCGCGTCGACGACCTTCGTCGCCTGTTCGGCAACCGTCACGACCAATTGCGGCGTGTCGACCTATGGCGGCGTTGACGTCGCCGGCGGCAAGCCCAAGTTCGACGACCTGCTGATCAACGGCGGCGTCATCGTCGAGCCGTGGGACGGCATCCGCGCCTATGCGAGCTATGCCGAGGGCTTCACCGTCCCCGACATCGGCCGCATCACCCGCGCCGTGAACCGGACCGGGGTCGATATCGACACCTTCCTCGATATCGCCCCGATCATTTCGAACAACCGCGAGATCGGGATCGAATTGAAGCGCGGCCCGCTCGATGCCAGCGCAACCTATTTCTGGTCGTCGAGCGACAAGGGCCAGTTGCTGATCGCCCGCCCCGACCGCATCTTCGATGTCCAGCGGCTGCGCGTCGAAATCCAGGGGCTCGAACTCAACCTCGGCGTCCAGACGCCGATCGACGGGCTCAGGCTCAACCTCGGCTATGCACATCTGATCGGCCGCTTCGACAGCGACGCGGTACCCGACGGCATCGTCGACAGCGACCTCGACGGCACCAATATCTCGCCCGACCGCCTGAACCTCGCGGCGAGCTATGCGAGCGGTCCCTTCTCGGCCCGCATCCAGACGCAGGTCTATCTGAAACGCCGCTTCGACGGCAAGGCGCGCGCCGCCGACGACGCCAATCCGAACCACCCGCTCAAGCTCGCCGACAATGACTTCGGCGGCTATACGCTGACCGATGCCTCGATCCGCTACCAGACCGGCGTCGGCGGGCTCAGCCTGTCGGTGCAGAATCTCTTCAACAAGCAGTATATCGACTATTCGAGCGACACGCGGCTGCCGAACGATCAGCTGTCCTATTTCGCCGGCCGGGGGCGCAGCTTCACGCTCGGCTGGGATTATCGTTTTTAAATGATGGCGTTGCTCGACACGCTGCACCGCTGGACGGGAGGCCTGATCGGCCTCGTGCTCGTGCTGCTCGGGCTTTCGGGCACGATCCTGCTCTACGAGCATCTGTGGATCTGGGTGCCGGGCAGTGGCGACCCGCTGCGCGGCGACCTCGCCACGGTCGCCGCGGCCACCGAGCGGCTGATGGCGACCCCGGGCGCGCAGGGGATCATCTATGCCGACGCGCGCGTCGGGCTGCACCAGCTGCGCATCGGCAAGGAGGCGGGCGCCTATGCCAGCCAGTCGGGCGATATCGCCGTCCGCTGGGCGAGCCAGTGGGAGCGGCCCGAGCTCTGGATCTTCGATTTCCACCACCATCTCTTCGCCGGCGACAGCGGCGAATGGGTGATCGGCATCGCCGGGCTGTGCGGGCTGTTCTTCGTGATCAGCGGCGCGATCCTGTGGTGGCGCACGCGGCGGACCTTCCAGCTCAGGCTGTGGCCCAAGCGGATGAGCCGCCCGTCGATTATGTGGCATCACCGCGATATCGGCATCATCGCCGCGCCGCTGCTGCTGATCTCGATCGTCACCGGCACGATGATGATCTTCCGTCCCTTCGCGCTCGGTGTCGTCGCGCCCTTCGGTCCGGTCGCCGAGACCGCCAAGGCGCTCGAGCCGCCGAAATACAAGGGCGGCCCGCTCGCCGACAAACCCGGCTATGCCGCGATGCTGACCGAAGCGCGGCAGCGCTTCCCCGACGCCGAATTCCGTATCCTCAGCCTGCCGCGCAAGCCCGGCGACCCGATCAGCCTGCGGATGAAGCAGCCCGCCGAATGGCTGCCCAACGGCCGCACGACGCTGGCGTTCGATGCCGCGACCGGCGAGCTGCTCGCCGCGCGCGACGCACTGGCGCTGCCGGGCGGGGCGCAGGCATTCAACATGGCCTTCCCGATCCACGCGTCTAAGGTCGGCGGCTGGGCGTGGCGGATATTGCTGACGATCTCAGGCCTCGCGATGACGATGCTCGGCAGCTTTGCGGTATGGAGCTTCTGGTTCAAGCGGCCGAAGCCGGTGAAACGAACGCCGAAGCAGCCGACGCCGGTGACCTCATAAGGTTCACGCGGAGACGCGGAGGCGCGGAGAGGATACCCGAGCCCGTTCGTGCTGAGCTTGTCGAAGCACCGTTCTTTCTTGCTACGTCGAAGAGAAGGACGGCCCTTCGACAAGCTCAGGGCGAACGGTTCATTCAATGATCTCCGCGCCTCCGCGTCTCCGCGTGAACAAAATCTCCACGCCCTCCGCGCCTCTGCGCGCATCGCCCCTTCACCGCTTTCCTATTTTACCCGCCGCCCTATATCCTGCGCAGTCCCATGACCCGCGCCCGCGTCCTCCTGCTTACCGCCGCCCTCGGCCCGCTCGACTATCGCGTGCCCTATGGCAGCGAGGCGCCGCTCGGCAGCGTCGTCGTGGCGCCGCTCGGTCCGCGCAAGATGGGCGGCGTGGTGTGGGAGGACAGCGCGTTCGGCGCGCCCGAAGCCGTCGGCGACAATCGCCTGCGCAACCTCTACGAAGTCGTGCCCGTCCCGCCGATCCCCGCGCCGCTGCGCCGCCTCGTCGAATGGACGAGCGACTATTATCTCGCGCCGCCAGGCGCGGTGCTGCGCATGGTGCTGCCCGGCGCCGCCTTTTCGGACGCGCGCCGCCCGATCGTCGAATATCGCGCCACCGGCGAATTGCCCGCGCGGATGACGCCGCAACGCACCGTCGCGGTCGAAAAGATCGGCGACCGGCAGGGCATGGTGCGCGAACTCGCCGCGCTCGCCGAGGTCAGCGACGCGGTGATCCGCGGGCTCGTAAATGCGGGCGCGCTCGAGGCGGTGAGCGTGTCGGCCGACGCCCCCTATCCCGAACCTGATCCGGGCTTCGCCCCACCTGAGCTGTCGGACGAACAGACGGCGGCGGCGTCAGAACTCCGCGAAGCGGTCGCCGCCGCGAAGTTCGACACGCTGCTGCTCGATGGGGTCACCGGATCGGGCAAGACCGAAGTCTATATGGAAGCGATCGCCGCCGCGGTCGACGCGGGCAAGCAGACGCTCGTCCTGCTCCCCGAGATCGCGCTCACCGAACCGATGCTCACGCGCTTCGCCGCGCGCTTCGGCTGCGAGCCGGTGCCCTGGCATTCGGGGTTGCGCGCGACCGAGCGCCGCCGCGCCTGGCACGCGATCGCGAGCGGCGAGGCGAAGATCGTCGTCGGCGCGCGCTCGGCGCTGTTCCTGCCCTATGCCAATCTCGGCCTGATCGTCGTCGACGAAGCGCATGAGACGAGCTTCAAGCAGGAGGACGGCGTCCATTATCATGCGCGCGACGTCGCGGTGATGCGTGGGCATTTCGAGAGGCTGCCGGTGGTGCTCGCGAGCGCGACCCCCGCGCTCGAAAGCCTCGCGCAGGTCGAAGCGGGGCGCTATCGCCACATCAAGCTGCCTGCGCGCTTCGGCGGCGCGACGCTGCCCGACCTCGCCGCGATCGACATGCGCCACGATCCGCCCGACCGCGGCACCTGGCTCGCGCCGCCGCTCGTCGAGGCGCTCGCCGACCGCCTCGCCAAGGGCGAGCAGAGCCTGCTGTTCCTCAACCGCCGCGGCTTCGCGCCGCTCACCTTGTGCCGCACCTGCGGCCACCGCATCCAGTGCCCCAACTGCACCGCGTGGATGGTCGAGCACCGGCTGGTCCACCGCCTCGCGTGCCATCATTGCGGCCATGTGATGCCGCCGCCGCGGCTCTGCCCCGAATGCGAGGACGAGGACAGCCTCGTCGCCTGCGGGCCCGGGGTCGAGCGCGTCGCCGACGAGGTGGCGCTGCGCTTTCCCGAGGCGCGCGTCGCGATCGTCACCAGCGACACCCTTTGGTCGCCGGCGAAAGCGGCGGAATTCGTCGACAATGTCGAGGGTGGGCTGGTCGATATCATCATCGGGACGCAGCTCGTCACCAAGGGCTATCATTTCCCGAACCTCACCCTCGTCGGAGTGGTCGACGCCGACCTCGGGCTCGACGGCGGCGACCTCCGTGCCTCGGAGCGCACCTTCCAGCAGATCGCGCAGGTCGCGGGGCGCGCCGGGCGCGGAGTGAAGGCGGGGGCGGTGTTGATACAGACGCGTGTTCCCGACGCTCCAGTGATGGCGGCGCTGGTCGCGAACGACCGCGACGGTTTCTACGCCGCTGAGGCCGCGGCGCGGAGGTTCGCCGGCGCGCCGCCCTATGGTCGCTTCGCCGCGCTGGTCATTTCGTCGGAGGATATCGAGGTCGCGCGCGGCGTCGCCAAAAGGCTGGGCGACAAGGCGCCGGTCGCCGAAGGCCTCGCGGTCTATGGCCCCGCGCCCGCTCCGCTCGCGATGCTGCGCGGGCGCCACCGTTTCCGGCTTTTGCTTCATGCGCCGCGCAGTTTCGACCTGCAGGGCACGATCCGCGAGTGGGTGAACAGCATCGACTGGCCCGCAAAAGCGCGGCTCGCGATAGATATTGATCCATATAGCTTTGTATAGCCGCCCCAGCGCTTTACAGCGCCGAGGCGCGCTGGCACATCGCCCGATCTAGGGGAGGGTGCGCAGCATGATGAGCAAAACCGGTTTGGGCCGGATGGCGGGAATCGAGATATTCGGCAAGAGCATGACGGGCGGGAGCTGGATCGCTCCGCTGATTGCCGCAGCGATGTTCTTGCTGCTGTTTCAGCCGCAAGACGCCCGCGCCGAATGGCATCGGATCGAAACGCCGGAATTCGTACTCCAAGCCGACATGGAGCCGGAGGCGCTCCGCACGCTCGGCGTGCAATTGCTCGACCTCGACCTGCTGTTGAGACAGATGTTCGGCGTTTCCGGTCGCGGTCGGGGGCGTCGGGTCGAAATGATCATGTATGGCGACCATGAACAGCTGATGACAGAGGCCGGCATGCCGGGGTTTGCCGCCGGCTTTTTCGAAGCAAATCCGATCGAGAATTTCATCCTGCTGCCCGCGACGCCGGACCCCTCGGCCGGCTTCGACCCAATCGAAACGCTGCGCCACGAATACACCCATTATTTCATGCTGCGGCATGTCGGCAATTGGCTGCCCGGTTGGTATATGGAGGGCGCCGCCTCCTTCTTCGAGACCGCCCATCGCGGCACGGACGGCATGATGCGCTATGGCGCGGCATCACCGCAAATCACCGGCTTCCTCAAGGAAGTCGGCGGCATGGCCTTCGCCGAACTGGAACGCCCCTCGCGCCTCCTTTCCGATAGCGAGAAAATGGGCCGCTTTTACGCCCAAGGCTGGCTGGTCACGAGCCATCATTATATGGGCGGCAGCCAGGCGGCGAATATCGGCGCCTACCTCGATGCAAAGGCGAAGGGCGGGAAAGCCGATGCGTCGCTGCTCGCCGGGGGTGCGGCACAGCTTGACCGCGATCTCGACGCCTGGTTCGCAGCCGGCATGCCGCCCGAGAAGATTGCCGTCCTGCCGCCCGCCGATGCATCAGTCATCCGGTCGCGCGTCCTGACGTCGGGCGAGGTGGCGCTGGTCGGCATGCGGCTGGAACTCTACCGTCAGAAATCGACCGTCCGCAACTTCACCACCGGAGTGAAGGCACAGGAAGACATGCTGGCACGCATCGCAAAGATCGCTGCTGCGCATCCCGACGATCCGGTGGTCGGCGCCTTTTCCGTCAAGATGCTGCTCGCGTACGACAACGGGCATAGCCGCGCCGACGAACTCGACGCCATGCTCGGGCCCGCAGATACCACGGCGGACGATCGGATATTGCGCGCGCGAGTGATCACCCGCGGTGCCGACGAAGGCCCGCCGGCGCAATTCCCGAGCCGGATCGCCGCCGCCCGCAAGATGCTCGACGAGGTGCTACGGCAGGACCCCGGCAATATCGACGCGCTATACGCGACCTTCGAAAATATCCGCGAGGACGAAGGCGCATCGGACGCGGCGATCGCTTATCTGGCGAAGGCGCTGGCGATCGATCCCAACAATCATCAATGGACGCTGGAGCTGCTCGATCTCTATCTGCGCGATGGGCGTACGGAGGACGCTGTCGCGCTGCTGCGGCCCGTCGCCAACATCCCCCACGGGGGACCGGAGGAGGTCGAGGAGGCGATGGCCCGCATCAGATCGCTCGGCGGCGGATCCAGCTCGGCTCAATAATCGGGCTCTTCGCCGCCCAGCACCTGCGCCGCCTGCCCGCCGAGCCACGCCATCGCCGCCGCCCAGGGCTGGTGGCCGTGGCTGATCCGCGCGACGCCGAGCGCGGCGAGCTCCCGGTGCGTCGGGCCGGCCTTGCCGCGCAATATGTTCACCGGCAGTGGTGAGGCGTCGCAGATCGCGCCGATGCATTTGGGATCGAGCAGGAAAGGCACGAACAGCGACCCCGCGCCGGCATCGGCATAGGCGCGCGCGCGTTCGAGCGTCGCGGCGACCAGCGCGTCGCCGTCCTTGGCCGCGTCCCGTCCGAGGAACAGGTCGCAGCGCGCGTTGACGAAGAGGCCGGTATCGGCGGCGGCGCGGTAGCGCGCGGCGGCTTCGGCGGCCGGCAGCAGGTCCTTCTGCCCCGGCAGCCGGTCCTCCATGTTGATCCCCGCCGCGCCCGCTGCGCGCGCGCGCGCCACCGACGCGCCGACTGCCGCGGGGTCGTCGCCATAACCCGCCTCCATGTCGATCGTCACCGGCAGGTCGGTGACCGTCAGGATGCGCGCGAGATTGTCGAGCGCGTCGTCGAGCGGGAAATTCTCGCCGTCGGAAGACCCCTGTGCGCTGGCGACACCCCAGCTGCCCGTCGCGATCGCCTTCGCGCCCGCGGCCGCGACCGCCTTCGCGCTCCCGGCATCCCAGATGTTGATCAGGATCAGCGGATCGCCGGGGACGTGCAGCGCTTTGAACTGGGCAATCTTGTCGGTCATAGTGAACTCCCTTGTTGTCGATAAAGGTCGATGGGCGTGTCAGGCGATCATCACGGCGGGCGCCGATCCGAAGACCTGATCATAGCCGCTCTTCGTGTCCATATATTCGCGGATGCGCCGGACGCGCGCGCCCTGCATCTCGAAGATGAAGACATAGTCGAGCGCATAGGCGCGCCCGTTGGCGAGCGTCGCGCTCTGGCGCTGCTCGAAGACGACGCGTTCGCCCTCGGCGGTCAGCGACATCGGATCGATCCGCCTCCCGTTGCTGAACAGCCGCGGATAGTCGTCGAGGATGAAGCGGGTGATCGCCTCGGCGCCGACCATATGGTCGGTCACGCCGAGCGCGACCGCGGTCGCATTGCCCGCCGGCGCGCGCCATTCGGCATCGTCGGTCAGCACCGCACGGATGCTCGCCGCGTCGCGCGTCGCGAAGGCGCGCCAGACGGCGAGCGCGGCTTGCTTGCTATCCATCAGCCGCCGCCCCTCAAAATTCGTCGAGGCGCGGCTGCCCCGGCGCGCCTTCGCGCCGCAGCAGCTCGTCCTTGATCGGCAGGCCATAGGCATAGCCGCCGAGCGATCCGTCGCTGCGTACCACACGGTGGCACGGGATAAGCACCGCGACATTGTTCGCGCCATTGGCGCTGCCCGCCGCGCGCACCGCCCCGGGCTTGCCCACCGCGGCGGCGATATCGGTGTAGCTGCGCGTCTCGCCCGCGGGAATCTTGCGCAGCTCGCGCCACACCGCTTCCTGGAAGGCAGTGCCCTTCACGTCGACCGGGATATGGTCGAAGCCGTTCACCGGCGCCTCGACCGCGGCGACCACCTCTTTGAGCAGCGCTTCGAAGTCGTCACCGCCTTCGATCAGGTTTGCGGCGGGGAATCGCTCCTCGAGCGCCTCGCGCCCTTCGGCGAAGCTCAGCCGGCACACGCCCTTGTCGGTCGCTGCGACGAGCATGTCGCCGAGACTGGTCGGCACCACCGCCCAGTGGATCGTCGCGCCCTTGCCGCCATTGACCCACGCCGAAGCCGTCATACCCATGCGTCCCTCCATATTCTGATAGAATCGCGACGGCCCCGAAAAGCCCGCGTCGTAGATCGCGTCGGTCACCCTGCCGCCGCCGCTCAGCGCCTGCCGCGCGCGCTCCTCGCGCAAAGCGCGGGCATAGGCGGCGGGCGACAGCCCGGTGTGGCGGGTGAAGACGCGCTGGAAATGCGTCGGCGAATAGCCGGTGCGCGCCGCGAGGTCGGCGAGCGCGAGCGGCTCTTCGCTCGCCTTGATCGCGGCGATCGCCTTGATCACCGCGCTCTCGTCGCGTGCGACGTCGTCGGGCAGGCAGCGCTTGCACGGGCGCAGCCCCGTCGCGCGCGCCGCGGCGCCGTCGGCAAAGAAGCGGACATTCTGGCGCAAGGGATGGCGTGCGGCGCAGCTCGGGCGGCAATAGATGCCGGTGGTGAGCACCCCGGTGACGAAGCGGCCGTCCTGCGCCTTGTCGCGCGCCTGCACCGCTTCCCAGCGTTCGTCGTCGGTCATGGTGGAAAAGGCCATGGTCAATTCCTCTCGATCCGCGCGGCGAAGCAGCCGTGCGCGGCATTATGCGCGTCGATATAGGCGATGGACTCGCCCGCCAACAGGTCGCGGATCGCCGCGTCGGCCTCGCCCGGTCCCGCGAGCCGCGCGTCCTGCAGCATGCCGTCGGCGTCGAAGGCGCGGAGCGCGAGCGGGCGGCCTTCGAACACCGGTGGCGGCGTATCGACATAGGTCGCCGCTTCGACGCCCGGCCGGACATAGATGGCATAGGCGCTGCGATAGGGCGTCGCGACGTCGTGGCTGACATGGTGGAGCAGGATCAGCGCCTCGCCGGCGCGCGCGTCCTGAAGGCTGATGCGGCACGGGAAGCCGCGGTCGGCGGTGGCGGTGACGCGGCGGGCACCGACCGCGGCGAGCCCGGCATCGTCCATCGCGAAATAGGGCGCGAAGGGGTCGGGGTCGAGCCCGGTGATCTGGTAGGTCATGAGGGGTCCTTTCACTGCGTTGGAGCCCTTATGACCGGGTGCGGCGGCGGCCGCGTCCCGATGCTTGCGTTCAAAGTTTGGCGATGACGATCCTCCCCGGAACGGGGAGGGGGACCAGCGAAGCTGGTGGAGGGGCACTGGCGGTTTGCCTTGCCGGTGAGTTGGTGCACTTTCGCTGCGTCGCCGGAAATGAGCGGCTTGTCGGTTTGGCGCTGCGCAAACCTCCTGTGCCCCTCCACCACCCTTCGGGTGGTCCCCCTCCCCCGTTGGGGGAGGATCGCTCTTGTTCGCTCCCTCTCACCCGCAAACCGTATCACTGTATTATAACATTGACACACCATTGCCAATCCGCCACCTTCGCCACCGAACCCGGGGAGTCGGCAGCATGGCGACCATCGACGCATCCTTCGCATCCAGCCGCCCCGCGCGCGGCACCGACTGGCTCGGCCGCGCAGCGACCTTTTGCTACCTCAGCATCGCGGCGGGGCAATTGCTGTTCACCGCCTTCATCCTGCTCTTCTATTATCCCTCCTCGCTGTCGGGCGATTTCGCGGCGTGGAACGCCAAGCCGCTGATCAAGGGCTTCGTCCCCGGCGACACCGGCGGCAATCTCTTCTTCGCGGTGCATGTGCTGATGGCAGCGGTGATCACGCTTGGCGGCCTCGTCCAGCTGATCCCCGCGATCCGCAGCCGCTGGCCGGCGGTGCACCGCTGGAACGGGCGGCTCTATCTGATCAGCGTGCTGACGCTCGCGCTCGGCGGGCTGTGGCTCACCTGGGGGCGCGGCACCTGGCTCAACCTCGCGGGCGCGGTCGGGATCACGCTCGACGCGCTGCTCATCCTCGGCTTCGCCGCCCTCGCATGGCGCGCCGCCCGCGCGCGCCGCTTCGCCGAGCATCGCCGCTGGGCGATCCGGCTGTTCGTCGTCGCGAGCGCGGTGTGGTTCATGCGCGTCGGCTATATGGCGTGGGGCATCGCCACCGGCGGCGCGGGGATCGGCAAGGCGATGGACGGGCCGTTCGACATCTTCCTCGCCTTCGCCAATTCGCTGCTGCCGCTCGCCGTCGCCGAACTTTACCTGCGCGCCGGGGCGCATGGCACGCCGCTCGCCAAAAAGGGCGTCGCCGCGCTGCTGACCGTCAGCGGCGTCATCATCCTCGCCGGCAGCGCGGGCGCGTGGATGGTGATGTGGGGCCCCCATATTTAGGGCAGACTCCAGCTTGTCTTCGCGCGGCCAGCGGCTAGGTTCGCCGCCATGACCCGCCTCCTCGCGCTGCTGCTCGCCCTCTTCGCCCTGACCCCACCCGCGCGCGCCGACGATATCAGCGCCGCGTCGCGCAGCGTCGTGCGCGTCGTCACCGTCGCGATGGTCGACGGCGAGGTCGTCGGGTTCGGCCATGGCAGCGGCATCGCCATCTCGCCGACGCGCATCGTCACCAACGCGCATGTCGTCGAATCGGCGGCGCGCTATCCCGACAATGTCGCGCTCGGCGTCGTCCCGTCGGAGGGGCAGAAAAGCTACGCCGCCAAGCTGATCGCGATCGACACCAAGCGCGACCTCGCGCTGATCGAGATCACCGAGGGGCGCGTGCCCGCCGCCGCGATCTACTCGGGGCCGTTCGAATCGGGTGCCGACGTCGTCGCGCTGGGCTATCCCGGCAATGTCGACGCCGCGACCGCGCGCGGTGCGGGCGACTATATCACCCCGCGCACCCCGGTGCGCAGCGAAGGCAATCTCTCGAACACGCAGGGCGTCGACGGGGTCGCGATGCTCGTCCACACCGCGCAGATCGCGCGCGGCAATTCGGGCGGGCCGCTGGTCGACCAGTGCGGGCGCATCGTCGGCATCAACAATGCGATGACGCGTGCCGACGACGGCGATTCGCCCTTTTCCTTCGCGATCGCCAACCGCGAGCTGACGCGCTTCCTGACCGACGCGGGGCAGAATTTCGGCAGTATCGGCACCCCGTGCCTGACATTGGCCGAGGCCGACGCGCGCGACCGCGCCGCGCGCGACGCCGATGCGCGCGCCAAGACCGCAGCGAATGCCGACAAGGAAGCCGCCGCCGCGCTCGACCGCGAGCTGCGCGAGACGCGCGCCGACGAAGATGCGCAGGCGGCGCGCGAGAATCGCATGGCGCTGGCCGGCGTGCTTTTCGTGATCGGCGCGCTCGCGGCGGGCGCGGGGCTGATGTTCCACAATCAGAAGAATGTCCGCAACGCGAAGATCGCGGGCGGCGCGGGCGCGGCGCTGATGCTGGTCGCCGCGATCCTCTTCGCCACCCGGCCGAGCGCGCACGCCGACCTGCCCGCCGACACCAAGGCGGGGACGGCCGGCGCCGACCTGCCCCCCGCGCTTGTCGAGGGCAATCTGCTCTGCACGATCCACCCCGACCGCAGCCGCATCACCGTGTCCGAAACCCCCGATGTGCCGGTGGCGATCGGCAAGGACGGCTGCATCAACGGCCGCACCCAATATGCGCAAGGCAGCGACGGCCGCTGGCAGCGCATCCTGGTCCCCAATGAGGAGGCGACGGTGACGATCGCGTCGATCGACGGCGCGGGCACCGATTACCGCGTCGACCGCTATCTGCTCGATGCCGAGACGATGGCGAAGGCGCGCGAGGTCCGCGCGGGGGTCGAGATCAAGGGCTGCAGCGTCGCGCCCGACCAGCTCGCAAGCCTCGCGACCCAGCAGGACGCGATCCGCGCGGTCCTGCCCCCGTCGCCGAACGAGCGGCTGGTCTATTCGTGCCAGAAGCTGGCGAAGGGCGCGGTGGTCAGCCCTGCGGCGGCGCCTTGAGCCGCCAGCCGGCGCTGGGGTCGATCCAGCTATAGAGGCTCATCAATTCACCCGCGAGCTGGCCGTCGACGGTGCCGATACCCTGCTGCAGCGAATCGTCCGCGCGGGCAAAGCCGTAGGCGCAGACCTTGCGGTTCCACATCGCCTCGACCAGCGCCTCGCGAAACAGCAGGTAGAGGCGCCGGTCGCTGGCCGGCGCATAGGGCGCGCGGCTGCTGACGACGCGAAATCCCGCCATATAGCGGTCGTCGACGATCGTGCAGAGCGCCGCACCGTCGCGATCGAGCGCGAAGCGGACCTCGGCCGCATAGGCGGGCATATTGTCGAGCACCGACACTTGCCGCACTTCGACCCGGCCGTCGGTGCCGCTGCTGTACCAGGTCATGGCGCGACACGTTCGCGCCGCCGGGTCGGGTTCGGTGCACTGGACCTTGCCGCCCCGCCCTTCTGCAATCGGATCGGCGACCGGCTTCCACGCCGGATCGAGCCCGAAATCGGTCAGCAGCATCAGCGCGAGGGCGAAGGACATCATACTCTCCTCCCGCCCCGCCATCGCTCAAAAGCGTTGCGAACGCGTTAGCCCGGCGGCCGGGACAATCGCTCGACCCAGCGCGTCAGGATCGCCTGCGCGGGTGCGGTATAGGCGAGCTCGTGCCCCGCGCCCGCGACCAGCACGACCGTCGCGTCGGGCCGCGCCGCGCGCAGCCGCGCCAGATTGTCGGGCTTCACCAAAGTGTCGGCATCGCCGTGCATCAGAAAGACCGGCGCCTTCACCCTGGGCAGCTTCGCTGCATTGTCGAAGCGGTCGCGGACGAGCCCGCCGACCAGCGGCACCTGGCTCCGCACCACGTCGGGCAGGCTCGAAAAGCCCGAGACGAGCATCAGCGCCGCGACGTCGTGGCGCAGCGCCAGCTCGGTCGCCGGGCCCGAACCGACCGAATTGCCGACGACGATGACGTCGTGCGGCGCCACCCCCGCGCCGGCAAGCCAGCGCATCGCCGCTTCGCCATCATCGTACAGCCCCGCTTCGCCCGGCGATCCCGGATTGCCGCCGTAACCGCGATATTCGGCGAGCAGCAGCCCGGTGCCGCTCGCCGCGGGGCCGCGCGTTGCCTGGATCGCGCCGAGCAGATTGTCGCCGTTGCCGTGGAAGAAGAGCAAGGTCTTCCTGCCCGGCGCCGCGCGGCGGTAAAAGGCCGACAGGCGCAACCCGTCGTCGGTCTGCGTATGCACGAGCTCGAAGCCCGGCGGCGGCGCGGCGGGATATTGCGCCGGGGCGGGAAAGATGAAGCGGCGCTGCTGGGTATGGAGGATCGCCGTCGCGGCGAGCGCGAAGACGAGCAGGAAGAGCAGCAGGTTGATCGCGATCTTCACCGGCCGCCTCAGCCGAGACCCAGCGCCGCGCGGATTTGAAGCGCCGCCTCACGGGGTTCGACCACGCCGGTGTCGATCGCGATCGCGGGCGGCGGCAGCGGCGGATAAGCGAACGCCCCCGCCGCCTCCAGTTCGCGCAGCATCGCGAGCGACGAGAGTTTCCCGCCCGCCTGCCGCGATGGCGCCTCGACGCGCGCCGCGACCACCCCGGGCGCGCAGGTCAACGCGACGAAATCGACCCGGCTGCCCATGCCCTCGACCAGCGCCGCGGCGCGCACGGGGAAATCGGGCGCGACGCTCGCCTCGGGGTGGAAGGTGAAGATCAGCGGGCGGTCCTCGGCCACCGCCGCCGCGAAGACGTCGAGCCACATCCGCTCGCGCAAGGTCACGAAGCCCGGGCTGCCGAACGGAAACACCGCGAGCAGCGCATCGACCACCAGATGATTGTGGAACAAGGACAGCCCGGTGAGCGCCGCAAGTTCCTTCGCGACGGTCAGCTTGCCCGACGCCGCGGGGCCGTGGATGAAGACGAGCCTCATCCCCCGCACGCCTTGAACAGCATCAGCGTGCGTTCGCGCGCGAGTTCGCTCGACGCTTCGTGATAATCCTTGCGGCGGTCGCTGTTGAAGCCGTGGTTGGCGTCATAGACGAAGATCTGCACGGTCGGATGGTCCTTCGCGATCAGCGCCTCGACCCCCTCCATCGGGATGCCCGCATCGTAGCGGCCGAAATGCGCGACGGTGGCGCAGGCCGGCGCCTGGTCGGCGAACTGGGCGGGAACGAGGCTGCCATAATAAGAAGAGGCCGCGGCGAGGTCGGGGCTGATCTGCGCCATCCGCCACGTGACCGAGCCGCCATAGCAATAGCCGGTGATGAACACCGGCCCCCGGCCCTTGAGCGCATCGATGCAGGTCTGCGCATCCTTGAGGCTCTGCTCGAACGGGTGCAGCTCGCGCGCCAGCTGCACCGCGCGCTCGAACTGCGGCCCCGAATAATCGCTCTCGAACCCCGGATGCTCGCGGTCGAAGATCGCGGGGGCGAGCACCTCGTAACCGTCGGCGGCATATTCGTCGCACAGCTCGCGGATATGGTCGGTGACCCCGAAAATCTCCTGGATCAGCACCAGCCCGCCGCGGCGTTCGCCCTCGGCCTCGGCATGATAGACGGCGATCCCGGCGCCATCGTCCATCGTCATCCGGATCATCTCGCCCATAAGCTACCCCTCTTCCGTTCGGACTGAGCTTGTCGAAGTCCCGTCCTTCCTGGCAGGGCTTTTGAAGAAAGAACGGCCCTTCGACAAGCTCAGGGCAAATGGGTGTGCGAGGGGGTAGGATTCATCCTAACCCCCACCTTGCATTGCCGCACAATCGTTGCTAGGCGCGCCGCGACTTCGCTGCGGGGGATATTTCCGAATATCCGCCAAAAACCCGCGCGACCCAATCCCCCACGGGATCGTAGCAAAGGACTTTCACGCGTGGAGAATTCCGGCGGCATTCAGGGCAACATCACGGCAGGCCTCGCGGGCCGCTATGCGGTCGCTTTGTTCGATCTGGCCCGCGAATCGAACGCGATCGACGCGGTGTCGAAGAGCCTCGCCGACCTGCGCGCGGGCCTTGCCGAATCGGCCGACCTGTCGGCGCTGATCGCGAGCCCGGTCGTCGGCCGCGGCGATGCGGCGAACGCCATCGATGCCGTCGCCAAGGCGATGGAGCTCGATTCGCTGACCACCAAATTCCTCGGCGTGCTCGCCGAGAATCGCCGTCTCGCCGATCTGCCCAGGATGATCGACGCCTATGACGCGATCGTCGCCGATCACCGCGGCGAAGTGACCGCCAAGGTCACCAGCGCGCACCCGCTTACCGCCGAGCAGCTCAAGGAGCTGACGGCGAACCTCAAAACCCGTGTCGGCCGCGATGTCGCGGTCGCCACCACCGTCGATCCCGCCATCCTCGGCGGCCTCGTCGTCCAGCTGGGCAGCCAGCTGATCGACGGCAGCATCCGTACCCGTCTCAATAGCTTCGCGACTGCGATGAAAGGCTGAATAATGGAAATCCGCGCCGCTGAAATCAGCAAGGTCATCAAGGACCAGATCGCCAATTTCGGGACCGACGCCACGGTCAGCGAAATCGGTTCGGTGCTCTCGGTCGGCGACGGCATCGCCCGCGTCCACGGCCTCGACAATGTCCAGGCCGGTGAAATGGTCGAATTCGCCAACGGCGTGCAGGGCATGGCCTTGAACCTCGAAGCCGATAACGTCGGCATCGTGATCTTCGGCAGCGACGCCGAGATCAAGGAAGGCGACACCGTCAAGCGCACCGGCACGATCGTCGACGTCCCCGTCGGCAAGGGCCTGCTCGGCCGCGTCGTCGATGGCCTCGGCAATCCGATCGACGGCAAGGGCCCGATCAAGGCCGACAAGCGCATGCGCGTCGAAGTGAAGGCGCCGGGCATCATCCCGCGCACCTCGGTGCACGAACCCGTCCAGACCGGCCTCAAGGCGCTCGACGCGCTCGTCCCCGTCGGCCGCGGCCAGCGCGAACTGATCATCGGCGACCGCCAGACCGGCAAGACCGCCGTCGCGATCGACACCTTCATCAACCAGAAGCAGGCGAACGCCGGCACCGACGAATCGAAGAAGCTGTACTGCATCTACGTCGCCGTGGGTCAGAAGCGTTCGACCGTCGCGCAGATCGTGCGCCAGCTCGAAGAAAATGGCGCGATGGAATATTCGATCGTCGTCGCCGCGACCGCGTCGGAGCCCGCTCCGCTGCAGTTCCTCGCACCCTACACCGGCTGCACGATGGGCGAGTTCTTCCGCGACAACGGCATGCACGCCGTGATCGTCTATGACGACCTTTCGAAGCAGGCCGTCGCTTACCGCCAGATGTCGCTGCTGCTGCGCCGCCCGCCGGGCCGCGAAGCCTATCCGGGCGACGTTTTCTATCTGCACTCGCGTTTGCTCGAACGCGCCGCGAAGATGAACAGCGACAATGGTGCGGGTTCGCTCACCGCGCTGCCGATCATCGAAACGCAGGCCGGCGACGTGTCGGCGTACATCCCGACCAACGTGATTTCGATCACCGACGGCCAGATCTTCCTCGAAACCAACCTGTTCAACGCCGGTATCCGCCCCGCGATCAACGTGGGTCTGTCGGTGTCGCGCGTCGGCTCGGCCGCGCAGACCAAGGCGATGAAGAAGGTGTCGGGCTCGATCAAGCTCGAACTCGCGCAATATCGCGAAATGGAAGCCTTTGCGCAGTTCGGTTCGGACCTCGACGCATCGACGCAGAAGCTGCTCAACCGCGGCGCGCGCCTGACGCAGCTCCTGAAGCAGCCGCAGTTCCAGCCGATGCCGTTCGAAGAGCAGACCGCGTCGATCTTTGCCGGCACCAACGGCTATCTCGACACTGTCGCGACCACCGACGTGTCGCGTTACGAACAGGCGATGCTCGCCTATCTGCGCAGCGACCATGCCGATGTGCTGAAGACGATCCGCGACACCAAGGACCTTGGCGACGACGCCAAAAAGGGTCTGGTCGCGGCGCTCGACGCCTTCGGCAAGATTTTCGCGTAACCATCAACCTCGTCATCCCGGCGAAGGCCGGGATCTCGACGGTGAGACCCCGGCCTTCGCCGGGGTGACGAACAAAGGGTAAAGACGGGACTTATGGCCAGTCTGAAGGAACTCAAAGGGCGCATCGTCTCGGTCAAATCGACCCAGAAGATCACCAAGGCCAAGAAAATGGTCGCGGCCGCCAAGCTCCGCAAGGCACAGGCCGCGGCCGAAGCCGCGCGCCCCTATGCGACGCGGCTCGAAGGCGTCGTCGCCAGCTTGGCGTCGAAGGTCGGCGCGTCGGATTCGGCGCCGCAACTGCTCGCCGGCACCGGCAAGAGCGACACCCACCTGCTCGTCGTGCTCAACAGCGACCGCGGCCTCGCCGGCGCGTTCAACTCGAACATCGTCAAGGCGGCACGCGACAAGGCGCTCGAACTGCAGGCGCAGCGCAAGAAGGTCCTCTTCTACCTGATCGGCCGCAAGGGCCGTCCGGTGATCGGGCGCCTGTTCGCGGGCCAGATCACCGAGCTCTACGAGACGACGGGCATCCGCGACATCGGCTTCGATCAGGCGCACGAGATTTCGGCGAAGGTCATGGAGCTTTACGAAGCCGGCGCGTTCGACGTCGCGCATCTCTTCTATTCGAAGTTCCGTTCGGCACTCCTCCAGGAAGCGACCGGCCAGCAGCTGATCCCGGTTCCCGCGCCCGTCGACGTTCCGGCGTCGAGCGGCGCCGCGGTCGAATATGAGCCCGACGAGGAAGCGATCCTCGCCGACCTGCTCCCGCGCAACATCACGATCCAGATCTTCAAGGGCCTCCTTGAAAACGCCGCGTCCGAACAGGGCGCGTCGATGACCGCGATGGACAATGCGACGCGCAACGCGGGCGACCTGATCAACAAGCTGACCATCATCTACAACCGCACGCGTCAGGCGGCGATCACCACCGAACTCATCGAAATTATTGCTGGCGCGGAAGCGCTGTAGCTCCGCGAAGAAATCGGGCGCCGAAGCGCTCTAATCGATCAACCCAAGGAAGAAGACCATGGCTACCGCTCCCGCTGAAAAGAAGGCTCCTGCCAAGAAGGCCGCCGCGCCCAAGGCCGCTGCACCGAAGAAGGCTGCTGCTCCCAGGGCCGCCGCGACCGCCGGCACCGCCACGGGCCGCATCGCGCAGGTCATCGGCGCCGTCGTCGACGTCCAGTTCACTGGCACGCTGCCCGCGATTCTGAACGCGCTCGAAACCGACAACAACGGCAACCGCCTCGTCCTCGAAGTCGCGCAGCACCTCGGCGAGAACACCGTCCGCACGATCGCGATGGACGCGACCGACGGCCTGACCCGCGGCCAGCCCGTCACCGACACCGGCGCGCAGATCTCGGTCCCCGTCGGCCCGCAGACGCTCGGCCGCATCCTCAACGTCATCGGCGAGCCGATCGACGAACAGGGCCCGGTCAACGCCGTCAGCGTCGCGCCGATCCATGCCAAGGCTCCCGAGTTCGTCGACCAGTCGACCGAAACGAGCATCCTCGTCACCGGCATCAAGGTCATCGACCTGATCGCCCCTTATGCCAAGGGCGGCAAGATCGGCCTGTTCGGCGGCGCGGGCGTCGGCAAGACCGTGCTGATCCAGGAACTGATCAACAACATCGCCAAGGGCCATGGCGGTACGTCGGTGTTCGCGGGCGTCGGTGAACGCACCCGCGAAGGCAACGACCTGTATCACGAGTTCCTCGACGCCGGCGTTATCGCCAAGGACAAGGACGGCAACCCGACCCCCGAAGGTTCGAAGGTTGCGCTGGTGTTCGGCCAGATGAACGAGCCGCCGGGTGCGCGTGCGCGCGTCGCGCTCTCGGGTCTGACGATCGCCGAATATTTCCGCGACCAGGAAGGCCAGGACGTGCTCTTCTTCGTCGATAACATCTTCCGCTTCACCCAGGCGGGTTCGGAAGTGTCGGCGCTGCTCGGCCGTATTCCCTCGGCCGTGGGTTACCAGCCGACGCTGTCGACCGACATGGGCGCGCTGCAGGAACGCATCACCTCGACCAACAAGGGGTCGATCACCTCGGTGCAGGCCATTTACGTTCCCGCGGACGATTTGACCGACCCGGCCCCGGCAACTTCGTTCGCCCACTTGGACGCGACGACGACGCTGAACCGCGCGATCTCGGAACTCGGCATCTATCCGGCGGTCGATCCGCTCGATTCGACCAGCCGCGTGCTGACCGCCGCGATCGTCGGCCAGGAGCATTATGAGACCGCCCGCCGCGTTCAGGAAACGCTGCAGAAGTACAAGTCGCTGCAGGACATCATCGCGATTCTCGGCATGGACGAGCTGTCGGAAGAAGATAAGCTGGTCGTCGCCCGCGCGCGCAAGATCCAGCGCTTTCTCAGCCAGCCGTTCCACGTCGCCGAAGTCTTCACCAACATCCCCGGCAAGTTCGTGGCGATCGAAGACACGGTGAAGTCGTTCAAGGCGGTGGTCGATGGCGAATATGACCATCTGCCCGAAGCGGCCTTCTACATGGTCGGCGGCATCGACGAAGCGGTCGCCAAGGCCGCGAAGCTCGCCGAAGACGCGTAATACTGGTCCTCTCCCCTTCAGGGGAGAGGATACGAAGGCTCGGCAACTGGTTGCCTAGCCGGAGTTGGAGAGGGGACCGCTCCGAAGCGAGACTCCCCCTCTCCCAACCCTCTCCCCTGAAGGGGAGAGGGCTAAAGGGAAAAGCCCATGGCTCTGAAGTTCGAACTCGTCACCCCCGCCCGCCTCGAGCGGACCGCCGACGTCTATATGGTCACCGTGCCGGGTAGCGAAGGCGACTTCTCGGTGCTCGAAGGCCATGCGCCCTTCATGGCGACGCTGCGCAACGGCCCGCTGACCATCTATGCCAAGCAGGGCGCCGATCCCGAGACGATCGAGGTCGAAGGCGGCTTCGCCGAGGTCAATGAGGCGGGCCTGACCGTCCTCGCCGAGCATATCGCCGGCTGAAACGCCGGCGAATGACGAAACGCAAAAAGGGGGCCACGGCCCCCTTTTTCATGCTCCGCGTCAGGACCAGGAATATTCGCGCAGAGGCGCAGAGAACGCCGAGGATTTGGTTCACGCGGAGACGCGGAGACGCAGAGAGAAATGGGGAGGAGCGGCTTCGCCGCTCCTTTTCTATCTCTGCGATCTCTGCGCCTCCGCGTGAACCTCTCTCGACGCACGCAGCCCACCGACGCGCCGCATTAGGAGAATGTCAAAGTTTCCGCTCTATTCACCCTGTCGATTGGGGGTTCGTCTGCTTTGGCGGCGACACATCCATGGATATGATTCGAAAGCAGGACAGCATCATGAGCGCATTCGGACGCCGCCCCGGTACCGCAGGACGCCCCGCCTTTGGCGTGGCGAAGCCAATGCAGGGCGGCGCGGGCATGCCTTCGGGCGGCGGCCAGTTCCCGGCGATCGACGCGGCCCCGCTGCCCGACCCGCTGGCGGGCGCGGCCCCCGAAATGGAAGCGATGGAGCGGCTGAACCAGCGCTCTTCCGCCGAGGCGATGGAGCCCGAAAAGGCGCAAGGGTTCGAAGCCAGCGTTCACAAGATCAAGGAACAGGTGCTGCCGCGCCTGCTCGAACGCGTCGATCCCGAGGCCGCCGCGACGCTCAGCAAGGACGAGCTGACCGAGGAATTCCGCCCGATCATCCTCGAGGTGCTCGCCGAGCTTCGCATCACCTTGAATCGCCGCGAACAGTTCGCGCTCGAAAAAGTGCTCGTCGACGAACTGCTCGGCTTCGGCCCGCTCGAAGAATTGCTGTCCGACCCCGACATCAGCGACATCATGGTCAACGGACCGTACCAGACCTATATCGAACGCAAGGGCCAGCTGGTCATCGCGCCGATCCAGTTCCGCGACGAGCAGCATCTGTTCCAGATTGCCCAGCGCATCTGCAACATGGTCGGCCGCCGCGTCGACCAGACCACGCCGCTCGCCGACGCCCGCCTCAAGGACGGCAGCCGCGTCAACGTCATCGTGCCGCCGCTGAGCCTGCGCGGCACCGCGATCTCGATTCGTAAATTCTCGGCCAAGCCGATCACGCTCGACATGCTGTGCCAATGGGGCGCGATGAGCCAGAAGATGTGCACCGCGCTGAAGATCGCGGGCGCGAGCCGCTTCAATATCGTCATCTCGGGCGGTACCGGTTCGGGCAAGACGACGATGCTCAACGCGCTGTCGAAAATGATCGACCCCGGCGAACGCGTGCTGACGATCGAGGACGCCGCCGAACTCCGCCTGCAGCAGCCGCACTGGTTGCCGCTCGAAACGCGGCCCGCGAACCTCGAGGGCAATGGCGCGATCCACATGGGCGACCTCGTCAAGAACGCGCTGCGTATGCGCCCCGACCGCATCATCATGGGTGAGGTCCGCGGCGCCGAATGTTTCGACCTGCTCGCCGCGATGAACACGGGTCACGACGGGTCGATGTGTACGCTCCACAGCAACAGCCCGCGCGAATGCCTCGGCCGTATGGAGAATATGGTGCTGATGGGCGACATCAAGATCCCGAAGGAAGCGATTTCGAAGCAGATCGCCGATTCGGTCGACCTGATCGTCCAGATCAAGCGCCTGCGCGACGGGTCGCGCCGCGTCACCAACGTCACCGAAGTGATCGGCATGGAAGGCGACGTCATCGTCACCCAGGAATTGTTCAAGTTCGAATATATGGACGAGGACAAGGACGGGAAGATCATGGGCGAATATCGCTCGATGGGCCTGCGCCCCTACACGCTCGAAAAGGCGCGCCAGTTCGGCTTCGACCAGCCCTATCTCGAGGCGTGCCTCTGACCCGCGCGTCGCCCCCGCGAAGGCGGGGGCCGCTGGAGGCCTATACAGCGGTGCCGGGCCAAGCCTATTGCGGCCCCCGCCTTCGCGGGGGGCGACGTCACCTCTGATGCACCCAGAAGGCGAGCGCGAAGATCGTCACGCAGGCTGATGCCAGCGCGATCCCGCGCCAGGGCATGAAGCCGACATTGTCGACGTCGCGCCGATTGTTGCGCCGCCAGTTCGCCCATTCGGCGACGGCGCACAATATGGCGGCGCCGATGCTCACCGACAGCATGGACACTTGCATCCGAGCCCTTCCCTTCGCACTATGGCGGTCCCCCAACCGGGCCGGCACCGACCGGCCCGCTCCCCGAGAGAGGTGCCCGATATGCGTCATTTCCATGCCGTTGCAAGTGCAGCGCTGATCGCCGTTGCCGCGTGCAGCGCCCCCGCGTCGAATGCCACCGCCAGCGAAGCCGCCAAGCCCGGCGATGCGATCGCCGCAGCGGTCGCCGCGCCGACGCGCACCCCGGCGAACGTCGTCCGCGACCAATATCGCCACCCCGCCGAAACGCTGGCCTTCTTCGGGGTCAAGCCCGGCGACACCGTGGTCGAGCTGTGGCCCGGCGGCGGCTGGTATACCGAAATCCTCGCCCCGCTGTCGAAGGCGGGCGGCGGCACCCTCTATGTCGCCGCGCCCTTGGACAGGGGCCTGAACCGCCTCAAGGACAAGCAGGCCGCCGACACCGCGACCTATGGCGCGCTGAAGCTCGCCGAATTTCCCGCGACCGGCGCCGGGCCCAAGGTTCCCGATGGCAGCGCCGACGTCGTGCTGACCTTCCGCAACGTCCACAACTGGCGCTTCGACGGCGCGGACAAGGCCCAGGAAGCGTTCCGCCAGATCTACGCGATGCTGAGGCCCGGCGGCGTGCTCGGGATCGAGGAGCATCGCCTCGCCGAGGGCGACGATGCCGCCAAGGAGGAGAAGTCGGGCTATATGAAGGAAAGCTCGATCATCGCCTTTGCCGAGGCCGCGGGCTTCAAGCTCGCGGGCAAGAGCGAGATCAACGCCAATCCCAAGGACACGAAGGATTATGAAAAGGGCGTCTGGACGCTGCCGCCGAACCTGCGCGAGGGCGAGAAGGATCGCGACAAATATGTGGGCATCGGCGAATCGGACCGCATGACGCTCAAATTCGTGAAGCCCGCGAGCTGAAGCCGTTTGAAACCATAGACCCGGCGCTGCTGCTCAGCGCTTACGCGCAGGGGCTTTTCCCGATGGCCGACGCGGCGGACGACCCGTCGGTCCATTGGGTCGAGCCGCGGCTGCGCGCGATCCTGCCGCTGGACGGCTTCCGCCTGTCGCGCCGCCTGAAGAGGACCATCGTCGCCGGGCATTTCCACGTCACCACTGACCGTGCCTTCGCCGCGATGATGGCGCTGTGCGCCGAGTCCGCCGCCGACCGGCCGACGACGTGGATCAACCCGGTGATCAAGGCGAGCTACGAGCGGCTGTTCCGCATCGGCCACGCGCACAGCGTCGAATGCTGGCAGCAGGGCGAGCTGGTCGGCGGGCTCTACGGCGTGACGCTGGGGCGTGCCTTCTTCGGCGAATCGATGGTCAGCCGCGCGCGCGACGCGTCGAAGGTCGCGCTCGCGCATCTCGTCGCGCGGCTGATCGCGGGCGGCTGGCAGCTGCTCGACTGCCAGTTCATCACCCCGCACCTCGAATCGCTCGGCGCGATCGAAATCACCCAGGCCGATTATCTGACGCGGCTCTATTCGGTGTTGGCGGGCGCCGGTGCGGCCGGGGCCGGTACGGGGATCGCGGCGGGCGGAGCTGGCGCCGGGGTGCCTTCGCCGCCGTTCGTCGCGGGCGACTGGGGCGCGCTCGACGCCTTGGGCGCCGCCGCCGATTCGGACTTCGGCACCGCGCGCGCGACGGGCTCGCCGCCCGGATATGTCATCGCGCAGCTTTTGACGAAGACATCGTAGATCGGGTGCTGGATCACGTTGCGTTCGGGGCGCTCGCGGAAAATCCAGCCCGAAAAGACGCGGTACCATTGGTCGTCGCGCTGGTCCTGCACGGTCAGCTGGACGAAGGCGCCGGTCTCGGGCGGATCCTCCCACGGCGCAGTCGTCTCGCACGCGCGCAGGCGGACGATCGCGCGGCCGACGCGCGCGCTGTCGCCGGGCTTCAGCTCGAGATCGCGGACCAGCCCGTTGCGCTTGTTGAGCAGGCCGACCACCGCGACGCGCTCGGCCATCGGGGTCGCCCCCTCGATGCCGCCGACCTCGGCGGGAACGCGTTCGGACTTGGCGACCGTCTGGACGGTCGCGCTGCCCTTGCCCTGCGACGGGCTACGGTCGCAGCCGGCGAGCGCGGTCGCGGCGAGCAGCGCGATCAGCGCGGTCGGGATCGGGCGCGCACGCATGCGGCTCACTCGGCGCCGGGGCGCCAGGCCTCGTAGTCGCCGGTCGCGGCGGCGCGGCGGCCGCCGCGTTCGAGCGCGCCGGCGGGGCGATAGGCGCCCGTGCTGCCGGTCAGATTCGCGCTCGGGTCCTGCTCCCATGTGCGCGGCGCGGGCAGGATATCGGCGGGCAATTCGTCAAAGGTGCCGTGCAGCCAGCCGTGCCATTCGGGCGGCACGCGGCTCGCGTCGTTCGATCCGTTATAGAGCACCCAGCGGCGGTTGCCCTTCCTGGCGCGGTGATAGGTGTTGCCGAGGCTGTCCTCGCCGACCTTCTCGCCGCTCGCCCAGCTGTTGAGGAGCGTGCCGACGGTCGCGCCGTCCCACCAGGTGAAAATCTTGCCTAAAATGCCCATGGCCGCGCGTTTACAGGCAAGCAGAGCGGTCGCGCAAGCGCCAAAGCGGCATTGCGCTCCCCCTTTTGCCGTTTGTCCTGAGCTTGTCGAAGGACCGTGCTTTCCTTCAGCGCCGACAAGAAAAAGAACGGCCCTTCGACAAGCTCAGGGCGAACGGAAATGGGGATGGCTCAATCTTTCCAAGTCACCGTCGCGCTCTCGTCGATGCCGAGCTTCGCCGCGGTGCCCCCCGCGAGCTCGAGCACCGCGCTCACCTCGCCGCCGCTGACCACCGGTTCGAGATTCTCGGGGATGGTGTTTTCGGCGATGCGGTCGATGCTGCCGTCGGCGCGGATGAAGATCATGTCGAGCGGGATCAGCGTATTCTTCATCCAGAAGCTCGCATATTTGGGCTTTTCGAACGGAAAGAGCATGCCCCCGCCCTCGGACAGGCTGGTGCGGAACATCAGCCCCTTTTCCTGTTCCTCTGCCGTCCGCGCTACCTCCACGTTGAAGACATGCGCCTTGTCCGCCATTTTCACCGTCACCGCGGTCGACGAACTTTCGGCCTGCGCACCGTTGCCCGAACAGCCGGCGAGCGGCGCGGCCATGATCAGCGCGAGGGCGGGAAAAAGCGCACGCATCGGCATTCCTTTCGCCGGTTGGACGCCCCTGCCCTAGTCGCGCGCCGCTTCTTCGTCCAGCGCCGCCAACGCCGCATCGTCGCCGGGACGAATCGCCAGGATCCGCCGCGCGAGGCCGAGCGAATGGCCGGCGCGCGCAAAGGCTGCGACCTGACGCTCGCGCTGTGCCGGATCGTCCGCCGCCTGCACCGCGAAGGGCCCCAAACGGCGGCGGCGCGCAAAGCCCAGCGCCGAGGCGAGCGCCGCATCCTCGGCGCTTTCGACCGCCTCCGCCGCGTCGGCGGCGGCGATTCCGTCGACCCACAATTGCGCCTTCACGCGCCGCGTGCCGAGTCCGCGCCGCGTCATCGCGGCGCCGCGCATCGCGGCATATTGCCTGTCGTCGACGAAACCCAGCCGCTCGATCTTGGCGACCAGCGCCGCGCACGCCGTCGCCGGATCGACATTGTCGGTCCATTCGGATTCGCGTATCTTTCTCGACAGATAGCGCGCCAGCTTGGCGCGACTGGTCGCGAATCTGGCGACATAGGCGAGCGCCAGCTCCTCGAGCCGCGCTGCGTCCAAGGGTTTCCTGCCCCGGTCGGATCGCGCGCGGGAGTTGACCATGCCATGTTTATGCCACAGTCGGGCCTGATTGAGAACGACCAGCGCCGCCATATCGGGCATCAATGCCTGAAAATAGGCGATTTGTTCCAACGATAAGGGATCGCGCAGCACGTATGGCCCAGAAAGATGACATGCTTGTTGCCGCGCGCCCCGCATCGCGGGATGCCGGAGCTCCTATGAACGACAAGATCAACGATGCGGCCGACGCGCTCGTGCCGACGCCGACCATATGTACACAGCCGCGCCGTTTTTCGGACTTCGCCACCGTCGGCGAAGCGCTCGACTATGCCGCGAGCGGCACGCGCGGGCTCAATTTCCACGATCCGCGTGGGCGTCTGGTGCGCCCCTATCCGTATAGCGAGCTCAAGGCCGATTCGCTCGCCGCCGCCTATCGGCTGATCGCCGCGGGGGTGAAGCCCGGCGACCGCATCGCGCTGATCGCCGAAACCGGCGCCGAATTCGCCGCGCTCTTCTTCGGCACCATCTATGCCGGTGCCTGGCCGGTGCCGCTGCCGCTGCCGACCAGCTTCGGCGGTCGCGACTCCTATGTCGGCCAGCTCGTCGTCCAGCTGACCAGCTGCGACCCCAGGATGCTGTTCTTCCCGCCCGAAATCGCCGCGATGGCGATCGAGGCGGCCGAGAAACAGCATGTCGCGCCGATGGACTGGAGCGAATTCGGCGCGCGTCCCGCGCCGCCGGTCGACCTGCCCGAACAGCAGTCGGACGAGACCTGCTACCTCCAGTACAGCAGCGGCTCGACGCGCTTCCCGCACGGCGTCGCGGTGACCCATGCGGCGCTGCTCAACAATCTCGCCGCGCATTCGCACGGGATGAACGTCCAGGACAGCGACCGCTGCATCAGCTGGCTGCCCTGGTATCACGACATGGGCCTCGTCGGCTGCCTGCTCTCGCCCGTCGCGAACCAGGTGTCGGTCGATTATCTCAAGACCGAGGATTTCGCGCGCCGACCACTCGCCTGGCTCGACCTGATCAGCCGCAATGCGGGCACGACGCTCAGCTACTCGCCGACCTTCGGCTACGACATTTGCGCGCGCCGCGTGTCGAGCCAGACGCATGTCGCCGACCGCTTCGACCTGTCGCGCTGGCGCGTCGCGGGCAATGGCGCCGACATGATCCGCCCCGACGTGATGCAGAGCTTCGTCGACGCCTTCGCCGACGCCGGGTTCAAGGCGAGCGCCTTCCTGCCGAGCTACGGCCTCGCCGAGGCGACGCTCGCGGTCAGCATCATGCCGCCGGGCGAGGGCATCGTCGTCGAACTGGTCGAGGAAACCGAGCTGTCGGGCGCCGCCAATGATTCGGGCCGCCCGACGCGCTATCGTGCGATCGTCAACTGCGGCCGCGCCGCGCGCGACATGGTGATCGAGGTCCGCGACGAAGCGGGGGGCGTGCTGCCCGACCAGACCGTGGGCAAGGTTTGGTGCAGCGGCCCGTCGCTGATGACCGGCTATTTCCGCGACCCCGAATCGACCGCCGCCTGCCTCGTCGACGGCTGGCTCGACACCGGCGATATGGGTTATTTGTCAGACGGTTATATCTATATCGTCGGCCGCGCCAAGGACATGATCATCATCAACGGCAAGAATCACTGGCCGCAGGATATCGAGTGGGCGGTCGAGCAGCTGCCCGGCTTCAAGTCGGGCGACATCGCCGCCTTCGCGATCACCGCGCCGGGCGGCGAGGAGACGCCGGCGGTGCTCGTCCAGTGCCGCACCAGCGACGATGCCGAGCGCGCCGCGCTGCGCGAGACGATCCGCGACCGCGTCCGCGCGATCACCGGCATGAACTGCCTGATCGAACTGATCCCGCCGCGCACGCTGCCGCGCACCAGTTCGGGCAAATTGAGCCGGTCGAAAGCGCGCGCGCAATATCTGGCCGGGGAAATCCAGCCCTTCGCCATCGCGGCCTGAATTCCGTCCCCCTGCGGGACAGAAAAAGCGCGCACGAACCGCCTGATAGTTACTTTCGGGTAACTCCGTTTCGCTAGACCTGTCCTGTGACCAGGGTGGCGAACGATCCGATTCCGACCGACGATATTCCTGCGCGTGCGCTGCTCGGGCTGAGCCCGCGCGACCAGGACATCGGCGACCTCCGGCAGCTGCAACTCGCGCCGCTGCGCGGGCGCGGCAAGCTGCGCCTCGGCATGGGGCTCGGCATGACGATCGTCGCGGTGCTGACGATGCTGAGCGCGGTGCCGCTCGCTATGGTCGCGGGCTGGGCGGCCGCCACGATCCTCTTCACCCTCTGGTCGTGGCAGGTCGTCTCGCGCCTGCCGCTCGGCGAGCTCCACCATTCGGGCGCCGCCGAGTTCAACCTGTGCCACCGCCACGCCTTTTATTCGGCGATCGTCTGGTCGGCGCCCTTCTGGCTGCAGGGCCTCTCGCCCTCGCCCGACCATATATTGTCGATGTGGACCGTCGCGCTGCTGATGATGCTGACGCTGGCGATCGCCGCGCACACGCTGCCGATGGCGTGCCTGCTGTTCATCGTTCCGGTAAGCCTGTCGGCGGCGGCGGCGCTGGTCGTCGCCGGCATGCCGGCGCAGGCCGGGATCGCGGTCGCCGCGGGCGCGCTGCTGTCGGGCTTCTGCATCCGCTTCGCGCAGAGCCATATCCGCTTCCGCCGCGCCGAAGAGGTGCTGCACGAAAAGACCGAGACGGTCAGCCTGCTGCTCCGCGAGTTCGAGGAAACCTCGGCCGACTGGCTGTGGCAGACCGACAACGCCCGCCGCCTCATCCATGTGACGCCGCGGCTCGCCTTCGCGCTCGGCTCGCCCGCCGACCAGCTCGAGGGGCTGCCCTTGCTCCAGGCGCTTTCGGGCGACGCGTGGGAGACGGGCAATTTCCCCAAGAGCCTGCACGACATGGCCGAGCGGATGAAGCGCCGCGAGAGCTTTTCGAACCTGATCGTCCCGGTGACCATCGACGGCACGCCGCGCTGGTGGGAGCTGTCGGCCTCGCCGCGCCTCGACGAGGCGGGCAAGTTCCTCGGCTTCCGCGGCGTCGGATCGGACGTCACCGAACAGCGCGCCTCGGCCGAACAGATCGCCAAGATGGCGCGCTTCGACAACCTCACCGGCCTGCCCAACCGCCTCAGCCTGAACGAGGATCTCGAACGCGCGCTGACCCATGCGATCGAGGCCAAGACGCGCTGCGCGCTGCTGATGATCGACCTCGACCGCTTCAAGGCGGTGAACGATACGCTCGGCCATCCGGTCGGCGACAAATTGCTGGCGCAGGTCGCGGCGCGGCTCCGCAGCATGATGGAGCACAGCATGACCTGCGGGCGGCTGGGCGGCGACGAATTCGGCGTCGTGCTCCACAATCTGCCGTCGGCCGAAGAGGCCGAAGGGCTCGCGCGCCGCATCATCGCAACCTTGAGCCGGCCCTATGTCGTCGACAACCATCAATTGTTCGTCGGCGCCAGCGTCGGTTACGCGATGGGCCCGCAGGACGGCGCGACGGTCGAGACGCTGACGCGCAACGCCGATCTCGCGCTGTACAAGTCGAAGGACAAGGGCGGCAATGTCGTCGCCGGCTATGTCGCCTCCTTGCACGCACAGGCCGAGGAACGGCGCGTGATGGAACAGGAACTGCGCGGCGCGCTCGAACGGCGCGAGTTCGAACTTTATTACCAGCCCGTCGTCACCGCCGCCGACGGGACGCTCAACGGTTTCGAGGCGCTGATCCGCTGGAACAACCAGAAGCTCGGCAATGTCTCGCCGGGCCGCTTCATCCCGCTCGCCGAGGACAGCCGCCTGATCTCGCCGATCGGCGAATGGGTGTTGCGCACCGCGTGCCACGAGGCGATGAAATGGCCCTCGAACCTCAAGGTCGCGGTCAACGTGTCGGCCGAACAGCTCACCGACCCGGCCTTCGCCTCGGTCGTCGTCTCGGCGCTTGCGCAGAGCGGGCTGCCGCCGCAGCGGCTCGAGATCGAGGTCACCGAAAGCGTGTTCCTGCGCGACGGCGGCGGCGCGGCGCAATTGCTCGACCAGCTGATCGGCCTCGGCATCCGGCTCAGTCTCGACGATTTCGGCACCGGCTATTCGTCGCTCGGCTATCTCAGGAAGACGCAATTCTCGACGATCAAGGTCGACCGCAGCTTCGTCGTCGGCGCCGCCAAGGGCATCACCGAATCGATCGCGATCATCCGCGCCGTCGTCGCGCTCGCCGATAGCCTCGGCATGTCGACCACCGCCGAGGGTGCCGAGACCGAGGTCGAGGTCGACACGATTCGCAGCCTCGGCTGCAGCAATATCCAGGGCTATTATTACGGCCGCCCGATGCCCGCCGCCGACGTTCTGACGCTCTTCCGCCCACCCGCCGGCCAGGCCGTCGCCGCCGCCTGACACGGCGAGTTGAGCCCGTCCGTCGACGAATCGAGCGCGCTTTCAAACGGTTCCCCGGCTCACCCCGCCTGCGATGCGATTCGTCGCGCGGCGGGTGGTTTGTCGCCCGCGGCGTGGCAGAGAGGCTCCAACGCTTGAACACAAGCCAACGGGGGTCGCTTTCCATGTCAGCCAGCCGCTTTTCAGCAGCCATTGTCGCATGCGCGATGATGTTCGCCGCCGCGCTGACCGCCACCCCCGCCGCCGCCGCGTCCTACCTCCAGTGCGTCCCCTTCGCGCGCGCCGAATCGGGCGTCGAGATCCGCGGCAACGCCGGGACCTGGTGGGCGCAGGCCGAGGGTCAATATGAGCGCGGCGACGAACCGCGCGAGGGCGCGGTCATGGCCTTCGCCGGCAGCCGCGGCATGCCGATCGGCCATGTCGCGGTGGTCAAGAAGATCGTCGGCGACCGCGAAATCCTGATCGATCATGCGAACTGGTCGCCGATCAACGGCCGCCGCGGCCAGATCGAGCGCAATGTCCGCGTCGTCGACGTCAGCCCGTCGGGCGACTGGAGCATGGTCCGCGTGTGGTACGCCCCGATCGGCGACCTCGGCCTGCGCGCCAATCCGGTGCAGGGCTTCATCTACGCCAACGGCGCGCCGCGCAAGGCGCCGAGCTTCGAGGCCCCCGTCTGGGCGAACAACGACTGGAAACCCGGCAACGACCTCGAACTGGTCGTCGCCTCGCTCGGCCAATAAGCCCGCGGCGCTTCGGCGCCGTCCATACCAATTTCATACCTATTCCTGACCAATCCGCTTGCGAGCGGAAACACGGCGCTTATGCTTTCTCCACGGACTCGGAGGGGAAGCAAGATGGCGCGGCTGGCGAGGTTGGTCTTTGGGATCGCGGCGCTCCTGCTGGCGGCGGGCGCGCACGCCCAGACCCCGGTCGAGCGCCACGGCCAGCTCCGCGTCGAGGGCACGCGGGTCGTCGACGCGCACGGCGAACCCGTGACGCTGCGCGGGATGAGCCTGTTCTGGAGCCAGTGGATCCCGCGTTACTATAACGAAGCGACGCTCCGCCGCCGGCGCGACGACTGGGGGATCACCGTCATTCGCGCCGCGATGGCGGTCGAGCATGGCGGTTATCTCACCCACCCCGCGGCCGAAGCGGCGAAGGTCGAGACGGTGATCGAGGCGGCGACCAGGCTCGGCCTCTATGTCATCATCGACTGGCACGCGCACCAGCCGCACCCAGAGGAAGCCGCCGACTATTTCGGCAAGCTCGCGGCCAAATATGGCGACCGGCCGAACCTGATCTACGAAACCTATAACGAGCCACTGCCCGAGCATGGCTGGGCGAAAGTGCTGAAACCCTACCATACGCAAGTGCTCACCGCGATCCGCGCGCACGACCCCGACAATATCGCGGTGCTCGGCACAAGGAGCTGGAGCCAGGATGTCGACGAGGCGGCCGCCGATCCCGTCGCGGGGACCAACATCGCCTATACGCTGCACTATTACGCGGCGAGCCACAAACAGCCCTATCGCGACAAGGCGCAGGCCGCGCTTGATCGCGGCGCGGCGCTGTTCGTCACCGAATATGGCACGACGCAGGCGAGCGGCGACGAAAGCATCGACGCCGCCGAAGCGCAAATCTGGTGGGACTGGATGGAGGCGCGCGGAATCGGCTACGCCAACTGGTCGATCGCCGACAAGGACGAGAAAAGCGCAATCTTCAAGCCCGGCACCGCCACCGACGGGACATGGCGCGAGGAAGATGTCACCGCATCGGGCAGGCTGGTGCGCGCGCAGCTGCGCAAGATGGCGGGGATGTAAGCTCCGCGAAGGCGTCGCGTTAACTTGGGAGGCTGCCGAAAGCCTGGCCGGGCGATGCCAATTCTATTTTGCCGTTACCCGAAAAGCCTGTTACTATCTGTTTCTCTGCACAAATAGCAGAGTAACGGGGAGACGATATGAAGCAGCGTATTTTTATCGGGCTGATATTGTTCGGAGCATTGACCGGCTTCAGCGCACCCAAGCCCTGCAACACCGCCACGGCATTCCAGGAATTTCCGAAATATTGCCTGCCCGGCTGCGAATTCGACGAGAATACGCAGCGCTGCCACTGCCAGATCTGAGGCGGGCCGGCAAAAAATGGCTCGCGGGACGCGCGAGCCCCGTTGAACGCCCGGCGCGGCGGCCGGACGGCGTGTGCGCCGACGCCGTTTATTCGGCGTCGGCGTCCGTGCCGCCCTCGCCCGCCACATCCTCGAACCAGGCTTCGACTTCGCCCGACAGCTTGATCGTCATCGGCTGGCCGAAGCGGTCCTTCGACTTGCCCGCGGCGACGCGGATCCAGCCTTCGGAGATCGAATATTCCTCGACGTCGGTGCGCTCCTTGCCCTTGAAGCGGATGCCGATGCCGCGCTGCAGCACCTCCATGTCGAAATGCGGCGACCGCGGGTTGGTCGACAGATGGTCGGGGGGGGTGTCGGTCATGATCGCAATTCCCATAAAAAGATGGCGCGGCCCTAGGGAGCCGCGCCACCATCGTCAATCGCGAAGGCTGGTTTAGAAGTCGCCCTTCAGCGTCACGAAGAACTGCTGCGGCGCCCCCGCGAGCAGCGTCTGGTTGTCGCCGCGGTTGGAGAAGCCGTTGGTGCCGATCGTCGAGATATAGTCCTTGTCGAACAGGTTGGTGGCGTTCGCCTGGATCGTCAGCCCGTTCAGCGCCCCCTCGGTGAAGCGATAGCCGATGCTGGCATCGACGATCGCGAAGCCGCCGACCTCGGCGTCGTTCTCGAACGAATAATAGCGCTTCGAGGTATAGCCGACGCCGGCGCGCGCGAAGATATTGCCATTGTCCCAGGTCACCTCGCCCTTGGCGAGATGCTTGGGCGAATTGACCACCGTCTTGCCCGCGGTCGCCGCGATCACGACATTCGCGGCGTTGACGACATCGTCCTGATATTCGGCGTCGTTATAGGCGTAGGAGCCGAACAGCGAGAGTTCGGGGGTGACGCGGAAGGTGCCCGCGGCCTCGATCCCCCACGAACGGACGTCGCCGACATTCTGCAGGATCGCCGGATTGCCCTGGATGCCCGACCCGTTGGCGAAGGCGATGATGCGGTCCTTGAAGTCGACATAATAGCCCGCGACGACGCCCTGGAAGACGGGCGACTTGGTGCGGAAGCCGAGCTCGTAGGTGGTCGAGGTCTCGGGCTTGAGGTCGAGCGCGTCGAAGCCCGCCTGCGTCGTCGCGAAGGGCCCGCCCGTCGCCGAGCTTTCGAAGGCGCGCATATTCTGCGTGAAGCTCGCGAAGACCTCATTGTCGCCATCGAGGCGATAGAGCAGCCCCGCCTGCGGCAGGAACCAGTCCTTCGCCACCGTGCGGCCCGCCGCGAGCCCGCCGCGTACGACCGGGGTCGCCTCGTTGGTGACCTTCAGCCCCTTCCAGCCAGCGTTGATCTGGACCGCGCCCAGATCGAGCCGGTCCTGCACATGATATTGCAGCGTCTCGGTGTTGAAATCGAACTCCCACTGGGTCGCGAGCGGGTCCTTGGGGAATTTCAGGCTGCCGCGGCTCGGCGCGCCCGCGGTGTTGGCGAGGCCGTAGAAGCGCCGCGCCTGGTTGAAGTCATTATCCTCGTACCACAGCCCGAAATCGACGGTGTTCGCGCCGATGGTGACCTCGCTCGACGCGACGACGCCGAAGCGTTCGATTGCATATTCGGTGGTGCGGATGGTGATCGGTGCGCCGCCGGGGGTCGTGACATAAGGTGTGAACCACAGGCCGCGGCCCTTGTTGTTGTGGTAATAACCGGTCGCCTTCAGCGTCCAGTTGTCGGTCACCGGCACGTCGCCGCCGACCCCCGCGAGCCAGTCCTTGCGCAGCCCCGACGCGTCATAATAGGCGTCGTCGACGGTCAGGATCGGCGCGGGGAAGGCCTCGCCGACGCCGGCGTAGGGCGCGGTGAAGGTCGAGCCCAGCGGCAGGCTGCCGTTGGCAACGCCGGTGTTGAACGCCGCGCGCGCGACCTGGTTCTGGTAGATTTGTGCGACGCGGACCGCGAGGTCCCAGTCCTTGGCGAAATTGTCCCAGTCGTAGCCGAGGCGGTTCACCATCTCGGCGCTCAGATCCTGATAGTCGTTCTCGGCGCGGTCCGAATAGTTGACGAAGCCGAACAGGCGTCCCTCGCCGACCGGCTGGACGATGCGCGCATTGACCTGGTGCTGGCGCTGGACGCCGTCGCCCTTCCACTTGTCGGCATCCTGCCAGGCATAGCTGACGGTGAGCATCGGCCCGCCGAACATGATTTCGCCGCTGTCGAGACGGACATAGGCGCGCTTGGTCTGCTCGCTGCCATAGGTGCCCGAAAATTCGACCCCCATATCGGGCTTGGGATCGCGCGAGAAGAATTCGATCGTGCCGCCGAGGTTGCTCGACGAGGCGGCGCCGAGCGCGCCCGCGCCCTGCGCGACTTCGACGCGGCCGACATTCTCGCTGATGATCGCGCGGCTGATGTGCAGGCCGTTGTGGTTGCCATAGCTCATGTCGCCGAGCGGAATGCCGTCGAGCGTGAAGCCGAGCTGGTTCTGGCTGAAACCGCGGATCGAGATACGCGACGACCATTCGTAGGCGCCGAACGGGTCGGCGGCCTGGAAATTGACGCCCGGCAGCTTGTCGATGGCTTTCAGCGGGCTGATCCCCGCGACTTCGAGCGCGATGTCGGCGGCCCCGAGTTCCTGGACCTGGCGCGCTTCGCCGATGCCGAGCACGACGATCTCGTCGCCGGCATCCGCGGCGGCGGCGCTCTCGGCAGCTTCTTCGGCAAAGGCCGGCGTCGCCGCCAGCATTGCGACCAGCGCGGCACCCGCCCGCAGGCGGCGGCTCCTATTATGTGTCATCTGGAGAGTCCCCTTTGCCCGCGCCGAAATGGCGCGGGACGCGCCGGGGCTTTAGGCAGGCGATATTGCTGCGCCGCGGCACAAGCATGACCCGATGATGACAGGATAACGAAAGCCGCTGTCACGAACGCCGCCCGCCCTTGCGGGGCCCCGCAAAGCTTGGCATGAGCGGCGCAGGGTCGCGTATCGGGAAGTCCAACCATGACGATACGCCGGGCGAGCTTCGCCCTTTCCGCCGCGCTGCTGGCCTCGGCCGCCTTACCCGTCCTCGCCGCCGAACCGCCGCCGGCGGTCTGCGCGGGCGACAAGAACCCCGATTGCGACGATGCGGCGAACAAGGTCGTCGGCGACGCGATAGAGTATTTCGAATCGGCGAAGGGCGAGGAACAGGTCCAGGCCGCGCTCCTCCTCGTCGATCTGGCCGCCAAATATCGCGGCCAGTTGTCGGACGACAATCTGTTCAGCGTCGAAACCGGGCTCTGGATCTATTTTGGCGGCGACCGCGAAGCCGGCGACGCCGATTATCAGCGCATCACCGCCAAGATGCGCGGCTATGCGGCGCGCGCCGCTGCCGCCGGGGACGACGCGGGCGAGCTGTTCTTCCTCGACTGGATGAGCCTGGGGATGGGCCGCGACGAGCGGATGGGGCACGCACGACTGGTGCATCGCCGCGCCGCCGAACTGGGCATGCTTCGCGGCTCGCCGGCCTTCAGCGCACGCATCGGCCTCGAAATGTACGGCCGCGAGCTGCTCGACGAGGGTCGCTACGCCGAGGTCGCGCGCGCGCTCGACGATAGTTTCGCCGAGCTCGCCGCGGTGGGGATGACGACGGCCGACCATTGGGAATTGCAGCTGCGCTATGCCGAGGCGTTGACGCTGGTGCGCCGCGACGAGGAATCGGACCGCGCCTTCGACGCGCTGCTCGTCACGATGCAGGACCCCGCCTACACCGACTATCAGCGCCAGTTCGCGAACAACCAGATCAGCTATTACCGCAACATTTCCGGCCGCTTCGCCGCGGCCGAGGGACCGGGCCGCATCGCGGCGACCGAGGGCGAGCGGCTCAACGGCCGCGACGATATCGGCACCCAGAAATCGCGCTATAATTTTGCGCTCGCGCTGCTCGGCCAGGGCAAGGCCGAGGAGTCGCTGCCCTATTTCGAGGAAGCGCTGCCGCTGCAGCTCGAGGCCGAAAAGGGCAATTGGCGCGACACCAGGACCGACACGATCATCCTGCTCACCACCCTCGCCCGCGCGCGCGCGCAGGTGAAGGGGCGCGAGGCCGACGGGCTGGCCGCGGCGGCCGACGCCGCCGACCGGCTGCGGCAGCGGCGCGATGCGGGGATCGGCGGCAGCGACGCCAACCCCGCGGTCGCCGCGCTCGCCAAGGCGGTCGCGCGCGGCACCCGCCGCAACCCGCAATCGGGCGCGTTCGACATGGTGCTGTTCGCGGGCTGGGCAGCGCGGGGCGGCCAGCCCGACGCGCTGAACCCCGCCTTCCTCGCCGCGCAGGACCTGACGCTGACCGACGCGGGCGACGCGATCAACGAGGCGGCGGCGCGCGACCTCGCCGGCGCGGGCCCGCTCGGCGAGCTGGTGCGCCAGCGCCAGGACACCGCGCAGGCGGTGGTGTCGCTGAACCAGCGCTACCGCGACCAGTCGCTCGGCAAGGACGAGGCGAAAGCCGCCGCGCTGCGCGCCGAGCTCGACGCCGCGGCCGCCCGGCTCGCGCCGCTCGACGCGCGCATCGCCGCCGAATTCCCCGACTATGCGACGCTGGTGACCCCGAAGGCGATCGACGTTGCCGCGGTGCAGGCGCTGCTCGAACCCGACGAGGCGGTGCTGATGCTGCTCCCGTCCGAAGGCCATCATTATGCCTTCGCCATCTCGAAAAAGGCGGCGCGCTGGCACCGCGTCGACGAGGGGGCGGCGCCCGTCGCCGCCGACGTCGCGCGGCTCAAATGCCGGATCGACGAGAACACCTGCTCGCTGCCCGACTATAATGCGCTGCTCGAAGCGCAGGAACGCGGAGACAAGAGCGTGATCGACGAACGCTATCCGCGCTACGACCGCGCCGCCGCCTGGCGCCTCTACCAGCGGCTGGTCGCCCCCGTTGCCGAAGCGCTGCCCGCGGGCGGGCGCATCTACAGCGTCGCAAGCGGACCGATCGCCGGGCTGCCGCTCGCCGCGCTCGTCGCGAGCCCGCCGGCGGGCGACGCCGAAAGCGGGACGGTGAGCGACCTCGCCGCGACCGACTGGCTCGCCAGACATTATCGCTTCGTCACTTTGCCCTCGGTCAGCGCGCTCGCGCTCGCCCGGCGCACCGATCCCCCCACCGCCGCCTCGCGCCGCCCCGACCTCGTCGCCTATGGCGCACCGACGCTCGCGGGCAGCGGCCGGGCCGCGGCGCGCGGCGCCGACGGCACGCTGCGCAAGCGCGGCGGCGTCGGGGTGCGCGGCGCGGGGCTGACGCTCGCCGACGGCGACAGGACGATGGCATCGGTCGACAAGCTCCGCCGGCTCGACCCGCTGCCCGGCACCGTCGTCGAGCTCACCAAATTGTCGGCGGCGATTTCGGGCGGCGGGGGGCTCCGCCTCGGCCGCGACGCGACCGAGAGCGCGGTCAAGGCCGACCGCGAACTGCCGCGCGCGATCGCGGTAGTGTTCGCGACCCACGGCCTTCTGCCCGGCGAAATGGGCACCGGGTCCGAGCCCGGCCTCGTGCTCACCCCGCCGGGCAAGGCCAGCCTCGCCGACGACGGGCTGCTCACCGCCAGCGAGGCCGCGGCGCTGTCGCTGTCGGCGCGCTGGGTCGTGCTGTCGGCGTGCAACACCGCGACTCCGGGGGTCGAGGCGGGCGCCAGCGGCGAATCGCTGTCGAGCCTCGCGCGCAGCTTCCTCTATGCCGGCGCCGACAATCTGCTCGCAAGCCACTGGCGCGTCGCCGACGACGCGACCGCGGCGCTGACCGTCGAGGCGCTCGCGAATCGCGACGCCTCGCCCGCGACCGCGCTCGCCGCGGCGATGGCGGCGGTGCGCACCGGCCGGCGGGCCGACGGCACGGCGGTCGAGGGCTGGGCGCCGCACTGGGCGCACCCGGCGAGCTGGGCGCCCTTCACCCTGGTGACCAACCGCGACCGCTGACGTCGCGAATCGGCGCCATGCCGGGACGGGCCGCATGACCGGTCGCGTCGCCGAACCGGTCCACCAAGGAAAAGCGCGCCAATCGCGGCGATATTTGGACAGCGCGCAATGCGGTGCCCGGTTTCGACCAGGGCTGGCGCGTCGCCTTCAGCTGGACGCTGGCGATCCGCCCCCCGACGTCAGTGCCGCGCAGCGCGGCGGGCGACGGGCACGTCATATTGTTCGGCCGCCGGATATAGTTCGCGCTCTTCGCGCTCGATCCGCATCGCGATCGCGTCGAGCACCGCTGCGGTCTCGGCGCAGAAGCCCGGCCAGTCGCCAGCGATGCGCTCGGCGGACCATCTGGCGTCATAGGCCGTGAAATCCTCGGCGATATGCCCCATTTCGAAGATGAACTCGCCCGCCAGCCGCGCGAGACCGGCGTCGCCGCTCGCCTTCAGCCGCGGATAGAGCGCCCAGTCCTCGCATTTCAGGTGGCGTAGCAGCGTATCGCGGAACATGCCGCGCACCGCGGCGAGCTCGGTCGGGCGCGGCGGGTCGGGTTCGGCGACGAGCGCCAGCAAAAAGCGCGACAGCGTGTCGAGCGCCGCATGTTCGGCGCGCAGTCGCTGCATTTCATGCGCCATGTGCATAGGGGCCGCCCATCGTCGAGTGGTCCCTCCTGTCCCTCCTAAGAGCGCGTCATGAAAAGAGGGTTAATCGAGCATTGCCGCGCATACATGGCCCGATCCATCGCATGGATGACCCGAAAGACGGATCGGAAAGGCGAAAATACTTGCAGATTTGCTTATCCGGCCATAGGGGCACGCTATTGATAATCTTTCGCAATAATCGCAGGCGTGCGCTTCCCCATGCAACGGCCTGGGCCGCGCTCGCGATACCGTTTGTCGCCGTCGGCTGGGCGATGAAGGCTCGCCGCACATAGGTTTTCGCGCGGCCAGCCGCGTTTGCAAGGGGACTATCAGTGACCAAATTCCACACCCGCATCGCGATCGGCCTGTCGGCAAGCGCCGCGATGCTCGCCCTGGCCGCACCCGCCGCGGCACAGGACGGCGCCGACGACATCATCGTCACCGCGCAGCGCAACAACCAGACCAAGGTTACCGGCGGCGGCAATGTCGGCGTCTTCGGCACCAAGCTCGCCGAGGACATCCCGTTCAACATCCGCAGCTATAATGAAGCCCTGATTCTGAACCAGCAGCCCGACTCGCTCGGCGAAGTGCTCGAGAACGACCCGACGATCCGCACCGCGCTGGGCTTCGGCATCGCGGGCGAGGTCTTCGTCATCCGCGGCTTCGACCTCTCGTCCGACGACGTCGGTTTCGACGGCCTCTACGGCATTACCCCGCGCCAGATCGTCGCTCCCGAACTCGTCTCCTCGGTCCAGGTCATCAACGGCGCCAGCGCCTTCCTCAACGGCGCCGCGCCCGGCGGCAGCGGCATCGGCGGCAGCGTCAACATCCTCCCCAAAAAGGCCGAGCGCGACGTCATCCGCGGCACTTTGGGCTATACCTCGGCGTCGCATTTCTCGGGCGCGGTCGACGTCGCGCGCCGCTTCGGCGCCGATCAGCGGTGGGGCCTGCGCCTCAACGCATCGGCACGCCGCGGCGACATCGCGATCGACGACGAATTCCATTCGAGCTACGTCCTCGGCGCCATGCTCGATTATGACAATGGCCCGCTGCGCGCCGCATTGAGCCTCAACTACCAGCGCCTGAACCAGACCTATTGGCGCGGCCAGGTCGGCATCGGCGCGGTCGTCCCGCGCGTTCCGCAAGCCGACACCAATTATTCGCAGCCGTGGAGCCAGATCCTGACCAAGGATGTTTTCGGCACCTTCAGCCTCGAATATGACCTCTCCGACAAGGCGATGCTCTATGCCAAGGCCGGCGCGCGCGACGGGCGCGAGGATCAGACCACCGCCAGCATCAGCGTCGGCGATCCGGTGACCGGCGCCGCGACGGGCGCGGGCTCGTACGTCCCCCGCGAGGACAACAATGAATCGGCGACCGCCGGCATCCGCATCAAATTGGAAGGCGGCGGCGTCAGCCACGAGATCAACGCCGGCGCCGCGGTGAGCTGGCAGGTCAACCGCAACGCCTTTGACTTCGATTTCACCGGCTATGCCACCAACCTCTACAACCCCGTCGTCGCGCCGGCGCCCACGCCCGGCGGCTTCGTCGGCGGCGACCTCGACGATGTGTTCCCGATCAGCCGCAACCGCGTGTCGAGCGTCTTCTTCTCGAACACCCTGGGCTTCTGGGACGACCGCATCCTGATCACCGGCGGCCTGCGGCTGCAGGAGATCAAGACGACCTCCTACTCCTATACCGACGGCGCGCGCACCGGCGGCTACAAGGAATCGGCGGCGACCCCGGTCCTCGGTCTCGTGGTCAAGCCCGTGCAAGGCCTGTCGCTCTATGCCAACCGGATCGAGGGGTTGATCGCCGGTTCGACGGCGCCGGCCACCTACGACCATGACGGCGCGCCGATGACCGCCCCGCTGCCCGTCGTCAACGGCGGCGCGGCGCTGGCGCCGGTCAAGTCGACCCAATATGAGGTCGGCGGCAAATTGAACTTCGGCCGCTTCAACGCGGGGCTCGCGCTGTTCCGCATCGACAAGCCCAACGCCTTCGTCGACCCGGTGACGATCGTCTTCGGCAATTACGGCACCCAGCGGAACCGCGGCGTCGAGATCACGCTCGACGGCGAACCCGTCGACGGCCTCCGCATCATCAGCGGGCTGACGCTGCTCGACGCCAAGCTCCGCCGCACCGAGGGCGGGCTGAACGAGGGCAATGACGCGGTCGGCGTGCCCGAGCTGCTCGCCAACGCCAATGTCGAATGGGACCTGCCCTTCCTCCCCGAACTCACGCTCGTCGGGCGCGTCGTCCATACCGGCAAGCAGGCGGTGAACGCGGCGAACACGCTCGAATTGGGCAGCTGGACGCGCTTCGACCTCGGCGCACGCTATGTCGCGCTCGTCGGCGACACCCCGCTGACCCTGCGCTTCAACGTCGATAATGTCGCCGACAAGCGCTATTGGGCGACCGCCTATAACGCCTTCAGCGCCTTTGGCGCGCGGCTGCTCCAGGGCGGCCCGCGCACCTTCAAGGCCTCGGCGTCGATCGAATTCTGATCGGCGGGCCCTACTGGCGGCTTTTCATCAGGGGCTGGATACGCGTGCCGAACGCCTCCACCCCCTCGATGAAATCGTCGAAGGTCAGGAGCACGCCGCCGGTGTTAGGCACCTCGGCCATCTCGTCGAGCATAAGCGCGACGCTTTCGTAGGAGCCGACCAGCGTCCCCATATTGATGTTCACCGCGCCTTCGGGTGCGGCGAGCTGGCGGACATTGGTCGTTTTATTGTGCTTGTCGGCGGCGCCCTGGTCCATCAGCCACGAGATCGCCGCGACATCGACGCCGTCATTGTACGACTTCCACTTCGCATGCGCTTCTTCGTCGGTTTCGGCGGCGATGATCATCACCAGCACGAACACCGACACGTCGCGCCCGGTCTTCGCGGTCGCCGCGGCGAGCCGTTCGTTGTTGGAGGCAAAGGCGGTCGGGGTATTGACCCCCTTGCCGAGGCAGAAGGCATAGTCCGCCCACTGCGCCGAGAAGGCGAGCCCCTCGTCCGACGAACCCGCGCAGATGATCTTCATCTCGCCCCCGGGCATGGGCCGCACGAGGCAGTCGTCCATCTGGTAATAGTCGCCCTTGAAATCGCTGCGCCCCGTTTCCCACAATTCGCGCAGGATGCGGGCATATTCGCCCAGCATCTGGTACCGGTTGCGGAAATGCTCGTCGCCCGGCCACAGCCCCATCTGGCTGTACTCGGGCCGCTGCCAGCCGGTGATCAGGTTGAGCCCGAAGCGCCCGTGGCTGATGCTGTCGATCGTGTTGCACATGCGCGCCGCGAACGCCGGCGGGATCACCAAGGTCGGGCAGGTCGCATAGATTTTGATCTTCTCGGTCACCGCGGCGAGCCCCGCCATCAGCGTGAAGCTCTCCAGCCCATATTCCCAGAATTCGGTCTTCCCCCCAAAGCCGCGCAGCTTGATCATCGAAAGCAGGAAATCGAGCCCGTGCTTCTCCGCACGCTGCGCGATCTGCTTGTTGAGGTCGAAGCTCGGCATATATTGCGGCGCGTTTTCGCTGATCAGCCAGCCATTGTTGTTGATGGGAACGAAAACACCGACTTGCATGGCTTATCTCCTGAGGAAATCGAGGACGATGCGGTTGAAAGTCTCGGGGTCGGTGACGTTGCAGGCGTGACCGCCCCAATCCATCATCGCGATCGAACAGCCTTGGATGTTGTCGGCCAATTCGCGCGAACAATGGGCTGGAACGAGCATATCGTCGCTCGCGGCGATCGCCAGCATCGGCGTGTCGAAGTTCCCGAAATTGTCCCGAATATCGAACCGGCGCAGCATATCGATCCGACGCTCCATCGTATCGATGGCCGGGAACCCGGCGATCGCGTGCGCCGCTTCGCGATCGATCTCGTCGCTGCGCCGTGAACTCCATTCCGCCGGATAGAGGAAGATGGGTTGCGCGTGCACATAAGCGGCGACGCCGCTGTTCCGGAGGAGCGCCAGGCGTGCGTCGAAGCAGCGAGCGAAATGCGGATCGGGTCCCGCCCAGGCGTTGATCAACACCATCTTGCCAAGCCGATGCGGCCAGTCGAGCGCCATCATCAGTCCGGCTGCGGCACCTGCGGCATGGCCGACAAAATGCGCCTCCGTGATGTTTAGCGCGTTCATCAATTGCGCCACATCCGCGCTCAAATCGACGTGCGGCAAGGCCCGGTCGCTCCGCCCCGTGCCGCGATGGTCATAGGTGATGACGCGGAAATGCTCGGCTAAGGCCGCAATGTTCGGCGCCCAGTAACTCGCCGATCCGCCCAGCCCTGAGGACAGGATCAAGGGCGGCGCATCCTCCCGCCCATGGACTTCATAATAGAGGCCCGCCGCCTCAGCCAATGTGCGCGACGCTCGCGATCTCGACCAGGCAGTCCGCCTTCACCAGCTCGGCCTTGATGCAATAGCGCGCGGGCTTCGCGCCCGGGAAATATTCGGCGTAGACGGCGTTGAACGCGGCATAGTCCGAAAAATCCTTGAGGAAGATATGGTTCATCGCGACATCCTCGAGGGTCGCGCCGGCTGCCTCGAGCGTGATCCGGATGACGCCGAGGACATGCCGCGTCTGCGCCGCCGCGTCGCCGACGTGCAGCACCACCCCGCCCTCGCCGAGCGCCAGCACGCCCGACACATAGACGGTGTTTCCGGCCTTCGCGCCCGCCGAATAGGGCGCGATCGGGGTCGGGAATTGCGGCGGGTTGATCGGTTCGAAGGGCATCGGATCACTCTTTCTTTTTCCGTTTGTCCTGAGCTTGTCGAAGGACCGTTCTTCTTTTTCGGCGCCCGAGAGAAAATACGGCCCTTCGACAAGCTCAGGGCGAACGGCTGTTGGAAACCTCATCGGCAGGCTGCTGGCCCACCGACCCGCAAAAATCGGCCACGGTCGATACCCAGCCAAAGAATTTCTCGACATTATAGACGGTCGCGTCGCGCACATAATCGGGGCCGAGATGGTGCGTCGCATCCTCGATCATCACCGAAAAATATTCGAGGTGGAATGCGTCGCGCAGCGTCGATTCGACGCAGACATTGCTCGCGATGCCGACAAAGACGATCGTACGGATGCCGCGCGAGCGCAATGTGCTGTCGAGCTGCGAATTGAAGAAGGCGCTGTAGCGCGTCTTGTGCAGCCGGATGTCGCCCGGCTGCGGCGCGAGGACCTCGACCAGCTCATAATCCCAGCCGCCGCGCGCCAGCAGTTGCCCCTGCAATTCGGGCCGCGCGCGCATCGTCTTCAGCGCGTTCGACTTGTGCCAGTTGGGCGACCCCGGCCCGCCCGCCTCGACATAGTCCGCGTCCCAGCCATTCTGCAGATAGATCACCGGCATACCCGCGCCGCGCGCGACGTCCAGCACCTGCGCGATCCGCCCGATCGCTCCCGCCGCGCCCGATATGTCGAAACCGGCAAGGTCGACATAGCCGCCCTTCGACGCATAGGCATTCTGCATGTCGATCACGACGACCGCGGTCGAGGCGGGATCGACGATCAGCGGTTCGGGCCGCGCGGGCAGCGTCACGCCGGGGCGTCCCCTGGGTGTCGTATCGACGGCTATGGCCAAGTCCGGCTCCCTTGCAGCAATGCGGCAGCTTCCCCGAAAGGCCGCCGCGATGCAAGCCGCCATGCTGCGGCGCAGCAGGTGGAACCCCTCGCCCGCCCGATCATTTGGACTCGCGACAAGCGAAAGAGAAAGCCGATGGCTGCACGCGCCTATTGGAAGGGACAGATCCGCCTCGCTTTGGTGTCGATCCCGGTCGAAATCTATCCGGCGACCAAATCGGGCGCCGCGATCAGCTTCCGCCAGATCCACGAACCGAGCGGCAAGCCGGTCAAATATGAAAAGACCGTGCCGGGCATCGGCGCGATCGACGTGGGCGACATCGTCAAGGGTTACGAGACCTCGAAGGGCAATTATGTCCTGCTCGACGAGGAGGAGATCGAAGCGGTCAAATTGGAGAGCAAACGCACGCTCGAACTCGTCCAGTTCGTCGACGCGGGCGAGATCGACATCCTCTATTACGCCAAGCCCTATTATGTCGTCCCCGCCGACGAGCTCGCCGAAGAGGCCTATATCGTGCTGCGCGAGGCGCTCCGGAAATCGAAAAAGATCGGCCTCGGCCAGCTGTCGGTGCGCGGGCAGGAACAGCTTGTCGGCCTGCGCCCCTGCGACCGCGTCCTGCGTCCCCGCCGCATCGCCCCCCCGGCCGCGGCGCCATGGATCACCGTGCGCACCGTCGTCGTCGAGGCCTCGGCGACCGCGCCCGTCGCCCCCGCGCCGCCTTCGGCGTTCCCCGCGACCACAGCGCCCGCCCCTGCACTGGCGCGCGTCGAGAAATAGTTGATCGTCGTGCGCTTGCCGCCCGCGTCCTGCCCGTAATGGCGCAGGCAGAACATCAGCAGCGCGTCATTATGCTTGCGCCGGAACCCCAGCAATTTGCCGCCGACAAAGACCGGCACCAGATAGCCGTCGATCGCGCGTTCGAACGCGATGTCCTTCAGCCGCGCGACCCCGAAATCGAGCGCCGCCTCCCACGCCCGCCGAAAGCTCTCCGCCCCCGGCGCGCGCCGCAGCGTATAGCAGTTCGCCTGCGCCATATTGACCTGTGCCGCGGCGCGGCTGACCGACCCGGTATCGGCGAGCGCCGCGATAAACGCCTTCTGCCGCTCGGGCGTCCACCCGTCGTGCCGGTATTTGCGCGGCACCGGCGTGAAGTCGGGAAGCGGCGGCCGCGCCTCCGCCGCGATCGGTGTCCGGTTCTGCATGGCGTGCCCTCCTGTCTGCCGAAGCCTGTCCCGAGCGAAGTCGAGAGGCGAATCGGACAGGATATGACGGAGCGAAGTTTTTTAGGAAAGGACTTTGTTTATGGTTTGTTCCAAACCAGGCATTCTCTCAAAATGTCTGCTATCAGCGAAGTTCGCGCCTTAGCTTCGACAACAGACGCGCTGCGTCAACGGCATCTGGTGTCGAGACTTCGATCCAATCGGCGAACAGATCTAGGGCTTGGCTGTCGCGTACTGGATCGAGAACACCTTCGCGCACACCTAGAACCGCCAAATGACAGATAATATCTTGGCTGCCGGTCAAGTAATCCATTGATCTGGGTGTCAACCTCCGATCAAAGACCAAGCCGGAACCAATCATCCGAGCAACAAACCGGCACACTGCGAATGGGTTGAGGCTGTAAAGTCTGTGGTTGGCGAGCGATACGCAAATAGACCAGATCAGGCTGCGATCGATGTCGGAAGGTGATCCGAGGTCTTCGGCAAATCGCAAGAGTTGGTCCGTGAGCGAGGAAAATCCGACGACGGAAATATCGGTGGATGGCAGATTGCCAATTACGCGGCGTATCCGTGAAACGCTATCCTCGTTCCTCGGATAGGTCACGGCCCATTGAACCAGAGCCAAAACAACGGATTCTGGCAAATTTCGGCGCCTCGACAGGGCCTTGCTTAGATATACGAAGTCCTCAGTATGAGACCAAGCCACTGCCCAATCGAACACCCGCTGTTCAACGTCCTCAAAATCCCCGCCCGCATCTAACCAAGCACGATAGACATGGTCCGCGCTGAATTCCCGCCCAAAGACTTCGGCCCACTGCAACAACGGCTCGCGGATCGCCTTTCCGTCGCCTCCGGCATCGAGCCACGCCTTATAGACAAACTGAGCCTCCGGCGTCAGGCCATACGCACCAACCCAGCCCAACAATGATTCGCCGATCGCTTCCCGCTCGCCTCCAGCATCGAGCCACGCCTTATAGGCAAACTGTGCATTCAACGTCAGGCCATGCGCACCAACCCAGCCCAGAAACGGTTCGCGGATCGCCTTTTCGTCGCCTCCGCCATCGAGCCACGCCTTATAGACAAACTGTGCCTCCAGCGTCAGACCATACGCGCCGAACCAGCCCAACAACGGTTCGCGGATCGGCTCCCTCTCACCCCCGGCATTTAGCCAAGCGCCATAGACAAACCGTGCTTCCGATATCAGGCCATGCGTATCGACCCAGCCCAGAAATGGTTCGCGGACCGCTTCCCGCTCGCCTCCCGCATCGAGCCACGCCGTGTAGACAAACTGGGCATCCAACGTCAGACCATGCACATCGACCCAGTCCAACAATGGTTGGTGGAACGCTTTCCGCTCGCCACCTGCATTAAGCCAAGCACTATAGACAAACTGGGCATCCAACCTCAGGCCGTGCGCATCGATCCAGCCCAGCAATGGTTCGTGGACCGCTTCCCGCTCGCCCCAAGCATCGAGCCACGCCTTGTAGACAAAACTGGCGCATGCCACTCGGGAATTCGCCTTGATCCAGTTTTGGACCGCTTCGCTCATCGCGTCAGGGCATTCACCCGAACGGAGCATCTCTGCGATCAAGAAATGCGTTTGCTCGACAACAGGAAAAAGCGCGATATTAGCGAATGCGCGCGAACGAAAGCGCTCTGGGTCAAATGCGAAAGCTCTGCGCAGAACGAAATTCGACTCCAGACCGTACGACCAAGCCAAGTCGAGGAGATCACCTATCGCTGCGGGTACTGTCAGGTCCTCGCCATGCTTTCTGGCATGCCCCACTTGTTCAGCTATTTTTGCTACGCTGAGTTGCAACGATGGGTTATGTACTATTACCTGAGGCAAAGCGGAGAGACTCGCGATCAGGTCAAGCTTATGTTGGAGCTTCAACAGCGGCCCGTCCAAAATCTGCCCGGCGGACGCCATCACTTGCTTGGCGTCGGCCATGGCAAGCAACGCTTGCGCCACCTGCTGCCCATCAATCCCTACAAACCCAGGATGCGTTACCAGTCGGGCGAGTACAATGAAACCATGTGGCAAATCCTGCGCGGACGCCGCCGTTTCGAGGAGATCGACGACACGAAGCGTGGTCGCGCTTTCGGTTTCAAACAGCCAACGCGCCAATAAGGCGTCAGCGAGAATATCATGCGCAGCGGCGATATTCCCGTCCACATATTCGATCCATCGGTCGGCGACAAGTCGATCGATCAAGTCGCCATGCGTCTGTCTGAACCTGGACAGCCGGTCCGGCGGGATTGGAAGGGCTAGGGCGATCTCGGCGGTCGCACGCTCGCTGAAGGAGGTGCCCTGCATCAGCGCCGCGATCCGCTTGTTCGACCAGCTTTCAAAATCGCGGGTAGCCAGGAGTCCGCCGAACTGATCATTGAACTGGGCTCGATCGGCACGAAACAGATAGACCGCAAAAGCAGCGAGAGCCGGTATCCCGTGGCAGACCTGCGCCAACTGGTCAGGCTCCGGGAAGGGCTCCAACGCCAAAATCGAGCCGGTTACCCAATCGAGATATTCGTGCTCGCCACCAACTTTCGAGGCGAGATTGACCATCTCAGGACTCAGAATTTCGAGCGCATCGCGAAGCCGATTCGTAGCGCTGGCTCGGCAGGTCGCGACAATTCGGATTTGGTGGCCAGCCTGATGGTTCATTTGCGCAACCACATCAGCGATTTCGGTCAACCGTTGCGCCGCCTCAGCATAGTCGATCAGAAATAATATCGAGGCTTTGGCTGGGTAGCGCCCTATAACCTCCTGCACAGAAATCGCGCTTGCACCGCGCTCCAGCCAATAGGCGTCGAAGCCCATTGCTTCATTGGTCAGCTTGATCGCAAGTTCGTGAGCAAGGCGCGTTTTTCCCACACCACCCGGACCCGCTAGGACCAAGGCCCTTATTTCTCCCGAAACCAGTCCCTCGACCAAATCGGCTTCGCCTCGCGCCGCGACTTCAGAACCCTTCGCCGCAAAGCTGTCGCGGGAAAAATAGACGAGTTGACCGCCACTCAGGAAATCGCGGAATGACTGTCCCGTCCGACCTCCGCGCTCGAATGCGTTTACGCCGATTGGCAACCCTCTGAACCAGCGAAAGGCGAGCGACGGACAATCGGTTAGCTCGGCGTGAAACCAATCCCACGACAAAACACGGATCGCACCTTGAATTTCGGCCAAGTGGCGAACCGCCTCAACTCCTGCAACGGCCAGCTTTGCAAAATCCTGCGCGATCAGCTTTTCAAGGCGGACGACCTCGGCATCCGTTAAGCTGATCGTTATGCAGAATCGATAGCGCCGGATCGGTCGATCGGAATCGAGCCAAGTGCGATAGGGTGAGTCGTTTTGCTTGCTTGGATTTGCAGAAAGTCGGGGCAGATGATCGGCAAGATGTTTATAGACCTCACGCCAGCGCGCCTTTGCCTCCCCGAACCCGCCATTACCAATATATTTGCATTCCGCGATGGTCGTTGTGCCAGGCAAACTATGCTGGTCGATCAAATCGATCGCACCGTCCCGTCCACGCCTAAGGCTCTTGGAGAACGAAGCCTCCTGTTTCGCAACCCGAAAACATTCTAATACGAAACGCTCAAAGTCATTCCCGTTGTCGCCCGAATTCTCGTGGCGCGTTTGAAATGACCAAGACGTTTCCCCCATGTTCAACAAATGCAAGTTTTGGAACTACGGATCAAGGCCTCCACTAGATCGCTTTGGCCGCGCCCTCTATGCGCGAACACATCTTTCGACGCCTTCCTGCCCTAGCCGGAGATAGCAGCTTGCCGCGAAAGATGTGTTTTCCATTTCCGCCGATGGCGCATGGCGATTATCTGGGCGTGGGCCATGCCCCGCGGCCGAGTGAAAGGACTAAAGCCTCTTCCTCAATGTACCTCCCGCCACTCCCCCACCGCCAACTCCCCGATCTCCCACCCCCCGATCCGCCAGCGCACGAGCCGCAGCGTCGGGTGGCCGACCGCGGCGGTCATGCGGCGGACCTGGCGGTTGCGGCCTTCGGTGATCGTGAGTTCGAGCCAGCTGTCGGGGACGCTCTTGCGGTAGCGGACGGGGGGGTCGCGGTTCCAGAGCGCCGGTGCGTCGATGCGGCGGACCGCCGCGGGGCGGGTCGGGCCGTCGTTCAGCGTGACACCGCGGCGGAGCGCTTCGAGCGCGGCGGCGTCGGGTTCGCCCTCGACCTGCGCCAGATAGGTCTTGGGCATCTTGTGCCTGGGCGACGAAATGCGCGCCTGCAGCGCGCCGTCGTCGGTCAGGATCAGCAGGCCTTCGCTGTCGCGATCGAGGCGGCCGGCGGGGTAGACGCCGGGGATGTCGATATAGTCGGATAGCGTCGCGCGTGCGCCGCCACTATCCGCGGTGCTGCCGCGGTCGGTGAATTGCGACAGGACACCCCAGGGCTTGTTGAACAGGATCAAGCGGGCCAACGCGTCACGCCTCGCATAGTGCCCCGCTCCCCTTCCTCGTCACCCTGAACTTGTTTCAGGGTCCATGGCCTGTTTCCTCCAGCTAGGCAGCGCCGGACGAGAGAGCAGGCCATGGATGCTGAAACGAGTTCAGCATGACGAAAATCGGGAAAGTGGGCAAAGACAATATGCGCTGCCCTCCCCCGCCGGAAAAGGCGCACAAATCTTTACGCCATTTCCTTCTTGCGCGACGCCTTCTTGCGCTCGTGCGGGTCGAGCAGCGCCTTGCGGATGCGGATGTTCTTCGGGGTCACCTCGACCATCTCGTCGTCGTCGATATAGGCAATCGCCTGTTCGAGCGTCATGCGGCGCGGCGGGGTCAGGCGGATCGCGTCGTCCTTGCCGGTCGACCGGAAGTTCGTCAGCTGCTTCGACTTCATCGGGTTGACCTCGAGGTCGTCGGGCTTGGCATTCTCGCCGATGATCATGCCCTCGTACAGCGCCTCGCCGGGCGAGACGAAGAGGATGCCGCGCTCTTCGAGCGGGCCGAGCGCGTAGGCGACCGCGTCGCCATTGCCGTTCGAGATCAGCACGCCGTTCTGGCGCCCCGCGATATTGCCCTTGTACGGGCCATATTTCTCGAACAACCGGTTCATGATGCCGGTGCCGCGCGTGTCCGACAGGAACTCGCCATGATAGCCGATCAGGCCGCGCGAGGGGCCCGAGAAGGTGATGCGCGTCTTGCCGCCGCCCGAGGGGCGCATGTCGGTGAGGTCGGCCTTGCGGATCTGCATCTTCTCGACCACCGTGCCGCTATGCTCGTCGTCGACGTCGATGACGACGGTTTCATAGGGTTCGGTGCGCTTGCCGGCCTCGTCCTCGCCATAAAGGACGCGCGGGCGGCTGATGCCGAGTTCGAAGCCTTCGCGGCGCATCGTTTCGATGAGCACGCCGAGCTGAAGCTCGCCGCGGCCCGCGACTTCGAAGCTGTCCTTGTCGGCGCTTTCGGTGATGCGGATCGCGACATTGGTCTCGGCTTCGCGGAACAGGCGGTCGCGGATCATGCGGCTCGTGACCTTGCTGCCCTCGCGGCCCGCCATCGGCGAATCATTGACGGCGAAGCGCATCGACAGCGTCGGCGGATCGATCGGCTGCGCGGCGATCGGCTCGCTGACGGTCGTGTCGGCGATGGTGTTCGCGACGGTCGCGTTGGTCAGGCCCGCGATCGCGACGATATCGCCCGCCTTCGCCTCGTCGACGGGGACGCGGTCAAGCCCGCGGAAGGCGAGCAGCTTCGACGCGCGGCCGGTCTCGATCACCTTGCCGTCCATGTCGATCGCGTGGATCGGCTGGTTGACCTTGATCGTCCCCGACTGGACGCGGCCGGTCAGGATGCGGCCGATGAAATTGTCGCGGTCGAGCAAAGTCGCGAGGAAGGTGAAGGGACCATCCTCGGGCAGGCCCGGCGCGGGGACGTGGCGGACGATCGTCTCGAACAGCGGGGTCAAATCGCCTTCGCGCGCATCGGGGCTGTCCGAGGCATAGCCGCCGCGGCCCGAGGCGTAGAGGATCGGGAAATCGAGCTGCTCGTCATTGGCCTCGAGCGTCAGGAAGAGTTCGAACACCTCGTCGAGCACTTCGGCGGCGCGCGCGTCGCTGCGGTCGATCTTGTTGACGACGACGATCGGCTTCAGCCCGAGCGCGAGCGCCTTGCCGGTGACGAACTTGGTCTGCGGCATCGGGCCCTCGGCGGCGTCGACGAGCAGGATGACGCCGTCGACCATGCTGAGGATGCGCTCGACCTCGCCGCCGAAGTCGGCGTGGCCCGGGGTGTCGACGATGTTGATGCGCGTCAGGTCGGCGCCCTCACCCCATTCGACCGAGGTGCACTTCGCGAGGATGGTGATCCCGCGTTCCTTTTCCAGATCGTTCGAATCCATCGCGCGTTCTTCGACGCGCTGGTTGTCGCGGAAGGTGCCCGACTGGCGGAACAGTTGGTCGACGAGGGTGGTCTTGCCATGATCGACGTGGGCGATGATCGCAATATTGCGCAAAGACATGCGGTAGAGCCTTGATGGGAGGAGGCGGCAGCGGGGCCGCGAAACGCCGCGCCCCTATCAGAAGCCCTGTTGCGGCGCAACAAAATTGCCGGTCAGTTGGGCGCTTTCACCGAGGCCGCCAGCGCGCGGTGCAAGACCGCGGGGTCGTAGCGCGAAGCGCGCTCGTGCCGCACCAGCCGCGGTGCCAGCTCGGCCGCGAAACCGGCGTGCCATTTGCGCAGCGCGGTGATCCAGCCGGGGGCGTCCGTGGCGCCATTGCCGAGACGCGCGAGATCGCGCGACGCCGCGAGCAGGTCGCCGCGCAGCTTGGCCTGGCCCGCGCCTGCGTAGCGCTCGTCGATCAGTCCCAGCTGGTGCCGCGCCGCCGCGATCAATTGCCGGCGCAGCACCGGGTCGTCCTCCGCCGCCTCGGCCCCCGCAATCGCCAGCCCGATCAGTCGCAGCTGGTCGGCCAAGCGGCGCGGCTGGACCGCCTCCGCCGGACAAGGGCCGACACTCTGCACATATGCCGCCAGCGCCCCCAGCATCGCCGGGCTCGGCTCGGCGCCCGAAAATTCCTCGACGACCAGCGCGCGGACGAAGCGCGGCAGCTCGGGATCGCCGGGCGCGCGCGACACCTTGCCCGGCATCGCGAGGTCGGGGATCGGCACCGGATCGAAATGCGCATTGGCGCGGTCAGGGCCGAAGAAGCTGTTGGTGACGTCCGCCGTCCCCGGCGCGCCCGATAGTTGCGGCATCTGGAAATGCGGATTGTTCCGCCCATTCCGATGGCAAGCGGCGCAGCTGAGTTCGGCCTTCGCCGCCTGGCCGCCGAGCAGCGCCGGGCTGTTGAACAAGGCCTCGCCCGCGACGAGCGTCGCCGGATCGGTGGCCGCGACGACATCGGCGCGCGGGCATTGGCGCGGCGCTTCTGCCAGCACCGCCCATTCGGCGCCCGGCGCGGTCCATTCGAGCGCGCGCGACGCGAACAGCCGGTCACGCGCCACGAGCGCGGCGGGGATCGCCGCCGCGACCAGCAGCGCCGCCGCTAGCCGGCGGATGGCTTCGCCTCGGCGATCCAGCGCCGCAGTTCGTCGGCCTCATAGCAGCCGAAGCCGCACAGGCTGTCGAGCCGCGCGAGATTGGCGCGCGCGCCGGCGAGGTCGCCGCGCTCGACCTTCAATTCGCCATAATATTCGAGCGCGCCGCGATGGTCGGGGGCGACCGCGAGCGCGGCGCGATAATAGCCCTCGGCGCGGTCGAACCGGCCGAGCTTGCGGTTCGCGAAGCCGACATAGATCAGGATGTCGGGGTGCGGCCCCGCCGCCCACAGCGCCGAATCGAGCAAGGCGATCGCCTCGTCGTAGCGATGCTCGTTGATCAGCCCGACCGCGGCCACATAGGTGCCGTCGACCGACGCAGCGCTCGCGAGCCGAACCTCGGGCCGCACGACCGCCGAGGACTGCGTTCCGGCCGCCTGCGCGGCTTCGATCGCAGCGATGGCGCCCGCGAGCTTGGCGGCGTCGGGGCAGCTTTCGGCGCAGGCTGCCTGCAGCGCGCGGATCGCCGCGAGCTGCTCGTCGACGCGCTTGCTATCGCCCGAGCGCGCGGCGGCGACGCCGAGGTCGCGGCGCGCCTCGATCAGCTTGCCGTCATATTTGACCGCGGCGTCGAGCGGGCGCACCGCTTTTTTGTAGTCGCCCGCGCCGAGCAGGCTGGCGCCGAGCATATATTGCGCCTGCGCGTTGCGCGGCACCGCGGCGACGACCTTGCGAAAGGCGCTGGCCGCTTCCTTATACTGGCCCGCCTGGAAGGCCGCGACGCCCTTCTGGTAATCAGCGGTCGGGTCGTAGGCCGAGGCGCTCGGCGCCGAACCGCCGCCGCCTCCCCCGCCGCCGCCGCCCGCCGCGAGCACTGGCGCGAACGCCAGCATCGACAGGGCCAGACCGAGTCCGATGGATCGCCGCATGACAGCCTCCTTGTATGAACAATGTCGCAGCGGCGCCGGGGCCGCCGGACGGGCCCGCAGCTTACGCCTGATCGTCGTGGCGGGCAACGATCTTGCCGACCTTCGCCCATATCGCGGAGGTTGCGGCTATGAAGTTTCAATAATTATTGAAGCTTCAGAAACTCACGGCTATACGAGTCGGCGTGGAACCATCCCCCACCCCCGACTCTCCATCGCCGCCGTTCCGGCTCTCCCCGCTTGCGCAGGCGTTCGTCCTGCATTTCGGCGAGATGGGGAGTCGCTGGGGGATCAACCGCACAGTCGGACAGATCTATGCGATGCTGTTCCTCGCCGACGCGCCGCGCCACGCCGAACAGATCAGCGAGGCGCTGAGCCTGTCGCGCGGCAGCGTGTCCATGGGGCTCAAGGAACTCGCGAGCTGGAACCTCGTCCAGCTGAAGCATCTGCCCGGGGACCGGCGCGACTATTATGCGACCCCGCGCGACGTCTGGGCGATCTTCCGCACCCTCGTCGAGGAGCGCAAGAAGCGCGAGATCGACCCGACGCTGACGACGCTGCGCACCCTGTTGATGGAGCCCGCGACCGACCCCGGCGACCGCTTCGCGCAGGAGCGGATCGCGGCGATGCACGAACAGATCGAGCTCTTGACCGACTGGTATGCCGAGATGGAGCGGCTCGACACCGAACGGCTGCTCCAGCTTTTGCGGCTGGGCGAGCGCGTGGTAAAAGCGCTCGAGTTCAAGGATCGCATGCTCGGCCGCGGGAAAGGCCGGATCGGGGAGCCTGACGATGGACGCACTTGACCCGCTGATCCTCGCGCGCATCCAGTTCGCGGCGAACATCAGTTTCCACATATTGTTTCCGACGATCACCATCGCGCTCGGCTGGGCGCTGCTCGGCTTCAAGCTCGCGTATAATCGCACGAAAGACGGCGCGTGGATGGACGCCTACCGCCTATGGGTGAAGGTCTTCGCGCTGAGCTTCGCGATGGGGGTCGTCTCAGGGATCACGATGAGCTTCCAGTTCGGCACCAACTGGCCGGGCTATATGGAAAAGGTCGGCAATGTCGCGGGGCCGCTGCTCGCCTATGAGGTGCTCACCGCCTTCTTCCTCGAAGCGGTGTTCCTCGGCATCATGCTCTTCGGCTTCAGCCGTGTGCCCAACTGGGTGCACACGCTCGCGACCTGCCTGGTCGCGGGAGGCACGACGCTGTCGGCCTTCTGGATCATCGTGCTCAACAGCTGGATGCAGACCCCGACGGGCTTCGAAATTCGCGACGGGGTGGTGCATGCGACCGACTGGTGGGCGATCGTCTTCAACCCGTCGATGCCGTACCGGCTGACGCATATGCTGCTCGCCTCGGCGCTCACCGTGTCCTTCCTGATCGCGGGGATGAGCGCGTGGCGCTGGCTCAAGGACGGCGGCGGCGAGGGCGTCAGACGCACGCTGAAGGCCGCCGTCTACGCCGCGGCGCTGCTGATCCCGGTGCAGATCTTCGTCGGCGACCAGCACGGGCTCAACACGCTCGAGCATCAGCCGGCCAAAATTGCGGCGATGGAGGCCAATTGGGAGACGCAGGCGCATATGCCGCTCGTCCTCTTCGCGATCCCCGACAGCGAGGCGCGCACCAACCATGTCGAGATCGCGATCCCCTCGGCGGGGAGCGTGATCCTGAAGCATAGCCCCGAGGGGGTCGTCCCCGGGCTCAACGACTATGTCGGCAACCACCCACCGGTCGGGCCGCTGTTCTGGGGTTTCCGGATCATGGTCGGGATCGGGGTGCTGATGCTCGCCGTGTCCTGGTATTCGGCCTGGCATATCCGCCGCCGCGGGGTCGACAAGCTGCCGCGCTGGCTGGCGCGCACCCTCGTCGCGATGACCTTCGCGGGCTGGGGCGCGACGCTCGCGGGCTGGTACGTCACCGAGATCGGACGCCAGCCGTGGCTGGTGACGGGCGTGCTCAGGACCGCCGATGCGGTCGGGCCGGTCGGGTCGACGATGGTCGCGGGTTCGCTGACGCTCTATCTCGCGGTCTATGTCGTGCTGCTCGCCGCCTATATCGCGGTGCTCTACCGGCTGGCAAGGCTGGGCAAGGCGGCGCCCGAGGCCAAGCCGATGTTCCCGCTGCCCGGCGTCGCGGCGGGGCCCGCCGAAGCGCTCGAAGAGGGAGCCAGGCCATGACCCCCTTCATCGATCCCTGGTGGCTGCCCGTGATCTTCGCGGGGCTGATGGGGCTGTCGATCCTGCTCTATGTCATCCTCGACGGTTACGACCTGGGCGTCGGCATGCTGACCCGGCTCGAGAAGGACGAGAATCGCGACCTGATGATCGCGTCGATCGGGCCCTTCTGGGACGCCAACGAAACCTGGCTGGTGCTCGGTATCGGGCTGCTGCTCGTCGCCTTCCCCGTCGCGCACGGGCTGATCCTGACCCAGTTGTACTTGCCCGTCGCGCTGATGCTCGTCGCGCTGATCCTGCGCGGGGTGAGTTTCGAATTCCGCGCCAAGGCGCCGCCCGAGCAGAAGCATCGCTGGGACCATGCCTTTTTCTATGGCTCGCTGCTCACCGCGCTGTGCCAAGGCTATATGCTCGGCGCCTATGTGCTGGGGTTCGACCAAAGCTTTACCTCGATACTCTTCTGCCTGCTCGCGGCGCTGGGGCTGGTCGCGGGTTACCTCTTCGTCGGCGCCTGCTGGCTGGTCTACAAGGTCGAGGGCGAGCTCCAGAAGCGCGCGGTGCGCTGGGCCGAATGGACCCTCTGGGCGACCGCGCTGGCGATGGCGATCATCTCGGTCGCGACGCCGCTCTTGTCGGAGCGCATCTTCGCCCGCTGGTTCCGCCTGCCCGAGATCATCGCGCTGCTGCCGATCCCGCTCGCTTCGGCGACGCTCTTCGTCGGACTCGCGATCTTCCTGCGGCGGCCCTTGCGCGAAAAGGACGAACTGTCGTGGGCGCCGCTCGCGACCGCGGGCATCCTCTTCGCCTTGGGCTTCGTCGGCATCGCCTACAGCTTCTACCCCTATCTGATCGCCGACCGGCTCGACATCTGGCAGGCGGCGGCGTCACCCGAATCGCTGAGCATCATCCTGATCGGCGCGCTGTTCGTGCTGCCGGTGATTTTGGGCTATTCGGTGCTGGCACACTGGATCTTCCGGGGGAAGGCGACGCATTTGAGTTACGAGTGAGGGGCTGTGGATCGGCCGGTTTGGGATGAGAAGCTGCCCTTTGACGATCCTCCCCGGAACGGGGAGGGGGACCAGCGAAGCTGGTGGAGGGGCACAGGCGGTTTGCCTTGCCGGTGAAGTGGCGCATTCCGGCTTCGTTGCCGGAAATGAGCGGCTTGTCGGTTTGGCGCCGCGCAAACCTCCCGTGCCCCTCCACCACCCGTCGGGTGGTCCCCCTCCCCCGTTGGGGGAGGATCGCTTATGGCCGCAACCGGTCGCTTGCCGACGTTCTGCCCGAATAGTGCCGACAGGTCGGGCTATTTTTGTTTCGCGCAAAGGCGCAAAGGCGCGAAGAGGTCGTGCTGGCCGCGAAGCGGCTTCTTCCTTCGATGCTGTGGCATGACGCGGCGGTGATGCGAAGGCGACCTTGCGGTTGCGAACCGGCCTCTTCGCGCCTTTGCGTCTTTGCGCGAAATCTATTTCGCCGACGCGGCAGAGCGTCACCCTGGGTCAGGCCCAGGGTGACGCTCGGGGTGTGTTCGCCAGACACGGCGACGAGGCGGCGTGATAGTCGGCGCCCCAGCGGCGATAGCCCGCGATGTCGATGTGGAAGCGTGTCACCTTGTAGATGCCGAGGCCGACGGCGAAGCGCGCGCCGGTGCGGGCGTGGAGGGGGCAGAGTTTGGCGATCAGCTCGGCGCGGCTGAAGGGGCGCACGGGGGTCAGGTCGAGCGCGGCGAAGCTAAGGTGGCGGCTGGCTTTCGCGCCCTTGAAGCAGGCGTTGGCGACGGGGTCGCGGTAGCCCGAGACGACGCGGACGGGGCCGGTGACGGGGACCAGCTCATCGCGGATATAGCGCAAGGTCGGTACCATCGCGGGCCAGAGGTTGCGCGGCGGAACGGCGAAGGGCTGGCCCGCCTTGCAGCGGCGCCAGCGCGCATCGCTGCGCAAGATATCGGCGAGCGGGAGGACGTCGGCGACGCCCTCCTTGCGGAAATAGGATTCGATCGCGGTTACATCGTCCTTTGCGGCGCCGAGGCGCCAGGCGGCGAAGAGGTCGGCGTCCTGCTGCGGCGCGACGCCGACGATCGGGGCGACCGAACGGGTGAGCAGCAGCCAGATAGCGGTCGCCGCGAGCCCGAGCAGCAGCGCGGCGAGCAGCGCGCGCTTCACAGCATCGCGACCAATCGCTCGACCTCTGCCGCGGCCTGCCGCGCGGCGCGCAGCAGGTTCGCATGGAAATCGCCGCCGCTGTCGCCATTGGCCTCGTCGGTCACCGCCTTGATCGCCGCCCAGGGCCTGCCCAGCCGCGCCGCGACCTGCGCGAGTGCGCCGACCTCCATATCGACGAGCGTCGCGCCGAGATTGGCCTTGAGGTCGGCCGCGGCGTCGGGGCAGGCGACGAAGCTGTCGCCGCTGGCGATGCGCGCGTGGCGGAGGCTGAGGCCCGGGTCGGGCATCGCGGCGAAATGCGCTTCCCCCGCCTCGCCGATCGGCCATTCGCCCGCGCGGTAGCGGCGGAAACGGCCGGGCTCGTTCGCGCCATAATCATGCTGCACCGCCTCGGCGAGCCAATAGGCGCGGCCGGGCTCGGCGCCGAGCGCGCCGCAGGTGCCGGTCATCAGCAATATATCCGCATCGGCGGCGAGCATGCCGGCGGCGAGCGCGGCGTTGACCTTGCCGAGTCCGCAGATGGCGACGGTGAGATTGTGGCCATGCGCGACGAGGCGGCGGACCGGGAATAGGCCGTGGATCGGGGTGCTGGTGCCCGCGAACAACGCGTCACCTTCTTCGGCGAGCGCGGCGAGGATGAGGAGGTTCATGGGGTGGGTTTAGCGGGTGCGGCGATCATCGCCAGCCTTGATGACGAGATTCGCGCAGAAGCGCAGAGGGCGCAGAGATTTTGGTTCACGCGGAGACGCGGAGGCGCGGAGAATCTATACTCGCCGTTTGCCCTGAGCTTGTCGAAGGGCTGTTCTCCCTTTCAGCGGCGGGAAGAAGAACGGTGCTTCGACAAGCTCAGCACGAATGGGAATCGGGAAGTCTCTCCGCGTCTCCGCGTGAATCTTGCGACGGTTGCTTGGTAACGCGACGCTGCTGACCCCTCCACCACTCGCTTCGCGACAGGGAGGATCATCTGCTTGCCAACTTCCCCTTCCCCCGCCATCGCTCACCCCATGCTCTCGCGCATCTTTCCCGACCGCTTCGTTCCCCTGCTCCTCGCGACAATCCTGCTCGCGAGCCTGCTTCCCGTGCGCGGCGCGGCGGTGCCGGTCGCCGAGGGGGTGTCGACCGCGGCGGTGACATTCCTCTTCTTCCTCAACGGCGTGCGGCTGCCGCGCGACGAGGTGCTGCACGGCATCCGCAACTGGAAGTTGCAGGGCGGCGCGCTCGCCTTCTGCTTCGGGGCGATGGCGCTGTTCGGGCTTGGCGCGCAGGCGGCGGCCGCGCCCTTCCTGCCCGCGACGCTCGCGCTCAGCTTTCTGTTCCTCGGCATATTGCCCTCGACGGTGCAGTCGGCAACCGCGGCGAGTTCGATGGCCGGGGGCAATGTCGCCGCGAGCGTCGTCGCGGCGGCCTTGCTCAACCTGATCGGGGTGATCGCCTCGCCCTTGCTGTTCGCGGGGCTGGCGGGGAGCGCGGGCGAAATCCACGGCGAGGCGGTGCTGCGCATCGTAGCGATCCTGCTGCTGCCCTTTGTCGCGGGGCAGCTGGTGCAGCGCTGGCTGCGCCCGTGGGTGCTGGCGCACAAGGAGCTGGCGACGTTCATGGATCGCAGCGCGATCGCGATCGCGGTCTATGTCGCCTTTTCGGCGGCGGTCGTCGCGGGCATCTGGCAATTGCTCGACGCGCGCGAAATCGGGATCGTGGGCGGCGTCGTCGCCGTCCTGCTCGCGCTGGCGTTCGGCGGCGCGTGGGCGTTCGGGGCGCTGCTCAAACTGGCGCGGCCCGACCGGATTACTTTGCTCTTTGCGGGGGCGCAGAAGAGCATCGCGGTCGGCGCGCCGCTCGCCGCGACGCTGTTTCCGCCGGCCATCGCCGGCATGGTGCTCGTCCCGATCCTCGTCTATCATATGGCGCAATTGATCCTCTCGGCGTGGATCGCACCGGGGCTGAGAAAGAATTAGCGGTGCCGGCCCGCTCCCCCACCCAGCCTCCCGACAGGGTATGCTATGGGAGGCTGGGTGGGGGAGCGGGCCGGCACCGCGACCATCATGGGTGTAGTGCTTGAATAACACAGGTCCGCATGCCATATAGGCGGGCGGCAAAGGGGTGGAAGGAAGACGAATGAGCGAACTGACCGCAACCGCGACGGCGACCGACGAGTTGAAACTGACGCCGCCCGAACCGCTGCCCCCTCTCGCCCCCGAAAAGGCGGCGGGCCTGGTGCCGCTGTCGAGCGAGCAGCGCACGAAGCTCGACGACCGCGTCGACAGCTTCATCGACGACCTGGTCGCGCAGGACGAGAATTCGCCCGCGTTCGGCCAGAAGATCGACCAGATCACCAATATGGGCCGCAAGGAAATGCTGGAGGCGGCGAACCAGTCGAACCGCTTCCTCGACCGCCCGATCAAGGCGATGGACCGCGACACCGACATCGGCAAGAATCTGATCGAGCTGCGCAACACCGTCGAACGGCTCGACCCGTCGGCGAACGGCAAGCTGCTCGACAAGCGCGGCTTCCTCGACAAGATCTTCGGCAGCAAGATCACCAATTATTTCGCGCAATATCGCAGCGCGCAGACGCATATCTCGGGCATTTTGACCGCGCTGACCAACGGCAAGGACGAGCTGTTGATGGACAATGCGGCGATCGACGTCGAACGGCGCAAGCTGTGGGAAGCGATGGGCAAGCTCGAGCAGATGATCCACATCGCGGGCAAGCTCGACGAGCGGCTCGAAGCCAAGGCGACCGAGCTCGACGGCACCAACCCCGCCAAGGCCAAGGTGATTCGCGAGAATGCGCTCTTCTATGCGCGCCAGCGCACGCAGGACCTGCTGACGCAAATGGCGGTGACGGTGCAGGGCTATCTCGCGCTCGATCTGGTCAAGAAGAACAATGTCGAGCTGGTGAAGGGCGTCGACCGCGCGTCGACCACCACGGTCGGCGCGCTCAAGACCGCGATCACCGTCGCGCAGGCGATGACCAACCAGAAGCTGGTGCTCGAACAGATCACCGCGCTGAACGCGACGACCGCGAACATCATCGACGGCACGTCGCAGATGCTGAAGGACAATACCGCGCGCATCCACGAACAGGCCGCGTCGAGCACGATCCCGATGGAGACGCTGCAGCGCGCCTTCCAGAACATCTACGACACGATGGACGCGATCGACACCTTCAAATTGAAGGCGCTCGACACGATGAAGACCACGGTCACCACGCTGGAGGGCGAGGTCGCCAAGTCGAAGGGCTATATCGCGCGCGCCGAGGGCGCGAGCCAGGCGCAGGCGAGCGTCGGCGGCGCCGCCAGCCCGCTCGCGGCGCTAGAGGGATAAGTGGCGACGATGACGATGAGCGAAGTCGACAAGGTCCGGCTGTCGGCCACCTCGGCGATCGAACGGTCGCGCGAGCGGCGGCGGCCGATCGGCACCAAGAGCGTCGCGCTGCGCCGCCAGCATCTGTACAAAAAGCTGGGCCGGATGCTGATCGCGGGCGGCGTCGTGCTGCTCGGCGCGGCGCTGTTCGGGGCGCTGATCCAGCCCTTGGGCTTCACCGGGCTACTCGCGCTGTTCGTGCTGCTGGTCGGGGTCGCGGTGCTGTTCGGCCGGTCGCCCTTTCCCGAGCCGCAGCAGGCCGACCTGCCCAAGGCCGACCTCAAGCAGCTCGCCGGGCGCACCGAAATCTGGCTCGAGGCGCAGCGCCCGGCGCTTCCCGCCCCGGCGCGCCAGCTGGTCGACGGGATCGGCGTCCAGCTCGACCTGCTCGCGCCGCAGCTCCAGACGCTCGACGCATCGAGCCCCGCGGCAGCAAACATCCGCAAGCTGGTCGGCGAGGACCTGCCCGAGCTGGTTGCGGGGTACCAGCGCATCCCCGCGGGGCTGCGCACCGAGGCGCACGCCGGGCGCACCCCCGACGAGACGCTGCTCGGCGGATTGAAGACGCTCGAAAGCGAGATCGGCCAAGCCGCGCGCAGCCTGGCGGCGGGCGAGCTCGACAAGCTCGCGACGCGCGAACGCTATCTGCAGCTCAAATATCAAGGGTTCGAGGGCGAGGACGCGCCGAGCGGCTGATCCGGCCCGTTAGCCTTCCGTCGCGGCGGGCAGCCGCGCGAGCGTGGCGAGCAATTGCGCCTGGCTGGTCGCGCCGGTCTTGCGGAATACGCCCTTGAGCAGGAAGCGCACCGCGTTGAGGCTTATCGCGCGCTGCGCTGCATAATCCTGCAGCGACTGCCCCGCGTCGAGCGCGACCGCCAGCCGCGCCTCGGCCGGGGTGAGCCCGAACCATTGCGCGATGCGGTCGACCGCGACCACCGGGGTTTCGCCGGGTGCGCTGCCCAGCGTGACGATCAGCGAGGCACCGAGCGCGATGCCGCCGATCTGCGGCACCGACTGGCGCGTGATCCGCGCGGCGAGCACCGGGCATTCCCTGCCGCCCTTGCCCAAAGCCTGGAAGGCGAGGCCCGCCGGGTTCGGACCCCGCAGCAGGTCGAGCATGACCTTCTGGCTCGCCGCGCTGGTGAAGGCGAAGCGGTCGCCCGCGAGGCGGACGAAGCCCGCGCGTTCATATTGCGCGGCGCGGCTGTTCGCGGCGAGGATATTGAGCTGGTCGTCGAGGCTGAAAATCGCGAAAGGCGCGGCGTCGGCGGCGGCGCGCGCCGCGCCCGCGGCGAGTTCGAGCGTCGCGAGCCGGTCGCTGATCCGCATCGCGCGCTGGATATGCGGCGCGAGCGTGCGCATGCCGCGCTTCAGCCGCTCGATGTCGCGGTCGCCGGGGCCCGGGATCATCAGCCCCAGATGCTCGCCGCCGCGCCGGTCGAGCAGCACCCCGACCAGCCGGTCGATGCCCCAGGGCGCCAGGAAATGGCGCGAGAATTCGGTCTCGGCGAACTCCGCGCGGGTCATGATGTCGTTGCTGTCGACGACGCTGCCATTGCCGTAGCGCATCATCTTGCGCGACCATTCGTGCCGTCCGGCATAGACCGCCGCATAGATTTCCTGCACCCCGGCGGCGAGCCCGGTCGCGGCGACGAAGCGCGCGGCGGGTGGATTGCTGCTTTCCCAGAGGAGGAAGGCGGCGTCCCAGCCGAGCGGACAGAGCGTGTTGGTGATCTGCGCGAGCGTCTCGTTCCAATGTTCGGGGTGCAGCACCGAATCATAGATTTCGCCGATCAGCCCGTTCAGGACGTCCCATTCGGCGGCGGCATTATGATCGGACGGAAAAGGCGAAAGCGGATCGTTCGGCATCGACATCCCCGGCAGGAAGATCGGTGGGCAGGCGCGGCGGCGCGGCGGAAAATCGCGCCATATCAATATATAGTCGCGGAAAGGAAAAAAGTTCGACTGCTACCCATATGGGTAGCGCGGGCCGGGGTCAAATCGGTCATTCCATGGGGGCGACCCAAAGGACAGGATGGCCCGAAAGGGCCATCCTGTTCGTTTGAAGCCCGCCGGGAAACCGGCGGGCTTCCTTTTCTTGGAGTCAGGCCGCGCCCGTAAAGTCCGCCCTGTCTAAATTGAACCCAAGAACGATTCGGTCTGAACAGGACAGACTCTAAACGCCGCGCAGCCGCTGCGTCCCGCCGAACCACAGCAGCAGGATCAGCAGCAGCGGCGGCGCGAAGCCCCATTGCGCCGGGCTGGCGAGCGGGGCGAGGAGCGGCGTGCCCGAGAGCAGCCACAGCCCGGCCAGCAGCGCCGCGACCGCGAGCGCTTCGAAAGCAAAGCTGGTCCAGAAGCGCGACCGCGCGCGGGCATAGGCCGCCTGCGCGTCGATCGCGCGGTCGACCTGCACCGCAAAGCCGCGGTCGCCGGCACGCGCCGGCGGCGCGAGCATCGCGCCCAGCATCGCATCGATGCGCATGTCGTCCGACCCGGTCATGCCGCTCCTCCTTCGCCGATCAGCTTCTGCGCCTTGGCGCGGCCGCGCAAGACCAAAGATTTGAGCGTGCCGAGCGGCAAGCCCATGATTTCGGCGGCGTCGCCGTGCGACCAGCCATGGCCGAAGCAGAGGGTGAGGGCGGCGCGTTCTTGTGCCGACAGTCCAGCGAGAAGGCGGCCGACGTCGATCGCGGCGTCGGTCGCGCCGTGCGGATTGCTGCTGGCCGGGCCATCCTCATCGCGCGCGGCCAGTTCCTCGCGCCGTTTCGCCGTGCGGCGCTGGTCGAGGAACAGGCGCCAGCCGATCCCCATGACCCACGCCGCATAGCTCCCCTGCCCGCGGTAATCGCCCGCGCGGCTCCACGCCCGGACGAAGGCCTCCTGCGCCAGGTCGTCGCCGTCGGCCTCGCTGCCCGCGGCACGCGCCAGGAAGGCGCGGAGGCGCCCCTCGTGCCGCAGCACGAGGAGCTGGAAAGCGGCGCGATCTCCCCCGGCAACGCGCTGGTTGAGGGCCCAATCTTCATCCGAGTTCAGCGGCCCGTTCCTCGGCAGCCGCGGCGCGCGCGAGGCGGCGGCGGACGAGCAGGGCAATGCCGACGAAGGCGGGGAACAGCGCGGCGCCGGCGGCGACGCGGATCACCTGTTCCTGCCCCTGGATCAGCCCGAAGCCCGCCATCGCAAGGCCGATCGCGAGCAGCACGAGGCCGTTGCGGTCTTCGTTGCCGCTGCCATTGGCCGTACCACCCGTCCATGGGCCGAGATGCTCATAGGGCTTGTTGAGTTTCTCGATCAGCGGCGTGACCGAGTCCGATTTCGCCTCGAGCGCGCGGCGGATCGAGCGGTGCATCATCCACGCGTGGATCAGCCGTGCGAGCAGGAAAAAGCCGATGACGAACAGCGCGACCATCGTGATATTTTCCATAAGGCGGAAAAAACTGTCGCTGACCGCAACCAGCTCGGTGGTCGGCGGCGGCGCGGGCAGATAGGCCGCGATATCGCGCGGGTCGATATAGGCCGCGACGTCGGCGGGGCTGATCGCTTGCGCGGGCATCGCCTGCGCGGGGACGGCGACCGGAACGGCGGCCGCGGCGGCGGGCGGAACGGCCGGCGGGGCGGCGGTGGCGGCAGCTTGGGTCGCGGCCAATAGATGGAACATCGTCTTTCTCCCTGCATGCCCCGGGGCATGGTGAAACCACAGGCGGCGACCGCGAGCAAGGCCGCTTCACCGGGCCGCCCCGGGGAGAGCGGAGGACCGGCTGGGAACCGCGTCGCGGTCGCCGCAAGGACCGGCTGTATGGGCCGGTCAGGGAGTAGACGGTGCGGGGGAAAGGTTTGGATGCGGGGTGGGAGGAAATTTTTGCGCGTGCCCCCCTTCCCTGAAAGGGAGGGGTAGCGAGACTTGGTTCGGCGCAGCCGGACCTAGTCGCAGCTAGGGGTGGGTCGGAAGGATGGCGCGGGCGCTTGCCATCCACCCACCCCCAACCCCTCCCTTTCAGGGAGGGGAGCTACGTGGCGTTCCACCGCCCGCCCAGCGCGCGGAACAGATCGACCTGCGCGTCGGCAATCCGCGCGTCGGCGAGCGCCAGCGCGCCTTCGGCTTCGGCAAAGGTCCGCTCGGCGTCGAGCGCCGCGAGGCCGTCGATCGCGCCTTCGCGCTGCTGCGCGCGGGTGATGCGCACCGCGATCCCGGCCTCGTCCCGCGCCGACTGCAGCGCGGTGCGGCGACCCAGCATATGCGCGTAGCCCGAGAGCGCTGTCTCGGTCTCCTCGAGCGCGCGCAGCACGGTGCCGTCGAAGGTCGCGAGTGCGGCCTGCGTATCCGCCTCGGCGCCTTCGATGCGCGCACGCGTCGCTTCCTGATTGAGGAAGTTCCAGCTGATCAGCGGCCCCAAGAGCCAGCGCAGCGGGCCGCCGCCGAACAGGTCGCCAAGGCCGGAGCTGGTCTGCCCGACCGAAGCGCCGAGGGTGACCTTCGGATAAAGATCGGCGGTCGCGACCCCGATGCGCGCGGTCGCGGCAGCGAGGCGGCGTTCGGCGGCGGCCACGTCGGGCCGGCGCGCGAGCAAGGCGGCGCCGTCGCCGACCGGGATCGGCTGGTCGAGGCGCAAGGTCGTCGTGCGCGCCGCCGCGATCGGTGGCAAGTCCGCCGGAGTGCGCCCGGTGAGCGTCGCGAGGCGGAACAAGGCGGCGTCGCGCTCGGCAGCGATCGCGGGGATGTCGGCGGCGCGCTGGTTGCGCAAGGCCGCGACGCGCGCGGTGTCGAGCCGGGTCGTCAGCCCGACCTCGGCGCGGCGCGCGGTGAGCTTCACCGACTGGTCGAGCAAGGCGACGATCTTCTCGGCGACCGCCAGCCGCTCGGCTGACGAGGCGGCGTCGGCATAGGCACGCGCGGTTTCGGCGACGATCGTCACGCGCACCGCGTCGGCGTCGGCCTCGGCGGCAGCGAGGTCGCCGCGCGCGGCCTCGACCCCGCGGCCGACGCGGCCGAACAGGTCGACCTCGTACCCGACGCTGAGCCCGGCATCGACCTGCCAGCCCTCGCGGTCGGCGCCCGCGGGCACCTGCCCTTCGCTGGCGCGGCCGTAGTTGGCGCCGGCGCTGAGGTTGGTGCTCGGCAGGCGGTCGCCGCGGACTTCGCGCAAGGCGGCGCGCGCCTTGGCGATGCGCGCCACCGCAACGCGGACGTCGGTGTTGGCGGCGAGCGCGTCGGTCACCAGTCCGTCGAGCACCGGGTCGTTATAGAGCCGCCACCAATTGGCGTCGGCGGGCGCGGTGCTGGTGACCCCCGCTTTCGTCGAGAGGAAGGGGCCGGACGCCGTCACGGGGGAGGGGGGTGTGGCGAAGTCCGGCCCGACCGCGCACGCCGCAAGGGTCAGCGCGGATACGGTGGCGATGAGAAAATTGCGCATGGGCTTTCTCCTTATTCGGCGGGCTGCAGCACGGGATCGGCGGCGCTACCGCGGCCGCGGCGGGCGGCGATGCGGTCGCCGAGCGTGCGGCAGACGACATAGAAGCTGGGCGTGTAGACGAGCCCGAAGAAGGTGACCCCGATCATGCCATAGAAGACCGCGGTGCCGAGCGCCTGACGCAGCTCGTATCCCGGCCCAGAGGCCCAGACGAGCGGCGCCACGCCGAGGATGAAGGCGAAGCTGGTCATCAGGATCGGGCGGAGGCGCGCGCGGGCTGCCGCGACCGCCGCCTCGACCACCGTCGCCCCGCGTTCCTCGGCCTGCTTGGCGAATTCGACGATCAGGATCGCATTTTTCGCGGCGAGCGCGATCAGCACGATGAGGCCGATCTGGGTCAGGATATTATTGTCGAGACCGCGCAGATTCACCCCCGCCATCGCGGCAAGCAGCGTCATCGGCACGATCAGGATGATCGCGAGCGGCAGCGTCAGGCTTTCGAACTGCGCGGCGAGCACGAGGAAGACGAACACGACCGACAGCGCGAAGATCAGCGCGGCGACATTGCCCGCCGCCTTTTGCTGGAAGGCCAGATCGGTCCATTCGGCCGAGAAGCCCGCGGGCAGATCTTCGGCGATCTTTTCCATCACCGAAATCGCCTGGCCCGTCGAATAACCGGGTGCGGTCTCGCCATCGACCTCGACCGCGGGGAAGAGGTTGTAGCGGGTGACGCGATAGGGGCCGGTCCGGTCGCTGAAGGTCGCGACCGCGCCGAGCGGCACCATCTCGCCCGTGTTCGAACGCGTCTTGAGCTGCGCGATGTCCGACGGATCGTCGCGCGCCGCGGCCTCGGCCTGCGCGGTGACGCGGAAGGTGCGCCCGAGCAGGTTAAAGTCGTTGACGTATGCCGAGCCGAGATAGACCTGCAGCGCCTCGAACACGCGCGCCGGCGGCACCCCGAGCATGTCGGACTTGGCGCGGTCGATGTCGGCGTACACACGCGGCGTCGCGGTATTGTAGAGGGTGAAGACATTGGCGAGCTCGCGCTGCTGGTGCGCGGCGCCGATCAGCTGGCCGCCCGCCTGTTCGAGCGCCTGATAGCCGGCGTCGCTGCGGTCCTGCACGATCATGCGGTAACCGCCGCCATTGCCGATGCCCTGGATCACCGGCGGCGGGATGACGAACACGAAGGCGTCGTTCACGTCGGCGAGCGCCGCGCGCATGTCGTTCTCGATATTGGCCTCGGTCCGGTCGGTGCCCGCACGTTCCGAAAAGGGCTTGAAGGTGACATAGGCCGCGCCGGCGTTCGACGCCTGGGTACCCGAGGCGCCGTCGAAGCCGGCAAACATCACCGCCGCCTCGGTGCCGGGCACCTCGAGCAGCTTCTTCACCACTTTCTTGAGCACCGCATCGGTCTGCTGGATCGAGCTGCCCGGGGGGAGCTGGATCGCGGCGAGGGCATAGCCCTGGTCCTGCGCGGGGACGAAGCCCGCGGGGGTCGCCCAGAAGATCGCCGCGGTCGCCACGATCAGCGCGCCATAGGTGGCAAAGGCCTTGCGCGGAGCGGCAACGATGCGGCGCGCGGCCTGGGCATACCAGTCGCTGAGCCGGTCAAAGCTGCGGTTGAAGCGGTCGCCCGCCTGCCAGGCATAACGCCGCCACCCCGACGCGGGGGCTTCGGTGGCGCGCGGGCGCAGCAGCATCGCGGCAAGCGCGGGCGACAGGGTGAGCGAGAGGATCAGCGAGATCACGGTGGCGGTGGCGATCGTCACCGCGAACTGGCGATAGAATTCGCCGGTGATCCCGGTGAGGAAGGTCGTCGGCACGAACACCGCGCAGAGCACGAGCACGATCGCGACGAGCGCGCCCGACACCTCGTCCATCGAGGTGTGCGCGGCTTCGCGCGGAGACAGGCCATGCTCCATATTGCGTTCGACATTCTCGACCACGACGATCGCGTCGTCGACGACGATGCCGATCGCGAGCACCAGCCCGAACATCGATAGCGTGTTGAGCGAATAGCCGAGCGCGGCGAGCACCGCGAAGGTGCCGATCAGCGACACGGGGATGGCGATGACGGGGATGATCGCGGCGCGCCAGCTTTGCAGGAAGATGAGGATGACGAGGACGACGAGGACCATCGCCTCGAGCAGGGTCGCCTGCACCGCCGACATCGATTCGCTGATGAACTCGGTCGGGTTCCAGATGATCCGGTACTCGAGCCCTTTGGGGAAGCTTTTCGACGCCTCGGCGAGCTGCGCCTTCACCCCCTCGGCGGCGGCGAGCGCGTTGGTGCCCGGCCGCTGGGTGATGCCCATGATGATCGAATCCTGGCCCGACAGATAGGCGTTCACGCCATAATCCTCGGCCCCCAGTTCGACGCGCGCGACGTCGCTGAGGCGCGTGATCGCGCCGTCGGGCGCGGTGCGCACGATGATATTCGCGAATTCGCCGGCGGTCTTGAAGCGGCCCTGCGTCTCGACGCTGAGTTGGTGCGCGGCGCCGGTGTCGAAGGGCGGCTGGCCGACGGTGCCGGCGGCGACCTGGACATTCTGTTCGCGCAGCGCCGACACGATGTCGCCCGCGGTCAGATTGAGCGCAGCGGCGCGGCCGGGGTCGATCCACACGCGCATCGCATAGTCGCGAGCGCCGAACACCTGGACGTCGCCGATGCCGTCGACGCGGGTCAGCCGGTCCTTGAGCTGGGTCAGCGCATAGTTGGAGACATAGCTGCGATCGAGCGAGCCGTCGGGCGACAGCACGTTGACCGCCATCAGCCACGAGGGCGAGGTCTTGCGCACGACGACGCCCTGCCGCCGCACTTCCTCGGGCAGGCTGGGTTCGGCGAGCGCGACGCGGTTCTGGACGAGCACCTGCGCGGTGTCGAGATCGGTGCCGAGCTTGAAGGTGACGGTGATCGTCAGCCGCCCGTCGCCGGTCGATTGCGACGACTGGTAGAGCATATTGTCGACGCCGTTGATCTGTTGCTCGATCGGCGCGGCGACGGTGTCGGCGACGGTTTCGGCCGAGGCGCCGGGATAATTGGCGCTGACCGTCACCGTCGGCGGGACGACCGCGGGGAATTGCGACACCGGCAGCCCGAAATAGGCGAAGGCGCCGACGATGGTGATGATGATCGCGATCACGCCCGCGAAGATCGGGCGGCGGATGAAGAAATGGCTGAGACGCATGGCGAGCCTCCTCGGCCCGTGGGGGCCGGCAAGATGGTGCAATCGGGGTGGGCGACGCCGCGCCGGACGGTCCGGCGCGGCGGGTCACCTTACGGAGCCAGTGTGGCCTGCGACGCGGCGGGCGACTGCCCGGCGCCGGCGGGCGCGGCGGGCGCGGCCTTGGGCTGGATCGTCGTAGGCTTTGCCGTCACCTTGGCGCCCGGCTGGGCGAACTGGATGCCCTGCACGATCACCCGGTCGTCGGCCTTCAGCCCCGAGCGGATGACGCGCAGCCCGGCGACGAGCGGGCCGGTCTCGACCGGCCGCGCGGCGACGGTGCCGTCCTTGCCGACGACGAACAATTGCTTGCGCGCCTGGTCGGTGCGCACCGCGGCATCGGGGACGAGCAAGGCCGACACCGTCCCGCCCTGCGCGAGGCGCATGTTGCCGAACATCCCGGGGGTCAGGAAATAGTCGGGATTGTCGATCACCGCGCGGACGCGCAGCGTGCCCGAATTGGCGTTGATCGCATTGTCCGAGAAATCGACGCGGCCCTTCCAGCGATAATCGCTCTCGTCCTGCAGCCGGATCTCGACCTGCTGCGCCGCCGCGCCGCCGGCCTGGCGTTCGCGCTGCGCCTTGAGGAACAAAGCCTCCGAACTGTCGAAGTTGAAATAGATCGGGTCGAGCGCGTTGATCGTGGTCAGCAGGCTGCCGCCCGCCCCCTCGCCCGCGGCGACGAGGTTGCCCGAGTCGACGCGGCGGTCGGAGATGCGGCCGCCGATCGGCGCGCGGACCTGGGTGAATTCGACGTCGAGCGACCGCGAGCGCACGCGGGCATCGGCCGCGGCGAGCGCCGCCGACGCGGCGCGGACGCGGGCGTTGAGCTGATCGAGGTCGCTCTGCGACACCGCCTCGTCGGCAATCAGCCGGTTGGCGCGCGCGAGGTTGACGCGCGCGAGTTCAAGGTCGCTGCGCGCGCTCGCGGCATCGGCGCGCGCCTCGGCGAGCGCGGCGTTGAACGGCCGCGCGTCGAGCGTGAAGAGCAATTGCCCCTTGCGGACGATCTGGCCGTCGGTGAAATGCACGCCGACGAGCTGGCCCGAGACGCGCGGACGCACCTCGACCGCGCGGCTCGCCTCGAAGCGGCCGACATAATCGTCCCACTGGGTGATGTCGCGCACCAGCGGCGCGGCGACGGTGACGACCGGGAGCGGGGGCGCGGCGACCGCTACGTTGTCGCGCGTCGAGAGCGCGTAACCGCCGGCGGCGACGAGCGCGAGCGGCAGGCCGATCAGCGCGCGGCGACGCCAGCGGCTCGGGGTCTTGGCGGGGGTGGAGGCGGTGCCGGGGGCGAGTTCGACCTCCCGCGCTTTCGCGCGGTCGAAGGGGGAGAGCATGTTCATGGTTGTTACTTTCGGAAGAGGCGGCTGCTGAGCACTTCGGCGACGCGGCGGCCGAGCAGGTCATAATGGTCGGTGGTGAAGCCGGCGGCGAGGAACTCGCCGATCTGCCCCGAGGTCACGGCATAGCCATGGTGCCAGGTCAGCACCGCCATGCGGCGCAGCGCTTCCAGCCGGGAATCGGCGAGGCGGCGGTTGTAGCTTTCGCCGAAGATCGCGCCGAGCAGCTTGCCGACGCGGCCGGGTTCGCGAAGCGATGATGGCCGGTCGTGACGCGCGAGCATCACGACCGACCATTCGAGCGCCGAAAAGCCAGCGGGTTTGGCTTTCGGCGCTGCCGGCGCCGCCACGGGGGCAAGGGCGGCGATCCGGGAGAGGGAAGCCCGAGAAGGGATGGGCGCAAAATCGAGCGCTTCGTTGACGGCAAGATAGGCCATGGCGGATCCTCCTTGGATGGGGGTGCCGGGCGCAAGGGGGCTCAGGCCCCGGGACGCTTGCGCCCGGCGAGGGGAGATTTCGGATGAGCGAAAGGGTTCGGCGCCAAGGCGGTGCCGATCGGTCTCGCGAGAATTTGCAGTTATTTGCCCGGGTGGTCCCTAGGCGGTTCTACATGTCCGTTTGCGCATCGGCGTTCCCTTCGCGTCCTCGCAGCCGTCCGAACCGTCCAGCCACCTTCTGTACTGTCCGGTATATATAATCTGGATCAGCCTTGGTCAAGAGTTATATACCGGCCGGTACGAAATATTTTTAATCGAGCGTTCAGTTCAGCTTTCAGGGGCTGGGCCAGAGCGTCATGCTGGTGTCGACCAACCGCTCGAGCTCGGCATGGGTCGCGCCCGCGCCGGCCTGCACCGTGATGCCCTGGAGCAGCGCATAAAGCACGCTGGTCAGCCCCTCGGCATCGACATGCACCGGCAGATCGCCCTCGGCCTTGGCGCGTTCGAAGCGCTCGACGAGCAGGCGCTGCGACGAGGCGCGGCGGCGCACGACATCGGCCTTGATCGACTCGGCCTCGGGGCTGCACGCGAGCGAGCTGATGAGGCCCATGCACCCCTTGGGGTCGCTGGCGCCGCCATGGACGTCGATCGCGTTGCGGAGATAATATTCGGCGACCTTGCGCGCGGTCGGCTGTTCGAGCGCGGCGCGGCCATATTCGAGCTTTTCCTGCTCATAGAGGTCCAACGCTTTGTGAAACAAGGCTTCCTTGTTGCCGAAGGCGGCGTAGAGGCTGGGCTTGGTGATCCCCATCGCCTCGGTCAGGTCGGTCATCGAGGCGCCGTCATAACCCTTCGCCCAAAAGACGTGGAGGGCTTCGGCAAGCGCCTGGTCGACGCAGAATTCGCGCGGACGGCCCTTCGGGGCGGAGATGACATCCTGTTCCATAACGGTCGGTATATAATGGAGTGCCCGCAAAAGTCCAGAGGCGGTGCGATTGCGTCATCGGATCGTCCTCACCCTTCCCACCGGCTTTGCCGGCGCCTCCCTCCCTCTCCCGTCGGGAGAGGGAGGGAGGCGCGAAGTGCCGGAAGGGTGAGGGTTGGGCGTCGCTTCTACAACCCCTCGCCCCCCGTCCAGTGCGCGTTGACCAGCCGCCGCGCGAGCGCGCTGACCTGGGTGCGGATGTCGGGCACCGCGACGACCTCCCACAAATCGCCGCGCGTCATCGGCCCGATCGCGAGGATATGCTCGGCGGGGCGCCCGTCGCGGTTCATGACATGGCCGTCGCGGTCGATGTCTAGCCCGAGGCGCAGCGCATCGGGGCGGATCGCGCCCTGTTTGAGCAGGCGGCGGACGAGCAGGTCGGTCGCGCGTAGCAGGTCGCCCTGCGGCCCGGTGCAGTTGATGATCCGCGCGACGTCGAGCCGCTGCGATCGCGCCTCGCCCCGCGCGCGCCAGTGGACCGCGACGCTTTCGGGCTCGCTGACAACATCGTCGATCTTGCCAGCACGAAAGATCAGCTGACGGCTGCGGATCAGCCCGTCGATGCGGTCGGCGACCTCGGGCGCGAGGCGGTGGCGGTGGATGTCCCAGAAGGGACGCAGATGGCGCAGGAAGCGCGCGCGCTTCGCCGCATCGGCCGAGGCCCACATCATCTGGGTGATCGGGCGCACCGAATCGACCGCAAGCCGCCAGTCGCCCGCCTTCGCCTCCTGCCGCGCCCAGCGCACCAGTTCGGACAATTCGGGCGCGGGCTTGGCGAGCACGGGGCGCGCCGGCGCGAGCCCGTCGACATGGCGATGCGGGCGCAGGCCGCGGCGCGACATCGCGACGATCTTGCCGTCGAAGCCGTTCGACGCGAGGCGCAGGATGACGTCGATCGCGGTGAGCCCGGTGCCCACGACGAGCACCGTCTGGTGCCGGCGCAGCCCCTCGGCGAGCGGGCTGGCCCAAGGGTCGCCGATATAGCGCCAGGGGGTCAGCCCCGCGCCCGCGATCGCGGGGTGGTCGTGCGGCGGGAGGTTGCCGATCGCGAGCACGGCCTTGTCAGCCTCGACCAGCCCGCCGTTGACGAGGCCGAGCGTGACCTTGCCGTGGCGCTCCTCGATATCGAGCACCTCGTCGTCGATCAGCTGCAGGCGGCGGCCGTATTTTTCCATCGCCGCAGCGAGCGTCTCGCGCAGATATTGGCCATAGGTCGCGCGGTTGACGAAGGCCTTATCGCAGCCCAATCCGCGCGCGGCGAGCCAGTCGCAGAAATGGCCGGGGCGATCGGGAAAGGCGCTCATATTGCCCGCGCGGACGTTGAGCAGATGCCCGGCGTCGAAGCTGCTGTACGCGACCCCGGCGCCCATGCGCCGCCGATCGCGCTCGATCAGCAGCACCTCGACATCCTCCTGCTCGAGCAGGTTGATCGCGAGCAGGGTGCCCGAAAAGCCCGCGCCGACGATGGCGACGCGCGAGACGGTGCGAAAGCGCGGGCGCGGACCCTGCAGCATGGTGCCGTCGAACTTCAACGCGTCACCACATCGCCCGATACCGTCACCCGTTCGAGCGCGCGATATTCGGGCCAATAGTCCCCGACCGCATAATGCTGGGTCGAGCGATTGTCCCAGATGCCGATCGCATTCGGCGTCCAGCGGAAGCGTATCTGATATTCGGGGACCTTGATCCGGTCGAACAGCAGGCGGAGCAGGCTGTCGCTCTCCTCCTCGGGGATGCCGGTGATGCGGCTGGTGAAGGTGTAATTGACGTAGAGGATCTTCTCGCCGGTCTCGGGGTGGGTGCGCACGACCGGGTGGCGCACCGGCGGGAAATCGCGCGCGAGCTGGGCGCGCTTTTCCTCGCTGACCCGCCCGCCGAAACTGCGGACGATGTCGTGCTCGGCCTCGAGCCCCTCGATGCGGTCCTTCACCGGCTGCGGCAGCCCCGCATAAGCCGCGGCGGTGTCGGCCCATAGCGTGTCGCCGCCGAGCGGCGGCAGCACCCGCGCGCGCAGGATCGAGGCGATCGACGGCTGCTGGCGGAAGGTCACGTCGGTGTGCCATTTGTTATAGGCCTGGAACGGCGCGAGCGTCTCGGCGGTCAGCTGCACCCCCTCGACGCCCTCGATGCGCAAAATCTCGGGATAGCCCTCGACATGCGGGATCACCGGATGACCTTCGAGCGCGCCGAACAATTCGCCGAGCCGGACATGGCTTTCGTGGCTGATGTCCTGGTCGCGAAAGAAGATCACCTTGAAGCGCAGCCAGGCGGCGCGCAGCAGCTCGGCCTCGGCGCCGGTCAGCGGGCGGTCGAGGTCGAGCCCCGAAATCTCGGCGCCGAGCGTCGGGGTCGAGGGCGAAATGGCGACGCCCAGCGTGCGGGCTTGCTCGAAGATATCGGGGGTCTGGGGCAGCGTGGCCATGGTGCGATCCTCTCTTGCCGAAATGACGGGGGATCGGTCGACTCGGTTACGTCCCGACGTCCGCCTGACATAACTCAACTATATTAATTGACAAGAGTTCCGCGACAGCCCGCGCAAAAGGCACGACCGGCCGCAAACGGCAATGCCATGTTCCAGGATCGGAATGTCGGAAAATGGATGCCCCGTGAGGATTCGAACCTCAATAGACGGAATCAGAATCCGTAGTCTTACCATTAGACGACGGGGCAATGAGGCGGGCGCATTATGATTCCGTGGGCGCGCTGTCAAGGCCACTGCGGCGACGGCTTCCCCTTGCCCTGCCGGTTTTCGCCGCTAGCATCGCGCCGATAACAGACAGGGGGCCGCGCGCTGCGCGGACATCCCGGAGGAGTGGGCTGAATGCGTCACGTCGCGATCGTCGGGTCGGGTCCCGCGGGCTATTATACCGCCGAAAGCTTGCAGAAAGCCGAGGATATCGCCGTCGACGTCATCGACCGCCTGCCCGTCCCCTATGGCCTGATCCGCACCGGCGTCGCGCCCGATCACCAGTCGATCAAGGCGGTGTCACGCCGCTACGAGGGGGTCGCGCTGACCGACAACGTCCGCTTCGTCGGCCATGTGTCGGTCGGCACCGACGTGACGATCGACGAGCTCGTCGGGCTGTACGATGCGGTCGTGCTCGCGACGGGCGCGCCGAACGACCGGCCGCTCGACATCCCCGGTGCCGATTTGCCGGGGGTAATCGGCAGCGCGGCTTTCGTGGGCTGGTACAACGGCCACCCCGATTTCGCGGCGCTGGGTCCGCCGCTCGACGCCGCGGGGGTGGTGGTGATCGGCAACGGCAATGTCGCGCTCGACGTCGCGCGCATCCTCGCCAAGACGCCCGCCGAATTCGCGGGCAGCGACATCGTCGCGCACGCCCGCGACGCGCTGGCGCAAAGCGCGGTGCGCGAGATCCACATCCTCGGCCGCCGCGGGCCGCACCAGATCGCGATGACCCCCAAGGAACTCGGCGAGCTCGGCCATCTCGAGCGCGCGAGCCCGCGCGTCGACCCCGCCGACCTGCCGCCCGAGGGCGACGATGCGCTGCTCGAACCCGGGATGCGCAAGTCGGTGACGCATTTGCGCGGCTTCACCGCCAACCCGGTCGCCAAGCCGGTGACGATCGACTTCGACTTTTTCGCGATGCCGGTAGCGATCGAAGGGGCCAAGGGGAATGGGGGCCGCGTCCAGCGCGTGATCGTCGAGCGCACCACGCTCGACAGCGAGCTGCGCAGCCACGGCACCGGCGAGACCTATGCCGTCGACGCCGGGCTGGTGGTCAGCTGTATCGGCTACCAGACCCCGCCGATCCCCGGCGTGCCGTACGAGCATGGCCGCGGCCGCTTCGCAAGCGACGAGGGGCGCATCCTGCCCGGCCTCTACGCCGTCGGCTGGGCGCGGCGCGGGCCGTCGGGAACGATCGGCACCAACAAGCCCGACGGCGCACGCATCGCCGAAATGCTGCTCGCGGATATAGGGCGCGGCGCGGGCAAGGCGGGGCGCGCGGGGCTCGACGCGCTGCTCGCGAGCCGGGGCGTCGCGCCCGTGACCTTCCGCGACTGGCGCAAGATCGAGGCTGCCGAGGTCGCCGCCGCGCTCGACGGCAATCCGCGCGAGAAATTCACCAGCATCGAGGCGATGCTGGCGGCGATCGGGCGGTAGGTTCTTCCCTTTTCCGTTCGTATCGAGCGAAGTCGAGATACGCCTGAGAGCGCATGCGGTCGCGTGTCTCGACTTCGCTCGACACGAACGGTGCTGAAATGACTAGGGATTCTCGGCCAGCAGCGGGTCGAGCGCGGCCTTGAACTCGCGCTCGGTATAGGCGCCCTTCTTGGCGTGGCGGATGATGCCCTTGCGGTCGATGATGTAGGTCGAGGGCACCGCATTGTCGATCGAGCCATAGCCCGCACTCATCTTGTTCGAGAGCGGATAGGAGAGCAGCTCGGACACCTTCTTCAGCTGGAACTTGGGCACGCTATCCTCCGTCGTCACCCCGAACATCTCGAGCCCGCGCGCCTGATTGGCTTTGAAATAGCGGTGCATCATCGGCATTTCGGCCTTGCACGGCGCGCACCAGGTCGCCCAATAGTTGATCACAACCACCTTGCCCTTCATCTCGGCCAGCGTGACCTTGCGCTTGTCGAAGGTGGTCAGGGTGAAGGGCGGCGCCGGATGGCCGGAGGTCGGCGTCTTGCCCGGCGCGGCGCCGAGCAGCAGGGCGGCGGCGAACGGCGCGAACAGCAGACGGGCGGACGAGGCGATGATCATGCGGCGAATAGACGAAAAAACATGGGCCTAGGCAAGCCGGAAAGCCGCGCGCGTTTCGCGCTGCGCTGGCTGCTCGCCATCGCTTACGCCTATGCCGGCTATCGCCACTTCGCGACCCCCGCCCCTTTTCTGGCGATCACCCCGCCGTGGGTGCCCTTTCCGGACGAGGTCGTCGCGGCGACCGGCGTCGCCGAACTGCTCGGCGCAGTCGGTCTGCTGATCCCGGCGACGCGCAAGGCCGCGGGCTGGGGCCTCGCGCTCTATGCGCTGTGCGTCTGGCCCGCGAACTTCCACCACGCGCTCGCCAATGTCGCGATCGGCGGCGAGACCTTGAGCTGGTGGTACCACGGCCCGCGCCTCGCGCTGCAGCCGGTGATCATCTGGTGGGCGCTGTGGGCGGGCGGTGCGACCGACTGGCCGTTCCGCCGCCGCTAGCTCATTTCGCCACCGGCGTCTCGATCGGCGGCGCGCCCTTCTGGCTCGCGGCAGTGGCTTCGACCGCTTTCAGCACGCGCAGCATGTTGCCGCTCGCAATCTTCTCGAGCTCGGCCTGCGTATAACCGCGCCGCGCGAGTTCGGCGAACAGGCGCGGATAACCCGTCACATCCTCCAGCCCGACCGGGGTCGCGTCCATGCCGTCATAATCGCCGCCGATCCCGATATGGTCGACGCCGATCGTCCTCTTCAGATGGTCGATATGGTCGGCCGCGATGCCGATCGGGGTCTGCGGCGCCGGATTGGCGGCCTCCCACGCCTTCAGCGCCGCCGCAGCGGCGTCGGGGTTGCCGATATAGAGCGCGTCGAGCCGTGCCTTCTCCGCCGTCTTGGCAAGACCATGCGCGCGCAGCTTGGGGTCGAGGAAGGCGGCATAAAGCACGACCATGACGACGCCGCCGTTCGCCTTCACCGCGGGCAAAACGCTGTCGGGGACGTTGCGCGGATGGTCGTTGACCGCGCGCACGCCCGAGTGACTGAACATCACTGGCGCGTGCGATACCTCGAGCGCGTCCTTCATCGTCGCCTCGCTGACGTGGCTCAAGTCCACGATCATCCCGAGGCGGTTCATTTCGCGAACGACCTGTTTGCCGAAATCGGTGAGCCCGTCATATTTGGGCGCGTCGGTCGCGCTATCGGCCCAGGGCGTGGTCTTGCTGTGCGTCAGCGTCATATAGCGCACGCCCATGCCGTACATCTCGCGCAGTACCGCGAGGCTCGACCCGATCGACTGGCCGCCCTCGATGCCGAGCATGCCGGCGATCTTGCCGGCCTTCATCTGCTTTTCGAGTTCGGCCGCGGTGAGCGCGAAGCCGAGGTCGTTCGGGTAGCGCGCGATCAGCCGCTTGGCGACGTCGATCTGTTCGATCGTCTGCTGCACCGCCTGCTGTTCGTTGGTGTTCGACGGCACATAGACCGACCAGAATTGCGCCCCGACATGCCCCTTGCGCAGCCGCTGGATGTCGGTGTGCATCACCGTGCCGTCGGGCTTGGGCTTGGTGGTGTCGTTGAAGTCGAAGGTGTTGATGACGTTGCCGACCTGCCCGCGCAATTCCCATGGCACGTCGTTGTGCCCGTCGAACACCGGCGCCTTCTTGAGCGCCGCCTCGGCGACCGCCTCGGGCGACTTCTGGGCAATGGCGGGGGCGGAGACGAGGGCGAGAGCGGCGAGGCCGGCGAGCAGGGAGGGCTTGTTCATGGCGCGCGACCCTAATGCGTTGATCGGGCGGCGCAAGCCTGTGGCGAAGCGGGTGGCCGAGAGGGCGCGCGATTATGTTTCACGCAAAGGCGCGAAGGCACGAAGAAGATAAATCTCACACAAAGACACAAAGAGGGCGCGTCCCTGCGCGAACGACGGCTTGTCGCCGCAGGCGACCAAAAAAGGTGCTTCGCGCGATCATGGCGCGGCGGTTGCTGGCGCCCAACGCCCTCTTTGTGTCTTCGTGTGAGATCCCCTTTTTTTCGCTTCTTTGCGCCTTCGCGCCTTTGCGTGAGATTTTTTCTGCACCGCGCTCGCAGAACAGACTTGCCTTGACGTTCACGTCAACCCCGCGCAGCATCGACCTATGACAGCTTTCGACGACTGGCGCGCGCGTTCGCCTTATTATGACGAAACCCATGAAGCGCTGGCGCAGAGCGTCCGCCGCTTCGTGACGCGCGAGATCGCGCCGCATATCGGCCGCTGGGAGGCCGAGGGCGAACTGCCGCGCGAATTGCACAAGAAAGCCGCGGACGCAGGCATCCTTGGCCTCCGCTTCCCCGAACAATATGGAGGGCACAGCACCGGCTTCGACAATTTCCACAGCCTCGTGCTGACCGAGGAACTCGCCGCGGTCGGCGCGGGCGGGCTCGGTGCCTCGCTGATGACGCACGGCATCGGCCTGCCGCCGATCCTTGCGCTGGGGTCGGAGGAATTGAAGCAGCGCGTCGCGCCGCCGGTGCTCGCGGGCGACAAGATCATCGCGCTCGGCATCACCGAGGCGGGCGGCGGCAGCGACGTCGCCAATCTCAAGACCATAGCGGTGCGCGACGGCGACGATTATGTCGTCAACGGCGGCAAGATGTTCATCACATCGGGGATGCGCGCCGACTGGCTGACCTGCGCGGTGCGCACCGGCGGGCCCGGCGCGGCGGGCATCTCGCTGCTGCTGGTCGAGATGGACGCACCCGGGGTCGAGCGCGCAAGGCTCGACAAGATGGGCTGGCGGTGCAGCGACACCGCCGCGATCCACTTCAGCGACGTGCGCGTCCCCGCGGCGAACCTGATCGGGCAGGAGAACGCCGGCTTCATCGGCATCATGCGCAATTTCAACGGCGAACGGCTCGGCATGGCGATGGGCTGCTGCGCCTATGCGCGCGTCGCGATGGCCGAAGCCGCCGAATGGGCGCAAAACCGCGAGACCTTCGGCAAGCCGCTCGTCGGTCACCAGTCGATCCGCATCAAGCTCGCCGACATGGAACGCCAGATCGAGGCGACGCAGGCGTGGGTCGACCTCGCCGCCTGGCAGGTCAAGACCGGCAAGGACCGCCCCGCCGACTTCGCGATGCTGAAGGTTCAGGCGACGCGCATGCTGGAAAGCGTCGCGCGCGAGGCCGCGCAGGTCCTCGGCGGCGCCTCCTACATCACCGGCAGCAAGGTCGAGCGCATCTACCGCGAGGTCCGCGTCAACGCGATCGGCGGCGGCAGCGAGGAGATCATGCTCGACCTTGCAGGGCGGCAGCTCTTCGGGGGCAAGCGCTAACCCTCGGCGTCGCTCGTCCGCTTCTCCGCCAGCACGCGCGATTCGGCCTTCAACGGGCGTGACACCGGGCAGACTTCCTGCACATAGGAGTTGAGCACATTGGTCAGCGCGTCGGGGATCAGGCGGTAGAAGACGAACTGGCCGCGCTTTTCGCTGGTGATCAGCCCGGCATTTTCGAGCACCGACAGATGCTGCGACACCGCGGGCTTGCTCATCTCGAAGCGCGCGGCGATGTCGCCCGCGCTGAGCTCGGCATGCGCGAGATAAGCGAGAATCCGCCGCCGCGGCGTCGACGCCAATGCCTGAAAAACCCGTTCCATTGCCCCAAAATGGGCATCGCGATGCAACTTGACAAGCAATAATTTATTTAAGTAATTACTTATATTCTTTGCCAGACAGGAGTCGGCCGATGCGCAGCGATCATGATCCCCATGCGGTGAACTATCTGATCGACGAGGCCGGCCCCGACCCGCGCGCCGGGACCGTCCGCGCCGACGCCCCGAGCATCGTCTGGAACGGCGGCATGGCGCTGGTCGCGCTCGCCGCCGGCCCCTTCTTCGTCACGCCGGGCACGATCGCGCTGTTCCTTGTCACCACCGGCGCGGCACTGCTGCTCGGGCACAGCGTCGGCTACCACCGGATGATGATCCACGGCAGCTTCGCCGCGCGGCGCTGGCTGGCGCGCACGCTGATCTGGTTCGGTGCCTTTGTGGGCATGGCCGGCCCCTATGGCATCGTGCGCGCGCACGACACGCGCGACTGGGCGCAGCGGCAGGCGAACTGCCACCCCTTCCTGCGCCATGGCACGCACATCGTCCGCGACGCCTGGTGGCAGATCTATTGCCGGCTCGACCTCGATCGCCCGCCGCGCTTCGATTTCGCCGAGCTCGACCGCGACCCCTTCATCGGCTGGCTCGAAAAGACGTGGCGCTGGCAGCAATTGCCCGTCGCCTTGCTCTTCTTCGCGATCGGCGAATGGGGCTGGGTCGTGTGGGGCGTCGCGGCGCGTGTCGCGGTCGCCAACCACGGCCATTGGCTCGTCGGCCATCTCGCGCACAATCGCGGGCCGCAGCACTGGACCGTCGATGCGCATGGCGTGCAGGCATTCGACGTGCCCTGGGCGGCGATCCCGACGATGGGCGAGGCGTGGCACAACAACCATCACGCCTATCCGGGCTCGGCGCGCATCGGACTGCATCCGGGGCAAAGCGACTGGGGCTATGCCTTCATCCGCCTGTGCGAGCGGCTGGGGCTGGTGCGGGACGTCCGGACGCCCGCGACGCTCGGCGCGCGGAATGGGTTGAGCGTCGTCGCGCCGGACAGCACGCCATCCGCCATCCCCGCTAGGGCGGCCGGCCAATAAAAAAACCGATGCACCGGCTGCGCGCCGAGGCGGGAGAGACGATCGCGGCGACCGCGCGCGTTAACGCCTATTGCACCATTTTCTTGCACATTGCTCTACTTCGGCTAAAGCCGCATTTCTGCCGTAATGAGGCCTTGATTGTGGCCGAAATGGTAGGCGGTGGGCGTTGCGTGGCTGGAGATGCACCCGTGGACAATGACCTGGCAGACGCCGTGACAGAGGGCACCGAGCCGTCCGATCTGCTCGCGATGAGCATCGCTTTCGACACGCTGGCAGAAGAATTGAATTTCCCGGTCGATACGAGCGTCCACCCGCATCAGGTTAAGGTGTGCGAAGGCGTCGAATCGCTGGCGCAGGGCAGCAAATCCGTCCGCGAAAATTTCGACCGGCTGATCGAGATCAGAAACAAGAAAGCGATCAACGATCAGGAATTCCGATTCAATCTGGCGCGGCTCGCGGCCGCACATAAACTGCTCGATGCCTCCGGCAACATCGACCAGATTCAAGACAAGAGGGTTAAGGATGCGCTTGAGGCCTTCGAGCGCGCCGGACGGTTGGGGACCTCGGCGGTCGATATTCTCGCATCTGCCATTCTTCTTCCGCTGGGAAGCTTTCTTGGACCTTGCGTGGCAGCAAACCATAATATTCGTATTCTTGCGGGCCGCTTCAATCTCCCCAAAGGTGCTATTGCCTTGCGACAGGAAGTCTATCATTCTGTCTCTGGGCCGGGGGAGAGTGTGAATGACGGAACAGCGGCAGGCGGTTGACCGGACTTCGACTGAAACGTCTGCCCCGCGTATTCATCCCAGCGTTCTTCGCGATATCGCCCTTACTCCGCGAATCAAAGTTTTTCTGAGCGCCGATATCGTCGGTTCGACCGCGTTCAAGCAGAGCTTTCGCCTTGACCCGCGCGACCGAACAATCACGAGCGCCACCATTGCCAAGCGGCAGCGCTGGCAGCAGACGATCGAGGAGTTCTACGACCTCATCAAAGAGCGGTTTCCGGTACTTTGGGGGACCGAGTCCCAAAAACTCAAGATTTCGGCTCGCCTGCAGCCCATTCTCGCCGGGCGGGCACCGCGATTCTGGAAGACCGCAGGTGACGAGGTGCTATTCTGGAAAGAAATCACGCATGAGGCGCAGCTGTGGCTGGTGCTGAGCGCGTGGCTTCAGACGATTGCCGAAATTCGCCCGATGCTCCGGCAGCACGGCCTCGACGTCAAATGCGCGATGTGGCTCGCCGAATTTCCTCTCCGCAATTGCGCGCTCGCCACGCGCAACGACGAGCGAAAGACGGCTCGGCAGTCCATGATCGCGGGTATCCGCGATCCGATCGGCCTCCGCGGCATCTTCCCAATGGACGCGAATCGCATCGACGACAATCATCAGCTGCTGGGATCTTTCTATAGAAATCCGTACCATAACGCGGGGGATGCCGATTTCTTGGGGCCCGGGATCGATGTCGGCTTCCGAATATCTGGTTTCGCCTCGCAGCGGCGCATGTCGCTCAGCGTCGATGTTGCCTATCTGCTCGCGGTTTCCCGAATCAACCTGTTCGGATCGGGTGACGGTGGCCGTAATCCAGCGCATGGGGACATCTTGCCCGGAACGGGCGATCGCCGCCCCCATCCGCCACTGGCAACGATGGTCGCAACCCATCTCGCGCCGCTGGGCGACGCCGTCTCGACGCTCGTCATTCCGTCGCATTTCGCTCCGTGCATCAACGACGGTCGCGATTGCAACCTGCTCAAAAATCTGTCGATCCACTACAGCGGCGCCGAGCCGCTGAAAGGCGTTCTGGGTGGGATAAAATATCCGCGCTTCTGGATCAGCATCGTCGAGGCCGGGTCCTATGAAGATGCAAAGCAGCGCATGTACCTACCCGAGCGACGCGACGAAATCATGACCGACCCAAAAGCGACGAATGGCATCGAAGGCGCGCGCGGCGGCGAAGGGGCCGTGAACGGCGACCAGGTCAGAGGCAAGGGTCCGGTCCGCGAAGGCCCGACTTGGGACCAGCTTTATCACTACTGCCGCGCCTTCTACGACGAACGGCAAAATTATATCCGCCCCCCCGTGATCATCGGACGCAAAAAGGAAAACAAGGCGGCGTGTACCGCCTGGTCATCGACGTGCGATGCCGAATCCTATACACTTTATATGTCGGCCTACCGGATCGCCGAGAAGCTGAGACAGAAGGGCGTGCATGCCTGACTTAGAAGCGCCCGTCGACAGGTGGTCAATTTGACGCCACACTCGCGACATGGACAATCTTACGCACAGCTGGCCGACTGAGGCCGATACCATCCTCCCCGATCTCGTCGACCTGCGCCGCGCGATCCATCGCGAGCCCGAGCTCGGCCTGCAGAACCCCAGGACGCTCGCGAAGATCAAGCAGGCGCTCGCCGGGCTGCCGCTCGAATTTCGCGAGGGACCGTCGACCACGGGGCTCGTCGCGACGCTGCGCGGTCCCGCCAACGGGCGCACCGTGCTGCTGCGCGGCGACATGGACGCGCTGCCGCTGGTCGAGGATACGGGGCTCGACTTCACCTCCGAGACAACGGGCGCGATGCACGCCTGCGGGCACGACACGCATGTCGCGATGCTCGTCGGCGCCGCGAAACTGCTCTGCGCCGCGCAGGACCGGCTGGCGGGGACGGTGATGTTCATGTTCCAGCCCGGCGAAGAGGGGCATCATGGCGCGCGCTTCATGCTGGGCGACGGGCTGATCGATCCGCTGCCCGATGCGGCCTTCGCGCTCCACATCATGCCCAACGCGCCGCACGGGGTGTTCGCGGGCAAGCCCGGGCCGCTGCTCGCTTCGTCGGACGTGCTGTCGATCACCGTCAAGGGCGCGGGCGGCCACGCATCGATGCCGCACGACGCGATCGACCCCATTCCCGTCGCCTGTTCGATCGTCACCGCGATCCAGACCATGGTCACGCGGCGCGTCTCGGTATTCGACCCCGCGGTGGTCACCATCGCCAGGATCGCGGCGGGCACGACAAACAATATCATCCCCGAGGCCGCCGAGATGCTCGGCACGATCCGCACGCTGTCGCCGCATCGCCGCGCCGCGGTCGCCGCCGAATTGAAGCGCCTCGCCCCCGCGATCGCCGAGGCGCATGGCTGCACCGCCGACGTGCAGATCGAGGAAGGCTTCCCCGTCACCGTCTGCGACAGCCGCGCCGCCGCCTTCGGCCAGCGCGTCGTCGAGGAGGTCTTCGGCGAGGCTGCCTGGCTGACGATGGACAATCCGGTGATGGGCGCCGAGGATTTCGCTTACGTGCTCGAAAAGGTCCCCGGCGCGATGTTCTGGCTCGGCGCGAGCCACGAAGGCAGCGACTGGCGCAGCTGCTGCGGGTTGCATTCGAACCGCATGGTGCTCGACGAAAAGGTCATGGCCCGCGGCGCGGCGCTGCACGCGGCGCTGGCGGAGCGGTTTTTGAACGAGGGGTTCGGGTAGGAAGAATTATCTCACGCAAAGGCGCAAAGGCACAAAGAAGGAGACAAGGTGGACGTCGAGGAACTCGCCAGCATAACCATCGATTGCGGCTTCCACCTCCATAAGGAATTGGGTCCGGGTCTGCTGGAATCGGTCTATGAAGCGATCATGGCGAATCAGCTCGCCCGGCGCGGTCTGAATGTTGTTCGACAAGCGCCTATTCCCGTCCGCTATGGCGGGGTCGAACTTCCCGAAGGATTTCGCGCCGACCTTTTGGTCGAGGGTCAGCTACTCGTCGAACTGAAATCCGTTGAGCGGCTATCGCCGCTTCATGGCAAACAGGTTCTGACCTATCTTCGCCTGCTCGAAATGCCTCTCGGCCTCTTGGTCAACTTTGGTGGCGAAACATTCAAGGAAGGCGTCAAACGCATCGTCAACAACCATCGCCCTTAGCCGCCTGCTTTGTGCCTTTGCGCCTTTGCGTGAGATTTGACGACCTCGACTTGGCAAGCAACCTCCCGGCCCTAAGCTCCGTCCAACTTCCACCCAGAAGGACCAAACCCATGATCAACATCCTCAGCGCCATCATTTCGGGCCTGCTCATCGGGGCGCTCGCGCGCTTCTTCTATCCGGGCGCGGTCGCGATGGGGTGGATCGCGACGATATTGCTAGGCATCGGCGGGTCGCTGCTCGCGGGGCTGGTGACCTCGCGCGGGCAGCGCGAGTTTCATGGCGCGGGGTGCTTCGCGTCGGTCGTCGGGGCGATCGTGCTGATCCTCGTCGGACGGCTGCTCGGCGTCGGCGGCTGACGCCTATTCGATCATCGCCTCGACCGTGTCGTGCGGATAGAGGATGAATTCGCGGTAGAGCCGGTAATGCGCGGTGTCCTCAAGCGTCGTCGGCTGGATCGCATAGGGATCGATCTGCCACAGGTCGGCGTCGGGCAGCGCCATCAGAATCGGCGAGTGCGTCGCCATGATGACCTGCGCATTGCCGAGCCGTTGCATGCGGCGAAGCAGCTTGAGGAAATCGAACTGGCGCGCCGGCGAAAGCGCCGATTCGGGCTCGTCGAATATATAGATGCCCTGCCGGTCGGCACGCTCCTCAAAATAGTTCAGAAATCCCTCGCCGTGCGACCAGGACAGATAATCTGGCGGGGCGGCCCCGACGTCGTAAGCCGCTTCATCGACATATCGGGCCAGCGAGAAGAAGGTTTCGGCACGAAAGAAAAAGCCCTGCCCGACCTTGGGGAGCCAGCCCCCGCGCAGCGCATCCGCCAATGCGCCGCCGTCGCCGCCCGAAATGCTCGACGCCGCGACGGCGCGATGGCCATAGCCCCCGCCACCCTCGCTGAAGCCGGCGAGAACCGCGATCGCTTCGAGCAAGGTCGATTTGCCCGATCCATTCTCGCCCACCAAAATGGTAACCGGCCGCTCGAACCGCAGATCGAAGTCGGGGTCGGCGAACAGGGGAATGTTGAAGGGGTAGCAACCGGCGTCGGGTGCGGGGCTGTCCGCGCCGGACTCGCGCCGCCACAGGCGCCGCAAATAGGGGGGCGGAAGCTTCGACCGCGTTTCCGCCCGCGCCATCGCTCAGGGCACCAGCACCGTATCGCGCGCCTGCGGCAGCATCGCCGGATAGTCGAGCGTGTAATGCAGCCCGCGGCTTTCCTTGCGGTGGAGCGCGCTCTTCACGATCAGTCCGGCGCATTGCAGCAGGTTTCTGAGCTCGATCAGGTCGGTCGTGACGCGGAAATGGCCGTAATAATCCTCAACCTCGTGCGTCATCATGTTGATACGGTGCTGCGCGCGTTCGAGGCGCTTGGTCGTCCGCACGATGCCGACATAATTCCACATGAAGCGGCGGATCTCGGTCCAGTTCTGCTTGATGATCACCTCTTCGTCGCTGTCGGTGACGCGGCTTTCGTCCCAGGCGCGGATCGGCGGCGGGGCTTCGAGCTGGTCCCAGCGCGCGACGATGTCCTTCGCGGCGGCTTCGCCGAACACGAAGCACTCGAGCAGGCTGTTCGACGCGAGGCGGTTGGCGCCGTGGAGCCCGCTCTCGGTGCATTCGCCCGCCGCGTAGAGCCCGGGCAGGTCGGTGCGGCCGTCGAGGTCGATCAATATGCCGCCGCAGGTATAATGCTGCGCGGGGACCACCGGGATCGGCTGCTTGGTCATGTCGATGCCGAGCGTCAGCAGCTTGTCATAGATGTTCGGGAAATGCCCCGCGACGAAATCGGGGTCGAGGTGGCTGATGTCGAGATGGACATAGTCGAGCCCCGAGCGTTTGATCTGGTCGTCGTTGGCGCGCGCCACGACGTCGCGCGGCGCGAGTTCGGCGCGCGCGTCGTAATCGGGCATATAACGGTGGCCGGTGACGGGGTGCTTGAGGATGCCGCCCTCGCCGCGCACCGCCTCGGTGATCAGGAAATTCTTGACGTCGAGATTGTAGAGGCAGGTCGGGTGGAACTGCATCATCTCCATGTTCGAGACGCGGCAGCCCGCGCGCCAGGCCATGGCGATGCCGTCGCCGGTCGCGCCGCGCGGCGCGGTCGAGAATTGGTAGACGCGCCCCGCCCCGCCGCTCGCGAGGATCGTCGCGCGGCCGACATGCGCGCGCACCTTGCCGCTCTTCTCGTCGAGCGCATAGACACCCCACACGCGGCCCGACCCCGAATAGCGTTCCTCGTGGCGGCCGGTGATCAGGTCGATGCACGCCTGCCCCGGCAGCAAAGTGATGTTCGGATGCGCCTCGGCGGTCTTCAATAAAGCCGCCTGCACCGCCCAGCCGGTCGCGTCGTCGACATGGACGATGCGGCGGTGCGAATGGCCGCCCTCGCGCGTCAGGTGCAGCGCATCGCTGTCCTTGTTGAAGGGCACGCCCATTTGGGCGAGACGCTCGATCGCATTGGGGGCGTTTTCGACGACGAACTCGACCGTCTCGCGCCGGTTGAGCCCGGCGCCCGCGACCATCGTGTCCTCGATATGGTTCTCGAAGGTGTCGCCGGCGTCGAGCACCGCGGCGATCCCGCCCTGCGCCCAGGCGGTCGACCCGCCGGTGAGCTCGCCCTTGGCGAGCACGAGCACGCGGCAATGACCGGCGAGCGCGATCGCGGCGGTCAGCCCCGCGGCGCCGGAGCCGACGATGATGACGTCGTGTTCGCTATGCGACGAGGCCATATGCGTCCCTCTCAACCGTTCGTCCTGAGCTTGTCGAAGGACCGTATTTCTGTGGCGCTAGAGGAAGGACGGGGCTTCGACAAGCTCAGCCCGAACGGAATAGGAATGGCGCGCCAATCCTCCCGCCTGCGGGAGGGGAGAAGAGGTGTTGCCCTCACCCATTCGCCGCGCGCGTCAAATTCAGGAACACATCCTCGAGATCGGCCTCGCGGGTCGAGACGTCGACGATGCCGTGGCCCATCGCATTGACCGCGGCGAGCACTTCGCCCGCGTTCATGCGGTCCTTGTTGTAGCTGATCGCGAGGCCGCGTTCGCCCTCGCGCTCGACTTTGTCGAAGGCCGGGTGGCTCGGCAGCACCGTCACATCCTGGTCGAGCGTCACCACGACGATCTTCTCGCGCGCCATGTCGACCAGCTCGCGCGTCGGTTTGTTCGCGATCAGCCGCCCGTGGTTAATGATCGCGATGCGGTCGCACAGCTGTTCGGCCTCCTCCAGATAATGCGTCGTCAGCACCACGGTGACCCCGCGATCGTTCAGCGACTGGACATAGGACCAGAGCTGCTGGCGCAGTTCGATGTCGACCCCCGCGGTCGGTTCGTCGAGCACGATGATCGGCGGCGAATGGACCATCGCCTTGGCGACGAGCAGGCGGCGCTTCATGCCCCCCGACAGCGTGCGCGCATAGGCGTCGCGCTTGTCGGTCAGGTGCACCGCGGCGAGCAGTTCGTCCGAAATCCGCTTCGCCTTGGACACGCCGTAGAGCCCCGCCTGATTCTCGAGCGTTTCATAGGGCGTGAAAAAGGGATCGAAGACGATTTCCTGCGGCACGATGCCGATCGAATATTTGGCATTCCTGGGGTCGGCGTCGATGTCGAAGCCCCAGATGCTCGCCGACCCGCTCGTCTTGTTGACAAGGCCCGCGAGGATATTGATCAGCGTCGACTTGCCCGCGCCGTTCGGCCCGAGCAGCCCGAAGATTGCCCCTCGCGGCACGTCGAAGCTGACATTGTCGAGCGCCTGCTTGCCGCCGGCATAGGTTTTGGAGACGGCGTCGATGCGGATGGCGGCTTCGGTCATGGCCGCCTCCATAGCCGCGCGCAGGCGGGTGCGAAAGCCCGCGTTCCGGCAAGGAATTCTTTACCATGGCGAGTAAGCATATTTTGCCACATCGCCCTTATGGGGAGATGCGTGAGGACCAGACACATCATTTGCCCGCCGCTTGCCCGGCGCGGCCTAGCCGTCATTGCGCTCGCTTTTGCGCCGTTCACCGCCCCGTCGGCGCACGCGCAGAATACGTCGCAGGGCGAAGCCGAAGCGATAGTGCTGCGGCCCCTTTCCTTCTTCAAGGTTAACGACCTCGATTTCGGCGATATACTGGCGTCGGAAGCCGCCGGAACGGTGCGCCTTTACCCCGACGGGTCGCGCACCAGCAGCGGCGGCGTGACGCTGGCCGGGAGCGACGGCGCGCCCGCGCGCTTCGCGGGGCTGGGGACATTCAACCGCCAGGTGTCGATCTCGCTGGGAGCGAACCAGATTTTCATCACCGGACCCGGCGCGCCGATGCGCGTGCGCAATTTCGAGATCGGGTCGACCCCGACCGCGATCCTGTCGACGACCCCGACGCGCTTCCGCATCGCCAGCGCGCTCGGCAATTATAATTTCCCGGTCGGCGCGACGCTCGACGTCGGCGCCAACCAGGCGCCGGGCGATTATGCCGGCAGCTTTACGATTACGCTCAACTATCTCTGAAACGCCTTTGGGTGGGGACGACGGCACCGGGGGCCACTTGCGCGTTTCGGGGGAGATGCGCTCGCCGGTGCCGTCATGGCGGCACATGGGATGGCCGCGGCGGGCGCGGACCCGATTGCGACACCGCGACGCGCTTGCTATGGGCGCGGTCGATGACCCAGCCCGAAACGATCCGCACGCCCAAGACCCGCATCGCCTGCGACGGCACCGGCGACGGCCTCGCCGACGCCGCGCTCGGCCACCCGCGCGTGTGGCTCGAGATCGACACCGACACCGGCTTTGCCGACTGCGGCTATTGCGACCGGCGCTTCGTGCTGATCGGCGGGATCGCCGATAAAGGTTAGCGTCTTTTCTTCCCCCGTTTGTGCTGAGCCCCTCGACTGCCTTGCAGGCGCTCGGGAGAGCCTTGTCGAAGCACCGCCCTTCTGCGGACGCCGAAAGAAAGAACGGCCCCCTTCGACTGCCTTGCAGGCGCTCAGGACAGGCTTCGACAAGCTCAGGGCGAACGGGGATAGAATCTCTGGCCGGGTAAACGCCGCCTTTACCAAGCCCGCGCATCATCGATTCATGCCCCGATGGTATAGTCTGTGCCAGACAGGAGCAGAATCGTGGGGATTCGAGGGACCAGAACCGGTCGGGCCGCGACGCGCGCCGTGACCGCCGCCGCGGCACTCGCCGCATGGAGCGCGCCCGCGCTCGCGGCCGACTATAATGGCACCGTCACCGCGACCGTCGTCCGCCCCAACACGCTGGTGAAGACCGACGACCTCGATTTCGGCACGCTCGTCAGCGGCACCACCGGCGGCAGCATCACGATCAACGCGGTCACCGGCGCGCGCACCACCAGCGGCGGCACCACCCCGGTCGGCGCGGGTTTCCAGCGCGCGCAGTTCCAGGGCACCGGCGGCATCCTGCTGATCACCGTGTCGGGCAGCACCTCGGTCATGCTCACCCGCGCCGGCGGCGGCGCGGCGCCGATGACCGCCACTTTGGTGCGCGCCGCGAGCACCGGCGGCGGCGGCATCGCGCTGCTCGGCTCGACCTTGCTGCCGAGCGGGGTGCAGACCTATTATATCGGCGGCACGCTGACCGTCCCCGCGAACCAGCCCGACGGCGACTACAGCGGGACCTTCACGTTGACGGTGAATTATCTCTGAGCCGACGCGGCGCTTCAGGTGGAAACGAACTTAAAGATCCTCCCCACGCGCAGCGATGGGGAGGATCTTCGCGCCACCCCCGAAACAACGGCCCTTCCCGCCACCCGCCCCCGCGCCTATATCCACCCCATGACAAGCCCCACCGATCCCCGCCGTTTCCTCTATCGCGCCGACGCGCTCGACCCCGATCTGGCGCAGGCGCTCGCGCGCGAAGCGCTCGCGCAGGCCGACGACGGCGAGCTCTATCTGCAATATCGCGCGACCGAGAGCTTCGGTTTCGACGACGGGCGGCTCAAGACCGCCGATTATTCGACCGACGCGGGCTTCGGCCTCCGCGCCGTGTCGGGCGAGATGACGGGCTTTGCCCACGCCAGCGACATCAGCGCCGGCGCGATCCGCCGCGCCGCCGAGACGCTCGCTTTGCTCGACCCCGCGGCGCAGGCGCCCGCCGGGCCTCCGCCACGCACCAACCGCCATCTCTATGACGAAGCGAACCCGCTCGACCTCATCCCCTTCGCGAAGAAGGTCGCGCTGTGCCAGGAGGTCGACGCCGCCGCGCGCGCGCGCGACCCGCGCGTCGTCCAGGTCTCGGTCGCGCTCGCCGGCAGCTGGTCGGTGGTCGAGATCGTCCGCGCCGACGGCTTCCTCGCGACCGACATCCGCCCGCTCGTCCGCCTCAACGTCAGCATCGTCGTCGAGGAGAATGGGCGGCGCGAGAGCGGCTATTTCGGCCTCGGCGGCCGCTATATGTACGACCATCTGTTCGAACCCGGGCAGTGGAACCGCGCGATCGACGAGGCGCTGGCGCAGGCGCTGGTCAATCTGCGCGCGGTCGACGCCCCCGCGGGCGAATTCACCGTGCTGCTCGGCCCCGGCTGGCCCGGTGTGCTGCTCCACGAAGCGGTCGGCCACGGGCTCGAGGGCGATTTCAACCGCAAGGGCACCAGCGCCTTTTCGGGCCGCATCGGCCAGCGCGTCGCCGCGCCGGGGGTCACCGTCGTCGACGACGGCAGCATCGCCGAACGCCGCGGCTCGCTGTCGATCGACGACGAGGGCACCCCGACCCAGGAGAATATCCTGATCGAGGACGGCATCCTCAAGGCCTATATGCAGGACCGGCTGAACGCACGGCTGATGGGCGTCGCGCCGACCGGCAACGGCCGCCGCGAAAGCTTCGCGCACGCGCCGATGCCGCGGATGACCAACACCTTCATGCGCGGCGGCGAGGATGATCCCGCCGAGCTGCTGAGCCGCGTCAAGAACGGCATCTTCGCCAAGAGCTTCGGCGGCGGGCAGGTCGACATCGTGTCGGGCAAGTTCGTCTTCAGCTGCACCGAGGCGTACAAGATCGAGAATGGCAAGCTGGGCGATTCGATCAAGGGCGCCACCCTGATCGGCGACGGCCCGAGCGTGCTGACCAAGGTGCTCGGCATCGGAAACGACATGGCGCTCGACGAAGGCATCGGCGTCTGCGGCAAGGGCGGCCAGAGCGTCCCCGCGGGCGTCGGCCAGCCGACCTTGCTGGTGGGCGGGCTGACCGTGGGCGGGACGGCCTGATCCTCCAGCGCATTCGTCGAACCGCGAACGCGCACCGACAAACGACCGGCTGTGATCGACGTCATTGCTTGGCGTGCCGCGCCGCTGCGCATATAGAGCCCTCAAAGAAGAGCAAATATCGGGTCGCATGAGTTTTTCCGCCGGGGCGTTCGCCCTCGGTCGCAGGGAGGAATTATGCGCAGGATTTTTCGATTCACCTCGGTCGCGGTCATCGCCGCGATGCTGAGCGCGCCGGTGGCGGCGCAGAAGAGCACCGGTCCCAAGGAACGCTACGAGATGGACGCCGCGACGATGTCGGGCTTCGCCGCGATGGGCGGCGGAAAAGGCGGCATGGGCGGCGCGATGAGCATGATGTTCGGCGGCGGCCCAGACAGCGCGCTGGCGCGCCAGCTGTTCCTCCGTCTCGGGTCGAACATCGTGCCGACCACGCCGCCGCCCAAGGGCGACCATTTTTTCCTGCCGCAGGCCAAGCTCGGCAAGTCGGTGCCGCTGATCGCGCGCGAGCGCAAGGAAGGCGATTATCCGACCGACTTCGAACGGCCGAAGGGCCGCCTTTTGCTCTATTGGGGTTGCGGCGCCAAGGCGGGGCCGGGGCAGCCGGTGATCATCGATTTCGCCAAAGTCGCCGCCGGGCAGGTCCCGCCGAACCTCTTTTCGAGCGCGGTGCCGGTGGTGCGCGAAGTGACGCCCGAGAACAGCAAATCCTATGTCGAATGGCCGAACAGCAAATCGACCAAGCTGCCGCCCAAGGACAGCTCGCTGCTCGGCGCGCACCGCGTCGCGAGCAATGTCGGGAGCGACATCAATTTCACGCTGGCGCAGGACTATATGCCCGCGCTGCAGGCTTCGACTGCCGACAGTGCCGACGGCTCGGTGACGATCCGCTGGAATCCCGTCACCAACGCCACCGGCTATGCGGCCTGGACGATCGGCGGGATGGACCGCGCCGAAAAGGGCGGCGACATCGTCTGGTGGACGAGCAGTGCGACCAAGGAATTCGGCGGCGGGCTATGGGACTGGCTGCCGCCGTCGGTGGTCGCGAACCTGATCACCAGGAAGATCGTGATGCCGCCGTCGCAGACGACGTGCCAGATCCCTGCCGAGGTCAAGAAGGCGTCGGGCGAGTTCATGATGGGCAATTTGAACGCCTTCGGCCCCGAGGCGAACTTCTCCTACCCGCCCAAGCCCGCGACGGGTGTGTGGAACATCGACTGGACCGCCAAGGTCCGTTTTCGTTCGTACACGATGCTGATGGTCGGCGCCGATTTCGGCGGGATGAGCGGCGGCGGTGCGAGCAGCGGCGAGACCAGCGCGCCCGCGGCCCCGGCGAAAAAGAAGAAGTGCAAGGGCCCGCTGGGCATCCCGCTGCCCGACGCGGCCTGCTGATTCCGCGAACGCAACTGGAGTCTCCCCTCCCGCCTGCGGGAGGGGAGACTGATGCCGAGTCAGTTGCCGTTCAGACGAAGCGCCCTATATCGACGATAGAGGGTGTGTGTTGAATGACAGGAATCGAACCATGCGTCCGTTGATCGCAACCATCATCGCCGCCGCCGCGATCGCCGCCGGGCCCGCCGCGGCCAGGGAAAAGCTGACCCCCGAGGCGCAGCTCGAAAAGATGCTCGAAGGCCGCGTCGCCGGCGAGCCGCAGAATTGCATCAATCTGTCGTCGGCGCGCAGCTCGACGATCATCGACGGCACCGCGATCGTCTATCGCGCCGGCAGCACCCTGTGGGTCAACCGGCCGAAGGGCGGCGCCGAATCGCTCGACGACGACGATATCCTCGTCACCCGGACGACCGGCAGCCAGCTGTGCAGCATCGACGCGGTCCAGCTGCGCGACCGCACGAGCCACATGTATGCGGGCTTCGTCTCGCTGGGCGAGTTCGTACCCTATCGCCGCGTGAAGGGCGAATAGGCCCGGCCGTCCCGCTTATGCGGTCTGCGAAGCGATCCGGGGTTGCGTTAAGCGCTCCGGATTGCTTCGCTGTGCGCCATGTCCGACGATAGCCAAACCCCCGCCCCGCCTGCCGACTGGCCGGCGCAGCTCCTGACCTTCTGGTTCGATGCCCATGGCATGGACGACTGGTACGGCGGCGGACCCGATTTCGACGCCGATGTGCGCGACCTTGCCGCCGATTGGCACGAGGCGTTGCGCGGGCAACCCGCCGACACCTTCCTCACCGATCCCGACACCGCGCTCGCCGCGGCGATCCTGTTCGACCAGGTGCCGCGCAACATCCATCGCGGCCATGCCGACGCCTTCGCGACCGACAGCCTCGCGCGCGCCATCGCGCGCGGCATCGTCGCGAAAGGATGGGACCGGGATTGGCCCGACGCACGGCGGCAATTCGCCTACCTGCCCTTCGAGCATAGCGAGGATATCGCCGACCAGCGCGAATCGCTGCGGCTGATGGGCCAGCTCGCCGATCCGCTGTTCGCCGACTATGCACGGAAGCATTTCGCCATGATCGGCCGCTTCGGGCGTTTCCCGCACCGCAACGCCGCGCTCGGCCGCGCCACGCGCCCCGAGGAGGAAGCGGCGATAGAAGAGGGCAGCCATTGGTGATAGGAGCGGCGCAGACCGACGCGGAGCACAGACCATGGCCGACTTCACCGACAGCCTGACCGACAAGCATATCGCCTTCATCGCGAAGCAGCCGATCTTCTTCACCGCGACCGCCGCGGACGAAGGCCGGATCAACCTGTCGCCCAAGGGCTATGCCGACACCTTCCGCGTGCTGTCGGACCGCCAGGTCGCCTATCTCGACTTCGGCGGCTCGGGGAACGAGACGCACGCGCATCTCGCCGCCGACGGCCGGATCACGATCATGTTCTGCGCCTTCGACCGCACTGCGCTGATCCTGCGCATCTACGGGCGCGGGCGCGCGGTGCTGCCGCAGGATGCCGAGTGGGGCGCGGTCGCGGCGCCTTTCACCCTGCTCCCCGGCACGCGCCAGATCTTCGTGATCGACGTCGAGAGCGTCCAGACGAGCTGCGGCTGGGGGGTGCCGATGATGGAGCTCAGCCACGAGCGCGACACGCTGCAGAAATATCACCGCCAGGCCGATCCCGTGCTGTGGGTCGAGAAGTTCAAGGAACGCACCAAGAGCATCGACGGCCTGCCGACACGCCCCACCGACCGCTTCATTACGGGGTGAACGCCTTTTCTCCGTCACTCCGGGCTTGACCCGGGGTCCGCCTTACCTTGAAGAATAGGCGGACCCCGGATCAAGTCCGGGGTGACGAGGTTGGCGCGAGACTTGGTGCAACCCAACCTCTCCCCCGTTCGTCCTGAGCTTGTCGAAGGACCGTTTTTTCTTTGAAAGTAGAAAGGACAGTGCTTCGACAAGGCTCTCCCGAGCGCCTGCAAGGCAGTCGAGGGGCTCAGCACCAACGGCAAAAAGGGCAGTTCAAGACTCTCCCATGATCAAGGTCGCCAGCTACAATATGCGCAAGGGCATCGGGCTCGACCGCCGCCGCGACCCCGGGCGGGTGCTGTCGGTGCTGACCGAACTCGACGCCGATATCGTCGCCCTGCAGGAGGCCGATCGCCGCTTCGGCACGCGCGCGAGCGCGATCCCGCCGCATATGTTCGACGAGCATAGCGACTATGTCCCCGTCACCCTCGACAGCCGCCCGCACAGCATCGGCTGGCACGGCAATGCGCTGCTGGTCAGGAAGGGCGCCGAGATCGAGGAAAGCCACGCGCTGCACCTGCCGACGCTCGAGCCGCGCGGCGCCGTCGCGGCGACGATCCGCATCGGCGACACGCGGCTGCGCGTCGTGGGCATGCATCTCGACATCTCGGGCCTCCGCCGCCGCCAGCAGGCGCGCGCGATCCTGAACCATGTCGCCGCGGGCGAGGATCTGCCGACGATCCTGATGGGCGACTGCAACGAATGGCGCAACCAAGGCGGCTGCCTCCACGATTTCGGCGAGCGCCACCGCCTCGTCGACACCGGCCACAGCTTCCACAGCCGCCGCCCGGTCGCAAAGCTCGACCGCATCTTCGCCTCGCCCGACCTCAAGGCGGTTGACGCCGGGGTGCACCGCAGCGCGCTCGCTGCAAGGGCGTCGGACCATCTGCCGATCTGGGCAAGGTTCGAGCGGGCGGAGTGGCCTTAAGCCCCTCCCCTTCAGGGGAGGGGTTGGGGTGGGGGCCTGCGAGATAGCGCGAGGCCGCTGGCCCCCACCCGCTGCGACTAACGAACAAGTTCGTAAGTCTCGCTGCCCTCCCCTGGAGGGGAGGGTGGACGATAGCCTGCCCAAAAAACAGGCACCGCCCTGCCTCACCTGCCCATTAGACTGACTCAATCGGTCGTAAGGGCACCCCAATTCGTCACAAAATGTTAACTTATCGCGGCCCTGCGCAATCTGGCACGGCTGTTGCACTGCAGCATCTGCCAATAAGCAAAAGGGGGCGTCATGAAGCTGATCCTGGCTATCATCAAACCGTTCAAGCTCGACGAGGTGCGCGAAGCACTCACCGGGCTTGGTATCGCCGGAATGACCGTAACCGAAGTCAAGGGCTTCGGCCGGCAAAAGGGCCAAACCGAAATCTACCGCGGCGCGGAATATGCCACCAACATGGTGCCGAAGGTGAAGATCGAGCTCGTCTGCGACGACGCGCTGGCACCGCGGGTCGTCGAAACGCTGCAGCAAAGCGCCGGAACCGGGTCGATCGGCGACGGCAAGATTTTCGTGCTCGACGTGGGGCAAGCCGTGCGCATCCGCACCGGCGAGACCGGCGAAGCGGCGCTGTAATGATAAAGGGGGAAGCAATGAATTTCGCAAACAAGATGGCGGCTTCCGCCGGGGCCGCGGGCCTCGCGCTGTTCGCCGCGCTGCCCGTCTGGGCGCAGGAAGCGGCGACGGCGGTAGCCGCACCGGCCGCGCCTGCTGCCGAAGCTGCGGCTCCCGCCGCTTTCGTGCCGACGGCCGAGATGGTCAACAAGGGCGACGTGGCATGGATGCTCGTCGCCTCGGCTTTGGTTCTGATGATGTCGGTGCCCGCACTGGCGCTCTTCTACGGTGGCCTCGTCCGCGCCAAGAATATGCTCTCGGTGCTGATGCAGGTGCTGACCATCGTCTGCGTCGCGGCACTCGTCTGGTTCAGCTGGGGCTATTCGCTGGCCTTCACCTCGACCAACAGCATCGCCCCGCTCTATATCGGCGGGCTCGACAAGGCGTTCCTCGCGGGCGTCGACGTCAACACCTTCGCCGCGACCTTCTCGAACGGCGTCTATCTGCCCGAATATGTCTTCGTGATCTTCCAGATGACCTTCGCCTGCATCACGCCGGCGCTGATCGTCGGGGCGTTCGCGGAGCGCGTGAAGTTCACGCCGCTCATCATCTTCACGGTGCTGTGGCTGACCTTCGCCTATTTCCCGATCGCACATATGGTCTGGTACTGGGCCGGCCCGGACTTCCTCCACGCTGCGCCGACCGACTATGGCCTGCTGTGGGGCTGGGGTGCGCTCGACTTTGCCGGCGGCACCGTCGTCCATATCAACGCGGGTATCGCCGGTCTGGTCGGCTGCCTCGTGATCGGCCCGCGCCTCGGCTATAATACGGAACCGATGCCCCCGCACAATCTGGTCATGACGATGATCGGCGCCTCCCTGCTGTGGATCGGCTGGTTCGGCTTCAACGCCGGCTCGGGTCTCGAAGCCAATGCCTTCGGCGCGCTCGCCTTCATCAACACGCTGGTCGCCACGGCGGCGGCGGGTGCGACCTGGGCGATCATCGAGCAGATCGTGCACAAGAAACCGTCGCTCTTGGGCGCTGTTTCCGGCGTCGTCGCCGGCCTGGTCGCGATCACCCCGGCGGCGGGCTTCGCCCATCCCGGCACCGCGATCCTCCTCGGCGCCGTCGCCTCGCTGGGCTGCTTCTTCTTCGTCACCACGGTGAAGAAGAAGCTCAAATATGACGACTCGCTCGACGTGTTCGGCATCCACGCCATCGGCGGCATCATCGGCGCGATCGGCACCGGCTTCGTCGCCAACCCGGCTTGGGGCGGCCAGGGCTGGATCGATTACACCGCGCCCGTCGCCAAGGCCGGCGAGTTCGACCTGACCGGCCAGGTGATGACGCAGATCTGGGCCGTCGGCACGACCATCGTGTGGACCGGCGTGGTCAGCGCGGTGCTGTTCCTCGCGCTCAAATACACGATCGGCCTGCGCCCGTCGAAGGACGTCGAGCAGGAAGGGCTCGACCTCGCCGAGCACGGGGAGCGCGCCTACAATATGTAACGAGACTGGACACCCGCCGCCGCTCTCTCCTCTCCAAACAGGCGGCGGGGTCCAAACCAGGTTCCTCCTGCGAACCACTTTGGCCGGGATGCGAAAGCTCCCGGCCAATTTTTTATGTGGCCGCGATGCAACAGCGCGCCGACATTTTGTTACGCGCGATTCGGACCCCATTGCGAATTTGTGACAACAGGCGCACTCCCTCCTCGCCGCGACGGGGCAACATAGCCCCGCGTACCTTGTGAGGAGAAATAACATGCATGCTCGCACGATGCTGCTGGCCGGGCTTTCGACGCTCGCGCTGGCCACTATTGGCACGCCCGCCTTTGCGCAGGACGCCGCCGCCGAGGAGGATGACGGCAACATCATCATCGTCACCGCGACAAAGCGCGACGCCAATCTTCAGGACATCCCCTTCTCGATCAACGCCCAGACCGCCGAGGATATCCAGAAATCGGGCGCGGTGACGCTCGAGGATCTCTCGCGCAACGTCGCGGGCCTGTCGGTGCAGAACCTCGGGCCCGGGCAGAGCCAGGTCTCGGTGCGCGGCGTCTCCGCGGGCCAGGTCGTGCGCGACCAGCCCGGCGTCAAGGAACAGGTCGGCGTCTATCTCGACGAAAGCGTGATCTCGCTCTCGCTCTTCACCCCCGATATCGATCTCTACGACCTCAACCGCGTCGAAACGCTGCGCGGCCCGCAGGGCACGCTCTTCGGCTCGGGCTCGGTCGGCGGCACGATCCGCTACATCACCAACCAGCCCAAGCTCGGAGTGACCGAAGGCAGCGTCGAGGCGAATCTCAACCTCGTCGACGGCGACGACATCGGCGGCCACCTCAAGGGCGCGATCAACCTGCCGCTCGGCGACAAGGCCGCGGTACGCGCGGTCGGCTATTACACGCGCTACGGCGGCTTCATCAACGCGGTCGGCCCGGCGGGCGGCGACGACGTCAACAGCGGCGAACGCTATGGCGGGCGCATCGCGGTGACCTTCGAACCCGTCGACGACGTCACCATCACCCCGCGCGTCGTCTATCAGAAGGTGACCGCCGACGGCTTCAACCGCCAGGACATCTACAATCTCTACGGCAACCGCTTCACCACGACGCGGCCGCAAGTGATCTATGACGAGCGCGAGCAATATCTGCTGCTGCGCGAAGGCTTCGAGGACGAGACGCTGATCGCCGACCTGGTGATGAACGCCAAGCTCGACGGTGTGTCGGTGACTTCGGTGACCAGCTATACCAACCGCGACATCCTCGTCAGCCGCGACGCGAGCGCGCTCACCGGCTCGGTGTCGGTCGACCTCGGCTATCCGGCCGCCGGCGTGCTGCTGCCGTCGAACCTCGTCGACACCACCGACCTCAAGACCTTCACGCAGGAAATCCGCCTCGCGTCGGATTATGACAGCGCGTTCCAGTGGGTGTTCGGCGGCTTCTATTCGAGCACCGACCGCTTCTATCGCCAGCGCCTGCCCACCCCGGGCTATGACGCCTTCACCGATGCGACGCTGGGCGCGGGCACCGCGGCGGCGACCGCCAACGGCTTCCCCGCCAATTCGCCGTACAACGCCGACCTGCCCTATAATATCAAGCAGCTCGCGATCTTCGGCGAAGGCACTTATTCGATCACCGACGCCTTCGACGTCACCGTGGGCGGCCGCTATTACGACTTCGTCGAGACGCGGCGCTTCGTCACCGGCGGGCTGTTCTCGAACCTCGACAACCGCCGCGACAAGACGCGCTCGAACGGCATCAGCCCGCGCGTGCTGCTGAGTTACGATATCACCGAGGATGTCAGCATCAATGCGCAGGCATCGAAGGGCTTCCGCCTCGGCGGGGTCAATGATCCGCTCAACCTGCCGCTCTGCACCCCCGCCGACGCGGCGCTGTTCGGCGGCTTCCAGGACTATGACGACGAGACTTTGTGGAACTATGAGGTCGGGGTGAAATCGCAGGGCCGCGGCTTCACCTTCAACGCCGCGGGTTTCTACAACGACATCCGCAACCTGCAGGTGACGCTCGACGCGGGCAGCTGTTCGTCGCGCATCGTCTTCAACGTCGACAAGGCGCATTCGATGGGCGTCGAGTTCGAGCTCGGGCTGTCGCCCGTCGACGGGCTCGACCTCAACCTGTCGGGCAGCCTGATCGAGGCCGAGTTCGACACCACCCTGCCCGGCGTGCTCGCCACCGCAACGGGGATTCGCGAGGGCAACCGCCTGCCCTCGGTGCCGAAATTCCAGCTCTCGGCCTCGGGCAGCTATGAATTCCCGGTCTCGGACTCGGCGTCGGCCTATCTCGCCGCCTCGTTCCAGCATGTCGGCACGCGCTATACCCAGCCGGCGGATCAGGAAAACAACCCGCGCACCTTCGTCCACGGCCTGCCCTTCGGCGGCGCCCCGGCGAATGCGGCGACGACGGTCGACCTCCAGCTGCCCGAATATCAGCTGGTCAACCTCAGCGCCGGGGTCGACTTCGACAGCGGGCTGTCGCTGAGCGTCTATGTCAACAATCTGCTCGACGAAAATGCCCTGCTCTCGTTCGACCGCGAGCGCGGCGGGCGCGCGCGCCTCGGCTATACCGTCGGCCAGCCGCGCACCTTCGGCATCACCGCGCGGCAGAGCTTCTAGGGGAGGAAGGAGGCGGGTTTCCGGAGCCGGAAATCCGCCTTCGCCGCTGCCCGGAAAATAGGCAGTGCTGATGCAAATTTAGGCCTTCCCATCATGACATTAATATGGCATTCAGCCATCAAGAGTTTCAGGAGGGGAGAGCCTGAAAGGCTGGGCCGGGACGCAAGTCCCGGCCCTCTTTTTTTGTGCGCAGCATGGAGGCGCACAAAAACCCCTTCAATTTTCCGCGGTTTTGCGCCGATATTGCAGCGTTGCAAAGGTGCGCCAGCTGCCGTCGGCCTGCAGCACCGAATCGCTGACCGACAGCATCTCGCCGTCGCCGAGCCGATAGGTCGAGCGGCCGATCTCGACATCGGCGCTGCCCCAATGCGTCCACCATGTTGTGCCCTCGACGCCGCCCGCGACGGGGCGTTTGCGGCCATAGCTGTCGGCCCATGTGCCGGTGAGCCGGCCCTTCGCATCGAAGCCGTAGCTCGCCTCGGCCGAATAGGTCACCGGTGGCTCGCCGGCGATCGTCAGCCGATAGGCGAGCGTCGCCCCGCCGCCCTCGCCGGGGACGATGTCGAGCGTCGCGGTCGCGGGCCTGCCGAACGCCTGACCCTCGCCGATCCAGCGGCCATGCCACGCGGCGAGCGACGGCGCATCGGTGACGGCGGTGGCAGCCGGCGTGGCGGGGGCGACCAGCGCGGCCGCCACCCACCAGAGCGGCGTCATGCCGCCATCTCGGACTGCGAGAACATGAAGGCGTTGCCGTCGGGGTCGTAGAAGGTGAGCAGCTTCACCAGCCCCGGGATATGCCGGATGTCGCCGTCCTGCCGCACCCCCTCGGCGTCGAGGTGCGCCTTGGCCGCTTCGATGTCCTCGACCTCGAACACATTGGTCGCGCCGCCGCCCTGCGTCACGCTCTCGACCTGGCTGAGCCCGATATGCACCCCCGCCATCGGGGTCCGGAGCTCGCACCAGCCGAGCTCGTCGGCGCGGTAGAGCAATTCGCACAGCATCACCCGCTCGTACCAGGCGATCGACGCGGTCATGTCCTTGACCCCCATCGAACAGGTGAGCTCGGATCCGATCTTCAACGCCATGGCTTTCGCTCCCTCTTCCGGCCCGCGAACGAGGGTCCGTTCGCCTTTGCCGTTGCATCGATAGTCCGGTTTGTATAGTTACTGGCAAATGCCGTCAAGCGCCCCCGATCCGCTGCTCGCGCAGCTGACCAGCCACCGCTGGCTCGTGCCGTTGCTCGCCGACCTCGCGGCGCATAAGGGTGCCCGCTTCGTCGAGCTGGTGAACCGGTTGCAGCTGTCCCGCGACAGCCTGGCGCGCACGCTCGACGCGGCGACGACGCTCGGCTGGGTGCGGCGCAACCCCGGCCACGGCCACCCGCTGCGCCCCGAATATATCCTCACCGAAAGCGGCCACGCCGCCGCGCTGCGCGCCGCGACGATCGCCGAGGCGCAAGCGGCGATCGGCCTGCCGCCCGGCGGCGCGACGCGCTGGGGGCTGCCGCTGGTTGCCGGGATCGGCGCGGGGCACGACCGTTTCAACGCGCTGTCCCGGCTGCTGGCGCCCGCCACGCCGCGCGCGCTGTCGTCGGGGCTGGCGGCGCTCGGGAAGCATGGGCTGGTGCGGCGCGAGGTGATCGACACAAGGCCGCCGAGCAGCCTGTATGGGCTGACGGGGCCCGGGCGGGTACTGGCGGAGGCTTGCGCTTCTTAAAGCCCCTCCCCTTCAGGGGAGGGGTTGGGGGTGGGGGCTCGCGGCGTAGCGTAAGGCTTCTGGCCCCCACCCGCTACGACTAGGCAGCAAGCTGCCAAGTCTCGCTGCCCTCCCCTCAAAGGGAGGGCGAATTATTAAAGCGCCGCCTTCACGAAATCCGCCGCCCGCTCGCCGATCATGATGCTCGGCGCGTTGGTGTTGCCCGACACGAGCCGCGGCATGATGCTCGCATCGGCGACCCACAGCCCGTCGACACCCTTCGCCTTCAGCGCCGGGTCGACCACCGCCGCATCGTCGCTGCCCATCCGGCATGTGCCCACCGGGTGATAGACGGTGTCGGCGCGCGACCGGATCAGCGCGTCGAGCGCCGCATCGTCTTCGAGGTTCACCGGATGCCGGTCGACCCCGGCATAGTCGCTGAGCGGCGGCGCGGCGGCGATGCGGTGCATCATCCGCACGCCGGCGCGGAGCGTCGCCATGTCGCGCGCATCAGTCAGGAAGCCCGGGTCGATCGCGGGCGCCGCGGCGGCATCCGAAGACGCCAGCCGCACCGTCCCGCGGCTCTCGGGGCGCAGCACGCAGGCGTGGCACGAAAAGCCATGCCCCTTCACCTTGGTCCGCCCATGATCCTCGAGCATCGCGGGCACGAAATGATATTGGATGTCGGGCGCGGGCAGGTCGGGGTGCGATTTCCAGAACCCCCCCGCCTCGGCGAAGCAGGTCGTCATGATCCCGGTCCGTTTGGTGCGATGCTCGAAGATCGCCTTCACCATCCGCCAGGTCCCGCCGAGGCTGTCGCCGAAGGGATCGGTCGAGCGCGTCTCCCAGCTCGACACATAGTCGATATGATCCTGCAGGTCGGCACCCACCGCGGCGCGGTCGGCAACCACCGAAATGCCATGTTCGGCGAGATGCGCGCCCGGCCCGATCCCCGACAGCATCAGGATCTGCGGCGACCCGAACGCCCCCGCCGACAGTATCACCCCGCCGCGTGCACGCAGCGTCTCGCGCTTCGACCCGCGGCGGATCACCACCCCGGTCGCGCGCCCGTCCTCGACCAGGATCTTCTCGACCAGCGCCTTCGTCCGGACGGTGAAATTGGCGTGCGCACGCAAAGGCTCGACATAGGCGCGCGCCGCCGACCAGCGCTCGCCCGCCTTCTGCGTCACCTGATAGAAGCCGAAACCTTCCTGGTTCGCGCCGTTGAAGTCGGCGGTGCGCGGCAGTTGCAGCGCCGCCGCGCTCTCGACGAAGCGCCGGCTCGTCACATTGGGCCAGCGCTGGTCCATGACGTTGAGCGGCCCGTCACTGCCGTGAAAATAGTCGCCGCCGCGCTCGTTACCCTCGCTGCGCTTGAAATAGGGCAGCACGTCGGCATAGCTCCAGCCCGTCGCGCCGAGCGCCTCCCACTGGTCGTAATCGAAGGCATGGCCGCGAATATAGACCATCGCGTTGATCGCGCTCGACCCGCCGAGCCCGCGCCCGCGCGGCTGGTAACCGATCCGCCCGTTCAGCCCCTTTTGCGGCAGCGTGTCATATTGATAATTCGACGCCTTGGGGATGAAGGGCATGAAGCCCGGGGTCTTGACGCGGACGATATCGTTGGTCCCGCCCGCCTCGACCAGGCACACCGTGCGCCGGCCGTCCTCGGCGAGCCGCCCCGCCGCCGCGCTCCCTGCGCTGCCGCCGCCGATGACGATGATGTCGAACTGATCCCCAGGACTCATGCGCGCCGCTCCCCTCGCCACCCGACCGGTGGTCATATGGGTGCTTACATGAATGTCATTAGGGAGCGAAGCAAGGCGGAAAGCGGATTCGCGCAGAGGCGCAGAGAGCGCAGAGCAGGAAGGGGTTCACGCGGAGGCGCGGAGGCGCGGAGAGATATAAAAAACCGTTCGCCCTGAGCTTGTCGAAGGGCTGTTCTTTCTGAAACCTCACAAGAGAAGAACGGTGCTTCGACAAGCTCAGCACGAACGGAGTGGGATATCTCTCCGCGTCTCCGCGCGAACAAAAATCTCTGCGCTCTCTGCGTCTCTGCGCGAATCTCATCCCAGCGCTCCGGATTACTCCGCCGGTTCCTCGACGGGCCGCCCCGCCGCCCAGCGTTGCTTGATCGTCGCGCTCGTCGCGCGGCTGCCGTCGTGGCTCCAGCCGGGCTCGCGCCAGATATAGGACAGCTTGTGCCGCCACGGCGCGTGCCAGACGTCCTTGGCGATACCGACCCATTCGTGCACCGCGGCCCACAAGATGTTGAAGCTGCCGAGCTGCTTGACGATGCCGTAGCGCACCGGCTCATCGTCGCGCTCGGGGACGAAGCTGCCGAACATCTTGTCCCAGATGATGAACACGCCGGCATAATTGGCGTCGAGATAGCGCGGGTTGACGCCGTGATGGACGCGGTGGTGCGACGGCGTGTTCATCACCGCCTCGAACCAGCGCGGCAGCCGCCTGATCGCCTCGGTATGGATCCAGAACTGATAGATCAGGTTCAGCCCCGCGCAGAAGAAGACCATCGCCGGCGGAAAGCCGATCAGGAAGAGCGGCAGGCGGAAGATAAAGCCAAGGCTGAAAAAGCCCGTCCAGGTCTGCCGCAGCGCGGTCGAGAGATTATAATGCTGCGAGCTGTGGTGGATGACATGGCTCGCCCAGAACCAGCGCACGCGGTGCGCGCTCCTGTGGAAGGCATAATAAGCGAGATCGTCGAGGAAGAAGCAGAGGATCCACGCCCACCACCAGGTCGTAAAATCGATCCCGATGTCGAACAGGCGGTATTGATACACCCACACCGACATGCCGACCACCGCGGCGCCGACGAGCGCGCCCGCGACCTGGCTCACCGTGCCGAGCATCAGCGAGGTCAAGGTATCGCGCGCCTCGAAGCGGCTCTTGTCGGCGCGCAGAGAGAAGATCATCTCGGCGATCAGCAGCAGGATGAAGGCCGGGACCGCATAGACGACCGGATCGGGGAGCTTATCCACCCGGAATCTCCCGCATCCGCGCCGCCCAAACCCCGGCCTCCTTGCCGAGCTGCAGCGTCACCGCACCGAAAGTTCGCTCGTGCGGGGTCAGCGTCAGGAAATCCTTGTCGAGCCGCGCCATCATCTGGTGGTCGACGGGCCGCGCCGCGAAATGATTGCCATGCGCGCGCACCAGCATCATCCGCCCCTCGGCGTTGCGGACGATCGCCGCGAAGCCCGCGCGGTCGCGCGCGACGTCGGTGCCGCGGAACCCCGCCTCGGCCTCTTCGGCGAGACGGATCGCATGGGCGGCATCCGCGATCCGCGGATCGGCGCCGAGTCCCAATTTTCCGACCAGCCAGGCGACGAACAACACCGCGGCCAGCGACGCGCCGAGCTGGATCAAATCGGCTACCGTCATCTTTCCCCCGCAAGCGCGTCCATCATCGGCCGCAATCCGGTCAGGTCATAGCCCGCCTTCGCCGCCGCATCGACCAGCACCTCGACATCGTCGCCCGCGCGGGCGCGCGCCAGCGCCCACAAATGCGTCGAACGCGTGCCCGACCGGCAGTAAGCGAGCACCGGGCCGGTCGCGCCCGACAGCACCGCGTCGAGCGCGTCGAGCTGCGGATGGCTGAAGCCGGCATGCCCCACCGGGATCGCGGCATAGGCCAGCCCCTCGGCCGCGGCGGCATGGGCGATTTCGTCGCCCTGCGGCGCCGACGGTTCCTCGCCGTCGGGGCGGTTGTTGACCACCATCGCAAAGCCCGCGGCCTTCGCCTCGGCGATATCCTCGATGCTGATTTGCGGGGCGACGCTATAGTCGGCGGACAGGGTTCGAAAATCGCTCATGCCGCCGATCTACTCCTGCCGCGCGCGTGCTGACAAGCGCGAAGCTGCGTCGCCGCTTTCCTTGCGCCGCGCTTCGCCTATGACGACCCGATGGACGATCATTTCAAATGGGCCTTTGGGTATTGCGCGGCGCGCGGATACGCCACGCCCGTCGGCGCCACCCTTGTCGCCGGCCTGTGGTTCGAGCCCGGCAAGCCCGATCAGGCCGGGCGCCTGATCCTTGCGGACGCGTCGCGCAAAACCGTCGCCGCGGCCTTCGCCGCGGTCTCGGCGCCCGCCATCTATATCGATTGCGCCGCCCCGCGCGCGGCGATTCTTCTGCTCGTTCCGCCGCACTGGCAGCTGCGCGACCCGATGTGGCTGATGGCGAGCGGCACCGACATGCCGGCGGCGCGGCCCACGCCGGGGTTCGCGATCGAGGTCGATGAAAGCGACGGCCGGGTCGAGGCGGTGGCGCGGGACGCCGACGGGGCGCTCGCCGCGCGCGGCGTTATCGGCATCCACGGGGGCCGTGCCGTCTACGACCAGATCGTGACCGAAGCGCAGTTCGGCCGCCGCGGGCTGGGCTCGGCGATCATGGCCGAACTCGGCCACCGCGCGTCGCGCCGCGGGGTCACCGAATCGCTGCTGGTCGCGACCGCCGACGGCAAGGCGCTCTATGAACGGCTCGGCTGGACGCTGCGCAGCGATATCGTCTCGGTCATCTCGCCGCCCGGACACAACCGCTCCTAGACCAAAACGCGAGAGCCCCGGGGGTGCAATCGGCACACCCGGGGCTCCGCAGTCGCGGGACGCCCTTGCGCGGCGCCCCATATCCTTCTCCCCGAACCCCTCGCCCGGGAAGGCGGATCTGGTTCAAGCCGCCACCGGTGCCGCACCGGGGTCGGCGGGCTTCGTAGCCGCCGCGCGATCCCCGGCGACGACCTCGGCGAAACGCTCGGCATATCGGGGATGCTCGGTCCCCATTATCTTGTCCCACCAGGTGAAATAGAGGCCGTAGTTGGTGTTGAAGCCGCCGCTGTGGTGCAGGTCGTGGTGCGTCGTGGTGTTGATCCAGCGCGTCCACGGCGTCGACAGCCACCAGCGCGGATGGAGCTCGAACCCCGCATGCCCCATCGCGTTGCGCAAGATCTGGAACAGGATCCACGTCAGCATCACCCAGGCGGGGGTCGCCACGAAGAAGAGCCAGATCGGCACGAAGGCGATCATCACGAACGCCTCGGGAATCGCGAAGCTGTACGCCGCCCAGGGGGTCGGGGTGATCGAGCGGTGATGCGCGCGGTGGAAGGTCCTGAACAGCTTCGGGTGATGCATCGCGCGGTGCACCCAATAGAAGTACGCGTCATGCGCGACGACGAGCGCCGCGAGCAGCGCGAGGTCGCCCGCCCAGCCATAACTGCCCTCGAAACGGTGCAGCACCCCGGCATCGACGCCCCAGATGATGAAGGCCGAGACGAAGGTATAGACGCCGACGGTCTGCACCGACTGCAGGACCTCGCGCCGCCGGTCGGCCGTCGTCGCCTCGCGCGACTGGATCTTGCGGGTCCGGAGCGCCGTGCGCCGCAGCGCCCACACGACCAGCGTCACCAGCGCCGCGGCGACGAAGTAACGCCCGAAATCGAAAGCGAAGACCGCAGGGCCCTTGTGGATCAGGTTGGCGAGGGGAGGAAAGGCGTCGAGCATCGGGGCGTCCTGCTTCTGTCGGATGCCCGCGCTTCAGCACGCCGCCGCCGCGGCCGCTCCCCGCAGTCCAAATATGGCTAGCCGATTCCGGAATCGGCGAGCCGGCCCTCCAGCGCCCGGACGCGATATTCGCTGGGCGTCATCCCCTCGGCCTCGCGGAAGGCGCGGTTGAACGGCCCCAGCGACCCGAAGCCCGCGTCGAGCGCGATCGTCAGGATCGGCACCTCGCGCTGCGCGGCATCGGCGAGCGCCGCGCGCACTTCGTCGAGGCGGAAGCCGTTCAGGAAGGCGGTGAAGTTGCGAAACCCCATCTCGCCGTTGATCGCGCGCCGCACGCGATATTCGGGCTCGCCGAGCCGTGCTGCGAGCATCGCGATCGAAAAGCCCTCGGCACGATAGGCGCGCTCCTCGGCCATCATCGTCCTCAGCCGCCAGGCGAGCGGCGACGGCTCGGCGGGCGGCCGCGACCGTTCGGGCGGCGCCGCCACGTCGGGCGCAGCGAACAGCTCGGCGGCGCGAAAGCGGTAGAGGGTGATCGACACCACGAAGGTCGCGGCGAAGATCGCGGCGAGCGTCACGGCGCGCCAGACCTCGTGCCCGCCCTGCCGGTTGTGGAACATCTCGACGAAGGTCACGAGCAGGATGAAGCCGCCGATCGCGCAGATCAGCGCGAGGCGAAAGCCGCGCCGCGCCTCGACCAGGTCGGTGGTCCGCCCGCGCCACGCGATCCACATGCCCGCCAGCGCGAAGCCGAACATGCCGATCCGCACGACCGCCCATATCTCCCAGCTGTACCGCCCCGTCGCCGCGATCAGCGCGGCCTGCGCGAGCGGCAGCGCCGCAAAGGCGAGCACCGGGCACCAGCTGCGCCAGCCGATCCGCGCGCGGTCGTCGAACCACAGGCGCGCGAACAGCCAGAACAGCGCCGGCACCATCACCGACAGCATGTCGAAGATAATATAGGGATATTGGCCCGTGCCGTGCGGCTTGAACAATCCCGACAGGAGATAGGCGATGATCGTAGCGTTCATCGCGATCGCGACGCGCGCCGCCGCGACCGCGCGATGGTCGCGCCACAGCAGGACGATCCACAGCAGGAACAGCGCGATGCTGCCGCCGCGAATCATCGCATCTATCAAGTCGAGCATCGCCATCGCCGCCTGCTAACGCAGGAGTCAGCGCGCCGCCAGCTGTCGCACCCGCCGGTCGTCGAGCTCTGCCAGCGCATCGACCCGCACCGCCTCGCGGCATTCGCGCGCGGCCCGCCGCCCGCCGACACTCAGATGCTCGACATCGTTGCGGCAAAAAGCCGCGACCGCGCGGTCGATCCGCCGCTGCGCCGCCTCGATCCCGCGCGGGGTCGTGAGGTCGATACCGGTCAGATCGATGCGCAGCGTCGCGGCGGGTTCGGTGGCGAGCGCGGCGGGGGACAGCGCCGTGGCCGCGACGAACAGGCAGGTGAGGATCGCATAGTTCATGGGCTTTGCTCCTTCGATCACCGGCGCGGTGGAGGGGAGAGCGCCGATGGCCGGTAGATGCCAAAGCCCGCGCCGCGGGTCGCGGCGGGTTTGGAAATCGGCTAGCCCGTTTCGAAATCAGCGGGCGCGGGTGCCGGTCATCGGCTAGCGGAGGCGGCGAGGTTCGTACTTTTTTGTCTCACGCAAAGGCGCGAAGGCGGAAAGAAAAGGAAAAAAGGACTCACACAAAGACACAAAGAGGACAGTCTACGCTGCTGCCCGACGCGCAAGAACCCGCGCGAAGCACTGTGGTCGCCTGCGGCGACAAGATGCCGCTCACAGGGCAGCGCGTCCTCTTTGTGTGAGATTTTTCTTCTTCGCGCCTTTGCGCCTTTGCGTGAGATTATTTTTCCAAGAGCCCACCCAGCAGCCAACGCCTACCCGTCCGGATATTGATCGATGCAGCTCTGCATCTCGGCCCACAGCCCGCCCGCCGCGCCGAGCTCGACCACGCCCACCTCCTTGCCGAGCACCTTGGCGCGCAATTCCTTGCCCGCCTTCAGCTTGGGCCAGACCCAGTTTTGCAGATGGCCGATGCGATAGGCGGTCTCGCCTTCCTCGGTCGCGCCATAGACGATGCGCGCCGCGATCCTGCCGTCGACGAACAGCGCGGTGCCCGGATAATTGGCGTAGGTGACACCTGGCGCATAGGCATAGACGGGAATACCGTCCGCGCCCTCGGCGGATTCGTCCTCGACCGCGCCCTTGTCGTGCTTCGCGACCGCCGCGTCGATATCTTCGTCGGGAAAGGCGGGCAGCCTGGGTCCGGTCAGCCACACCGCGCCGTCCTCGAAATTGTTGAAGCCGAGCCTCAGCTCGAGGTCCTTGCCCAGCATCTTCACCGCGGTACAGTTGTTGCCGCGCGACTGAAAGGTCCAGCCGTCGCCGAAGCTCAGGTCCTTTTCGGGCGGCGGCGGCGGTTCCTTGCCCTGCCGCCGCAGCGCCGCGTCGCCCTCGAATTGCGCGGCGTCGGCGGTGGCGAGGAAATCGGCCATCGCGCGATAGGCGGTGGCGTTTGCATATTTGAGCGCGTCGCACGCGTCGAGCCGCTTCAAGAGATGTTCGGCGCGGGCGTCGCCCGCGGCGGGCAGCGCGACCACCGCCTCGCCCTCCTCTTCATGGACGCGGCCGAACACCGCCTTGCCCGCGGCCTCGTCGGCGCCCTCGACATCGTTGCCGAGGCTGAACCAGGTCAGCGCCATCGCGCCACGCGCGCGGCTCTTCTCGGCATCGCCCTCCTCGAGCACGCCCATCAGGCTGTTGAGCACGCCGCAGCGCATCGCCGCCTCCTGCGTGAGCGGCGGCTCCTGCGCGGCGGCGGGGAGGACGAACAACAAGGCGGGGATCAGCGGCAGGGCATAGCGCGGCATGGCAGGCTCCGAAGGCCGCGACCCATGGCGGCGTGATGCGCGGAGAGCGGGGCGCTGTCAATCGGGCGGCTGGTCGGGTGGAGAGGGCGGGTTCGAATATTTCACGCAAAGGCGCAAAGGCGCGAAGAAGAAAATCTCACACAAAGACACAAAGAGGGGGGCGGACGCCGCTAGCCGAAGCTGCAGGATCCGCGCGAAGCGCCTTTTATGAGGTCGCCCGCGGCGACAAGAGGCCGCTCGCAGGGCAGCGCGCCCTCTTTGTGTCTTTATGTGAGCCCCCCTTTTTCTCTCTTCTTCGCGCCTTTGCGCCTTTGCGTGAGATAATTTCTAAAACTCCCGGATCACCGCCAGAAACGCATCGCCCCACGCCTCGAGCTTCTTCGCGCCGACCCCGGGGATCGTCCCCATCGCGTGCAGGCTGTCGGGCTTGTCGGCCGCCATCGCGCGCAGCACCGCGTCGTGGAACACCACGTAAGGCGGCACCCCCGCCTCGGCCGCGAGTTCGCGCCGCGTCGCGCGCAGCGCCTCGAACAGCGGATCGCCGACGGGGTTCGGGGCCGCACCCGTGCCGCCGCCGCGCTCGCGGCGTGTTCGCCGCGCGGGCGGTTCGGCGATCGTCACCGGCACCTGGCCCTTCATCATCGCGCGCGCGGCGGGGCCGAACATCAGCCCGCCATGCTCGGTGGTCTCGAGCGCCTCGCGCGCGACGAGCGTGCGCACCAGCGGCTTGATCAGCCGCGCCTCGTCGCCGCCGACGATGCCGAAGACCGACAATTTGTCGTGGCCGCGGCTTTCGATGCGCGCGTCGCTGCGCCCGGTCAGCACCGCCTCGACATGCCCCGCTCCGAAGCTCTGCCCGGTGCGATAGACCGCCGAGAGCAGCTTCTGCGCCAGTATCGTCGCGTCGATCCGCGCCGGGGGCTCGAGGCAATTGTCGCAATTGCCGCAGCTCGCCGGCGGGGTCTCGCCGAAATGGCGGAGCAGCAGCGCGCGGCGGCACTCGCTCGTCTCGACCAGCGCCGCCATCGCGTTCAATCGCACGCGTTCGCCCGCGACGCGCGCCTCGGGCAATTCGCCGAGCCGCATCCGCGCGCGCGCAAAATCCTCGGCGCCCCACAGCATCAGCGTCTCGGCGGGGTCGCCGTCGCGCCCGCCGCGGCCGGTTTCCTGATAATAGGCCTCAATCGATTTGGGCAGGCCCGCGTGCGCGACGAAGCGCACGTCGGGCTTGTCGATCCCCATGCCGAAGGCGACCGTCGCGGTGACGATGCCGTCCTCCGACGCGACGAAGTCGTGCTGCACCCGCGCGCGCCGTTCGGGTTCGAGCCCGGCGTGATAGGCGGCGACGCTGCGCCCCGTCGCGGCGGCGAGCTTCTCGGCCATCCGCTCGGTGCCGTCGCGCGTCGGGCAATAGACGATGCCGGGGCCCGGATTGGCGGCGATGAAGTCGGCGAGCTGCTTCGCGGCGCCGATGCGCGGGCGGATCGCATAACGGATGTTCGGCCGGTCGAAGCCCGCGAGGATCAAACCGTCCGCGGGAATGCCGAGTTGGACGAGGATGTCCTCGCGCGTGTGCTTGTCGGCCGTTGCCGTCAGCGCGAGCCGCGGCACGTCGGGATAGGCGTCGAGCAAGGGGCGGAGCAGGCGGTAATCGGGGCGGAAATCATGCCCCCATTCGGATACGCAATGCGCCTCGTCGATCGCGAACAAGGCGGGCGCGCGCGCTTCCATCAGCGACCGGAAACCGTCGCCCGTCGCGCGCTCGGGCGCGATATAGAGCAGGTCGAGCTGCCCGTCGCGATAGGCCTGCCGCGTATCGGCGAAATCGGCATCGACGCTGGTCAGCGACGCCGCGCGGATCCCCGCCGCGCGCGCGCCGCGCAGCTGGTCGTGCATCAGCGCGATCAGCGGCGACACGACGACGACGCAGCCGTCCAAGGCGACCGCGGGCAGCTGATAGGTCAAGGACTTGCCCGCGCCCGTGGGCATCACCGCGAGCGTGCGCTGCCCCGCCATCACGCGGTCGACGACATCGCCCTGCCGCCCGCGAAAATGGTCGAAGCCGAAGGTCGATTTAAGGAGCGGGAGCAGTGCGTCGGCGGACATGAGGGCGGCGATAGGGCGGATGGGGCACCAAACTCAAGCCCTACCCTTCAGGGGAGAGCAGCGAGACTTGGAAACTTGTTTCCTAGTCGCAGCGGGTGGGGGCCAGCGGCCTAGCGCTACCCGACACGCCCCACCCCAACCCCTCCCCTGAAGGGGAAGGGCTTTCAAACCAGCGTCAGCATCGCCCTTTCCGCCATCCGCGCCGCGGTCTCGCGCTCGGCCATCACCACATGGTCCGCCCCGCGCCGCACCAGGTCGGCGACCTCTTCGTCCGAATGCGCGCGCGCGACGATCACCAGCTTCGGGTTGATCGCGCGCGCCTTGCGCACCACCGCGCCCGCCTCGACCCCCTCGGGGATCGCGATCAGCAATGTCGAGGCCTCCTCGATCCCCGCCTGCCGCAAGATGCTGTCCTTGGTCGCGTCGCCGACGATCACCGTCGCCCCCGCGTCCCGTGCCGCCGCGGCCATGTCCTTCTGGTCCTCGATCACCGTCAGCCCCTCGCCGCGCCCGCAGATCAGCGAGCCGATATGGCTGCCCACGCGGCCGTAACCGATCAGCACCACCCCGGCGTTGCACGGCGGCGGGGCGTCGGCGGTCACCGCCTCGGGCTCGCCGGCATCGTCGGCGCGGATGCGCTTGACCATCAGCGTGAAGAAGATCGGGTTGACCAGGATCGACAGCAAGGCGCCGGCGAGGATCAGGTCGCGCCCGGTTTCGGGCAGCACCTCGAGCCCGACGCCCAGCCCCGCGAGGATGAAGGAGAATTCGCCGATCTGCGCCAGGCTGACCGACACGGTCAGCGCGGTCTGGTTGGGATGGCCGAAGGCGCGGACGAGCGCATAGGCGGCGAGCGACTTGCCGAAAACGATGATCGCGACCGTCGCGAGCACCGGTCCCGGCTGCTCGATCAGCACCCTGGGGTCGAAGAGCATGCCGACCGACACGAAGAAGAGCACCGCAAAGGCGTCGCGCAGCGGCAGCGTCTCCTCGGCGGCGCGGCGGCTGAGCTGCGTCTCGCCGAGGATCATGCCCGCGAAGAAGGCGCCCAAGGCAAAGCTGACATCGAAGACCACCGCCGCGCCGAAGGCGACCCCGAGCGCGATCGCCAGCACCGCGAGACGGAAGAGCTCGCGCGAGCCCGAATGCGCGACCCAGTGGAGCACCCACGGCAAGACGCGCCGCGCAATGAGGAACATGAAGGCGCCGAAACCGACGAGCTTGACCAGCACGATCGCCGCCGACTGGAGCAGGCCTGCGCCCGCGCGCCCCAAGCCGCCCACTTCGTCGCCGCGGTCGCCGAACATCGCGGGCAACAGCACCAGCGCGAGCACCATCACCAGATCCTCGACGATCAGCCAGCCGACCGCGATGCGTCCCTTTTCGGTCTCGACCATGTCGCGCGCCTGGAGCGCGCGCAGCAGCACGACGGTCGAGGCGACCGACAGCGCGAGCCCGAACACCGCGCTCCCCTCGATCGACCAGCCGAGCCACAGCCCGAGCGCCATGCCGAGCGCGGTCGCCACCGCGATCTGCAGCACTGCGCCGGGCACCGCGATCTTGCGCACCGAGAGCAGGTCCTTGAACGAGAAATGCAGCCCGACCCCGAACATCAGCAGGATCACGCCGATCTCGGCGAGCTGCATCGCGAGTCCGGTGTCGGCGACGAAGCCGGGGGTGAAGGGACCAACCATGATCCCCGCGAGCAGATAGCCCGCGATCGGTGAAATCCGCAGCCGGTGCGCAAGCGCGCCCATCAGGAAGGCGACCCCCAGGCCGGCGACGACCGTGCCGATAAGGGTCGTGTCGTGTGGCATGGCGCGAGCGTAAGGGGCGGCGGTGCGGGGGGTCAAGGCAGCGGCCCAAAAAGATCCTCCCCATCGCGCAGCGTTGGGGAGGGGGAGTGCCGCCGCAGGCGGTGGTGGAGCGCGCGTTATACCCCTCCGTCAGCGCTTCGCGCTGCCACCTCCCCATGGCTCCGCCAAGGGGAGGATCTTGAGGAGCGGCCACGAAAGGAGGGGCCTTGCCGGTCAACTCCGCGTGATCGACGCCCCGCCGTCGAGCAGCGACGCCGTGCCGGTGACGAAGCTCGCATCGTCCGAGGCAAGGTAGAGCACCGATTTGGCGATTTCGGCCGGCTGCGCGACGCGTTTCAGCGCGTGCAGGTTCGTCACGAAATCCTTCTTGTCGGCGCTGTCGTTGACGTCGTGATACATGTCGGTTTCGACCGCGCCGGGCAACACCGCGTTGACGCGCACCGCCTGCGGCCCGAACTCGGCGGCGAGCGCCTGCGTCAGCCCGATCAGCCCCGACTTGCTCGCCGAATAGGCCGCGCTGCCCGGAAAGGCGAAGCTGTATCCGACGAAGGTCGAGGTGAAGATCACCGAGCCGCCGCCATGCTTCACCATCTCGGCGATCTGGTGCTTGGCGCCGAGGAACGACGCGGTCAGGTTCACCTGCAGCGCGTCGTTGAAGCCCGCTTCGCTGACCTCGGTGCTTGGCCCGGCCTCGCCGAACACCCCAGCATTGTTGAACGCGACATCGAGGCGGCCGAAATTCTCCACCGCCGCAGCGACGAGCGCTTCGTGATAGGCTTCGCTGCGCACGTCGCCCGCCACCGCGACGGCCTGCCCGCCCGCGGCGACGATTTCGGCGACGAGGCTGTCAAGTTCGGCCTGGCGGCGCGCGCCGACGACGACGCGGGCGCCCTCGGCGGCAAAGAGTTTCGCGGTTTCGCGGCCGATGCCGGCGCTGGCGCCGGTGACGATCGCAACCTTGTTCAGCAAACGGTCCATGATCTTTCTCCTGTTCGGCGGCGGGCCCGATGCCCGTGGTCGATGACGAGAAGATGGACTTGGTGTCGCGTTCGGAATAGACAGCAATTCCTGACTCTATAATTCGGAATTACCGAACGATGGTCCGCATCGAGGGCATCGCCGCATTCGTCGCCACGGTCGAGCATGGCTCGATCAGCGGCGCCGCGCGCCAGCTCCGCCTCTCGAAATCGGTGGTGAGCGAACGCCTCGCCGAACTCGAACGCTCGCTCGGCAGCGCGCTGCTCCACCGCACAACGCGGCGGCTGAGCCTGACCGAAGACGGCAGCGCCTTCCTGCCGCGCGCGCAGCGCATCGTCCGCGACGTTGCCGAGGCGGCCGCCGACATCGCCGAGCGCCGCGGCACGCTCGCAGGGCCGCTGCGCATCGCGGCGCCGGTGACCTTCGGCCATATGCACCTCGGCCCCGCGCTCTATCCCTTTCTGAAGGCCCATCCCGAGCTGCAGCTGACGCTCGACCTCGACGACCGCCGCATCGACGTCGCGTCGAGCGGGCACGATGCGATCATCCGCCAGGGGGTGATCGACGACAGTCGCCTGATCGTGTGGAAACTCGCGAAGAGCCGCCGCATCCTCGTCGCCTCGGCAGCCTATCTTGCAGAACATGGCACGCCGCAAAGCCTCGACGATCTGCGCGGCCATCGCGGCATCTTCTACACCAACCGCGGCGCCGCCGACTGGCATTTCCGCACCACCGACGACCGCCCGGTCGCGATCCAGGCTCGCCAAGCGCTCGGGGTCAACAATGGCGACATGATCCGCGATGCGGTCGCCGCGGGGCTCGGCATCGCGCTGCTCCCCGCCTTCATCGCCGGCCCCGCGATCAAGGCCGGGCAGCTCGTCGCCATCGCGCTCGATCTCGCCCCCGACGACGAGTGGCTCTACATGGCGCATGCACAGGGGCGCGAGCCCTCGGCGAAGCTGCGCGCTCTGCGCGACCACCTCAGGGAAGCGTTTGGCGACCCGCCCACTTGGGAAGTCGCTTAGGCCACCGCCACCGCAGCCCCGCCCGCGACATCGCGCCCCGGACGCCCGATCAGGAAGCCCTGCGCCTCGTCGCAGCCTTCGCGGCGCAGCACGTCGAGCTGCTCGGCGGTCTCGATCCCCTCGGCCAGGATCGGGATCGACAGGCTCTTGCCGAGCGCCAGCACCGCGCGCAGGATCGCGGTCGACTGGATATTGCCTTCCAGCTCGGCGGCGAAGAAGCGGTCGAGCTTGATCTTGTCGAAGGGAAAGGCGCGCAGCGTCTCGAGCGACGAATAGCCGGTGCCGAAATCGTCGAGCGCCACCCCGACCCCCAGCGCCTTGATCTGGCGCAGCACGTGCAGCGCGCGCTCGCGGTCTGCGATGATCGCGGTCTCGGTCAGCTCGATCTCCAGCCGCCGCGGCGGTAGCCCGGTGTCGAGCAATATCTGGTGGAACAATCGCGGCAGGTCGGCGTGCGCCAGCTGCAGCGGCGAGACATTGACCGCGACCTTCGTCCCGTGCGCCCAGCCCGCGGCATCGGCGCAGGCGCGGCGCAGCACCCATTCGCCGAGCGTCAGGATGAAACCGTTCGCTTCGGCGATCGGGATGAAGACCGTCGGCGCGATCGGCCCGCGCTGCGGGTGCGTCCAGCGCAGCAGCGCCTCATAACCGGTGACCGCGCCCGTCGTGACCAGGGTCTGGACCTGGTAATGGACGTCGAGCTCGCCGCGGTCGATCGCGCGGCGCAGGTCCGCGGCAAGTTCGCGCTGGTCGCGGATCGCCTCGTCGAGCGCCGAATCATAATGGAGCGGCACCGGCGCCGAATCGGCCTTGGCGCGGTACATCGCGAGGTCGGCGTTGTTCGCCAGCGCGTCGGCATGGCCCGCGTCGTCGGGGAAGACCGCGATGCCGATGCTCGCGCCCAGCCGCGCCTCGAAATCCTCGAACGCCAGCGGCGCGCGCAGCTCGGCATCGAGCCTTGCCGCGAAGGCGGCGATCTGCGCGCGGTCGGTGAAACGCATCAGCGCAACGAACTCGTCGCCGCCCAGCCGTGCGACGAACTCGTCCTGCCCCATCGCGCCGCGCAGCCGCTGCGCGATGCGCACCAGCACCGCGTCGCCCGCCTTGTGGCCATGGACGTCGTTTACTTCCTTGAAGCGGTCGAGGTCGATCGCGCACAGCCCGACACGCTCGCCGGTCTTGCGCGCGATCTCGATCTGGCGCACCAGCTCCTCGCGGAACGCGACGCGATTAGGCAGCCCGGTCAAGCTGTCGTTCATCGCCATGCGCGTCATTTCGCGCAGCGCATCGGAGCGCGTCTGGCGGTCGAGCTTCGCCGCAAACACCCCCGCGGCGATCACGATCCCGCCGACCAGCACGGTGGCGAGCGCCAGCGCGTTGAACTCCGCCGGGCGCAGCGGCGTGTCGTCGAGCGCCATCGGGGTGATGTGCATCGCGGTCATCGCGAGGAAATGGAGCAAAGCGATCGCCGCGACGATCAGCGCGGTCGCGACCGGCACGCGGTGGCGCACCGCGCGGCGCGTGCGCAGCATCGCGACCGCCGCCGCCGCCAGGCCGACCGCGCTCAGGATCGCCGCGGCGACATAATTCAGGTCCCACCGGACGATGCCGTCGACGCGGTACGCGGTCATGCCGGTGAAATGCATCGCGGCGATCGCGCCGCCGAACAAAGCGCCGCCGAGCCAGCCCCACAGGTCGTGCCGCCCCCAGGCGGCGACCGCGAAACCGACAAAACAGCCGAGCATCGCGACCATCAGCGACGCGATCGTCAGCACGGGGTCGAGCGTCACCGGCGCCTTCGCCTCGAAGGCGAGCATCGCGACGAAATGCGTGCACCAGATGGTCGCGCTCGCGGCGACCGAGATCAGGAAAGCCCAGGCGAACCCCTGCCCGCGCGCGGCCCCGCGCGCGCGTTCGAACATCTGGACGATCGCAAAGGCCCCGATGCCGCAGATCGCGACGGCGAGCGCGACGAGCCACGGATCGTGCTCGACCGCGATGCACATGGCAAGCCTGATCAAAATCCCCACCCTTCGACGCAGCAGCCCCGCCGAAAGTGGTCCGGGCCGGTGCAGAAATGGGCATAATTGCTTACAAATTTGTAAATTTGGTTGACGGTGGAAGGCGGGGCGGCGCGCCCTCAGCTTCCGGCCGTCGCATCGTCCACTCCAGCCGCCGCATCGGCGCCGAAAAGCCAGCGTCCGAGCAGCCATCCGGCGAGCGCGCCCGCGAGCTGCGCCGTCACGAACGCCGGGACATCAACCGGCGCGATGCCGGCAAAACTATCGGAAAGGCTGCGCGCGACGGTAATCGCGGGGTTCGCGAAGCTGGTCGACGAGGTGAACCAATAGGCGGCCGTTATATAGAGCGCGACGGCGGGTGCGATCCACTCGGGCCGGTGCCGCACCGTCCCGGCAATCGTCAGGATCAGCCCGAAGGTCGCGACGAATTCGCCCGCCCATTGTCCTGATCCGGAGCGACCATGCTGCGAAAATTGCACGATCGGCAGGTCGAACATCAAATGGGCCGACCATACGCCCATTATGCCGCCGATGAGCTGGGCCGCGGTAAAAAGCAGGGCGATGCGCGGCGCGAGCATATGGTCGAGCGCCATCGCCAGCGTTACGGCGGGATTGAAATGCGCCCCCGAAACGGGTCCGAGCATCACGATCAGCACGAACAATATCGCCCCGGTCGCGAGCGCATTGGCGAGCAAGGCGAGCGCCACATTCCCACCCGACAAGGCCTCGGCCATGATCCCCGACCCGACCACGGTCGCAAACAGGAAGAAGCTGCCGATCGCCTCGGCGGCGAGCGCGCGTCTCATGCTGCGCCCTCCATCCGTCCGATCCGCCCCAGCGCCTCGCGCGCCTCGTTCCGCCCCATCGTGTCGAGCGGCAGTGCGAGCATCGCGCGGACGCGAATACCCAGCAGCCGCCACGTCTCGGCAAAAGCGGCGTCCTCGGCCGCTTCGCCTCCCGTAACATCGGCGGGATCGGCCAGCCCCCAATGCGCGCGCACCGGCGCGCCGATGAACAAGGGGCAGGCCTCGCCTGCGGCATTGCCGCACACGGTGATCGCGATGTCGATGCGCGGCGCACCCTGCGCAGCGAATTCGTCCCAGCTCTTTGACCGAAAGGCCGCCGTGTCGAAGCCCTCGGCCGCCAGCAAGCGCAACGCGGCGGGATGCGGCGCGCCTTTCGGCTGGCTGCCCGCGCTATAGGCGCGAAGTCGCCCTTCGCCGAGCCGCCCGATCAGCGCCTCGCCCAGGATGCTCCGCGCCGAATTGCCGGTGCACAGCACCAACACCGCCAGCTCCTCCCCCGCCATGGTGTCAGCAGCAGCCGGTGGCCGCGGGCGCTTTCGCCGCCGCGGGGACGCAGCAGCTGCCTTCGGCGGCGGCCGGCGACGCCAGCGGCGCGAAATCGGGGCTGTCGCCATACACGGTCGCCTCGCCATTGGTCAGAAAGGCTTCCCACACCACCCCGTCGGGGTCGGCGATCCAGCTCTTTTCGGATTTGGCATAGCAGCAGGTGGTTGCGCCCTCTTCGAGCACCGGCGCCCCCGCGTTTTTCAGCCGGCCATAGACCGCGGCCAGTTCGGCTTCGTCCTCGACCTGCAGCCCGACATGCTCGATCCCGCGATGCGCGCCATCGCGCACCGAAATCGCAAAATTGATCCGCGGATCGTCGAGCATCCATTTCGCATAATCGGGCTTGGTCACGCTCGGCACTGCGCCGAACAGTCCCGAATAGAAAGCGATCGACTTGTCGAGGTCAGCGACCCCTACATGCATGTGGAACCGGCTCATGCGCTTTTCCTTTCGTCTTGCGTCACCACGTCGCACGCGGGCGCACAGGCCACCCCGCCGCCGCAGCAATTTTCGGTGAGAAAGCCGACCAGTGCGTTCATCGCGGCATAGTCGGCGGTGTAGATCAGCGACCGCCCCGCGCGCCGTTGCGCGATCAGCCCGGCGTTCGACAATATCGCGAGGTGAAAGGAGAGCGACGAGGCTGGCACACCCAGCGCCTCGGCAATCGCGCCGGCCGCGAGCCCCTCGGGCCCGGCCTGCACGAGCAGGCGGAACAGCGCCAGCCGATGCTCCTGCGCCAGCGCCCCGAGCGCACGAACGACGCTGTTCGATTCCATCCGGGCCTCCATGATTCGATAATTGTCGAAATATGGAAGCAATGAGTCGGCGTCAAGCAATATTTCGACCATCATCGAAATGTTTCTTGATGCCCCTAAACCGTCCCCTCTTCCTTCTCCGCCTGCTGCCGCGCCCACATGTCGGCATACAGCCCGCGCATGCGCAGCAATTGCTCGTGCGTCCCGGTCTCCGCCACGCGGCCTTTATCCAGCACGATGATGCGGTCGGCGTTCACCACCGTCGACAGGCGGTGCGCGATCACCAGCGTCGTGCGGCGCTCGGCGATGCGTTCGAGCGTTGCCTGGATCGCCGCCTCGGTGCGGCTGTCGAGCGCGCTTGTCGCTTCGTCGAGGATCAGGATCGGCGGGTTCTTGAGCAGGGTGCGCGCGATCGCGACGCGCTGTTTTTCGCCGCCCGAGAGCTTGAGCCCGCGCTCGCCGACCTCGGTGTCGTAACCCTGCGGCAGGATCGCGATGAAGCCGTCGATCGCCGCGCCCTCGGCCGCCGCGGCGATGCCCTCGGCGCTCGCATCGGCGCGGCCATAGGCGATGTTGTAGCCGATGCTGTCGTTGAACAGCACCGTGTCCTGCGGGACGATGCCGATCTCGGCGCGCAGGCTCGCCTGCGTCACCTGCGCTATGTCCTGCCCGTCGATCGCGATGCGCCCGCCCTGCGGGTCGTAGAAGCGGAACAGCAACCGCGCGATCGTCGACTTGCCCGCGCCCGACGGCCCGACGATCGCCACGGTCTCGCCCGCCTGCGCCGCGAAGCTCACCCCGTTCAGGATCGTCCGGTCGGGCTCGTAGCCGAAGACGACATTCTCGAACGCCACCGCGCCGCCGTTCACCACCAGCGGCCACGCGTCCGGCGCATCGGCGATTTCGGGCGGGGTGTCGATCAGGCGGAACATCGCCTCCATGTCGATCAGCCCCTGGCGGATCACGCGATACACCATGCCGAGCATGTCGAGCGGGCGGAACAGCTGCGCGAGCAGCGTGTTCACCAGCACCACGTCGCCGACCTGATACTCGCCCTTCGACCAGCCCCACACCGTGTAGGCCATCGCCCCCGCCATCGCGGCGTTGGTGATCAGGCTCTGCCCGATGTTGAGCCAGGCGAGGCTGTTCTCGCTCTTCACCGCGGCGCGCGCATATTGGTCGGCGACGTCGCGGTAGCGCGCCGCCTCGCGCGCCTCGGCGCCGAAATATTTGACCGTCTCGTAATTGAGCAGGCTGTCGACGCTGCGCCCGACGGTCAGCGTGTCGAGGTCGTTCATCCGCACGCGCAGCGCATTGCGCCAGTCGGTCACCCGCCTCGTGAAGATGATGTAGAGCACCACCATCAGCGCGGTCGCGCTCGCGAGGCCGAAGCTGAACTTGGTCCAGAAGATGATCAGCACCGCGGCGAGCTCGATCACCGTCGGCGCGATGTTGAACAGCAGGAAATAGAGCATCGTGTCGATGCTTTTGGTCCCGCGCTCGATCACCTTGGTGACCTCGCCCGTCCGCCGCGCGAGGTGGAAGCGCAGGCTCAGCGCATGGAGATGGGTGAAGGTCGCGATCGCGAGCTCGCGCGTCGCATCCTGCCCGACACGCTCGAACACGACATTGCGGAGATTGTCGAACAGCACCCCGGCAAAGCGCGCGCCGGCATAAGCGAGCACCAGCCCGATCGCGAGCGCGACCCCCTCCTGCATCCCCGGCGCCATCTTGTCGATCGCGGCGCCATAGAGGAAGCCCATCGACAGCTGCACGCCCTTCGACGCGAGCACGATAAGCGCCGCGGCGACGATCCGCAGCTTGTGCCCGCCGTTCCCCGCGGGCCACAGATAGGGAAGGAAGCGCCGCAGCGTCGCGAGGACGGGCGGCTCCTTGGCCGCCTCGGCGGAAGTGGACGTATCGGGCGGCATGCGCGGCCTATGTAGGGTGGCGGCGGTGCGACGCCAAGCGGGGTTGGTGCGGGTCTCGGGCGGGGCACTATTTTTGTCTCACGCAAAGGCGCGAAGCCACAAAGAGGGCTTACTCAAACCCCGTTTGTGCTGAGCTTGTCGAAGCACCGTCCTTTTCTTCGAGGTCACGAAGAAAGAACGGCCCTTCGACAAGCTCAGGGCAAACGGGAGTGGGACCCTCTTTGTGGCTTCGTGGCTTTGTGCGAGTTTCCTCTTCGCGCCTTCGCGCCTTTGCGCGAAACCACTCCTACCGCGAATCGCGGTACCCCGCGCGCCGCAGCAGGCGGTCGATCAGCCGCCGTTCGTCGGGGGTCGGTCCCGCCAGTTCCTTGGGATGCGGAATATCCGCGCGGCGGCCGAACAGCGGGCGCCGCGGGGGGACGAGGGGAGAGAAACGCATGGGGCCAACCTTTTGCCAAGCGGCGTCGCCCCCGGCGCCGCAGATGGTCTGGTCCCTGCGTCCTGTCTGTCAGCGCATGGTTGCCGTAGCGTAAAGCGGCTTGGTTACTGCTTTCTTTCGGGTACCGTGAAGGTGCCGGTCACGCGCCCGCCGCTGCCCGGGACGACATTGCCGTCCGGCCCGCGCGTCGCGCCGCGGCCGTCGACCGTCGCGCGCCCCGAATTGAGGTCGATCACCAGCCGCCCGCCGTTGAGGCGGTTGCCGCGCTGGGTCAGCTGGACGTTGCCGACCATCGTGATCAGCCGCCGGTCGAGGTCGTAGATCGCGACATTGCCCGACGCGCGCTCCTCGCCCTTGGTCACCACCACGCCGCCGGTCGCGTCGAGCCGGTTGACGTCGGTGCCGCCCGAACGGCTGTAAGCGACGGTCATCCGCTGCGAGGTGACGGTCATCCCCGCCTGCGTCACGCGCACCCCGCCCGCCAGGATCACGCGGTCGGCGCGGTCCTGCACCTCGATGCTGCCGGCGTCGAAATCGACGGGCGCGTTGCTGTTGTGGTTGGCGAGCGCCTGCGCCTGCGCCGCGTCGCCGCCGCTACCCGCCGACAATATGGCCATGCTGGTCAGCGCGAAGCTCGCGCCCGCAACGAGCAGGCTGCGTCGCCCGAACAGCCGCGGCGATGACGTCATTTCAGCACTCCCTGGTTGATCCGCAGCTTCGCATTGCCCGACAGGCGGACGATGCGCTTGTCGAGGTCGGCGGACAGCTGGTTGGCCGAAAAGCGGCCGATGTTCAATGTGCCCGCGACGCCGCCGGTGCCGACCAGGCTGCGCGTCTTGAGGTCGATCGCGACATTGCTCGCGTCGATGCGATATCCGTCGGCGCTCTTGACCTGCACCGTGCCGGGCACCGCGACCTTTTCGGTGTCCATATTATATTGCCCGTGCGCCGCGGCGATCGTTGCTGGACCGTCGGCAAGACGGATCGCGCCCGACAACTGGTCCATCCGCACGATCGGCTCGGCGGAGGATTTCTGCACCGCGCTCCCCGCGATCAGCGCGAAGGGCTGGCCCTTGCTGTCCTGCCCGCGATATTCGGCGCGCGTCACCTTCATCCGCTCCCTGGCGACCTCGACCTTGTCCTTCGACAGGAGGAAGCTGACCTCGGCGCGCTGGGTGAAGGGCGAGAAGATCAGCACCGCCGCGACCACCCCGATGACCAGCGGCAGCCCGAAGCGCAGGATGCGGATCAGCCGGTCGTGGCTCGACCCGCTGGTCGCCCACAGCTGGCGCATCGTGCGGTCATGATCGGCGCGTTCGGACATGCGAATCAACTATGCGCGAAGATGTCGATCTCGGGCCAGCCCGCGAGGTCGAGCCGCGCGCGCGTCGGCAGGAAATCGAAACAGCTTTGCGCGAGTTCCATCCGTCCCTCGCGGACCAGCCGCGCGTCGAGGATCTCCTTCATCGCGTGGAGGAAGCGCACGTCGCTCGCGGCATAGTCGCGCTGCGCGTCGCTCAGCTGCACCGCGCCCCAGTCGCTCGACTGCTGCTGCTTCGACACTTCCTGGCCCAGCAATTCGCGCACCAGTTCCTTGAGCCCGTGGCGGTCGGTATAGGTGCGGATCAGCCGCGAGGCGATCTTGGTGCAATAGACGGGCGCCGCCATCACGCCCAGCGCCTGCTCGATCGCGGCGAGGTCGAAGCGCGCAAAATGGAACAGTTTCAACCGGTTGGTATCGCCGAGCACGGCTTTCAGCACCGGCGCGTCATAGGCGCTGCCGGGGCCGAAGCGGACGAGATGCTCGTCGCCCGACCCGTCGCTGATCTGGACGAGGCACAGCCGGTCGCGCAGCGGGTTGAGCCCCATGGTCTCGGTATCGACCGCGACCGGCCCGGGGCCCAGCGCGCCCTCGGGCAGATCTTCTTCGTGGAAATAGACAGTCATGCCCCGCCTTAGGCGAAGCCGCCTTGCGGCTCAATGACTGGTTTCGCCCGCGGTATGGGGGTACCGGAACGATGCGGCGGACGCTGCCCGGGCTGCGGCGGACCCCCTGAATTTTCTGTTCGCAGGACGTTCGCATTTAGGTTATATATTGCGTCGTTAGCGGCACGGGGCGAGTCTGTGCCCAGGGTGAACTGCGTCTCCGTCCGGCGCAAGGAGCCGGTGTGAACGGAGCGTGGACGAACCGAAAGCGACTATCAGACAATGAGTTTCAACAAAGACCGCCGTGGCCATCGGGGGCGCGGTAAGCGCGATGATTTCGGCAATTTCGACAGCTTCGAACCGGCACCTTATGGCGGCGACAGCTATGGCGGCGGCGCGCCGCGCGGCGGCTTCGGCGGCGGGGACCGTGGGGGCGGTTTCGGCGGCGGTGATCGCGGCGGCGGCTTCGGCGGCGGCGATCGTGCCGGCGGCGGTGGCGGCTTCGGCGGCGGACGCGGCGGCGGCATGCCGGCGCAGGTCGTCGGCGAGGGCAATGGCACCGTCAAATTCTTCAACCCGTCGAAGGGTTTCGGCTTCGTCGCGCGCGACGACGGCGGCGAGGATGTGTTTGTGCACATCAGCGCGGTCGAACAGGCCGGGCTGCAGGGCCTGGCCTCGGGCCAGCCGCTCGGCTTCACCCTCGTCGAGCGCAACGGCAAGGTGTCGGCGATCGACCTGAAGATCGAAGGCGAACCGATGCCGATCGAGGACAGCGCTCCGCGCCGCGACGATCGCGGCGGCGGCGGTGGCGGCTTCGGCGGCGACCGTCCGGGCGGCGCCCGCGGCCGGCGCCAGCTGACGGGCGAACGCACCTCGGGCACGGTGAAATTCTTCAACACCACCAAGGGCTTCGGCTTCATCGCGCGCGACGACGGACAGGCCGATGCCTTCGTCCACATCAGCGCGGTGCAGCGCGCGGGCATGACCGGCCTCGAGGAAGGCGACCGCGTCGCCTTCGACATCGAAGTCGACGATCGCGGCAAATTTGCCGCGGTGAACATCCAGCCGCATCAGGACTGATCGTCCCACCAGCGAATAGGAAAAGGGCGGCCGCGAGGCCGCCCTTTTTCGTTGGGGGTATGGCAAAGCCCTCTCCCCTTCAGGGGAGAGGATAGCGCTGCTTGCTCCGTCAGGTGCTAGCGAAGCTTGGAGAGGGGCCTGGGCCGCTGGCGCAGCAAACCCCTCTCAACTCCGGCTAGCCAGCAAGCTCGCAAGCCTGCGTATCTCTCCCCTGAAGGGGAGAGAGCAAAGGTGGCTCAATACCCCGCCGTCGCTTCCAGAAACCATACCCGCTGCTCGGTTTCGTCGGCCCAGGCGTCGACCAGCCCGCTCGTCGCGATGTCGCCGTCGCGCTCGGCGGCGGCCTTCACCTCCTTGAGCTGGGCGAGCAATATGCGGTTGTCTGCGGCCAGCGCCCCGACCATCGCGTCGGCGGCGACGCCGGGCGCGTCGTCGTCCCTGATCGACTGGCGCCGGCCGACGTCGCCGATCGAGCGCAAGGTCGCGGCGCCATTCTTGCGCACGCGCTCGGCGATCAGATCGGTGGTCGCGAGGATCTGTGCCGCCTGTTCGTCGAACAGCAGATGAAGCTCGCGGAAATGCGGACCGTGGACGTGCCAGTGATAATTTTTGGTCTTGAGGTAGAGCGCGAAACTGTCGGCGAGCAGCGCGTTGAGCGCGTCGGCGACGGCGGGCTGATTATGTTCGGGCATGACACCCTCCTTTCGTCCCGCCGATATAGGGGTCCCGCCGCGAAGCTTCCCACGCAGCCTTTCGCGCTGAATGATCGATAAAATCGATTACTGGCTGATGATGCCGAACGCCGTCATCGCGCTGCGCAGCCCCCAGACGATCAGCACCGCGGCGGCAATCCAGCGCACGATCTTCGCCGCGCGCTTTCCGGCCAGTTCGGGACCGAAGGCGAGGAAGGGCAGCATCGCGAGGATCCAGCCGGCGAGCCCGCCGGCAGCCGCCCAATGCCCCGCACCGCTGGTCGCGGCGAGCGCGCCGATCAGGAAATGGCTGCGGTCGCCGAACTGCGACAACAGCATGCGCGTCGCGAGCAGCGGCACCGGCGCGCGGGCCAGGCTCTCGGCATCGGGGCCCAGCCGCCCCGGCCACAGCAGCGCGGCGGCGCCCGAAATCAGCGCAAAGGCGACGAGCAACATCACGATACCCTGCCCGACCATCGCATTGGCGACGCTCCCCGCGACCGCCGCGACCACGGCGTTGATCACGAAGGCGGCGACCGCGATTCCGAAGGTGAGACGCCGGTCGCTGCGCAGCGCCAGCAGCTGCGACAGGAAGCTCCCCGTCCGCCCGTCGGCATTGGCCAGCGCCACCGCGACGAGCGCGATCATGATGGCATCCATGAAAAAGCGTCCTAAAGCGGCGTCAGTGGCCGAGGCGCATCGCGACCGACGCCAGCCAGGCTTCCTGCATCGCGGGGGCCATCGGCCCGCGCGGCGCGCTCGCGGCGTCGCTCATCGCGTCGAGATAGGTCAGGATCGCCGCGCGATAGCCGCCCGCGGCGACCGCCGATTCGAGCCGGCTCGCCAGCGTCTCGACCGCGGCGAAACCATTGTCGCGCGCAAGGCAGCGGATGTCGTCGATCCCCTGGACGATCTGGGTCAGCGCGCAATGCGGCAGCGCCTCGGCGAGCGCGCCGATCTGCCCGGTGATGCGGCTCTGGATTTCCTGGCTCGGGTCGTTGTGGCTCAGCATCGTCGCCCCCTGTCCTCAAGGGCTCCACGATGCGCCTAATTGGTTAACAGGCGGTTAGGATCGTTAGGGCCGCGCAGCGCCCATTCCGACTCGCACAAAGCCACGAAGCCACAAAGATAGGGTCTCCCCCTCAACCGTTCGTGCTGAGCTTGTCGAAGCACCGTCCTTCTTGCGGAATTCGAAGAAAGAACGGCCCCCTTCGACTGCCTTGCAGGCGCTCAGGACAGGCTTTGACAAGCTCAGGGCGAACGGGAAAGAGAGTCCTTTGTGGCTTCGTGGCTTTGTGCGAACAAAATCGCACCCGGCTCGCCGCCTCAACGGTGTCCGCTGGGTCCGGCCTGCCCCTGCTTGCAGCGGTACATGTCGCGGTCGGCCGCCGCGAGGATGTCCGATTCGGTCATGTCGGGCTGCAGCATCGCGACCCCGAAGCACGCCGACAGCGCGATCTCGCACCCGTCGTAGAAGGCGGGGGTCGCGGCCAATATCTCGCAGAGCCGCGTCACCTGGACGCGTGCGCCTTCCTCGGTCGACTGGTCGAGGATCAGCCCGAACTCGTCGCCGCCGATGCGCGCCGCGACGTCGGTCGAGCGGATCGAGCCGAGCAGGCGGTCGGCGATCTGGATCAGCGCGAAATCGCCCGCGGCATGGCCGAAGCTGTCGTTGATATATTTGAGCTGGTTGACGTCGGCGAAGACCACCGCGGCGGTCTCGGCATGCCGCTCGAAGCGCGCGATGCGCTGGTGGATCGCGGTCAGGAAATAGCGGCGGTTGAACAGCGGGGTCAGCGTGTCGCGTTCGGACACGCGCTCGAGCTCGGCGACCGCTATCTTGAGGATGCGATTCTCGCGGCGCAACGCGTCGCGCTCGCGCCGTACCTCGCGCAGCTGGTCTTCGATGGAGTCGACGGGTACGGCGGTCAGGTGATCGACCGCGATCCGTGCCCCCCCAATGCTATCCATCCCGAAACGTCCCCGAAGCGAACCCGTGCCGCCGGCCCGATGCCGATGGTCTATCCTGTGATCGCCGACCCTAGACGGCACATGATACCAATCGGTAAACGCTGCCGCGATTTGATGGCGTTGCCCGCATCCTGTCCACCCGCTAGGGGGAGGGACGGCGATGACTCGCCGGGGCAGGGAGACAAGAGGGATGGGCGATACGGCGCCGCTTGTTGGCGTGATCATGGGCAGCCAGTCGGACTGGCCGACCATGGCGCACGCCGTGGCCATCCTCGAACAATTGGGCATCGCGCACGAGGTGCGGATCGTCTCGGCGCACCGCACCCCCGACCGGCTCGTTTCCTATGCCAAGAGCGCCGCCGCGCGTGGGCTGAAGGCCGTGATCGCGGGCGCCGGCGGCGCCGCGCATCTGCCCGGCATGGTCGCCTCGATGACGCGCGTGCCGGTGCTCGGCGTGCCCGTCCAGTCGGCGGCCTTGAGCGGCGTCGACAGCCTTTATTCGATCGTCCAGATGCCCGGCGGCGTGCCCGTGGCGACCTTCGCGATCGGCAAGGCGGGGGCGACCAACGCCGGCCTGTTCGCCGCCGCGCTGCTGGCGAACGAGGACACCGATCTCGCCGCGAAACTCGACGCGTGGCGCACCGCCCAATCCGACGGCGTCGCCCCTACCCCCGTACGCGAGGGCTGACCCCTTGCTGCCACCGGGTTCGACGATCGGTATCTTGGGCGGCGGCCAGCTCGGCCGCATGCTCGGCGTCGCCGCGGCGCAGCTGGGCTTCAAGACGCATGTCTATGCCCCCGACGCCGAAAGCGTCGCGGCGGAAGTCACCGCGCATCACAGCCAGGCGGCGTGGGACGACGAGCCGCGCCTCGCCGCCTTTGCTGCGGCGTGCGACGCGGTGACCTTCGAGTTCGAGAATGTCCCCGTCGACACCGTCCGCTTCCTCTCGGGCCATGTCGCGATCCGCCCCGGCGCGCTCGGGCTGGAAATCGCGCAAGACCGGCTCGCCGAAAAGGCTTTCGTCGCCGGGCTCGGCGGCCGCACCGCGCCTTTCGCTTCGGTCCCCGACCGCGCCGAGCTCGATACCGCGCTGGCGGCCATCGGCGCCCCCGCGATCCTCAAGACGGTGCGCATGGGTTATGACGGCAAGGGTCAGGCGCGGCTCAGGGCGCCCGAAGACGCCGATACCGCATGGCAGACGATCGGCCGCCACGCCGCGATCCTCGAAGGCTTCGTCGATTTCGACCATGAATTTTCGGTGATTCTCGTGCGCGGCATCGACGGCGAGGTCCGCTTTTGGGATTCGACCGTTAACGCCCACGAAGGCGGCATCCTCAGCACCGCCAGCCTGCCGCCGCCGCAAATCATCCTCGACCAACAGGACGACGCGCGCGCGATGATGGCGCTGATCGCCGAGGCGCTCGACTATGTCGGCGTGCTCACCGGCGAATTTTTCGCGACGGACAATGGCCCGATATTCAACGAAATGGCGCCGCGCGTGCACAACAGCGGCCACTGGACGATCGAGGGTGCGGTGACCAGCCAGTTCGAGAATCATATCCGCGCGATCGCCGGACTGCCGCTCGGCAGCACCGCGACGCGCGCATTGCCGGTGGTGATGCGCAACCTGATCGGCGCCGATATCGCACAAATCCCCGCGCTGCTCGCCGACGAAAATTGCCACGTCCATCATTACAGCAAGACCGAGGTGCGCGAGGGGCGCAAGCTCGGCCACGCGACCTGGGCGGGGGCGGAACCGGCATGAACCACCCCGAAATCACCCTGATAATCGCGCGCGCCGCGAACGGCGTGATCGGCGCCAATGGCAAGATGCCGTGGCACCTGCCCGCCGACCTCCGCCGTTTCAAGCAGCTCACCATGGGCCGCCCGATGATCATGGGGCGCAAGACCTTCGACAGCCTGCCCGCGATCCTCGAAGGCCGCCGCCACATCGTCCTCACCCGCGATCCCGACTGGCAGGAGGACGGTGCCGAACCCGTCGCATCGGTCGAGGAAGCGCTGCGCCTCGCGAACGGACCGCAGGTGATGGTGATCGGCGGCGCCGAAATCCATGCGATGTTCCTGCCGATCGCCGACCGCATCGAGCTCACCGAGGTCGCGCTCGAACCGGCGGGCGACGCGTCGATCGCCTATCCCGATCCCGCCGACTGGGTCGAGGCCGCGCGCGAGGACCACCCAGCCGACGGCGGCCGCCCGGCCTACAGCTTCGTCACTTTCGTGCGCTCCGGGGACAAGGGGAGGACGTAATGCGCCGCTGGCTCACCGCCATCCTGCTGATCGTCGCGCTCGCCGCGCTGGCCTTCTTCACGCTCGCCCCCGGGGTCATCGAGCGCGGGCTCAACAAGATCGACGGCAAGCCGCTGCCCGCGGCCAGCGCCCGCGCCAAGGCGCTCCACAAGACGCTCATCATCGTCGACCTGCACAGCGACAGCCTGCTGTGGAGCCGCGATTTCCTGCAGCGCGCCGACCGCGGCCATATGGACCTGCCGCGCCTCGAAGACGGCAATGTCGCGCTGCAGGTGCTGGCGAGCACCACCCAATCGCCCAAGGGCCAGAATTACGACGCCAATAGCGCCGACACCGACAATCTCACCGGGCTCGTCATCGCCCAGCTCCAGCCGGTGCGGACGTGGGATTCGCTGCTCGAACGCTCGCTGTGGCACGCGACCAAGCTGCACCGCAACGCCAAGGCGTCGGACGGCAAGCTGCGCGCGGTCGCCAGCGCCGACGAGCTCGCCGCGCTGTTCGCCGCGCGCCGGGCCAAACCGCACACCACCGGCGCGATGCTCAGCGTCGAGGGGCTCCACAATCTCGAAGGCGATATCGCCAATCTCGACAAGCTCTATGCCGCGGGTTTCCGCATGGCGGGGCTCACCCATTTCTTCGACAACGACCTCGCGGGGTCGATGCACGGGCTGAAGAAGGGCGGGCTCACCCCCTTCGGGCGCGACGTGATCGCGCGCATGGAAGCCAAGGGGATGATCGTCGACGTCGCGCATTGCAGCAAGGCCTGCGTCGCCGACATCCTCAAAATGGCGCGCCGCCCCGTCGTCTCCAGCCACGGCGGGGTGCAGGCGACCTGCCGGGTCAACCGCAATCTCGACGACGATCAGATCCGCGGCGTCGCCGCGACGGGCGGGCTCATCGGCATCGGCTATTGGGACGCCGCGGTGTGCGACACCTCGCCCGCGAGCATCGCCAGGGCGATGAAGCATGTCCGCGACCTCGTCGGCATCGACCATGTCGCGCTCGGCAGCGACTATGACGGCGCGACCACCGTGCGCTTCGACACGTCGAAGCTCGTGCAGGTGACGCAGGCGCTGATCGACGCGGGGTTCAGCGACGACGAGATCCGCGCCGCGATGGGCGGCAACGCGATCCGCGTGCTCGGCGCGGGGCTCGTCCCGCTGACCCCGCCCGCGCCATGATGGATTTCCAAACCTCCGTTTGTGCTGATCTTGTCGAAGCACCGTCCTTCTTTCTTCGAACGTCGAAAGAAGGAACGGCCCTTCGACAGGCTCAGGGCGAACGGGGAGAGGTGGGCCCATGATCCGCCTCGACGGCCACGACCGCATCCCCGATCCCCTGCGCGCCGGGGTGATCGCGCTCGGCAATTTCGACGGGTTCCACGCCGGGCACCAGGCGGTCGTCGGCCGCGCCGTGCGCCACGCGCAGGACGAGGGCCGCCCCGCGATCGTCGCCACCTTCGACCCCCATCCGGTGCGCTTCTTCAAGCCCGACGTCCCGCCCTTCCGCCTCACCACGCTGGACCAACGGCAAGAGCTGTTCGCCGCGGCCGGCGCCGACGCGATGCTGGTCCTGCCCTTCGACGCCGCGCTCGCGGGGACGACGGCCGAGGATTTCATCGGCGCACTCCTCCTCGACCGCTACGGCGCCGCCGGCGTGGTCACCGGCGCCGATTTCGTCTTCGGCAAGGGCCGCGGCGGCGACGTCGTGACGCTCGCCGACCACGCCCGCCGCCTCGGCTTCTTCACCGAAATGGTATCGCCCGTCGACGACGCCGAAGAGGTGATCTCGTCGAGCCGCATCCGCGACGCGCTGCACGCCGGCGACTGCGCCACCGCCGCGCGGCTGCTCACCCGCCCCTTCACCGTGCGCGGCATCGTCCAGCACGGCGACAAGAACGGCCGCCTGCTCGGCTTTCCGACCGCCAATGTCGACATGGGCAATTATCTCCGCCCGCGCTACGGCATCTACGCTGTCACCGGCCGGCTCCCCGACGGACGTGTCCTGAAAGGCGCCGCGAATCTCGGCATCCGTCCCAGCTTCGACCCGCCCAAGGAATTGCTCGAACCGCATTTCTTCGACTTTTCCGAAGATCTCTACGGGCAGGAAATCGACGTCGCCTTCCACGCCTTCATCCGGCGCGAGGCGAAGTTCGAGACCATGGACGCGCTAATGGCGCAGATCGCAGCGGATTGCGAACGGGCCAAAGAACTGCTGGCCGACTTATAATCATCGTCACCCCGGACTTGATCCGGGGTCCGCCTTGTCTTGAAGGAAGGAAGGCGGGTGCCGGGTCAAGCCCGGCATGACGAAATCAGGGGGACGCATGACGACGAACGACAACTGGGCCGACGCCCTCGAAGGCCCGAAGAAAAAGCCGATGCGCCGCGGCACCAAGATCGCGCTCTGGCTCTTCGCCGCACTCGTCGCCTGGCTCGCGCTCAGCAACGCGAGCTGGCTCGCGCCCGATCCCGTCGGCAAGCCCAGGCTGATCGCGCACCGCGGCGTCTATCACCTCTACGACAAGCGCGCCGCGGTCGGCCGCGACACCTGCACCGCGCGGCACATCTACCCGCCGGCGCACGAAATTTTCGAGAACACCCCCGAATCGATGCGCCTCGCGGTCGGCTATGGCGCCGCGATGGTCGAGATCGACGTCGCGCCGACCAGAGACGGCCGCATGGTGCTCTTCCACGACTGGACCGTCGACTGCCGCACCGACGGCAAGGGCGACACGCGCGACCTGACGCTCGCCGAGCTGCAGGCGCTCGACATCGGCTACGGCTATAGTGCCGACGGCGGCAAGAGTTTCCCGCTGCGCGGCAAGGGCGTCGGCAAGATGCCGACCGTCGAGGCGGGCCTCGCCGCGCTTCCGGTCCACCCGATCCTCTTCAACTTCAAGTCGAAGAACGCAAAAGAAGCCGACCAGCTCTTCGCGATCCTCAAGGCATCGGGCCGCGACAGCGCGAAGATCGGCGACGCCTTCTACGGCCATGCAGCGCCGGTGAAGCGCATGCGCCAGCTGCTGCCGGCGAATTGGGCATTTGATCTGAAAACCGAAGCGATGGCGTGCTCGAAGGATTATGTGACCTACGGCTGGACGGGCATCGTCCCCGACAGCTGCCGGAACGGCGTGCTCGCGATCCCGGTCAATTATCAATGGGCCTTCTGGGGCTGGCCCGACCGGCTGATCGCGCGCATGGACAGCGCCGGCGCGAAGGTGATCGTCTTCGGCCCCTATGAAAAAGGCAAGTCGAACGAGGGGCTGAGCGACCCGCGCCAGCTCGCCAAGATCCCGTCGAGCTTCAACGGCTATATCTGGGTCGAGGATATCGCGAGCATCGGCCCGGCGCTGAAACCGCGGCAGAAATAAGAAATGCGCGCAGAGGCGCAGAGGCCGCAGAGATTTTGGTTCACGCGGAGACGCGGAGGCGCGGAGAAGAAATGAGAATGGCGGCCCCGCCGCCCTTGTCTCTTCTACTCTGCGATCTCTGCGCCTCTGCGCGAATCACCCTTCTTCTTTTTCCTCCGCGTCTCCGCGTCTCCGCGCGAACCTCTTCCTACCCGCCCCATAAGCTTTGCGCCCACGCGAATCTGCGCTAAGCGCCGCGCACCATGACCGACAGCACGCCCACCCCCGAACCGACTGGCGACCAGCGCGACTATCGCGACACCGTCTTCCTGCCCAAGACCGACTTCCCGATGAAGGCCGGCCTGCCGCAGAAGGAACCGGCGATTCTCGCCAAATGGATCGCGGGCAATCTCGAGGGGCAGATTCGCGATAGCCGCAAGGGCCGCGAGCAGTTCATCCTCCACGACGGCCCGCCCTACGCCAATGGCGACATGCACATCGGCCATGCGCTCAACCATATCCTCAAGGACATGGTCGTCCGCACCCAGACGCTGAAGGGCAAGGACGCGCCTTATGTGCCCGGCTGGGACTGCCACGGCCTCCCCATCGAGTGGAAGGTCGAGGAGCAATATCGCAAGAAGAAGCTCAACAAGGACGAGGTTCCGGTCGAGGAATTCCGCGCCGAATGCCGCGCCTATGCGCAGCACTGGGTCGACACCCAGCGCGAGCAGCTGAAGCGCCTCGGCATCGGCGGCGACTGGGACCATCCGTACCTCACGATGGATTATGAGGCCGAGGCCACCATCGTCCGCGAACTGCTCAAATTCGCCGCCAACGACATGCTCTATCGCGGCGCCAAGCCGGTGATGTGGTCGCCGGTCGAAAAGACCGCGCTCGCCGAAGCCGAGATCGAATATGAGGATATCGTCTCGACCCAGATCGATGTCGGTTTCGACATCACAGATTCGCCGATCCCCGAACTCATCGGCGCGAAGGCCGTTATCTGGACGACCACCCCGTGGACGATCCCCGTCAACCAGGCGATCGCTTATGGTGAGGATGTCGATTATGTTGCGCATCACGGGCGCCAATTCAGGCAGATAGATTTCGCGCTGCCGTCCACCGGCGACAACTTGCAGCTTGTCTGGGAGGGCGTCGTCCTCGTTGCGGCAAAGCTATTTGAAGAGTTTCGAGGTCGATCGGCCTTCACGCCCGACGATATTTTCAAACCACTTTGGGTTGGCAAAGGCTCGGACCTCACGGGCTCCGTCGCACGTCATCCAATGCACGCGTTGGGCGGCTTCTTCGCGCGTCCGCGCCCCTTCCTCGCGGGCGATTTCGTCACCACCGACAGCGGCACCGGCCTCGTCCATATGTCGCCCGATCACGGCGAGGACGACTTCGACCTGTGCAAGGCGAACGGCATCGACCCCGTGTTCGCGGTCGAGGGCGACGGCAAATATCGCGACGACTGGGCTTGGCTCGGCGGCCAAGGCAGCGTGATCAATCCGAAATTCAACGCCGCCGGCTTTCGGTCCAATATGGAAGCGGGGCCCATCTGCACCGACCTCCGCGAAACGGGCGCGTTGCTTGCGGCGTCGGACGACTATCCCCACAGCTATCCCCACAGCTGGCGCTCGAAAGCGAAGGTCATCTATCGCTGCACCCCGCAATGGTTCGTGCCGATGGACAAGGTGATGACGCACATCGAGCCCAAGGCGCCGCGCGAGCAGCGCTGGGAGAGCGAAGGCGGCGCGATCAACCCGCATGAGGAGGATCTCTGCGACGCGCCGACGCTGCGCCAGGCCGCGATGCACGCGATCGAGCGCACGCGCTTCGTCCCCGAAAAGGGCCGCAACCGCATCGGGTCGATGGTCAAGGACCGCCCCGACTGGGTGCTCAGCCGCCAGCGCGCCTGGGGCGTGCCGATCACGCTCTTCGTCGACCGCAAGACCGGCCATTATTTGAACGACCCGATCGTCAACGACCGCATCGTCGCGGCGGTGAAGGCGGGCGGCGTCGACGCCTGGTCCGACGCGCGCGCGCAGGAATATCTCGGCGACAAGTACGACGCCGCCGATTACGAACGCATCGTCGATATTCTCGACGTCTGGTTCGATTCGGGCTGCACCCACGCCTTCGTGCTCGAAAGCGGCAAATGGCCCGCGGTCGTGCGCCACGACGGCTCGACGCACAGCGCCGACCTCTACCTCGAGGGCAGCGACCAGCATCGCGGCTGGTTCCAGTCGAGCCTGCTCGAAAGCTGCGGCACGCGCGGACAGGCGCCGTACAAGGCGGTGCTAACGCACGGCTTCACGATGGACAGCAAGGGCCTCAAACAATCCAAGTCGGTCGGCAACACCACCGATCCGGTCAAGGTGATGGAAACCAACGGCGCCGACATCATCCGCCTGTGGGCGCTGAGCGTCGACTTCACCGAGGACCACCGCATCGGCGACGAGATACTGAAAGGTGTGGCAGACCAGTATCGCAAGCTCAGGAACACGTTCCGCTACCTGCTCGGCGCCCTGGAAGGCTTCTCCGAAGAGGAACGCATCACCGACGTCGCGGCGATGCCCGAGCTCGAACGTTACATGCTCTCGCTGCTCGCCGACCTCGACGCGAAGATGCGGCAGGCGGTCGATGATTTCGATTATAACAGCTACACCCGCCTGCTCGCCGACTTCTGCAACGAGGACCTCTCGGCCTTCTATTTCGATATCCGCAAGGACGTCCTCTACTGCGACCTCGGCCCCGCCGCGCCGCTCGGCACCGACACCCGCCGCGCGTATCGCAGCGTGCTCGATGTTCTGTTCCACGCGCTCGTCCGCTATGCCGCGCCGGTGCTGGTGTTCACGAGCGAAGAAGTGTGGGGCACGCGTTATCCCGATGCGGGCAGCGTGCATCTGCTGGAATGGCCTGTCGTGAGCCCAGCTTGGAGAGGCGAGGAATTAGAGGAACTCTGGGCACTTAAACGCTTCCAACGCGCGGAAATCTATCATTCCCTTGAAGAATTGCGGCGGGCCAAGGAAATTGGCTCTAGCCTTGACGCCGACGTTGAACTGAGTGTCCGTATGGAGAGCCACTTAGAACTGTGGAAGCATGACGCGGCCGAAGTGCTGATTTGCTCCAATGTGAAGTTGGTCGATAGAACCGATGAGCCTTCACAATTTATTAGTGCCAATGGCAGCGAGCCAATGGAAGTCAGATCCATGGGGCACAAGGTCTATCCCTCGGCTCATCACAAATGCGGCCGCTGCTGGCGCCACCTGCCCGAGGTCGCCGAGGACGGCGCCTTGTGCAATCGCTGCGACACGGTATTGAGCTAGGCCATGACAAAAAGACGTTCGCCGCACCTCAAATACGGCCTGTTCATCGCCGCACTCGCCTTCCTGCTCGACCAGTTCAGCAAGTGGGTCGTCATCGTCCCGCTGTCGCTCGAGCTGAAGCGCGTCGTCACGATCCTGCCGATCTTCGACCTGCGCTGGGCCGAAAATTGCGGCATTTCGCTGTCGATGTTCGCGAGCTGCACCGAAACCACGCGCTGGACGCTCGTCGCGGTCACCGCGCTCGTCGCGCTCGCGGTCGCCTTCTGGATGACGGTCGAAAAGGCGAAGGGCGACGTGCTCGCGCTCGCGCTCATCTTCGGCGGCGCGCTCGGCAATATCGTCGACCGCGTGCGCTACGGCTATGTCGTCGATTTCGCCGACCTGCATTTCGGCGCCTTCCGCCCCTTCATGATCTTCAACGTCGCCGACGCCTGCATCACCATCGGGGTGCTTTTGCTGGTTGCGCGCGCGCTGCTCTTGCGCGAAAAGGCGCCCGAGGCGGACGCGTCGACCGACAAGCCCGCCACCGAGTAAACGGGGCGCATCAGGAGTTTTATACGTGAACCGGACCACCGCCATTCTCTGGGCCGCCCTGGCCGCCTCGACGCTCGCGGCCTGCGGGTCGAACAATCTGTTCAGCCGCGACCGCCCCGACGAAATGCGCGTCTCGCGCCAGGCGCCGCTGATCGTGCCCCCCGACTATTCGCTGACCCCGCCCGCGCCGGGTGCCGCGCGCCCCGGCGGCGAGACCACCGCCGAGCAGACGCTGCGCGCGCTCTTCGGCGGCGCCGCGCCGCGCAGCGCGACCGAAGGCGCCATCATCGGCAGCGCCGACGGCGCGCGCGCCGACCCCGGCATCCGCAGTCAGGTCGGCAGCCCGACCACCGAAGTCGTCGACAAGGGCCTCGTCACCCGCGACATCCTCTTCGCCCCCGAAGGCGACGGCCGCGACGCATCGGCCTCGATCCCGGGCGCCTGATCCCGCGCTATCGCATCAATAGATCGACGGCCCGGCATCGCCCGGGCCGTTTTCCTTTGCCCCGCGCGGCAGCCATTCGTCGCCCCACGCCTTGATCGCGTCATAGGTGGGCCGCAGCGCCTGGCCCGCCGCGGTCAGCCGATATGCGGCGCGCTTCGCATCGGGGGGCACGCGCTCCATCACCCCCGCCTCGACCATCCAGCCGAGCCGCGAGCTCAACGCCGCGCGCGAAATGTCAAGCCGCCCCAGGAAATCGTCGAACCGGTCGATCCCCAAAAAGGCTTCGCGCAGGATCAGCAATACCCAGCGATCGCCGAGCAGACGCGAGGCGCGGCCGACGGCACAGGGCGAGCGCGAGGCGACGTAGTTCTTCATAAGTCTGGATTTAAGACTTGACCCGACTCCAATGCAAGCGGCATTATGTCTGCAATCCAGACTTAACGAGGCCAAAGCCGAAAAGGACTCTCCCATGCGCGGTCAGCGGTTCGCGAGCAACGACGAGGCCGTCGCCCATATGAAACGCGTCGCGGTCGACGCCTCGGGCTTCACCGCCTTTCTCGGGGTAGAGCCGCTGCGCTGTTTCGACGGCGAGTCCGAATTGCTGCTCGCGCTGCGCCCCGACATGACCCAGCACCACGGCTTCGCGCACGGCGCCATCGTCGGGCTGATGGCCGACAATGCCTGCGCCTGGGCGGCATCGAGCATCATCGGCGACGTCGTCACCAGCAGCTACATGATCAACTTCCTGGCCCCGGCGCAGGGCGACCGATTGCGCGCGCGCGGCGCGGTGGTCCGGGCGGGCAAGCGCCAGGCAATCGTCCGCGCCGATGTCTGGGCCGAACGCGACGGGCACGAACCGCGGCACTGCGCGGTCGCACAGGCGACGATCGTGCCGGTCGAGGCCCCGCCTCCGCCGGCCCTGCACGACGCCCCGATCTGCTATGCCTGTGTCGCGGCCGAGGCGGCGCATATTACCGATCCCGCGCGGTCGGCGGCCTGACCGACCTAGTTGAACAGGCTCGACAATATAAACATCGCGACCAGGCTTTCGACCATCGCGCGCGACGCGTGGCCGAAGGCGCGCAGGCGCCCGCATTTCAGATGCTGGTTGAACCAGGCCGTCTGCAGGAAACCGAACCACAAGAGCCCGAACAGTGCGAGCGCCCCGCCCGCGAGCACCGACCAGTCGTGCGCGAGCTTGATCAGGATCACCGCGGTTCCGAGCAGCATCGCAAGCACCGCGGCGACATAGCATTGGCTGTAGAAGGGCGCGCGCAGCGTGCCGCGGTCGACCTGCAGCCCCTGCGCGCGCACCATCCGCGTCGCCATCATCACCGGGAACAGGCTGTACATCACGATGCGCAGGATGATCAGGTCGGTGTTGTTGCTGACGAAAGCCGACAGCCCGACCTTGCTCGCGATCACCGCGTCATTGCCGACCAGCGCGATCTCGGCGGCTTGGACGATGATCAACGACAGCAGCAGGAACAAGGGCGGGCTCAGCGTGTCGGTATATTGCTGGTCCGACGCGTCGCCCTGCTCGACGTCCGAATAATCCATCATCTTCAGCGGATGGACGAGCGTCCGCCACAAAGTGATAGGATAGAAGACCAGCCACGACATCACCTCGTAGAGCAACTCGTCGAGCGATTGCAGGAGGTTGAAGAAGTTCATGCGGCCGCCGCCCTCTCTCTTCCGTTCGCCCTGAGCTTGTCGAAGGGCCGTTCTTTCTTTCAACCGTCGAAGGAAGAAGGACGGTGCTTCGACAAGCTCAGCACAAACGGAGGAGTTTAAGCTCTGGCCCCCGCTTCCTCCACACCCGCGCTGTTGTGGCGGAGCGCCTTGAGCACCGTATCGACGATCTGCGGCGCGTTGAGGCCAGCCTGGTCGTATTGCAGCTCGGGCTTGTCCTGGTCCTGGAACATGTCGGGCAGGCGCATCGTGCGCAGCTTCAGCCCCGCGTCGATCAGCCCCTCGTCGCTCGCCAGCGTCAGCACATGCGCGCCGAGCCCGCCGACGCTATTCTCCTCGATCGTCACGCAGACCTCGTGGCTCGCGAGTGTCTTGCGGATCAGCTCCTCGTCGAGCGGCTTGGCGAAGCGCAGGTCGATCACGCTCGTCGACAGCCCGCGCGCTTCGAGCGTATCGGCCGCCTTCAGCGCCTCGGCGAGCCTTGTACCGAGCGACAGGATCGCGACGGTCTTGCCCTGACGAACGATACGCCCCTTGCCGATCTCCAGCTTTAGCGGAACCTCGGGCAGCGGCACGCCGGTGCCATTGCCGCGCGGATAGCGGAAGGCGATCGGGCCGGCGTCATATTCGGCTGCGGTATAGGTCATATGGACGAGCTCGGCCTCGTCGGCCGCCGCCATCACGACGAAATTGGGCAAGGTCGCAAGATAGGTCACATCGAACGACCCCGCATGCGTCGAGCCGTCGGCACCGACCAGCCCCGCGCGGTCGATCGCGAAACGCACCGGCAGATTCTGGATCGCGACATCGTGCACGACCTGGTCGTAGGCGCGCTGCAGGAAAGTCGAATAGATCGCGGCAAAGGGCCGCATCCCCTGCGCCGCCAATCCGGCCGCGAAGGTGACCGCATGCTGCTCGGCGATGCCGACGTCGAAGGTCCGGTCGGGATGCGCCTTGGCGAACTTGTCGACCCCGGTCCCCGACGGCATCGCCGCGGTGATCGCGACGATGCGCTTGTCGGTCTCGGCCAGCTTCGCCAGCGTCTCGCCGAACACATTCTGATACGCCGGCGGTCCCGGCGGCGCTTTCGCCTGCTCGCCGGTGATCACGTCGAATTTCTGGACGCCATGATATTTGTCGGCCGCCGCCTCGGCGGGGGCATAGCCCTTGCCCTTCATCGTCACCGCATGGATCAGCACCGGGCCATGGTCACTGTCGCGGACATTTTCGAGCACCGGGATCAGATGGTCGAGATTATGCCCGTCGATCGGCCCGACATAATAAAAGCCCAATTCCTCGAACAGCGTCCCGCCCATCGCCATGCCGCGCGCATATTCGTCGGTCTTCTTCGCCGCCTTGTGCAGCGGCTCGGGCAGCTTGCGCGCGAAGCGCCGTGCGATCTCGCGCAGCTCGACGAAGGGCCGCGACGACACCAGCTTGGCGAGATAGGCCGACAGCCCGCCGACCGGCGGCGCGATCGACATGTCGTTGTCGTTGAGGATCACGATCAACCGGTTGCCCGCGGCGGCGGCGTTGTTCATCGCCTCATAGGCCATGCCCGCCGACATCGACCCGTCGCCGATCACCGCGATCGCGCGGCCGGGCTGGTCCTTCAGCTTGTTGGCGATCGCAAAGCCCAGCGCGGCGCTGATCGAGGTCGACGAATGCGCCGCCCCGAACGGGTCATACTCGCTCTCGCTGCGCTTGGTGAAACCGCTGAGCCCGCCGCCGGTGCGCAAGGTGCGGATGCGATCGCGGCGCCCGGTGATGATCTTGTGCGGATAGCATTGGTGCCCGACGTCCCACACGATCTTGTCGCGCGGCGTGTCGAACACATAATGGAGCGCGGTGGTCAGCTCGACCACCCCCAGCCCCGACCCCAGATGCCCGCCCGTCGTGCCGACGGCGCTGATCATCTCGGCGCGCAGTTCGTCGGCGAACTGGCGGAGGTCTTCGGGCTTCAGCTTGCGGAGGTCGGCGGGGACATCCACCGTGTCGAGCAGCGGTGTGGACGGACGATCGGTCATGCCCGCGTCATAAAGGTAACCGCCGATACTGTCGAACGAAAAGGGGGGCACGGGATGGTCATGGACTGGAAAGCAAACCCCTCAATTCTCGTCATGCTGAACTTGTTTCAGCATCCATGGCCAGAGCTCTCGTTTAATGCCGCGCCAAAGGAAACGGCAGACCATGGAGCCTGAAACAAGTTCAGGATGACGATGGTATAAAAAGTCGCATTTCGTCCGTCACCCGTCCTCTTCACCCTCCTTCGCTCCCTCGACCTGCGCATACAGCCCGCGCACCATCAGGTCGGTGAACACCAGCATCACCCCGATCATCCCGACCAGCAGCGCCACCGCGACGACCGGAAAGGGTCCGATCCGCTCGACCCCTTGCTCGCGCATCATCACCGCGAGCAACGCCGCGATAACCATCAGCGCATAGCCGGCAAAGCGCGGTTTGCGGCTCACCCGCGCGTCTCCCGCCCCGCGCCGTAATCGTCCGTGCCCACCATCATGACGTCAGCCCCCATGTCGCGCCGCGCAACATCGCACGCGGCGCCCCGCGGATCGCCGGCACGGTTCAGGCGCCCGCAAGGCGGGTCGAAGCAGAAGGAAGGCCGCATGGCGCTTAGCATGGGAACTAAATCGCGCCGCGGCAAGTCTCTGTCTTTCCAAGCCCCCTTGCTTCACTTACACGAACGTCACGAGGGGCAAGACCAACAGGAACCATATACCTTATGCCGATGCTCGCCTTCTTCCCCCGCCTGGCCCTTCCGGCGCTGATGCTGTTCGCCGCCGCGCCCGCGCAGGCGATGGACGGCCCGCTCGGCTATGATCTGGCCGCGCTCGGCGGCGGCGAGCTCGCCCCGGGCCGCCCGGCCCCCGTCCTGCCCACGGCATCGGCCTATCTGCAGGACCGCGAGCTCGACGAGGCGATCCTGCTGCCGACCGCCTCGCCCGAGGGGGACGAGGACAGCCGCAAATGGGCGCGCGACTATATCTCGATCGCCGGCGGGGTGATCACCGCGCCGAGCTACAACGGCTCCGACGACCGCGTGGTCCTGCCCGGCTTCTATCTGCGCGGGCGGCTCGCCGGCTTCGCCTTCTCGACCCGCGGCACCAATTTCCAGGTCGACCTGATCCGCCAGAAGCGCGGGCAAAAAACCGATTTCAAATTCGGGCCGATCATCAACCTCCGCAGCGACCGCACCGGCCGGATCAAGGATCCGCAGGTCGAGGCGCTCGGCGAAAGGAAGATGGCGGTCGAACTCGGCATCTCGACGGGGATCACCCACACCGGGATCGTCACCAGCGGCTACGACCAGGTCGGCGTCCGCCTCGTCGGGCTCTACGACGTGTCGGACAAGCACGGCAGCTGGGTCGTCTCGCCGACGATCGACTATGGCACGCCGCTGTCGAAGCGCGCCTTCATCGGCGTCTCGGCGTCGGTGAACGTCTATGGCAAGGGTTTCGGCCGCTATTATTTCGACGTCGACCCGCTCGGCAGCGCCGCGAGCGGGCTGCCCGTCTATTCGGGCGCGGGGAACAAGATCACCGCAGGCAAATATACGCTCGGCGTCGCGGGCGCCTATGGCCTGTCGGGCGACCTCCGCAAGGGTTTCGTGCTGATCGGCGGCGCGCAATATGGCCGCATGCTCGGCCGCTATGCCGATTCGCCGATCGTCGCCGACGCGGGCAGCGCCGACCAGTGGCTCGGCGGCATCGGCCTCGCCTATCAATTCTAGAGGGAATACCGACCCTCTTCTTCGTCGTTCCGGGGGGGAAGCGAAGTGGAAGAAGACCAGATCCTGCGCCTGCTGCCGTGGTTCTTCGCGGGCATCGGCGCGCTGTTCGCGGGCATCGGCCTGTGGATGGCGAAAAGCGAGATGCGCGGCCGCCGCTGGCACGAGGTCGAGGGACACATCGTCGGCCACGACAGCCACTGGAGCCGCGACAGCGACGGCGACAATACCCTCATGCACACCGCGATCGTCGAATATCGCCTCGCGGGCGTGACGAAGCAGCTACGCGACAGCCTGTCGACCAACCATCCCAAGACCGTCGGCAGCGTCATGCGCGTCCGCTACAACCCCGACGATCCAGGTGACGTCATGATCTGGGCGCCGCTGCGCAACGGCTGCTTCATCGGCCTGTTCGTCGGCCTCGGCTCGCTCTTCTTCGCAATCGGCACGGTGTGGATCGTGGTGGCGGGGTCGCATTAACGCGAAGCGGACGCTGTGCCGCAGACGTCGGCGAGATTCGTTTCGCGCAAAGACGCAAAGGCACAAAGAAGCCGCGTTGACCGCGAAGCGGTTTTATTGGTTGATCCTCGCGTGCAGACGCGGCGACGATGAGAAAGCGGCCTTTCGGCCGCGCACCATCGTCTTCGTGTCTTTGCGTCTTTGCGCGAAACAAAAATCCGAACCTATCGGCTTCGAACGAAACGCGCTACGCAAGCCGCCCGCCCCGCTACCCCAACCCCGCCAGCCGCAGCCGCGCCTTCATCGCATCGACGAACAGGCGCACCGACGGCAGCGCCGCGCGCGATGGTTCGAAGAGCAGGTGCACCGGCAGCGCGGGCGGCTGCTCGGGGCCAAGCAGCGAAATCAGCCGGCCGGCATCGACCGCGTCGGCGACCTGATAGCTCAGCAGGTTCGCGATCCCGACCCCCGCCTCGGCCGCCGCCATCGCGCCGTCGACGGTGTTGACGACCAGCCGCGGTCGCGCCTCGAGCTTCAGCCGCGTCGCCGCGAACTGCCACTCGCTCCCCGCGCGCGGCCCGTCCATCACGATCAACGCATGGTCGGCGAGATCGCCGACCGCCGCGGGTGCGCCGCGCCGCGCCAGATAGGCGGGGCTCGCGACCAGCATCTGCCGCACCGCCCCGATCCGCACCGACTTGAGCGCCGAATCGGCGAGCGGCCCGATGCGCAGCGCGACGTCGATCCCCTCCTCGACGATCCGCACATTGCGGTCGACCAGCATCATCCGCGCGGTCAGCGCGCGATGCTCGGCGAGCAAGGCGCTCACCACCGGCAAGACGTGCAGCCGCCCGAACATCGCCGGCGCGGTGAGGTAGAGCTGGCCGCGCGGTTCGGCCGCGGCGCCGCGCACCGCGCGCTCGGCGCCCGCGAGATCGGCGAGGATGCGCCGCGCTTCGACGAGGAACGCCGCCCCCGCATCGGTCAGCACCACCGCGCGCGTCGAGCGGTGGAACAGGGTCGTCCCCAACCGCGCTTCGAGCGCCGCGATCCCGCGCGTCACCGCGGGCGGCGAGCTGCCCAACTTGCGCGCCGCCGCCGCGAAGCCGCCCTCGCCCGCCACCGCGACGAACATTTCCAGCGTCAACAACCGGTCCATCGATTATTCCATTTTCCGGAATGAACTCCTGCAATCTTCGCCGATTATCGTCATCCGGGCAATGACCTAGATCGGCTGCAGCGAAAAGGAGCCGACCGATGGCGCGCAATTACCGGACCACCCTCTTCAACGCCGACATCCAGCGCCTGCAGGAACTGCATGGCTCGCGCGCCTCCTATGCCAGGCTCGACGCGGACGCCGACGGCAGCCCCGACCTGCTGACCGCCAAGGAGCTCGATTATATCGCGCTGCGCGACAGCTTTTACATGGCCAGCGTCACCGCCGACGGCTGGCCCTATATGCAGCACCGCGGCGGCCCCGCGGGGTTCTTGCGTCACATCGACGGCAACCGCATCGGCTTCGCCGACTATCGCGGCAACCGGCAATATATCAGCACCGCGAACCTGATGCGCGACGACCGCGTGTCGCTGTTCCTGATGGATTATCCGAACAGGGAGCGGCTGAAATTGCTCGGCCATGCCCATAGCGTCGAACGCGACGACGATCCCGAGCTCGTCGCGGCGCTGATGCCCGACGGTTACCGCGCGGTGCCCGAGCGCGCCTTCCTGATCGATGTCATCGGCTGGGAATGGAATTGCTCGCAGCACATCACCCCGCGCTTCACCGAGGCCGAAATCTCGGCGGCGATCAAGCCGATGGCCGCCGAACTCAACCAATTGCGCGCCGAGATCGCCGCGCTTCGTTCAGGGAAGGAAGATCAATGACGACCGCTCTCACCCAAGGCGCCCACCATATCGGCCTCGCGGTGCGCGACGTCGCCGAAGCGCGCGACTTCTTCGTCGATGTGCTTGGCTATAGCGTCGCCGCCGAACGCCCCGACTATCCCGCGATCTTCGTCAGCGACGGCACCACCTTGCTCACCCTGTGGCAGGTCGCCGACCCCGCGAGCGCCACCCCCTTCGACCGCCGCGCCAATATCGGCCTCCACCATCTCGCGCTCCGGGTCCCCGATCTCGATGCGCTGCGCACCGTCTTCGCGCGCGTCCGGGGCCATCCCGGTGCCCGGATCGAATTCGACCCCGAACCGATCCGCGAAGGCGCGACGACGCATCATTTCATCTGCGCTATGCCCGGCGGCATCCGCATCGAATTCGCCACCCCCTTCGCCTGAGGAGCGCGCCATGCCCTACGTCAACATCCGCATCACCCGCGAGGGCGCGACGCCCGAACAAAAGGCCGAGCTGATCGGCGGGGTCACCGCGCTGCTCCAACGCGTGCTGGGCAAGAATCCCGCGACCACGGTCGTCACGATCGACGAGATCGATACCGACAATTGGGGCATCGGCGGGCTGCCCGTGCTCGACTATCGCGCGCAGCAAGCCGCCGCCAGGGAGGCCGAAGGATGACCGCACCCAACAGCGCACCCGCCTTCGCGCTCATCATGCTGCTGACGGGGATCGGCATCCCCATCCTCGCCGCCTTGAACGGCGGGCTCGGCGCGCGGCTCGGCAGCCCGATGGCGGCGTCGATGATCCTCTTCGGCCTCGCCTTCCTGATCGCGACCGCGGGCGCGCTGTTCACCGGCTCGGTCGGCCAGATCCGCTTCACCGGCGACATCCCCTTCCACTTCTACTTCGGCGGGCTGTTCGTCGCCTTTTACGTCATCGCGGTGACCTTCATCGCGCCGCGTTTCGGGGTCGGCAATGCGATCTTCTTCGTGCTCGTCGGCCAGTTGGTCAGCGCCGCGACGATCGACCATTTCGGCCTGTTCGGCGCGATGCGCTCGGCGATCGATCTCAAGCGCGTCGCCGGCATCGCGCTGATGATCGCCGGGGTCTATCTCGCGCGCCGAACCTAAGCGGCGTCACATATGCGCCGTAACCGCGGGCGGGTTCCACCAATTATTGCCCGCGCCGTCCATATGCTGCACCGGCAGCGCCGCCATTTCGGCGGGGGTCAGGTCGTCGAGGCACGCGATCGCCACCGAAACATAGGCGCCGCCGATTTCCTCGACATAGCCCTGGCCATAGGGCGACACGCCGCAGGTCTTGCAGAACAGATGGTGCACGCTCGACGAACCGAACTGATAGTCCGAAAGCGCCGCGGGGTCGGTCAGCAGGCGAAAGGCATCGGGCTTGATCTGTGCGCTCCAGTTGCGCTTCTTGGTGCAGATTGAGCAATTGCATTTGCCCGTCCCCGCTTCGAGGTCGAGCTCGGCTTCGAACTTCACTGCGCCGCAGTGGCACGAACCATGATGGGTTTTGAGCATAGTCTGTCTCCGGTCTGACGCGCCGTCCCTCGGCGCTCCTCACCCCGAAGCGATTAGCCCACCCCCCTGACAGATATTGTCAGGAGGCGTCGTCATAGCCATTCTTGCGCCACCAATCGGCCATCAGCACCGCGCGCCGCCGCCCGAAGCGTTCGTCGCCGATCCGCGCCGCGGCGATGCGGTCGATGCGAAAGCTGCGGAAATCCTGCCGCAGCAGGCACCAGGCGGCGATCACCTGCCGGTCTTCGAAATAGGCGAGCGCCGCGGGCCAGATCGCACGCTCGGTCGCCGCTCCCTTCTCGTCGGCATAGTCGATGTGCAGCGTCTTTTCGGCGCGCATCGCCTCGCGCACCGTGGCGAGCAAGGGCGCGTTGGTCTCGCGCCAGCGGCTGTTCACCGGCCACAGCCCCGCCTCGTCGATCCGCCGCCTCAGCTCGTCGGGGCTCGCCGCCGCGATCTTGGCGAGCGCCAGCCCCGCCGCGCGCGACAGCGCCCCGTCCTGCCGCCCCTCGACCCAGCGCGCGCCGAGCACCAGCGCCTCCAGCTCGTCGGCGGTGAACATCAAGGGCGGCAGGAAAAATCCCGGGCGCAGCACATAGCCGACCCCCGCCTCGCCCTCGATCGGCGCGCCCAATGCGATCAGCGCCTGCACGTCGCGGTACAACGTGCGCACCGACACCCCCTGCTCTTCCGCCAGCACCTCGGCGGTCACAGGCCGGCGGCGGCGGCGCAGGCTGTCGATGATCGCGAAGAGCCGCCCCGTCTTGTCCACCCGCCGCTCCTCTCGCGCCTGCACCCCGCGGCGACGGTAGCGGCGGTTCAGCGGCGCTGGAAGGTCCAGCCCATCGCCTGCGACCCGTCGATCGCCGAAATCGTCGCGGTCATCGTCGCACCGTCGCGCACATAGGTGATGCGCTGCGGATAATCATGGCCCGCATTCTCGAAGGTCGCGCTCGCCTTGTCGTGCTGAACCAGCCGGAACGCCACCGGCGCCCGCCCGCCGGGCTGGGCATAATAGGTTGGCACGCCGTCAGCATCGGCCGCGATCCGCAAAAACTCGAACTCGCGCAAGGTTTCGCCCGCGCCCGAGCGGCTGTGCCCGAGCATCGTCCCGCCGCGCGGCGCGCTCCAGCTCTCCTCGGTCCAGCGTCCGGCGTCCTCGCGGCTCCACTGCCCCGCCATCCAGGCGAGATCGTCGACCGTCGCCGCCGGGCTCGCCGCCACCAGCAGGGCCGCGAGCCCCGCCGCCATCCATGATGTCATAAGCGCCTCCTGTCCCGCCGAGTTTGCCGCACTTCGCCGCGCCGGTCTTGAACCGATGCGACAAGCGCGCGGGGGCGTCGAGAATTATCCGATCGGCAGCCGCCTCGCGGTGGAGGACCGGCCAAAAGATCCTCCCCTTGGCGAAGCCATGGGGAGGGGGACCGCCGCGAAGCGATGGTGGAGGGGTCTGGCCTTGCGCCAACACCCGACGGCGTCGACCCCTCCTTCAGCGCTTCGCGCTGCCACCTCCCCATCGCTACGCGTGGGGAGGATCTTCCGGTCGCAACCGTCATCCCGCCGCCGGATTTCAAACCTAATTATTATTGCACCCACCCGGCGTGCAGGGGTCGGGATCGCCCGCCGCGTCGAGCGCGAGCAACAGCCCGCCGCCGACGAGGAGCGCGAGCCCGACCGCCACCGCGGCGACGGTCTCGCCGTCGGACAAATTGCTCCGCCGCTTCGCCGTCGCCCGTCCGCCGGGCGCGAAGCGCGCGGGCCCCATATATTGCCCGGCGAGCGAGAGATGCGGGGTGGGTGCGTCGCTCGTAAAACCGAACTCGAGCCCTTCGCCGATCCGCCACGCGGGTCCGCGCTGCCCGGTCCCGTCGCTCCGCTGCATCGGCGCGACGGTCAGCCCGGCGCGGATCGGCTCGCCGCCGCCCCTCGTTTCGCCGAGCGGGATGCGGAGGCGCGCGCCCACAAAACTACCCATCGCGACGGGGCTCGCACCGGCCGTGAGCGCGGGGTCGGTCATCGTCTGGGCGTGGAGCGGCGACGCGCAGGAGAGCAGCGCGAGCGATGCGGCAAACGAACGGATGGTCATGGGAAATTCCCTCTCTTCGATCATCGCCCCCACCTAAGACGGAGTCGCAGCGCCCGGCCATTGGCCGCCCCTTGAACCGGCACCGATATCGTCGTCTAAGACGGCGATGGAGTACCGCGAAACCCCGCCACCGCCGCATCTCGCGGGCCTCATCAAGGCGCGCTGGACGCTCGCTGGTACCGGCGCGGTCGACGCGTGGATCGAACAGCAGGCGACCCCCGACGGCTGCGTCGAGCTGATCCGCCGCACCCGCGGCCGCTCGCGCTGGGACGGCGACCAGCCGCCGGGCTTCGCGGTCGGCCTCGTCGAGCGCCCGACCGCCTTCGAGATCAGCGGCGACGCGGCCTTCGAAGGCCTGCGCCTCTGGCCATGGACGTGGACGCGGGTCGGCAGCATCGCGCTCGCCGACCTCCGCGGCCGCTGGCTGGCGCACGATGCGTCCGATTTCGACGCCATCGAACGCCGCCTCGCCGCCGAGACCGGCCTCGATGCCATCGGCAGCGCGCTCGTCGCGGCTCCCTCGGTCGCCGCGATGTCCGCCGCCACCAACATGCCCGCGCGCGCGCTCCAGCGCTGGTTCGCCGCCCATGTCGGCCTGCCGCCGCGCGCCTGGCTCCGCCTGCTGCGCTTCCAGAAGGCGTTCGAAACCCTCCCCGGCGAAGCGAGCCTCGCGGGCCACGCCGCCGAACGCGGCTTCGCCGACCAGGCGCATATGGCGCGCGCGTTTCGCGAGCTGGCGGGGGTGTCCGCGGGTCAGGCGCGGGCGAGGGCGAAGGGTCCGTTTTTGCGCTAGGCCCGGATCCCCGACCCTTCCGAACGGGAAAATTGGGCGGGTTCTTAAGGCCCCGGCTCGTCCATCCGCGCGCGGTGGTGGCGCGTGCGCATGACGATCGACCATAATAATATCGCCCAGCCGGCGGCGAGGCACAGCCAGCCCCAGCTCTCGGTCGCCAGCGGCCCCGGCACCATCGGTCCGCCGCGCTGCGGCCAGGCCCACAGCCCCAGCGAGGCGAAGACGAGGACCATCCCCACGGCGCGCGGCCAGCGCGCGACCCCGCGCAGCTCGCGGCGATAGGCGGCGCGCGCCGCTTCGTCGGAAAGGTCGGGCCGGGTCATGCCGCCATGCCTTGCATATCGGCGCCGCGCCGCCAACGGGCTTTTTAGGGCTATGCTGATTCCCCCTCCCGCCTGCGGGAGGGGAGAAAAATGGCCGATCCCGCCCGATACCCTTCGCCCTCGCTAACCCGCCGGTAAACTCTCCCCGCTATCCTCGCCGCCAAGCAGGGAGGATAGTCATGTTCCAGCCGGACCGCACGGCGTTCGAAACCGCGACCGCGCACGAAGCGCCGCTCGCCGAGATTCTCGGCGCCTTCTCCTATGCACTCGACCTCACCGAGGGCCAGCCCGCGGGGCACAGCGTGCGCGCCGCGTGGATCGGCACCTATGTGGGTCTCGCCGCCGGATTGCAGGGCGCCGAGCTCGCCGACTGCCTCTACGCCGTGCTGCTCAAGGACCTCGGCTGCTCGAGCAACGCCGCGCGCGTCGCCGAGCTCTTCCTCGGCGACGACCGCAGCCTCAAGCACGGCTTCAAGCTGATCGGCCCCGACGTCACCGATTTCCTCGCCTTCGTCGAGGCCGAGGTCGGCGCCAAGGAGGAAGCGGCCGCGCGCCGCGACGCCCGCGACCATCTCACCGCCAACGCCGCCCCCATCCTCACCGGCTTCATCGAGACGCGCTGCACCCAGGGCGCCGGCATCGCCAAGCGCCTGCGCTTCTCGACCCAGGTCGCCGACGGCATCGCCGCGCTCGACGAACATTGGGACGGCGGCGGCATGCCGCGCGGCCTGTCGGGCAGCGCCATCCCGCTGCTGTCGCGCATCGCGCTGCTCGCGCAGGTCGCCGACGTCTTCTTCATGGCGGGCGGTCCCGAGCGCGCGCTGGCCGAGGTCGCCAGGCGCAGCGGCAGCTGGCTCGACCCCGATCTCGCCGCGATCTTCGCCGAACTCGCCGCAGACCCCGGCTTCTGGACGGAATTGTCGGCGCCGGGCATCGACGACCGCCTCTTCGCGCTCGCCCCCGCACAGGCGCGCATCATGGTCGATGAGGATTATCTCGACGATATCGCCATCGCCTTCGGCCAGGTAATCGACGCCAAGAGCCCCTATACCGGCGGCCATAGCGAGCGCGTCGCGCTGCTCACCGACCGCATCGGCGCCAAGCTTCGCATCGCCGCGCCCGAACGCCGCCGCCTCGTCCGTTCGGCGATGCTCCACGACATCGGCAAGCTCGGGGTCAGCAACCGCATCCTCGACAAGCCCGGGCGCCTCACCGCGCAAGAATGGGCGGTGATGCAGAGCCATGCCCAGATCACCACCGACATCCTCTCGCGCATTTCGGTGATGCGCGACATGGCGCTGATCGCAGGCTCGCACCACGAACGGCTCGACGGCACCGGCTATCCGCTCGGGCTCGACGAGACGAGCATTTCGATGGAGACGCGGATCATCTCGGTCGCCGACTTCTTCGACGCGCTCACCGCCGACCGCCCCTATCGCGCGGCGATGCCGGTGGATCAGGCGCTGTCGATCATGGCGTGCGAGGTCGGCGATGCGATCGACGGCGACTGCTACGACGCGCTCGAGGAGATCGTCGCCGCGGGCCTGCCCGAAGCGCCGCTCCCCGCGATGCCGACCGCGCTCGCCGGGGGCCGACCTTGACAGCAAGGCCAAATCGCCCCTAACACATAATCAATCCAAAATAATGATTCGGGTCGCCCGCTATATTACTTCCGTTCCGCATGCCGGTCCGGGAAATATGATTGCATGACCAGGACCAGCGTCAAGCAACGATAAAGACAAGGGATCGCGCAACTTGACCTTCGCAAGAAGGATCTGTGCGCCATGAGCTTCGAAGAATATCTGAGGCAGGGCGAAATCGCCCGCGAGGCCGCCAAGTCGTTCCGCTATTCGGAGCGCAAGCTTCCCGAATATCCCGAACCCGATGCAGCGCAGCAGGCCGAACTCCTGGCCGCCGCGCAGGAAATCGCGCGCGACATCGCCGCCAAATTCGACGCCGCGCGCACCGAACAGGAGCCCGTAATCGCCGATTATTTCGCGCAGGTTCAGGCCTATATGACCGCGCCGGTGCCGTTCGGCAGCCTGCCGACCCCGCCGCCGATCGCGCTTTACCAGTCGCTCGCGCTCGCGCTCGGCCATTGGACCGAAACGTGCAAAAGCTTCGTGGGCGACGCCGATCTCCTCGCCGCCGCGGGCGCGGGCGAGTTCAAGGCCTATCTGGCGCCGCTGCTCGACGACGCGGTCAAGGCGCTGGCGAAAGTGCAGGCGACCTCCACCGCGTTCTTTTCGGCCAGCCCCGCAAACCATGGTGCGGGGCCGGGCCCGGACCCCAGTCATTCGTTCAATCCCTTCGTGCCGCCGCCGATCCCCGGGCTCGAACCCTATATGCCGCCGATGGTACCGCCCTTCGGCGCGCCGTTCGGGATGATGCCGCCCGGCATGATGCCCGGCTATCCCCCGATGTTCGGCGGGCCGATGATGCCGCCGCCCTATGTGCCGTTCCCGCCGATACCGCCGATGGGACAGGGCGGCGGACCGATGGCGCCGATGCCGCCGATGCCCGTCGCACCGCCGGCTGCGGGTTCCAACCCGGTGATCGACGCGATGAAGGAGCAGACCGACATGCTGCTCAAGATGAACCGCGACCGGCAGCGGGCGTTCGACGACGCGAACCGCAAGTTCGCCGATTATCTCAAATCCTGAACAACCGCGCATCGAGGAGGAGGACCAGCATGCCTTATGTGGATATCACGTGCGACAGATGTAATGGCCGCGGGACGGTCACCACGACCGTCACGACCAATCGCCCCGAAACCTGCCCGCGCTGCGGCGGATCGAAGTACGAACCCGACAATGTCAGCGCCTATTGCACGCAGTGCCGCGGGCACGGCGTGATCAGCGTCGAGCATCGGACGACGTCGGAGGACCGCTGCGCCAAATGTCATGGCAAGGGCACGGTCGAGGTGATCGGCTGAGAAGGGGGAGGACGCATCCGGCGCCGCGGTGCCGGGTCCGTCCCTATCCAGACGACAGCTCCGGACGATATCGCGCGCCGCTCAGAGATTTTGGTCGCGTCGCGAAGCCAAGGCGACGGCAATCGCGCTAGCTCGTAACGATCCGCACCGGCATATGCACGAAACCGTGCAGGAAGGGGCTCGCCAGCCGCTCGGCCGCGCCCTGCGGTTCGATGCGGATCCCGCGGCCCACGATCTCCTCGATCAGCGTGCAGAGCTGGATCTCGGCGAGCCGCGCCCCGACACAGCGGTGGATGCCGTGGCCGAACGCGACGTGCCGCCGCGCATTGGCGCGCCCGACGTCGAAACGCTCGGCATCGGGAAAGACGCTCTCGTCGCGGTTCGCCGAAATATACCAGAGGATCACCTTCTCGCCCTGGCGGAGCTGCTGCCCGCCCAGTTCGACGTCGCGCGTGCAGGTGCGCCGCATATGCGTCACCGGCGATTGCCAGCGGATGATCTCCTGCGCGGCGTTAGCGATCAGCGACGCGTCGGCGCGCAGCCGCTCGAGCTCGCCCGGAAAGCAGTGCAGCGCCTCGACCAGCCCGCTCATCGAATTGCGCGTCGTGTCGTTGCCCCCGACGATCAGCAGCGCGATATTGGCGAGCCGCTCCATCGGGTTCAAACTACCCATCGCCTCGCTGTGTACCATGCGCGACAGCAAATCATCGGTCGGCGGCAGCGCCTTGCGCTTGGCGAACTCTTCGTCGAAGCGCGCGAGCATCGCCTGCATCTCGGCCATCCACGCGGCGCGATATTCCTCGCTCGCGGTCTCGGGCGAGACATGGCCGCCATAGTCCGACCAGCGCTTGAGGTCGTGGCGCTCCTCCCACGGGAAGTCGAACAGGATGCACAGCATGCCGATCGTCAGCGGAACCGACACGCTCTCCACCCAGTCGAAGCTCTCGCCGACGGGGAGCGCATCGAACAGCTCGCGCGTCCGCTGACGCACCACTTTCTCGCGCTCGGCCATCTGGCTCGGGTTGAAGGCAGGCGCGATCACCTTGCGCTGCGCGGTGTGCACCGGCGGGTCGGCGGCGATGAAATTGGGCAGGTTCGACTGCGGCGGCGGGTCGGCGATGACGATATTGCCATTCTCCCACGACGAGGAGAAGGTCGCGGGATCCAGCTCGACCGCCTGCACCAGCGCATGGCTGACCACAGACCAGTAACCGCCATAGGGACTGTCGGGACACCAGCTCACCGGCATCGCGGCACGCAGTTGCGCAAAGGGTTCGCGCCAGCGATCCTCGGTATAGAGCGCGATGTCGCTGACATCGACCGGCGCAATCGCGCGCGCCTCTTCGAGCACCGAAGCCATCTCTCTCTCCCGCCGCCCGCGTCGCTCGCGGGTCTGCCGGGTGACTATGCCATGCTTGCCGGACGAGTCCAGCCGCGCCTAGGATGCGTCATGACCGACCCCCGCGCCCTGATCGACCGCCTCGGCCTCGCCCCGCATCCCGAGGGCGGCTGGTACCGCGAGACCTGGCGCGGCCCGCCCGGCGCGGACGGCCGCGCCGGCGGCACCGCGATCCATTTCCTGCTCGAGGCCGGGCAGCGCTCGCACTGGCACAAGGTCGACGCCGAGGAGTTCTGGCTCTGGCACGCGGGGTCGCCGCTCGCGCTGTCGCTCGCCGCGACCGACGCCGATGCGCCCGCCCGCCACCGCCTCGGCCCCGACATCCTCGCCGGCGAAGCCCCGCAGTTCCGCATCCCCGCGCACCACTGGCAGGCCGCGCACGCCGCCGAGGGCTGGGCGCTGGTCAGCTGCCTCGTCGTCCCCGGCTTCGACTTCGCGGGTTTCACCCTCGCCCCAGCGGGCTGGGCGCCCGGCGGCGAAGCTCCGGATCAGAAGCGCCCGAGCACCTGCACACCGTAAAAACGCGGCTCGGCGGGAATGAAGGTCGGGATGCCGAACGCGCCGCCGGTGTTGCCGGCGTCGAGCAGATAATCCTCGTCGGTCGCGTTGCGCACGAAGCCGGCGATCTCGAACCTGTCGTCGGCAAAGCTCACCCCGGCGCGCGCGTTGACCAGGGTCACCGCATCCTGGCTGATCAGCGCGCGGTTGGGCACTTCGAAAAAGATCTTGCTGCGATAGGTCACCGTCGGGGTCGCGAACAAACGCATCCCGCCGCCGAGGTCGGCGTTGATCGTGAAGCCCGCCGCCGCCTGCCATTCGGGCTGGAGGCGGAACCGGTCGCCCGCGAACACGCCGTTCGCCGCCTTGTCGTCGATGCCGCCGTCGATATAGGCGACATTGCCGAACAGGCGGAACCAGTCGGTAAAGGCATAGGCGGCCTCGGCCTCGACCCCCAGGTTGCTCGCGGTCCCGGCGCTCTGGGTGATCGTCTGGCCGTTCGACTGGGTCACTGACACCTGGAAATTGTCATATTTCTGGTAGTAGACACCGATCGACCCCGAAAAACCGCCGGTCGAAGCCTTTAAACCGACTTCGTAGTTCCAGACATTTTCCGACGCGATGTCGCTGACGTTCGCCACCGGCCCGGTCGGCGTAGCGCGTGCGTTGAGGTTGACCGTCGGCGACCGTCGGCCCTTCGATACCGTCGCAAAGCCGTTGAATCCGTCCGAAAAACGATAGAGGACATTGAAGCGCGGCAGGAAGGCCTTGAAACTGTCCTCGCTGTAAAATGTCTGCCCGCCAGTATCGACCTGCCCCGGGATCAACGACGCGCCGCCGGTGATCCGCGAGCGCGGCACCACCGCAAAATAGCCCGAGCGGCGCTTTTCGATCAGCGCGCGCACGCCCGCGGTCACTTCGAGCGCCTTGGTCGGAATCCATGTGCCGTCGGCGAACACCGAATAGCTCTGGTTCTTGCCGATATTGCCGAAGGTCGACCGATAGGGAAGCTGGGTGAACGCCCCGCCGGTCAGGATCGCGGTCGCCTGCGCCGCGCTCACCGTCCCGTCGGGCGCGATGCACGGCAGGTTCGGGATCAGCCGCGCCGCGCATTGCAGGAAAATGCCTTCCTCGCTCGAAAAGGGCACGACCTGCGACCCGCTTTCGAGGAAGGCGTTCCAGCCGAACGAGCCGCGGAACCGGTCGCTGTTGTACGAAAAGCGCGTCTCATGGTTATACTGGTGCCCCTTCGCGTCCTCGGCGAATTCGAGATACCAGGCGGCGCTGCCGTCGGCGTCGAAAATCTCCAGCGAATCGAAATCGCGATAGCTGTTGATCATCGTGATCGTCCAATCGTCGGCAACGTCCCACGCCAAGGTCAGATTGGCATCATAGACATCGCGCGTCAGCCCGAGCTTCGCTTTGCCCAGAACAGCTTCGGAAAGCGGCGAGCCGCCCAGCGCGGCATCGCCGAACGGGTTCGCCGGCCCCGATGCCGTCGGATAGGTGCCCGAAATGAACGGCGTGCCGCTGTGCCGCTGGCGGTCATAAGTCAGGATCAGGTCGGCGGTGAAATCGCTGGTCGGTGCGAAGCGCAGCGATCCACGCACCCCCAACTGGTCCTGCGCATAGAGATCCTCCTGCCCGGCGGCGAGATTGTCGACATAGCCGTCGCGCTTTTTCCATTCGAATGCGACGCGCCCGGCGATTTTGTCCGACCCGAGGTTGACGAAGCCGCCCAGCACCGTCGCGTCATAATTGCCATAGCTCGCATTGACCTCGCCCGAGAAACCGGGCTTCGGCCGAGCCGAAATGATGCTGATCGCGCCGACCGCCGACGCGGTGCCGAACAGCGTCGCCTGCGGACCCTTGATCACCTCGATCCGGTCGACGTCGTAAATCGCCTGGTACGAACCGCGCGAGCGCGAGATGTCGGTGCCATTGTAATAGAGTGTGACGCGCGCCGCCTGCTGCGCCGACCCGCTGTCCGAGGTAATGCCGCGGATGACGATGCCGGGGTTGTTGGCGCTCTGCTCCTGGATGTTCAGACCCGGAACATAGTTCGACAGTTCGTCGAGATCGCTGACCCCCAGGCCCCGCAACTGCGCGCCGCTCGTCGCCGAAATGGTGATCGGCACGTCGATCGCCCGCTGCTCGATCTTCTGCGCGGTGACGACGATGTCCTCGCCCTCCCGGATGTCGCCGTCGGCGACGGGCGCGGCGTCGGCCTGCGCCAGCGCGGGAGTCGAAATCGCGCAAAGCACAAGCGCGGCAAAAGCACGGGTAGAGCGAGCCATGGGAGAGACCTTTTTTGTTTTTCAGGGATAGGTGCAGACTATGCCGCGCCCCTTTGGCCGGCTCCGGCGACACCGAGATGACGCAGGGGCGGCAAAATGATGACGATCGTGCGCGCGATTGTTGCAGTGCAACGAAATTTGCCGGGTGACTTTAGCGCCCTCGCCGCCTAATCTTCCGCCATCCCCGGGGAGCCTGTGTGAAGCAGCAGGTTGAGAGCGGAACAGCCCGCGACCCGTCGAACCTGATCCCGGTAACTCGGGCGGAGGGAGGGCCGGCTTCACCCCTAAGCGAAACAGGGGCGTGAAAACCGTCTTTCGCTCCGGCAACAAGAACGGAGCGACTGCACATGGCCGACATCGATTCCCGCCTCGACCTGAAGAGCGTTGGGCGCCAAGCCACCCCCATCGGGGTCACCACCGGCGCGATCCGCGGCAGCCGCAAGGTCCACATCGCCTCGCCCACCGGCAGCGGCATCCGCGTCGCGATGCGCGAGATCGACCTCGACCCGCATTCGGGCGAGCCCAGCGTCCGCGTCTACGACACCTCGGGCCCCTACACCGACCCCAATGCGAGCATCGACATCGCGCAGGGCCTCCCCGAACTCCGCGCGAGCTGGATTCGCGCACGCGGCGATGTCGAGGAGGTCACTCAGCGCGAGGTCCGCCCCGAGGACAACGGCCAGCTCGGCCCCGACCGCAGCGGCGGCGTCCCCGCCTTCCCCAACGTCCGCAAGACCGTGCTGCGCGCCAAACCCGGCGCGAACGTCAGCCAGATGCACTATGCCCGCCGCGGCATCATCACGCCCGAGATGGAATATGTCGCGACCCGCGAAAATCTCGGCCGCGAACGCCTCGCCGAATATGTCCGCGACGGGCAGGACTGGGGCGCCAGCATCCCCGATTACGTCACCCCCGAATTTGTTCGCGATGAAGTGGCAAGAGGCCGCGCGATCATCCCCAACAACATCAACCATCCCGAGAGCGAGCCGATGGCGATCGGCCGCAATTTCCTGGTCAAGATCAACGCCAATATCGGCAACAGCGCGGTCGCGTCCGACGTCGCGTCCGAGGTCGACAAGATGGTCTGGTCGATCCGCTGGGGCGCCGACACCGTCATGGACCTGTCGACCGGCCGCAATATCCACGACACGCGCGAATGGATCCTGCGCAACTCGCCCGTCCCGATCGGCACCGTCCCCATCTATCAGGCGCTCGAAAAAGTCGGCGGCATCGCCGAGGAGCTCAGCTGGGACATCTTCCGCGACACGCTGATCGAGCAGGCCGAACAGGGCGTCGACTATTTCACCATCCATGCGGGCGTGCGCCTGCCCTACGTTCCGCTCGCCGCGAAGCGCGTCACCGGCATCGTCAGCCGCGGCGGCAGCATCATGGCGAAATGGTGCCTCGCGCATCACAAGGAATCGTTCCTCTACGAACGCTTCGACGAGATCACCGAGATCATGAAGGCCTATGACATCGCCTACAGCCTCGGCGACGGCCTGCGCCCCGGCAGCATCGCCGACGCCAACGACGAGGCGCAATTCGCCGAGCTCTACACGCTCGGCGAGCTCACCAAGCGCGCGTGGGAGCAGGATGTGCAGGTGATGATCGAGGGCCCCGGCCACGTCCCGATGCACAAGATCAAGGAGAATATGGACAAGCAGCTCGAAGCGTGCGGCGAGGCACCCTTCTACACCTTGGGGCCGCTCACCACCGACATCGCGCCCGGCTACGACCATATCACCAGCGGTATCGGCGCCGCGATGATCGGCTGGTACGGCACCGCGATGCTTTGCTACGTGACGCCCAAGGAGCATCTCGGCCTCCCCGACCGCGACGACGTCAAGGTCGGCGTCGTCACCTACAAGCTCGCCGCCCACGCCGCCGACCTCGCCAAGGGCCACCCCGCGGCGAAAGTCCGCGACGACGCGCTATCGAAAGCGCGCTTCGAATTCCGCTGGCGCGACCAGTTCAACCTGTCGCTCGACCCCGACACCGCCGAGCAGTACCACGACCAGACGCTCCCGGCCGAAGGCGCCAAGACCGCGCATTTCTGCAGCATGTGCGGCCCCAAATTCTGCTCGATGAAGATCAGCCAGGAAGTGCGCGAGTTCGCGAAGCTGCAAAATCAGGACAGTGCCGGCTTCATCGCTGCCGAAGAGGCGGAGAAGGGCATGGCGCAGATGAGCGAGGTTTATGAGGAAACCGGGCGCGAGCTGTATATGGGCGCCGGTGGCCGGGAGCATGATTGATAACGCTTAGACGCTTTGATAAGATATATGCAGCTTCACCCGTTCAATAGTGTCCACAACGGCTCTATACTCAAAATATCTAGAATCTCTACCATATACACATTTGTACCACTCAAGAATTCCCCTAAGGAACTCTATGTTTTCTTGCCCCCACCCAATGTTCCTTGACCCTTTGTGAAACGCCACTCGGATTTTTCGCCTTACTGGACCGGGCAGCGCCGGGCTGGAGCCGTGCGTCAACAAACCTAACGTTTTCCTCGGCGCGCCACGCGGATAGAAGCGTGTCTTGGCGGCATTGATCGAGAATCCAGAAGACTCTATCTGGCCTACAACTAATTCAAGAAATTTGGGGTGGTTGAAATTTCTATCGTGGCAAAAAAACATGTCATCGGAATATCTTGTATATTCCAAAGCCCAGCTTTGAGCCAATTTTTCTAGCCTTGCATCCAATTTTCTGAAAATTATATTCGAAAGTGCAGGACTTGTTGGTGCACCTTGAGGAATACTTCCTTTATAAGTGCATAGCGTTGTCAGAATATAGCTTATACTGTCACTGTATCCAATCGATTTAAACACCCCGAAAATCCGTCGAGATGTTATGCTTGGGAAGAAGTCTGCTATATCGATCTTCAACAAAGAATAATTCCCGCACAAGCGACGAGCTGCGGAGACGATATCTCTAGAACGAACGTAAGCATACGCGCTCTCATGGACTTCTACGTCTCGGAGCACTGCCTTCAAGATTTGCTTTTGGACACCCTTCAGGGCACTTGTCGGAATATCTAGCTGCCGAAAACTCTCAGGATCGCCATTCTTCGGGATCGAAATTGTAAAATACTGACTTTCGGCCGTCGCGACGAGAGCATAAATATGCTGCGGCGCAAATCCCAGCGCTTCAGAAACTTCTTCAACCGCTGACATTTCTCACCGCAGCACTACGCCCCTACTTCAGCTCTCATTCGATGATTTAATAGTGGCACGAAAGAAAAATTTTCTTTTGGGTTACTATTAAATCAGGACTCTACGTACTTTACGTGCTCATGGCGATGCGCCATGCCTCCCTCTCGGGATATGCTAGGAACGCATATCGAGACTGCTAGCTGACCATGCGACTGTCAAGAGATGCAATGTACTTCGCGCGAGCCTCACTCAAACGAGTTGTACTAAAAGGTTCCAAGATAGGGTCTGCAAATCCCATAAGCGCATCATATCGACCGCCGGCCCCCTTCATAATTTTGCCCGCCTGAAAAAGCCGACGAAGAGCTTCGGACGTCTGGCTAGGTGACATTGATGTCGACGACACAAGTTCCGGAAAGGTGGGATTCCCCAGTATCAAAATTCCGGCATATGTTGCAGCATCAGCAAATTCGTCACGAACTGGATTAATAAAATCTTCGTAAGAATTACGTTTGTACCCACGCTCACGATATGCGCTATTTATATGGTGAACATATTTCCAACCCATCCTATAGTTTGCGTACTTATAGAATGTTAAAGGAAAAAGAATTCTATCGTGAAGATTCTTATCTAACTTCCTATCAAAATATATAATATTTGACTGGAACTGTCCGGAAATTAGGCTCAAGGGTCCGCGAGCAATATAACTTTGATCTCTATAGAACTGACTTGGGACCAATACAACCAATCTGCCTCGAATGTTCTCAACCATACTGAACGTACCCAGCTCTGCTATCGATCCGGGAGATTCAAGTATTAGAAAAGTGTAGTCGACAGAATGCGCAAAATCGAGTTCGAGAGTCTGCAAATCTTTTTTCTTCCTTTTGAAGGAAGAAATTTTTTCTATATCTTCACCATACACTACTTCAATCGCGCCAACATTCGTTAGGCTCGTCTTGGCGAACTCCCGGATCTGAAAATTCACCGCACCAATTCCTGGCCCACAAAGAAAGATTCTTGTCGGGCGCTTCAAAGCGCTCACTTTAAGAAGATTCGGCCCGATGATCATGTTTGACAAATGGCTTATTGGCGAAACCATAGCAAGAAGTCGGTGCATCAGGATCAGTGGGCACGGAGTGCGGTGACTATTTACTGAATCCGCAATTCCAAGCGCGACAGCGTACGCCACTCGCCTCACTCTCATGCCATGCTACACTCCCACCCATGCGCGCCCGCAACCCCCTCTACGTCATGGCCAAGCCGCCGCCGGAGGTGGAGGCTGCGATCGCAGCGCTGCCGCGCAACGCCCCGGGCGCGGCCCCGAGCTGCTCCATGTCACGCTCATCTCGCTCTACGACCTCCACCATGCCCCGCCCGAATGGCTGCCCCAATTACGGTGACCAATTACGGTGACAGGTGCAATAACCCCCAAACTCACTGTATGATGAGACCCCCTCCGGCGCTGTCGAATAGCCCCCGCAAATCCTATTTCGCACGCCCCGCCCAAAAAACTCCTTTCCTAATAAATTCCCATCTGGTTCACCCTGTCGGATGAAGCAGGAAAAATCCCCCTCGCCCCGCCGCCGGCCGCGCCAGGTCGTGCGCCGCGGTCCCCGACCATGTCCCCGTGCCGCTGCGCCGGCGGCACGACGGATGGACGCCCGGCCGCCAGATGGACTTCATCGAAGCGCTCGCCGAGACCGCCTGTGTGACCCGGGCCGCACAGCGGAGGGGCGCGTGAACTTCGAGACCTTCCGCGGCCCGGCAGGGGATCGCCATTGGGCTGAACTTTCCTGAACTTTGGAGGCGGAGACGGCTTCTCGCATCCCGGGAATCCGCGGCCTCGATCGGCCACCCGTCGTCCCCGCTCCCACTCCATGCTACACTCCCACCCATGCGCGCCCGGAACCCCCTCTATGTCATGGCCAAGCCGCCGCCCGAGGTGCAGGCGCAAATTACCGCGCTACCGCGCAACGACCCCGGACGCGGCCCCCACCTCCTCCACGTCACTTTGATCTCGCTCTACGATCTCCACTATGCGCCGCCCGCGTGGCTGCCCGCGACCATCGCCGCGCTGGACGGCTTCGCCGCGGCCCCCTTCCCGCTCCGCTTCGACCGGATCGAGAACCGCAAGGCGGTGACCTTGCGCACGCGCGAGCCGCTGGCCGAGGCGCGGGCGTTCCAGAAGGCGCTGGTGAACCATCTGCTGCGCGAAAAGGCGCCGATCATGGACGGCACCACGCCCGAACCGCACATCACGATCAACTATCGCGGCGACCGCCTCAATGCCCAGAAGATGCCGCCGATCGGCTGGACGGTGCACGAAATCATCCTGATGGAAAGCGTCGTCGGCAAGACCACCCATATCGAGCACGGCCGCTGGGCGCTCCGCGCCGACGCGGCCTGACGATACCCCCACAAAATTTCAAGCTATCCGAACAGGCCGAAACTGATAAGGTTTCCCGCGGTGATCGCATCGCCGAACGAAACCGCGGGGAGGAAAAAATGGGCCGGACTTTCAAGGTCATCGCGGGCGCGCTGACGGCCGCCGCCGCGCTGCAGGCGGCGCCCGCCGCCGCGCAATATATGCCGCACCTCGACCCCAATCTCTATATTCTCGCGACGATGGGCTATGGCGGCGGCGTCAGCCCGTGCATGACCGGCACCCCGATGGCCGATCCCAAGATCGCCGAGGCGCGCGCGCCGTCGCTCGCCGCCATGCAGGCCTATTTCGCCGCCGCGCAGGGCGGCACGCCCAAGAGCGTGGCCTTCCATCTCGACAAGAAGAGCAAGTGGCAGGGCGGCGGCGCCACCGCCGGGCAGCTCGACATCGACCGCCAGTCCGATCCGCTCGCCACCGCGGGCCATGTCCTCGAGGGCGATCCGCTGCGCTTCTATCGCGGCGGTTCGGGCGCGACCGCGCTCGGCCAATGGGCGGTGCTCGGCGCCGACGGCCGGGTCGCGGGGGTCTATACCGGCTTCTTCGCGCGCTCGAAAAAGGCGTGGAAGCTGCGCGAGCTCACGCTATCCGCCGCCGACGAGGCGGTCGAACCGATCGCACAATATTGCGTGAAGCCCGGCGACGTGATCGAGCATCGCCTGACCTCGACCAAGAATTGGCGCGAAAGCGCGGGGAAGAGCGTCGACGAGGGCAAGACCAAACTCGCCGCCGCAAGCGCCAAACGGGCGTCGGCCGAAAGCGCCGCGTTCGCCAATCCGAAGAACGGCCGCCTCGCGCAGGCGCTTCGCGAGGCGAAGACCGACGAGAGCAAATGGACCAAACAGCTCGAAAAGCGCGAGAAGAACCTCGCCGAGGCGCTCGAGAAGTCCGCCGAGGCCGAAAGCGATGCCGCCGAGATCAAGCGCCTGACCGGTGCAGCGCGGAATGCGCAGGCCTTCCGGATCGCGAAGGAGGAGAAGGCAGAGGCACAAGGCGTGGCCGCGCGATAAGTCCGGGCCCGAAACTCCTCGCCACCGCAACTTTTCGCCGGCCACGGCCATTTCGGGGTGCCCCCTGCGAGAAAGGAAGCACAGCCATGGCGAAGATCACGATCGGCAAGCCCGCGGACCGGGCGCGATTGCTCCACACGCTGGTGCTCGGCTTTGCCGGCGATCCGGTGGCGCGCTGGGCCTCGCCCGAGGCTGCGACCTATCTCGATCGCCGGCACGAGTTTTTCGGCGCCTTCGGCGGCGCAGCGTTCGACCATGAGACGGCGTTCGTCGCCGACGACGGGGCGGCGGTCGCGACCTGGCTGCCGCCGGGCGTCGAACCCGACGGCGCGCGGATGGCCGCGATCATGGACGATCAGACGCCGGCCAGCCGGAAAAGCGAGATGAACGCGCTCTTCGAGCAGATGGACAAATTCCACCTCAACGCGCCACACTGGTATCTGCCGCTGATCGCCGCCGATCCCGCATATCGCGGCCGCGGCCTCGGCACCGCGCTGATGGAAGCGGCGATCGCGCGCATCGACGCCGACGGCCGCCCCGCCTATCTCGAAAGCTCGAACCCGCGCAACATATCGCTCTACCGGCGCTTCGGCTTCGAAATCATCGGCGAGATCCGGACCGAAACTTCGCCGGTCCTGACGCCGATGCTCCGCCCGGGACGGCGCGAATGCGGCTGAATCGAACGCTTGCACCGCGAAGCATTGGGTGATCAGATCGATCCCGGGACGCGGCCATTGCCACGGCGAGAATGAAGGGAACGGCGATGCCAGTGCACGAACAGGCACAGACGAAGCAGAAATTCCTCTTCAAGGCGAACGACGACATCCTCTCCTTCTGCCGCTGCGAAGGCGAGCCCGCGATGTCGACCGGCCAGCTCGACTGCCCCTGGTGCGGCTGCGGCTGGATGATCGCCTGCTCGAAATGCAGCAAGTCATTCGTCTTCGCCGAGGTCCGCGAAACCGACATCCCGCTCGTCGAACTCGGCCGCCGCGAAGTCGCGCGGCTCGGCCTGACCACCGTGACCGAGGAGGATATCGCGGAGTGGGCCGGGGAGATGGCCGAAACGCTGGACCGCTTCGCGGTCGGCGACATCGTCGTCTATCTCGACGGCTCCTACTGGACGCTCGATTCGACCGATGTGGAATTCGACGGCTATTATGCCTCGCACAAGCTCGCGCGCCTGCCGCACGCCGAAGCGCTGGGCGACCCGCCGCGCCTGCGCGCGATACTGGGCGACAAGCAATATTGGTTCGACCGCGAACGGCCCGACCGGGAGTGAAGCTGCCATGATCGCCGCCCCTTGCCGCCACCGTTCCGCAGCGCGCGGGCATGGCTGAGCGTACCGCCCCCCCGACGCCGCCGCGCGCGCCGGGGGCGCCGCGCTGATGCCGCTGCGGATCCGCATCGCGCGCGCGATCGCGCTGTTCCTGCTGCTCCCCGCCGGGCTGGTCTGCACCGGCTTCCCGATCTACCGGCTCACCCTCCCCAATGGCTGGGGGATCGTCGACGACACGCGCGCCGCTTTCGGCGCCGGGACCGACGGCGGCAAGCTCGAGGCCACCGCTGTCGATTGCACGCGCGAGCGTGCGGGCTCGAACTCGAGCCGCGGCATCGGCCTGACCGAATATGCCTGCGTCATCGACCTCGCCGAGGCCCAGCCCGCCGCCGCGGCCCCCGCGCGCCTTCCCGACCAAACCGGCAAGCCGGACGGCGAGGGCAGCGACCCTTATGCCGGGCTCGGCTACGAAGAGGCGATGGCCAAATGGAAGGCGGCGACGGCCGAACAGAAGCGTCGCGAGGCCGCCGAGCTCGACGCCTATATCGCGCGGTCACGCGCGCGGGACGACGCGTCGAACCGCATCGAACGCCGCCTCGCCACCGATCGCAGCGGCGAGCTCCCCGCGGTCCGCATCCTCTCGGCCGAAGGCGAAGCGCGCCACGTCGGCCTCGTCTGGGGCTGGGGCGAGCTCGCCTGGCGCTGGACGAGCTGGCTGATCAGCAGCCTGCTGCTCTTCGCCTTCGGGGGGTTTTGTCTGTACGCGGTGCGGGTGGCTTGGAGACGGCGGTGAGGGCGTTGCGCAGTCCAAGACCGCGCTTATAAAGGATGAAACGCAAGCAAACCAATTAGGATTGGGAACTGGCGCATTAGCCACTGCAAACCCTGCATCGGAAGGGACGGTCAATGTCGAAAGAAGACGAGATCATGGCCTTCTTACATGAGAATGTCTTTGACCCTATCCTTTCGTCGCAAAGCGCTTCTGCTCGCCTAAAGCAGGGTGTTCGCCTCACTATTATCCGATTTAGGAAGCGAGATGCTATCGGGATGATGAGCTATTACTGGTCAGCTATTATTGGTACAGATCGAAGCACGAAATTTGCCGAGGAAATGAAGCGAGAGGGCTTTACCCGCTTTGAAGAAACAATAGACGAATTCCGCAATCGTTTCAGATAGTCGTCGTCGATATCGACGGCTCTATTTCACACTCAATTCGATCGACGTGCAATCCGCCCCCTATTGAGCGTCGCATTAGCTATGCCGACTCCGGCATGCTGAAAGCTTGGATGATCCACCGAGGCTGCACTCGATACTGGTTCGACCGGAAGGAGTCCGATAGCAAGTCATACCCTCGGTCGCCATTGATGGAGCCAGAAGCCCATTGATCCTAATAAAGCCCTTTGAACTTTACAAAGGTCTTTTGATCCTTTATCAGGCTTTGATGGATTTAGGATGGCAAAAAGCAGTTACCTTCACGCGAGGTCAGTTGGCCGAGCTGTCAGGTGTGAGCGATGGCGTACTCTCTTTCTGGCTCAAGAACGATGTCCTCCGTTCCCTTGAAGGTGGACAAGGCAAGGGGTCTCATCGGCGATTTTCTCCATTCGAGGTAACCGTCGCCGCCATCCTCGGCAGCCTACAGCCTTACGGCTTAAAGCTTGCGTCCTTACGATCACTTGCGGACATTTTTCACGCCGCCATAGATCTTTGCAGCGGCGTAAAATTGCATCCCTACAGCATGTCGGCGGCAGCCAACTTGGCCAGTCAAATACATCGGTTTCGCTCGGGAGAAACGGTTCGATTTCATAAATATATTGATGACGAAAATGGAAATTTTAAGAACTTATATTCTGAAGATGCGAAAAATGAGTCTGATTTGTATGAAGACATTTATAGAACTTGGAGCGACAAAGATCCTGGTGAAAGGATAATATCTTTTGCTTGTACACTTTCTGTAGAAGAAATTTTTCTTGTCAAAGTATTTGAAGATATTGCTGTTGAGATGTTTTCTATTGATACAGGGAATGTTGGATGGCTAGCTTGGCAAGACAGCGAGGGTTTTTGGAAAATAGCGTCGCAAACTGAGCCAAGCGAAAGCTTTTCAAACATGCCTGACAGCGAAACCGCGATCTTCATAGCAGCTGGTCGAATAATTCGCCGCGTTTGGAAAATTGATCTCGAAGCTAAGAAAGAAGAGCGCGCCTACACAGCGATGCTCGCTAGAGAGCAGATCAAAAAAAGGGGGGCGACAGGCGCATGATTGACATGACCCTTGTAGTGATAGGATCGATTGTCGTCGGAATAGCACGTTATCTGCCAGCCATCATATGGGCGGTAAGGTGCCCACCGGACAGTCCCCGTTACCGACTCCCCGCGCGCCCGGTTCGAATTATCTTCCGTTCCAAATCGGACAAGTAATTGCGAACCGTTCCGGATTCCAACCCCGCATTGCCAACCCCCACCCCACCACCTATCCTCCACCCCCATGTCCCACCCCTCGAACGTCATCCACTGCACCGGCCCCACCGACCCCCACGCCCTCGACGGCATCTCCCCCCGCCACCGCACCGGCGACCTCGACGCACGCTGCCCGGTCTGCGCGGGCCATGGCCAGTGGAACAGCCAGATCGACCTCGTCAGCCACCGCTCGATCCGCGTGCCCTGCCCCAAATGCGACGGGCGCGGGTGGATCGAGACCGGGGCGGACATGGTGCCCTCGCACGACATCGCGCTGTCGCCCGAGGGACAGCCGATGTGGACGGTGCGGCTCGACCCGTCCGACGACGTCGAATAACCGCCGCAAATCCACTTTCGCACGCCCACCCGCAAAAAAGCCTTTCCTAATAAATTCCCGTCTGGTTCATCATCTCGGATGAAGCAGGAAAAACCCCCCCTCGCCCCGCCGCCGGCCGCGCCACGCGGACGCCGCGCAATCCCGTCCGCATCATCAAGCCGCGCCGCGCGCCGCCCGACGACAGCCGCCTGATCGGCTCGCTCCCCGACTTCGTCTCCGCGTCGCCGCGCGAACGCTACGACGGCTGGACCCCCGACAAGCAGGTCGCCTTCATCGACGCGCTGGCCGAAAGCGGCTGCGTGACCGAGGCGTGCGCGCGCGTCGGCCAGGCGCCGTCGACCGCGTACCGCGTGGGACGCCGCCCCGATGCCTACAGCTTTCGCGCCGCGTGGGACGCCGCGCTGGACCATGCGATCCGCCGCCTGTCCGACGCGGCTTTCAGTCGCGCGCTGAACGGCGTCGCGCGCCCGGTCCTTTTTCCAGGGCGAACAGGTCGGCGAGCGGCGCTATTATGACGAGCGGCTGACGATGTTCCTGCTGCGCTATCGCGATCCCGACACCTATGGCAAATGGCGCGACCGCCGCGAACCGCGCCGCCGCCCCGACGCGCCGGCGATCGCGCTCGGCCGCTGGACGAACCATGTCGCCGAGGATGCGCGGGACACGAAAGCCGGCATGATGGTCGACCGCGAGCGCGAGGAGGATGCGACCGAGTGGCTGACCGACGAAGAGGTCGCGCTCGTCGAGCGCGCGGCCGCAAAGCGCCGGCGCCCGACCGAGGAGGAAACCGACGCATGGATCCTCGCCGGGATCGCGGTGATGCAGCGGCTGAAGGCGCAGGGGATCGATTCGGGCGCGCTGGCCAAGGGCGAATTCGCACGCCACGTCGAGGCCGAGTTGGCGCGCCACGCCGCCGCCGGCAGCGCCGAAGCGCCGTCGGGCGAGGATGGCGAGCCGACGGCAAAAGGAGACAAGTCAGGGGGGACGTAGCGTGACTTTCGTGACCTTTGGAACAATATTGCGCAACCGAATCAGAGGAGCGTCCCGACGATGACCGACATCCCCGCCCCCGCCTCCGTCGCCGCCACCGGCCCCGACGCCGGCGCGACCTTCTACCACGGCACCCGCGCCGACCTCGCCGTCGGCGACCTGCTCGCCGCAGGCTGGACGAGCAATTACGGCACCGAAAACCCGCTCTCGTGGATCTATTTCTCCGCCGCGCTCGAATCGGCGATCTGGGGCTGCGAGCTTGCCGCCGGCGACGCCCGCGAGCGCATCTATATCGTCGAGCCAACCGGCGACTGGTTCGACGACCCCAATCTCACCGACAAGAAATTCCCCGGCAACCCGACGCGCAGCTACCGCTCGCGCTTCCCGCTGCGCGTCACCGGCGAGGTCGAAAGCTGGCCCCCCCATCCGCCCGAGGTGCTCGCGGCGATGAAGGCCAATCTCGCAAGGCTGCAGGCCGAGGGGGCGCCGATCATCGACTGAACGCGCGCCGCGTCACCCCGCGGAGGCGGGGGTCCCGCTATTTGCCCCCTTGCCATGGCGCCTTGGCGCCGAAAAGGAAAAGCGGGATTCGCGCCTCCGCGGGAATGACGCCTTCAAAGGGAGATATGATGCTGACGACCCTGCTTACCCTCGCCGCCGCGACCGCGACCCCCGCCCCCGCAGCATCCCCCGCCGACCTCGCCGCGATCGAGGCGACCTGCCTGGATTATGTCGACGGCCAGCTCGAGGGCGATCCCGAGCGGGTGAAGCGCGCGCTCCACCCCGATCTCGCGAAACGCCGCGTGCTCGGCGACACCCCCGACGAGCGGCTCGGGCTGCAGCGCATGAGCCGCGAGGAACTCGTCGACCTGACGAAGCGCGGCGCGCTCAAGACCCCGCGCGCCGAGTGGAACCGTTCGTGCCGCATCCTCGACGTCGCGGGCGACGCGGCGGCGGTCCGGGTCGAAACGCCGTGGTTCGTCGACTATTTCCACATGGGTAAATTCGGCGCGCGCTGGGTCATCGTCAACGCGATGTGGCACATGAAACCGCGCGAGACCGCCCGATGAAGGCCGCGTTCGCCGCCGCGCTGCTGCTCGCGCTCCAGACGCCCGCCGCCGTCCCCGACCCGCGCCGCCCGGCGCCGACGCTCGACCATGTCGCGCCCGAGGTCCCCGACCTCGCGCGCCCCGCGGTGCTGATCGTCAGCAAGACCAACGGCTATCGCCACGACAGCATCGCCGAGGCGGTGCCGGCGATCGAGCGCCTCGCGAAGGCGCGCGGCTGGGGCAGTTTCGCGACCGAAAATGCCGCGGTGTTCAATCCCGACAGCCTCGCCAAATTCGACGTCATCGTCTTCGCCAACGCCAGCGGCGACATCACTACCCCCGAGCAGCGCGCGGCCTTTCAGGCGTTCATCGCGCGCGGCGGCGGCTTCGTCGGCCTCCACAGCGCCGGTGACGGCAGCCATCCCGGCTGGTTCGTCAAACTGCGCGGCAACGGCCAGTTCACCGGCCACCCGGGCGGCGCCGACCAGTTTCAGGCGACCGACCTCGCCGTCGCCGACCGCAGCCACCCCGCGACCGCGCATCTCCCCGCCGCGTGGCGCTGGACCGACGAATATTACAGCTGGGATGCCCGGCCCGCCCCCGACGCGCATATCCTCGTCCGCCTCGACGAGGCGAAGATGCGCCTCGAACCCAAATTGCGGATGGGCGAGCATGCGCTGATCTGGTGGCGCTGCGAAGGCCGCGCGCGCATCTTCTACTCGGCGCTCGGCCACCGCGCCGAAGCGTGGAGCGACCCCGCGCATCTGAAGCTGCTCGACGGCGCGATCGGCTGGGCGGCGCGCGCGGAGGGGGCGGGCTGCGGCTAAATACCCCTTGCCGTCGCGCCGGCATGTTGGCGGGCGGGTTCAGCCGGAGCGCTCATGCTCCATAGAGCGAACGGACCCCCGCGACATCATCCGCATGCAGGTGGCGATGCGGCCCCGAATAGCTGGGAAACATCAGCGCGCCTTGGACCGAGCTGTGACGGAGCCCTATCGAGTGCCCGAACTCGTGCGCCGCAACCGTATGCAGATCGAACCGCCCACCGGGCACCGGCAAGGCGACCGACCAGGTCTCGGCTTCGTCGAAGTGGGCGTCGCCAGCCAGCGGCCCGCCGTTGGGAGGCGGGAAAAAGGCATGGGCAAGAACGCGGCCCGGGCCATCGAAGCTCGACTCGTCGCCATGATTCCCGGCCGCAAAGCTGATCTCGATATCGGCTGCGCCGTCGACCCGCGTAAAGGTCAACGTCGAAGCCTTTTCCCACAGGTCGAGCGCGAAACGGATCGAAGCATCGGCCTCGGCCTCGGTCACGTCGGGCGACACGTTGACCAACCGGTAGGTCAGGTCGGTATGGTCCCACTTTCGACCATCGATTTCATAAGATGCGAGGTCGGGGAAATCGGGAAAACCGCATCGGGGCTTGGACATCTCGGCTATTGTCGCCGCGTCGATCCGACCGGTCACGGGCAATCCGTTGAAACCCTGATAAAGCCGGAGCGCCCGCTCGGTCGAATCGTCGAAACTCTTGAACACCGCATTTTCCCCGGCCGCAGACCGCATATAGCCGAAACGCTCAAGATATTGCCGTACCGATCCGATCGCGTCCGATTGGTCGCCCTGTTCGGCGTCGATCGCTGCGACGAAGTCGAACGTGGAATGCGAAACCATCGTGAATCCTCCTGCTGCAAGCCGGCCTGTCTGTCAGGTCCGCATTCCGGCTAGCCGCTTCTGCCACCGGCCACGCGTGATCTCCGTCACGCGCAACCTTTCGCAATCTTGATGAAGGTAAGGCGCGGAATCTCTCCGCAGGGGCCCCCACGGCTCCCTATATCGAGAGGAGGATATGATGAAACTGACCATGGAAGGCTTCGAACTTGAGGTCGAGGATCGGGGAATGGCCGAAAAGACCACGGCCGCTCCGGACCCGGATGTGCATGCAGTGACGCAGAACGACCTGGGAATGAAAACGCTCGACGCATGTTCGTCATCGGGGCACGTTAGGAAGGTCACGGTCAACGGACGCTGCTATTCGCAAATGTGTTGCGGCGGCCAATGGTATTTTTTCTACAAGGACGTCGGCAACCAGCGCATCTGGTGCACCTGCGATTTGGGACAGTCGTGGACCGTCAATTGCAGCGGCAACAACTGGATCATCAACTGCCGCTAGACGATCCGCCCGGGTCTGCCGGGCCGCATTTCGTCTTGCGGAATGCGGCCCCAGGCTGCCGCCCGGGCCCAGCCGGATCAATGTCCACGCGCCTTCGCAAACGCACGGCCGGGGTCTGGCTTCGCGATCCTCGGCCTAGGCGGCGACCTCGACCACCGCCGCGCGCTCGATCGCGCGGCGCCAGTACGGCCGCACCGCCAGCCCGAAAGTCGATGTCAGCACATCCTCGATCTCGTCGGCGGCCAGATAGCGCTGATCGACCGCTCCATCGCGACGGCGGATCGTCAGCCGGTTGTCGCGCAGCGCATGGCGCGCGTCGGCGGTCGTGTGCGCCGCGATCAGCTGGTGGCGGAAATGCGAGGCGGGGTGCTGCGACGTATACCAGTTGCCGACTTCATAATCGATCGGCGCCGCGGGCACCGGATCGACGACATAAAGCGGCATCCAGCCGCCCTCGATCCCGGCCTCGACCCGCCAGCCACCGTCGGCATCGACGATGCGGCAGGGTTCGTGCGCGGTCGCCTGCGCGCCTTCGACGCCAAGCTTGAGCGGCGCCGCCGGCACCGCCGACCCGAACCCGACATCGACCAGCCACGCCGCGCCACCAATCGTCACCCGCGTCAGCTGGTGCGTGCGCGGCGTCGGCGGCGCATCGTCGGGCAGCATCCAGCGCACCCGCGCGATCAGCCCTGCGGCCTCGAAGCCGATCGCGGTCAGCACGCGCAGGAACAGCCCGTTCTGCTCGAAACAATAGCCGCCACGCCGCGCGCCGATCAGCTTGGCGTCGATCGCCGCGGGATCGAGATCGACCCCCTCGCCGACGAGCACGTCGATCGCCTCGAACGGGATCGCCGCGACATGCGCGGCCTGCAGCGCGGTCAGCACCTCGAGCGTCGGGACCAGCGGCCCGGCATATCCGATCCGCGCCAGATAGGCGGGCAGGTCGACGGGCGCCGTGTCGGGCGGGGCGAAGGCGGTGGCGGCGGGCATGGGCATCATCTCCGGTTGCGAATCATCGGCGTGCCTTATGAAAGCTCAACCGCAGTCGAGATCAAGCGCGCGATTGTTCACCGCCGGAAGCCCCCCGCCTCCCCGCCGTCATGCCCGCAATCAGCGCGCGGGTGCCGGCGCGGGCGCCAGCAATCCCGCCAGCGCTCCGATGGCTGCCGACCCGAGCGCGATCAACCCTTCGGGAATCGACGGATCGCCCTTGGTGCTGATCGCTGCGCTCGCGATGTCGAACTGCGCATAGGCGACGAACAGCACCGCCAGCCCCAGGACGCTGACCGTGATCCGATAGACCAAACGGTCGGATTCGAGCGGCCGCGGCGTTCGCTCGGCCGCCTCCCTTTTGACGTCCTTCAATATCTTCTCGACGGACACGGTGTCCCCCGCCGCCGCAAGATCTTCCTTCTTTTCCGAAAGGACCTCGACCAGCGAGTCCGAATAGAGGGTGTCAGCCATTGAAAACTCCTTTCCTTCGCGTCAGACCCCGTCGGGGTCCTCGATGCCGTCCAGATGGCGCCCGATTTCGTCGACAAACGCGCCCCAACGGCCGCCGAGCTTGCCGTCGTCGAGCAAAAGGCTGGGGCACAGCTTGCCCGACCAATGCTTGTGCGGCACCACCGCCTCCTTGGGGTCGAGCTGCAAGTCGAAGCACAGACACGCGATCAGCCGCGCGGCCCGGTCGAACGCCGCCGCCTGGTCGATGCCTTCGTTCATGCAGATTTCGATGCCGATGCTGGTCGCATTGCCCCCGGCGGACCCCGCATGCCAGCCCACCTCATTAAGCGGCAGGTGGCGAATGCAGCTGTCGTCATCGACCGTATAATGCCACGATATCCAGCGCTTCGTGCCCTTGTGCACATAATGGCCGGTCAGCTTGACGAAACGCGCATGCGCTTCGGCATCGGCGCCGGCGCGCGGATTGTCGGTGTTGTGGACCGTGATGAATTGCGGCTGCATCGGCGTCCCGGGCCGATTGGGCCGGCCGTCGGGGATATGGTCGATCTTGAGGTTGAGGCTTTGCCCCAGCAGGCTTCTGTTCGCCATGTCCGATACTCCCTCTGGCCATCCGAAGATGGGGATAGGAGTTCGGGACGGATGGAGCGCGTGACGCCCGTCACGCCGACGATTATTGGTGCCGCTTGCGCTCGCAGACGCCGGCCGGCTTTATTTCTTCACCCGCCACTCGCGCATATAGGTCGATTCCTCGCCATATTTCTTGCCCTGCGCCGCCGCCTGCTCGGCGAGCTCCGCGTCGGTCGATCCGCGCGCGCGGTCCTGCTTGATCAGCGTGTCGCGGCGGATCGGGATCAGCTGCGCGATCGGCGTCCCCGCGGGCAGCACATGCTCGCCGACCGGCCCGGTCCAGGCGAAGGGAAAGTTGACCGTGGTGTCGAAGCGGTCGCAATCGACGAAGCCCGAGAAACAGGTGAAGGGCAGGTCGGGGCGGCTCAGCGGCTGGACGAACAGCACCGAATAGCCGTCAGGCACCTTGATCCGCCACGGGTTGATGAATTTCAGCGGCATCACCTTCTCGAACGGCGGCGCGGGCGCCCCGATCTGCGCCGGATGATGCTGCTCGACCGGCTGGAAGAGGACGCCCTCGGCCCAGCCCATCCGGATCGACACCCGGTCCTCGGGCACGTCGATCAGCACGTCGAAGGGCAGCGGGACGACGAAGCCCAGCGAAAAGGCGTCGGTCATCGGCAGGCAGGCCTTGGCGGTCATCGCGGGCAGGCCATTCTCATAGGTCATGCCCATCTCGCGGTTCAGCCGTTTGAACCAGTCGGGGGCGAAACGGATCGCGCGCTCGGGCACCGGGATCTTGCCGGCGAGTTCGGGATTGCAGAGGAACTCGATCAGCGGCGCGTCGGCCGCCGGCGCGGGAGCAGGGGTGCCCTGTCCGCCCAGATCATAACGTATCCGATATTTGGAATCACTCATCGCCCGTCCCTTGCGCCCCATCCGTCGCGGGCACCGTGTCGCAAAAGCCGGGCGCTGACAACCACCGCCAGTGCGGCCGATTGCCGCGCGGCGGCGCCATGCTATGACCATCGGCCAAGGAACAGGAGGGACGACCCGTATGCACAGCTTCCGCGCCATCGCCCTCACACTAGGCGCCGCCCTCACGATATTCGCAGCGCCTGCACGCGCCGACGATGTCGCCGACCTCACCGCTTTCGCCGACGCCTTCGACGCCGCGCAGATCGCGCAGGACGCCGCCGCGCTCGAGGCGATGGTCGCCGACGACCTCGTCTTCATCGACGGCGACGGCCGACGCCTCGGCAAGCGCGATTTCATCGCCGGCTGGACCGGCGCCGACGACGATTACGACCCCGTGACGCTCGCCGACCGCGTCGTCGTCCCGCTCGGGCCGGGTGCCGGGCTCGCGAGCGCCGAGGCGGTGCTGTCGGGCCGCTCGGCGGGCAAGCCCTTCGCGGTCCGCATCCGCTTCACCGACATCTTCCGCCGCCGCAGCGGAAGCTGGCAGGCGGTGCATATCCAGGTGACGCGCGTGCCACCGCGCGCGGCAACCGAGTGAGGGCGCGCCGCCTCGGCCGCCTGCTCTGGCGAACCATCGCGCTGCTGCTGATCCTTCTGGCCGCGGCGGCGCTGTGGCTCGTGATCGCCGGATGGACCGCCTTCGGCGAAACCCCGTCGGGCGCGCGCCTCGCGAAGCTCGAGCGCTCGCCGCAATGGCGGGACGGCGCTTTCGCCAATCGTCGCGGGGGCTGGGTCGACCGCGCCGCCGCCTATGGCAATCTGCTCGGCGGTTCGGCGGTCACCCAGCCCGAACCCGACGCGCCGGTACCCGCGATCCGGCCCGCCGCCGCGGCCTTCGCCGAGCCGCCCGCCGGCGGGCTGCGCATCACCTGGTTCGGCCATTCGACGGCGCTCGTCGAAATCGACGGCGCGCGCATCCTCACCGACCCGATGTGGGGCGAGACCGCGGGGCCGGTCGGCTGGGCCGGGCCGGGGCGCTGGTACGCCCCGCTCGTCGCGCTCGCCGACCTGCCGCCGATCGACGCGGTGGTGATTTCGCACGACCATTACGACCATCTCGACGAGGGCACGGTGCGCGCGCTGGACGCGCGCGGCACGACCTTCGTGGTCCCGCTCGGCATCGGCGCGCACCTGGCCTATTGGGGGGTCGATGTCGACCGGATCGTCGAACTCGACTGGTGGGACAGCCACCGCATCGGTCCGCTGACGATCACCGCGACCCCGGCGCGCCACGCCTCGGGCCGGCTCGGCACCCAGAGCAATCGCACCTTGTGGGTAGGCTATGCGCTGACCGGTCCCGAGCACCGCGTCTGGTATTCGGGCGACACCGGCTTCATGCCCGAGTTCGCCGAGATCGGCGCGCGGCTGGGGCCGTTCGACGCGACCCTGCTCGACGCCGGCCAATATGATCCCGCCTGGCCCGACAATCACCTCGGCCCCGAACTCGCGGTCGAGGCGCACCGGCTCGTGCGCGGCAAGACGCTGGTGCCGATCCATTGGGCGTTGTTCACCCTCGCCCCGCACGGCTGGACCGAACCCGGCGAGCGCATCCTCGCCGCGGCGCGCTGCACCGGGATCGTCGTCGCGATCCCCCGCCCGGGCGAGTCCTTCGACCCCGGCGCGGCACCGCCGCCGCGGCGCTGGTGGCCCGACGTGGCATGGAAGACCGCGGCGCAGAAACCGCAGTGCGCGACGCAGGACGGCGATCCGGCCCAGCGCTTTCGCGTGCCGCCATGCGCGCCGGAAGAGTGAAAGGGCCGCAGGCCTGGAATAACCCGGCCCCGGCGGCGCCATCCACGCCGCCGCCGGAGCCGGTCCCCCTTATGCCCCGCGTTCAGCAGCCATAGCCCCAATAATGGCCGTTGCTGCAATGGCACGAGCCGGTGTGGCCCGAATCCCAGTCGCAATAATTGACATAGGTGCAATGCGGACACACCGCATTGCCCGCGCGTTCGGGCGCCTTCAGCGGCGCCGCGTCCGCATCCGCCGCCGCGCCGTCGCCTGCCATCGGCACTTCCAGTTTCGTTTCGAACATCCGCCGTCTCCCACCACCGAAGGACCGCGGAAGTCTGGCGTCATGCCGCCGCCTGTATAGGATGGTTGCGCCAAATCGCCGCGCCGGGCGACGCGCTCAATAGGCGTTGCGCTTGCCGCGGAGCGCGGCCTTGCCGTCCTTCCAGTCGACCTCGGCGGCGGGCTCGTCGGGCCGACCGGGCGCGAACAGCTCGTAGATGACCATGCCGTCCTCCTGCAGGCTTTCGATCACCCGCACCGGCACGAAGGCGTCGGGCGCCGCCTTTGCGGCCGCCTGCACCGGCGCGGGCGCGTCGGCCCAGGCGATGTCGCGCTGCATCTCGACCACGCGATACGCCCCTGCTTCCTCGATCAGGTCGAGCTCGACCGCGCTGCCGTCGCCGCGCGTACCCTCGACGTCGTAGAAGACCATGCCATCGCGCGCCTTGCGCTCGGCCTCGGCGATTTTCATGTCAGGCACGCGCGCCAGCACCGCCGCGCGCACCCCGGCGGGCAGGTCGGCGGCGGCGACCGCGTCGACCTCTGCCTCGGGCCCCTTGGCGAGCACCGCCTTTTCGGCCGCACCTTCACCGGCATCCTTGCCGGCCCCGACCCCGCCGCACCCTGCGAGCAACAGTCCTGCCATCATCCCGATCGTCGACCGCATCGTCCTTCTCCCGTCAACGGTAACCGTTGTCATCCTTAGCGCCGGAGGGCTCGCAAGTCGATGCGCCGTTGCCATCCTCGTCGCGATTCGACTCTTGTCGCCATGCAGAACATAATAGGAACATCATCCGATTCGGAGAAGTAGTGATGGAGCCGTTGTTTCGCTATTTCCTGGGCTTCCAGGTCGCCGCCGACCGCGCCGGCTGGCTCGCGCGCCGCCTGCCGCCCACGGGCGACATGTTCGCGCACCTCAAGCCGCATCTCTATCATCTGACGCTCTGCACCATCGCCGAGACGATGCTGCCGCACCCCTTCCTGCGCCAGCGCGTCGCCGCCGCGCTGGACGCCGGCCTGCCCACCGCCGCCGCGATCCCCTTCGGCCGGATCGTAGCGCGGGGCGCCGGCGCCGAACTGGTCACCACCGGCGGCATCGGCGCGATCCGCGCGCTGTACGAGACCATCGCCCTCCGCCTCGCGGCGCAGGACATCGAACCGCTGCACCGCAAGTCGGGCCTGCGCCCGCATATCACGCTCGGCTATGGCGCGTGCGATTTCGACCCGGTGCCGCTCGCCTGGACCTGGACCCCGCACAATCTGGTGCTCGTCGAAAGCCATATCGGCCACCGGCGCCACCGCGTCCTGCAAAGCTGGATGCTGCCGCCGCCGGCGCAGGGGCTGTTCGACTTCATGGCCGACGAACTGCCCCCGATCCGGCGCGCCGCCTGAGCCCTAATTCTCCAGGCTATGTTCGAGCGTGATCTCGCAATCGAGCAGCTTCGACACCGGGCAATTCATCTCGGCCTCCTTCGCGATCGCCGCGAATTCCTCGGCGCCGATCCCCGGCACCTTGGCGACCAAAGTCAGCGCCGAGCTCGAAATCTCGAACCCGCCCTCGACCTGGTCGAGCGTCACCGCGGCGGTGGTTTCGAGCGTGTTGCCGCTATAGCCCGCGCGCGCCAGCCCGAAGGACAAAGCCATGGTGAAACAGGCGGCGTGCGCCGCGGCGATCAGCTCCTCGGGGTTGGTCCCCGGCTGCCCCTCGAACCGCGTGCCGAAACCATAGGGCTGCTTGTCGAGCACCCCCGACTTGGTGGTGATCGATCCCTTGCCCGCCTTGCCGAAGCCTTCGTAGCGGGCGGAAGCGCGATTGACGGTCATGGCGTATCTCCTTGGGCTGGATGAAAATCCGCGGGACTCGAGGCCGGCGTTCAGGCCGCGACCAGCCTAGGCCGCGCATCCGCGCGCTTCCACGCCTTTTCGTGGAAGAAAAAGGCGACCGCGTTGATGCACGGCTCGACGACCGCGATCCCGCCCGCCAGCGCGACCGACCCGGTCATGGCATAAGCGACGCCGAACCCGATCGTCAGGTGCAGCGCCAGATAGGTGAAGGTCTTGGTCAGGTCGGTCGGCATGGCGCGTCTCCGGTGGGCGGAAGAGCACCAACTTAAGAATCGTTCGCAACAAGCGCCAGAGCGACCTTTGGGTCAGTCTGATCGATTTTTCCGCAGGACCCCCGCCTTGTCGAGCTCGGGCCCCAGCCGCCCGGTCAGCCACAGCGCCCACATCTTGAAGTCGGCGGCGAGGCTCCACAGTGGATAGGTGAAAGTCGCGGGGCGGTTCTTCTCGACCCCGAAATGTGCGACCCAGGCGAAGAAATAGCCCGCGAGCGGCAGCGCGATCAGCCACGCCCAGCGCCCCGTGAGCACCGCGCCGATCGCGATTCCCACCACCAGGCTGGTCCCGACATAGTGGAGCGCGCGCGTCGAGGCCTTGCTATGCTCGCGCAGGTAAAAGGGCCAGAAGTCGGCGAAGCTGGTGTAGAGCCGGGACATGGCGCGAGGATGCGGCGCTTCGCCGCGCGGGTCAAGGCGGGGGCATCGCAACGGCCCGGACAAACAAAGGGGGCCGAAACGACCCCCTTTGCCTCCCCGGTTCTGTTCGAACCTATTCGGTCGGGAAGCCGCGCTTCCTGAGCAGCGCCTTCACATCGGGATCGCGGCCGCGGAAGGCGCGATAGGCTTCGGCGCGGTCGGTCTCGTTACCCGTCATCAGCAGGATGGTGCGGAATTTGTCGGCGACGCTGCGGTCCCACGGGCCGCCGGCTTCGGTGAAGGCCGCCCAGGTGTCGGCATCCATCGTCTCCGACCACAAATAGCTGTAATAGCCCGCCGAATAGGCGTCGCTGCTGAACAGATGGCCGAACTGCGGCAGGCGGTGCCGCATCACGATCTCCCTGGGCATGCCGATCTCGGCGAGCGTCTCGCGCTCGAACTTGTCGGCGTCGGCCGGCGGGGTCTTGCGGTCGTGGAGCTTCATGTCGACGATCGCGCTCGACAGATATTCGACCGTCGTGAAGCCCTGGTTGAACTTGTCCGACGCCAGGATCTTGTCGACCAGTGCCTGCGGCATCGGTTCGCCCGTCTTGGTGTGCGTCGCATATTTCGACAGCACCTCGGGCGTCATCAGCCAATTCTCGTTCACCTGGCTCGGATATTCGACGAAGTCGCGCGGCACCCCGGCGAGCGCGGGGTAAGTGATGTGCTGCAGCAGATAATGGATGCCGTGGCCGAATTCGTGGAACAGCGTCTGGGCGTCGTCGAGGCTGATCAGCGTCGGCTCGCCCTTGGCGGCTTCGGTGAAATTATTGTTGTTCGAGGCGAGCACGTTGCGCTCGCCGCCCAGCGTCTGCTGGCTGCGATAGGTCGTCATCCACGCGCCCGAGCGCTTGCCGTCGCGCGCGAAATTGTCGAGGTAGAAGAGCCCTACATTCGCGTTGGTCTTGAGGTTATAGACCTCGAAGGTCTTGACCTTGGGATCGAAGACCGGGACGGTGCCGCTATTCTCGCGGAAGCCGAGGTCATAGAGCTGCCCCGCCGACCAGAACATCGCCTCGGTCAGCTTGTCGAGCTGGAGGTAGGGCTTCACTTCGCTCTCATCGAGGTCGTATTTCGCCTTGCGGACCTTCTCCGCATAGAAGCGATAATCCCACGGCTCGATGGTCAGCCTGGGTCCCTTGCCGGCCTTGGCATCGGCGTCGGCGATCGCCTGCATGTCGGCGACCTCTTCCTTGACGCGCGCGACCGCGGCGGGCCAGACCTTCATCATCAGCCCCATCGCATTTTCGGGGGTCTTCGCCATGGTGTCGGCCATGCGGTAATGCGCGTGCGTCGGGAAACCGAGCAGCTCGGCGCGCTGCTGGCGCAGCTTCAATATTTCGGCGATCGTCGCATTGGTGTCGTTGGCGTCGCCATTGTCGCCGCGGTTCACGAACGCCTTATAGACTTTTTCGCGCAAGGCCCGGTTGGTCGCGCCCTGCAGCACCGGCTGCGCCGACGAGCGGGTGTTCTTGATCGCCCACTGGCCGGGCTTGCCGTTCGCTTCGGCGGCCGCGGCGAGCGAGGCGACGAAGCCGGGCTCGAGCCCGGCGAGCTCGGCCTTGTCAGTGACGAAAGTATAGAGCTTCTCGTCGCCGAGCAGCTTCGACGAAAAGGTCGAGAACAGCCCTTCGAGCTTCGAATTATATTCGACCAGCTTCACCTTGTCGGCGGGCGACAGGTTCGCGCCGTCGCGCACCATCTCTTCATAGCTGCGCTCGACGATGCGGATCTGCTGGGCGTTGAGGCCGCTCTCGTGGCGCTTGTCGTAAACCGCCTTGTAGCGCGCGAAGAGCTTGGGCTCCAAAAACAGCTCGGTGTAGAAGGTCGTGAGCTTGGGGCTCCACTCGGCATCGATATCCTCGACGCGGTCGTTCGACTTGTTCGACGTCTGCACGCCCCACAAAGCGAACAGCCGCTCCATCGTGTCGCCCGCAAGCATCATCGGGACATGCGTATTCTCGAAGGTCGGCGCCGCGGGATCGTCGATCACTGCCTGCACCTGCGCCCTGGTTTCGGCCATGCCCTTCACGAAGGCGTCGGGGAACAGCTCGGGGTCCATCTTGTCCCACGGCGGCACCCCCTCGAACGGCCCGGTCCACGGCGCGAGCATCGGGTTGTCGCCCGCGGGCGCGGTCGCGGCGGCGGGCTTGGCGGCTTCGGCGGCAAGGCTGGTCATCTGGCTCATACCCATGAGCATCGCAGTGGATGCAAGCAGAGTCGACAGGCGACGGGCAAAATGGGGCGCGCTGCGCGGCATATTTCGGATCTCCCGGTGGAAAAGGTTTCGGACGAAACCATGTCGGCGGGCGTCTTAACCTTATGTGACGGCGCGATGCAAGGTCCGGGAGGGCTTCCAGATCCTCCCCATCGCGCAGCGTTGGGGAGGGGGACCGCCGCCGCAGGCGATGGTGGAGGGGTCTCGACGCTAGCTCTATTACCCCTCCGTCAGCGCTTCGCGCTGCCATCTCCCCATGGCTGCGCCAAGGGGAGGATCGATCAGCCTGCAAACATCGGCTGGACCAGACCCGGCACGTCGACGCGGAAGGTAAACACCCCGCCCGCATGCGGTTGGGCCTCACGCTCCGCGCCGGTCAGATTCTTGCCCGCACTGGTGACGAAGGCGGTGCGCATGTCCGCGCCGCCGAAAGCGAGCATCGTCGGGCGCTGCACCGGCAGATCGACCGTCTGCAGCAATTCGCCCTGCGGCGACAGGCGCACGATGCGCCACCCGTCCCACAGCGCCGACCAGTAGCAGCCTTCCGCGTCCACTGCTGCGCCGTCGGGGCGACCATTGCCCTCGGCAAATTCGTGGAACAGACGCTTGCCGCCGAGATCGCCGATCGCGGGATCGACGTCATAGGCGTGGATGCGATGCGTCGGCGTGTCGGCGTGATAGAAGATGTGCCCGTCGGGGCTGAACGCCGCACCGTTGCTCGTCATCAGCCCGCCGAAGACGGTGGTCAGCGACCCGTCGGGGTCGAGGCGGTAGAGCGTGGCGTCGCGCTTCGGCTTGTCGCTGGTCAGGCTGCCGACCCATAGCCGCCCGGCACCATCGACGCAGCCGTCGTTGAAGCGCTGATGCGGCAGGCCCGCGAGCGCCGCCGGACCGAAGGGCCGCGGCACCGCGCCCCATATGTCGATCAGCACGCAGCCGTCGCCGAGCGCCGCGACCAGCCCGCCGCCCGCGCGCAGGGCGATGCAGCCGACCGGCTCGTCCAGTTGCATCCATTGGTGCGTCCCGCTCGCGGGATCCAAGCGGTGGATCTGCTGCGCATCGATATCGACCCAATAGAGACGGGCTTCGCCGGCATGCCAGCGCGGCGATTCGCCGAGCAGCGCGCCGGCATCGAGAAGGAGTTCGACCATGGCCAGGGAGCCTAGCGAGTGGCACAGCCGCTGCCCAGCGCCTGCAAACCTATTCGCTGCCGCTCATTCCATCGTCATCCCGGGCTTGACCCGGGATCCGCCTATTTCGGCAAGACAGGCAGACCCCGGATCAAGTCCGGGGTGACGGGAAGCGGAGGCTTCCCGCTCGGCGACGAAGGAACTTCATGCCGTAGCGTCTTTCCACTTGACGTGCACGTAAACGTAAGGTCTGTTGGCACGCGAAAAATGCGGCCGACTCCCCGCTCGCGTTCGGCTGCCCCCAAGGGAGAAGAAGACCATGTCGCTCGATAATCTGTCGCGCTCGGCCTATGGCGAGGATCATGAAGCGTTCCGCGCGACGGTCCGCCAGTTCCTCGAAAAGGAAGTCGCGCCGAACGCGGCGCAATGGGCCGAGGACAAGATCGTCCCCAAGTCGATCTGGCCCAAGGCGGGCGAGCTCGGTATGCTGTGCCCGACGGTTCCCGAGGAATATGGCGGGCTCGGGCTCGACTTCGGCTATAATGCGATCGTCGACGAGGAAAGCGCGTATTACGGCCGCGCGACCACGGGCTTCTCGCTCCAGTCGGACATCGTCACCTCCTATATCGTCAAATATGGCAGCGAAGAGCAGAAGAAGCACTGGCTGCCCAAGATGGTGTCGGGCGAGACGATCACCGCGATCGCGATGACCGAACCGGGCACCGGCTCGGACCTCCAGGGCATGCGCACGACCGCGAAGAAGGATGGCAATCACTACGTCATCAACGGGTCGAAGACCTTCATCACCAACGGCCAGAATGCCGACCTGATCCTCGTCTGCGTCAAGACCGACACCGACATCCAGCCGGCGTGGAAAGGCGTGTCGATCGTCCTCGTCGAGGCCGATCGCGAAGGCTTCGAGCGCGGCCGCAACCTCGACAAGATCGGGCAGGACGAGGCGGATACGTCCGAGCTGTTCTTCAACGACGTGCGCGTGCCGATCACCAACTGCCTCGGCGAAGAGGGCCAGGGCTTCATTTACCTGATGAGCGAGTTGCCGCAGGAACGCCTGTCGATCGCGGTCAGCGCGCAGGCCTCGGCGCAGCGCGCCTTCGACGACACGGTCGAATATACGCGCGAGCGCAAGGCGTTCGGCAAGCCGATCCTCGACTTCCAGAACAGCCGCTTCGTGCTCGCCGATCTGAAGGCCAAGCTGCAGGTCGGCTGGGCGCATCTCGACTGGGCGCTCGCGCGCCACATGAAGAAGGAACTCACCCCCGAGGAGGGTGCCGCGGCGAAGCTGTGGCACACCGACCTGCAATGGGAGGTGATGGACAAATGCCTCCAGCTGTTCGGCGGCTCGGGCTATATGAACGAATATCCGATCGCCCGCGCCTGGCGCGCGGCGCGCGTGACACGCATCTTCGGCGGCACCAACGAAATTATGAAGGAACTGATCGGGCGCAAGCTCTGACGCCCGTCGCCCCCGCGTAGGCGGGGGCCGCTGGCGTTCCTATATCTCCATAGCGATCCCCGCCTTCGCGGGGATGACGATTGCTCAGAAAGGAATTCTCCCATGCCCCATGCCTATATCGTCGACGCCGTCCGCACCGCGGGCGGCAAGCGCGGCGGCCGGCTCGCCGGCGTCCACCCCGTCGACCTCGGCGCCGCGGTGTTCGACGCGATCGCCGACCGCAACGACTTCGACACCTCGAAGATCGACGACGTCATCACCGGCTGCGTGTCGCAGGGCGGCCAGCAGACGATGGACGTCGGCCGCAACGCCGTGCTCGCCTCGAAGCTACCCGACTCGATCCCCGCCGTCACCATCGACCGCCAGTGCGGATCGTCGCAGCAGGCGATCCAGTTCGCCGCGCAGGCGGTGATGTCGGGAACGCAGGACATCGTCCTCGCCAGCGGCATCGAAAGCATGACGCGCGTGCCGATGGGCAGCGTTGCGACCCTGTTCATGAAGGAAGGGCTCGGCCATTATAAGTCCGAGCGGCTCGAGGAAAAATATCCCGGCATCATGTTCAGCCAGTTCGCCGGCGCCGAAATGATCGTCAAGAAGCACGGCCTGACCAAGGACGACCTCGACGCCTATGCGCTCGAAAGCCACCGCCGCGGCAAGGCCGCGACCGAGGCGGGCCATTTCAAGCGCGAGATCGTCGGGGTCGAAATCGACACCCCCGAAGGCCGCCAGCTCCACCTCGTCGACGAAGGCATCCGCTTCGACGCGACGCTCGACGGCATTGCCGGGGTCAAGATCCTGCAGGAAGGCGGCTCGATCACCGCGGCCACTTCGAGCCAGATCTGCGACGGCGCGTCGGCCGCGCTCGTCGTGTCGGAACAGGCGCTCAAGGATCATGGTCTGACCCCCCGCGCGCGCATCCACCACATCTCGGTGACCGCGGGCGACCCGGTGATCATGCTTGAGGAACCGCTCTTCGCGACCGAACGCGCGCTCAAGCGCGCGGGCATGAAGATCGAGGATATCGACGCCTATGAAGTCAATGAGGCGTTTGCTCCCGTACCGCTCGCCTGGCTCAAATATCTCGGCGCCGACCATGGCCGCCTCAACCAGCATGGCGGCGCGATCGCGCTCGGCCACCCCCTCGGCGCCAGCGGCACCAAACTGATGGCGACTTTGCTCGGCGTGCTCGACGCGACCGGCGGCAAATATGGCCTCCAGACGATGTGCGAAGGCGGCGGCCAGGCCAACGTCACGATCATCGAACGGCTTTGATCGTTCAAACCCCTCCCCTTCAGGGGAGGGGCAGCGAGACTTGCCAGCTTGCTGGCTAGTCGCAGCGGGGTGGGGTCTATCGGCCTCGCGCAAACCCGCGAGACCCCACCCCAACCCCTCCCCTGAAGGGGAGGGGCTTTGAACAGGAGAGCCTCAAATGAAACTCGATTCCACCATCTCCGCCGTCGTCACCGGCGGCGCCTCGGGCCTCGGCGCCGCGACCGCGCGGGCGCTCGCCGCCAAGGGCGTCAAGGTCGCGATCTTCGACCTGCAGGAAGAAAAGGGCACCGCGCTCGCGGCCGAACTCGGCGGCGTCTTCTGCGAATGCAATGTCACCGACGACGCCTCGGTCGACGCCGCCTTCGCCAAATCACGCGAAGCGATCGGCCAGGAGCGTATCCTCGTCAATTGCGCGGGCACCGGCAACGCGATCAAGACCGCGAGCCGTTCGAAGGAAGACGGCAGCATCAAGCATTTCCCGCTCGATGCGTTCAACTGGATCATCCAGATCAACCTCGTCGGCACCTTCCGCTGCATCGCCAAGTCGGCGGCGGGCATGATGACGCTCGACCCGATGGAAGACGGCGAGCGCGGCGCGATCGTCAACACCGCGAGCGTCGCGGCCGAGGACGGCCAGATCGGCCAGGCGGCTTACTCCGCATCGAAGGGCGGCGTCGTCGGCATGACCCTCCCGATCGCGCGCGACCTCGCGTCGGAGAATATCCGCGTCAACACCATCCTGCCGGGCATCTTCGACACCCCGCTGCTCGCCGGCGCGCCGCAGAATGTCCGCGATGCGCTCGGTGCCTCGGTGCTCAACCCGAAGCGCCTCGGCAACCCCGCCGAATATGCCAATCTCGCGCTCACGATGATCGAAAATGGCTATTTCAACGGCGAGGACGTCCGCCTCGACGGCGGCATCCGCATGGGCCCGCGCTGATATGGCCAAACCGGAAAGCTGGCGGCTCGATGCCGCCAGCTACCCCGCGCGCATCGAGTTGCAGACGCGGTTCCAGGATATGGACATCAACGGCCACCTCAACAATGTGGCGTTTGCTGCCTTGTTCGAAAGCGGCCGCGTGCTGCTCAACCGCGAGGTGCGGCCGCTGACCGAACGGCCGGCGAACGAGCGCACGATGGTCGCGATGGTCGAGATCAACTATCTGGGCGAGGGCAATTTCCCCGACCCGGTGACGATCACCAGCGGCATCGGCCGCATCGGCACCTCGAGCTGGACGATCGTCCAGGCGATGTTCCAGAACGGCCGCGCGATCGCGAGCTGCGACACGGTGGTCGTGTGCCGCACCGACGGCCAGGCCAAGCCACTGCGCGCGGAGATGGTCGCCGAACTGACCGAAAAGCTGGTGACGCCGGCCTGACTTCCTTCTCCCTCGACGGGAGAAGGATATGCAGCCTTACCCGCAAAGCGGGTTAGGCGGAGCTGGATGAGGGTGATGGTGCGTCATTGCGCCGCTCGCATCAGGCCGAGAACGCACCCCTTCCGCTGCGACCAACGAACGAGTTCGTAAGTCTCGCTGCCTCCCCCATCAGGGAGAGGGGATTGCGACGACGGAGTTTTAAAGCGAAGTATCGCCGTCGGGCACCGAGCGGATCAGGTCGCGGGCGAAGCCGATCAGCCCGATCTGGCGCCGCCGCTTCAGCCGCTCGGCGCGCAGGATCGCCATGACCTCGCCATAACAATCCTCGACCTGGTCGTTGATCAGCACATAGTCGTAGCCATCCCAGTGGCTGATCTCGTTCGCGGCGCGCGCCATGCGCGCGGCGATCACCTCGTCGCTGTCGGTCTTGCGCGCGCGCAGCCGCCGTTCGAGTTCCTCCATCGTCGGCGGCAGGACAAAGACGCGCACGACGTCGGGGCCGGCCTCCTGATACAGCTGCTGCGCGCCCTGCCAGTCGATGTCGAACAGCACGTCCTTGCCCGCGTCGAGCAGTTCGTCGACCCGCGCGCGCGGGGTGCCGTAGCGGTGCCCGAAGACGTGCGCCCACTCGAGGAACTCGCCGTTCGCCGCCATCGCCTTGAACGTCTCGGTATCGACGAAATGATAATCCTTGCCATCCTCCTCGCCGGGGCGCGGCGGGCGCGTCGTCGCCGAGATCGACAGCGCGATGTCCTTGTCGGCCTTGAGCATCTTTTTCGAGATGGTGGTCTTGCCCGCGCCCGAGGGCGAAGAGAGGACGAACAACACGCCGCGGCGGTTGAGGTGGACGCTTTCAGCCATGGGCGCTAATTGCGCGAGAGACGGGCGCGGTCAAGGGGAAGGGCGACGATGATCCTGGGGGTTTCGAGACTGGGCTGGCTGGTCGCCGCGGGGCTGATCGCGATCTTCGCCGCGATCCTCTTCGCCATGGGGCGCCCGCCGATCTGCCCGTGCGGTACGATCAGCCTGTGGCACGGCACCGTGCAATCGAACCAGAACAGCCAGCAGATTTCGGACTGGTACAGCTTCAGCCATGTCATCCACGGCTTCATCTTCTTCGGCCTGTCGCGCTGGCTGATCCCGAACCGGCCCTTGTGGGTCGCGCTGGCGCTGGCGATCGGGATCGAGGCGGCGTGGGAAATCCTCGAAAATTCGGCCGTAATCATCGACCGCTACCGCGAGGTCACCATGGCCTTCGGCTATAGCGGCGATTCGATCCTCAATTCGGTGAGCGACACCTTGTTCATGATCGCGGGCTTCTTCGCGGCGAGCAAGATGCGCTGGTGGCTGACGGTCGTCATCGCGATCGCCTTCGAGCTGTTCACGCTCTGGACGATCCGCGACAATCTGACGCTCAACATACTGATGCTCGTCTCGCCCGTCGAGGCGATCAAGGACTGGCAGGCCGGGGGATAGACCAAGACCGCAACTACGGTCTTTGGGTCAGTGAATCGCCGGCCGCTTGCCGTCGGCATCAATCGGGATCGCCGGCGGCAAAGCATCGCCGATCGACTCGCCATCGGTCGGGGGCGTGTCCGACACCCCCGCATAGGGATCGACGACCCCGGCATTGTCGAGTTCGGCGTCGGCATTGTGCGCGTCTTCGGCGGCCTTGCGCGCCGCGGCGCGCTCGGCCCATTTCTTGGTGAGATAGGCGCCCGCGCCCCACGCCGCGAGCGCGGCATAGCGCTGCGGGAACAGGCGGCGCGCGGCGAAAAGCGTCGCCGCGCCGATCACCGCGCCCGCGACGGGATGACCGCCCTTCTGCTTTCCGATGGCGCTACCGAGAACGCCGCCAACGATCCTGCCGATCATGCCCATCTCTCCTTCGCCCCATCAATTCCCGGAGGGGGCGGTCGGTTCCGGCCCCAGCATGCTGCGCGGATCGACGACGCGGTCGAAGGTCGCGGCGTCGACATAGCCGAGTTCGAGCGCAGCGTCGCGTAGCGTCGATCCCGTCTCATGCGCATGTTTTGCGATCTTCGCGGCCTTGTCGTATCCGATCTCGGGCGCGAGCGCAGTGACGAGCATCAGCGAGCGCTGCATCAATTCGTCGATCCGCGCGCGATTGGGTTCGAGCCCGAGCACGCAATGCTCGGTGAAACCCGCCATGCCGATGGCGAGCAATTCGATCGAGCGCAGCACGTTCGACCCGATCAGCGGCTTGAAGACATTGAGCTCGAGATGCCCCTGCAGCCCGCCGACGGTGACCGCCTGATGGTTGCCGATCACTTGCGCGGCGACCATCGTCAGCATCTCGCACTGCGTCGGGTTGACCTTGCCCGGCATGATCGAGCTGCCCGGCTCGTTCGCGGGCAGGTCGAGTTCGCCCAGCCCCGCGCGCGGACCCGATCCGAGCAGGCGGATGTCGTTCGCGATCTTGGTCAGCGCGACCCCAAGCGTATTCAGCGCGCCCGAGAAGAAGACGAGCCCGTCGTTCGACGCCAGCGCCTCGAACTTGTTGCGTGCGGGTTCGAAAGCGATGCCGGTGCCGCGCGACAGTTCGGCCGCCATCGCGGCGTCGAATCCCGCCGGGGCGTTGAGCCCGGTGCCGACCGCGGTGCCGCCCTGCGCGAGCTTGCGGATATTATGGGCGAGCGCGCCCTCGATCCGCGCGCGGCACGCGATCAGCTGCGCGACATAGCCCGAAAATTCCTGCCCCAGCGTCAGCGGGGTCGCGTCCTGCAAATGGGTGCGGCCGATCTTGACGATATCGCCCCAGGCTTCGACCTTCGCGGTCAGCGCGTCGGTGAGCGCCACGAGCGAAGGGAGCAGCCCGGCCGTCGTCTCGACCGCCACCGCGACATGGATCGCGGTCGGGAAGCTGTCGTTCGACGACTGGCCCATATTGACATGGTCGTTGGGGTGCACCGGCAATTTGCCGCCGCGCTGGCCGGTCAAGGCCTCGTTGGCGATGCCGGCGATCACCTCATTGGCGTTCATGTTCGACTGGGTGCCGCTGCCCGTCTGCCAGATGGCGAGCGGGAATTGGTCGTCAAAATCGCCCGCGACGACGCGGTCGGCGGCCGCGACGATCGCATCGGCCAGCGCGCCATCCAGCCCGTGACCGCGATTGACCTCGGCCGCGGCGCGCTTGATCCGCGCCAGCGCATGGACGATCGGCAGCGGCATCCGCTCGTGCGCGGGAAAGGGGAAATTATGGCGGCTGCGTTCGGTCTGCGCCCCCCAATAGGCATCGGCGGGCACCGCGATCTCGCCGATGCTGTCGCTCTCGATCCGCGTCGCGCTCACCGTGCCTCCACCATGGTTTCGCCCTGTTCGAACAGGGCCTCGATTCGGTCCCAACGCCGATCGAGCCATTCGAACAGCGCCGCCTTGGTGGTGTTTCCACATCGCAGCCACAAGAAGGAAAAGCCCATCTGAAGGTGCAGGATCTGAAAATCTTCGTCCTTCGAAATCAGGACCGCACCCTGCAACATGGCCTGTTCGGCGATGGCGAGATCGCTGGCACCGCCCATATCGATCGCGACGACATGCGTCGCCTCATGCCCTTTTTCGGCGAACCAGATGCACAGCGCCGGCGGCAACTGCGCGTCGATCAGAAAGCGCATCAGGCGGCGAGGATGACGCTATGCCCCGCCATGGCAGCGGCATAGGCCAGACAGGCCCGGATGTCGGCGCTGGCCAAATAGGGATAGTCGTCCAATATGTCTGCCTCGGTCGCGCCGTGGCTCAACATTTCCAATATGTCGCTGACCCGAACGCGGGTTCCCGCCACCGTCGGACGCCCGCCACATATCGCGGCATCGACGGAGATGCGGGGAAATCCTTTGAGCGTCATGATCTCTTTTCCGCCGTTTTCGGACCAGCGTCAAGCCGCCAGCATCCGCGTCACCAGCACCGATCCGGCCCAGATCATCGCGACCAGTCCCAGCATCTGCCAATAGCCCGGATCGCCGATGCGCCGCCGCAGCCAGGCTGCGGCCAGCCAGGCAAAAACCAGCGCCGGAGTCAGGACGAGCAGGCTGAAGCGCAGCAGACCGTCGGCGATCTGGCTGCGCAGTCCGCCGCCCTCGAAGATCGCATAACCTTCGACGCCCCACCAGAAGGCGGCGGTCAGCACCACCATCCCGGCGAGCGCCCAATATTGCCAGAAGCGGCTGGGGGGCCATGGGGGGCCCGGCATTAGGGCCAGACTCCGCCCGTAACGCCTTCGAGGCGTCGAAATGGCGAAGATATCGGGTTTGGGTGGCTGCAGCGAGTAGTGGTTCTACCCGCAAAGCCACCCAAACCCGAGATCGAAGCCATTTCGGCGTCCCTTCGGGATTTGACCGATTTTGCCCATGGCCGCGTCAGCGAGCCTTGGAATATAGCCATATGCCTACGCCTCGCTTCCTCACCCTGAACAAAATCGCCTCAAACCTCGAAGGCGCTACGGGCGGAGTCTGGCCCTTTAGCGTTTCTTGCCGAAATCCACGGTCACGACGTTCGACCCGTCGTCGCTGACGATGTCGGGGCGGTCGTTGTCGGCCTCGTCGTGGGGTTCGGGGGCATCGCCGTCGTCGCTCACCTGGAACTGCAGCCCGAAATCGACCGACGGATCGACGAAGGCGGTGATCGCTGCATAGGGGATCGTCAGGATCGACGGGGTCTGGTTGAACGACAGGCCGACGCTGAACAGATTCTCCTCGACCTTCAGGTCCCAGAAGCGGTTCTGCAGCACGATCGTCATTTCGTCGGGGAATTTGGCGATCAGATGCGCGGGGATATCGACCCCCGGCGCCTGCGTCTTGAAGGTGATATAGAAATGATGCTCGCCGGGCAGGCTGTCATAGCCCTCGATCTGGCGCAGCACGCGGCCGACCACGGCGCGCAGCGCGTCCTGCACGATTTCGTCATAGGGAATCAGGCTGTCGCGAACGTCGTCGGTCATGGGCGAGGGGGATGAACGGACGACGCGCACCGGTCAAGGGGGGAGAGTCGCCTTGCATGGCGAAAAGTCGCTGCTAAAGCGCAACGCATGCGAACCGCCACCGTCCAGCGCACGACCAAGGAAACGGATATCGCGATCACCGTCAATCTCGACGGGACCGGCGATTATTCGGTGTCCACCGGCATCGGTTTCCTCGACCATATGGTCGAGCAATTGTCGCGCCACTCGCTGATCGACATTGCGATGGCGGTGAAGGGCGACCTCCATATCGACCAGCACCACACGGTCGAGGATTCGGCGCTGGCGCTCGGCGAAGCCGTGGCAAAAGCGCTCGGCGACAAGCGCGGCATCGCGCGCTACGGTGAGGCGCATGCGCCGATGGACGAGACGCTGACGCGCTGCGTGCTCGACATTTCGGGGCGCCCGCACTGCGTCTATAAATCCAGCTTCTCGCAGCCGCGGCTCGGCGAGATGGACACAGAGATGTTCCCGCACTGGTTCCACAGCTTCGCGCAGACCGCGGGCATCACCCTGCACATCGAGACGCTCTACGGCGAGAACAACCATCATATCGCCGAGAGCATGTATAAGGCGCTGGCCCGTGCGCTGCGCCAGGCGGTCGAGATCGACCCGCGCAAGGGCGACGCGATTCCCTCGACCAAGGGGGTCCTCTAGGACTCGTCCATGAACGCGATTGCCCTGATCGACTATGGCGCGGGCAATATTCGCTCGGTGCATAATGCGCTCGTCGCGGCGGGCGCGCAGGATGTCGCCGTCACCGCCGATCCCGATGTGGTGGCGAAAGCCGACCGCATCGTGCTGCCCGGCGTCGGCGCCTTCGCCGCGTGCATGAACGGCCTGTCGGCGATTCCCGGGCTGATCGATGCGATGGAGCGCCGGGTGCGCGGCGAGGGCGCGCCCTTTCTCGGCATCTGCGTCGGCATGCAGTTGCTCGCCGACGCGGGCGAGGAGCATGGGCGCCACCAGGGCCTCGGCTGGATCGCGGGCACCGTGCGCGCCTTCGATCCGCAGCCGGGGCTCCGCATCCCGCACATGGGCTGGAACGACGTCATCCCGGCAACCCCGCATCCGGTGGTCGCGGCGGGCGAGGCCTATTTCCTGCACAGCTATCATTTCGCCAAGGCGACCGACGTGGCGGCGATGAGCGACCATGGCGGCGCTTTCGTCGCGGCGGTCGCGAAGGACAATATCGTCGGCGTCCAGTACCACCCCGAAAAAAGCCAGGCCTATGGCCTCGCGACGCTCGAAAGATTCCTTGCATGGCGCCCGTAGATTCTGGCCTGACCATCTTCCCCGCGATCGACCTCAAGGGTGGGCAGGTGGTGCGGCTCGCCGAGGGCGATATGGCGCGCGCGACCGTCTATGGCGACGATCCGGCGGCGCAGGCGCGCCTCTTCGCTGAGGCGGGCGCGAGCCATCTGCATGTGGTCGATCTCGACGGCGCCTTCGCGGGCGAAAGCGTCAACGGCGCCGCGGTCGAGGGCATCGTCGCGGCCTTCCCCGGCAAGGTGCAAGTCGGCGGCGGTATCCGCGACCGCGCGGGCGTCGACCGCTGGCTGGCGCTCGGCGTTAGCCGCGTGATCATCGGTACCGCGGCGCTCAAGGATCCCGAATTCGTCAAATCGGCCGCGCGCGACCTGCCCGGCCGGATTATCGTCGGGGTCGATGCGCGCGACGGCATGGTCGCGACCGAGGGCTGGGCCGATGTCTCCGACGTCCACGCCCGGGACCTCGCGCGCCGTTTCGAGGATGCGGGGGTCGCCGCCCTGCTCTTCACCGACGTCGGCCGCGACGGCCTGCTCAAGGGCTGCAATGTCGAAGCGACGGTCGCGCTGGCAAAAGCGGTCGACATCCCGGTGATCGCATCGGGCGGCGTCGCCGACATCCACGACATCCACGCGCTCCGCCCGCATGTCGCCGACGGTATCGAGGGCGTGATCACCGGCCGCGCACTCTACGACGGCCGCCTCGACCTCGCCGAAGCGATCGCGGTGGGCAATTCCCCTCCCGCTTGCGGGAGGGGTTAGGGGAGGACATGTCAAATGCGCTTCCCTCCCGAAACAGGCCCTCCCCCAACCCCTCCCGCAAGTGGGAGGGGAGTCGATGACCGTCCGCGTCCGCGTCATCCCCTGTCTCGACGTCGCCGACGGGCGCGTCGTCAAGGGCGTCAATTTCGTCGACCTGCGCGATGCCGGTGACCCGGTCGAGGCCGCGCGCGCCTATGACGCCGCGGGCGCCGACGAGCTCTGCTTCCTCGACATCAGCGCCACGCATCAGGGCCGCGGCACCTTGCTCGACATGGTGAGCCGTACCGCCGAGGTCTGCTTCATGCCGCTCACCGTCGGCGGCGGGGTGCGTAGCGCCGACGACGCGCGCGCGCTGCTCCTCGCGGGCGCCGACAAGGTTGCGGTGAACAGCGCCGCGGTCGCGCGGCCGGAGCTCGTCGCCGACATCGCCGACCGCTTCGGCAGCCAGTGCGCGGTCGGCAGCATCGACGCGCGGCGGGTCGAGAACGGTCGCTGGGAGATCTTTACCCACGGCGGGCGCAAGCCGACCGGGGTCGACGCGCTCGAGCATGCCGTCCGCCTCGCGACCCTCGGCGCGGGCGAGTTGCTCGTCACCAGCATGGACCGCGACGGCACCAAGGACGGCTACGACCTCGCGCTGACCCGCGCGATCGCCGATGCGGTCAGCGTCCCCGTCATCGCCTCGGGCGGCGTCGGCAACCTCGACCATCTGGTCGCCGGCGTAATCGACGGCGGCGCGAGCGCGGTGCTCGCCGCGAGCATCTTCCACTTCGGCGAAGCGACGATCGCCGACGCCCACGCGCGCCTTGCCGCCGCAGGATTACCCGTCCGCGCGCATTAATCCGCCCACGGGGGTGGCGCCGGCCGAATCGGGCTGCAATAGAAGGTCGATGACCTCCAAGCTCCGCCTCGCCGACCGCACCAACGACATCTTCCCGATCCTCGGTTTCGGCGCCGCGCTGGCGAGCTTCGCGATGCCGCTCGATCCCTGGCTCGTCGCGATCGTCCTGATGGGCGCGGTCGTCGCGGCGGTCCATCATGCCGAGGTCATCGCGCACCGCGTCGGCGAACCCTTCGGCACGCTGATCCTCGCGCTCGCAGTCACGGTGATCGAGGTCGGGCTGATCCTCACGCTGATGCAGGCCGAGCCGGAGAAAGCGCAGACGCTCGCGCGCGACACGGTGTTCGCGGCGGTGATGGTGATCCTCAACCTCCTGATGGGCCTCTGCCTCCTCAGCGGCGCGATCCGCCATCACGAGCAGCGCTTCCAGCGCACCGGCATCGGCGCCGCGCTCGCGACCTTGACCGTGCTCACCGTGGTGACGCTGGTGCTCCCCAATTTCACCTCGAGCGTGCCCGGGCCCTTTTATTCGGAAATCCAGCTCGGCTTCGTCGCCGTCGTGTCGCTGATCCTCTACGCGACCTTCGCGCTGGTCCAGACCGTGCGCCACCGCGACTATTTCCTCCCCGACGGCGATGCCGACGGCGACGGCGAGCCCGACGCACACGCCGCACCGCCCAGCGTCCAGCGCACGGCGATTTCGAGCACGCTGCTGCTCGCCAGCCTGTTCGCGGTCGTCCTGCTCGCCAAGACTCTCTCGCCGGTGATGGGCGCGCTGCTCGCCGACTGGGGGGCGCCGCCCGCGGTGCTCGGCGTGCTGATCGCGGCGCTGATCCTTGCGCCCGAGGGTCTCGCCGCGGTGCGCGCAGCCAAGGCCGACCGCCTCCAGACCAGCCTCAACCTCGCATTGGGTTCGGCGCTCGCGACGATCGGGCTCACCATTCCGGCGGTCGCGATATTGTCGATCGTCACCGACCTGCCGATCAGCCTCGGCCTCGACGCCAAGTCGACGGTGCTGCTCTTCCTGTCGCTGATCGTGTCGGTGCAGACGCTCGCCAACGGCCGCACCACGGTGCTCCAAGGGGTGATCCACCTGATGTTGTTCGCGATCTACCTGTTCACAACCTTCGTGCCCTGAGCGACGGTCGAGGTCGCTATAGGCTGGCCTTGAAAAGATTTCGCGCAAAGACGCAAAGACACGAAGAAGTAGGTTCGGGCCGCTAGGCCCTCATCTCCATCTGCGGCGCGGTATGACGCGACGTGGATGGGAAAGCCGCTTCGCGGCGAACGCGGCCTCTTCGTGTCTTTGCGTCTTTGCGCGAAACAAATCCAATCGACGCTTCCGACCCGCTCAGGTCTTGCGAACGAACACCGTCCCCGCCGAATAACCCGCCCCGAACGAGCAGATCAGCCCCACGTCCCCCGCCGCCATATCTTCATGATTGAGGTGGAAGGCGATGATCGAGCCCGCGCTCGACGTATTGCCATAGGTGTCGAGCACCGTCGGGCTTTCGTCCTCGTTCGCCTCATGGCCCAGCACGCGCTGCGCGATCAGCCGGTTCATATTGGTGTTCGCCTGATGCAGCCACAGCCGCCGCATGTCGGCGCCTTCGAGCCCGAGCACCTCCATCTGCTCGACGATCATGTTCGCGACCATCGGCACGACTTCCTTGAACACCTTGCGGCCTTCCTGGACGAACAGCTTGTCGGAATGCGGCCCCGACTGGTCGATCCCGCCATGGCCGCGGTTCAGGAAGCCGAAATTGTTGCGGATATTGTTCGAGAAGACGGTCTTCAGCTTGGTGCCGAGGATATCCCAATGGCCCGCGGGCGCGATGCCCTTGTCCTCGACGAGGATCGCGGTCGCGACGTCGCCGAAGATGAAATGGCTGTCGCGGTCGCGCCAGTTCAAATGCCCCGAACAGATTTCGGGGTTCACGACGAGCACGCTCTTCGCATGCCCCGCGCGGATATAGTCGGCGGCGGTCTGGATGCCGAAGGTCGCCGACGAGCAGGCGACATTCATATCGAAGCCGAAGCCGTCGATGCCCAGCGCGTCCTGGATCTCGACCGCCATCGCGGGATAAGCGCGCTGCATGTTCGACGCCGCGCACAGCACCGCGTCGACGTCGCCGGCATCGCGCCCCGCGCGCGCCAGCGCGTCCTTCGCCGCCGCGACGCCGATCTCGGCGAGGATCGAGATTTCCTCGTTGCTCCGCGCTTCGATGCGCGGCGCCATATGTTCGGGGTCGAGGATGCCCGCCTTGTCGACGACGAAGCGCGACCCGATGCCGCTCGCCTTCTCGATAAATTCGACACTGGACTCAGTCAGTTCCGCCACTTCGCCCTTCGCGATGGCGTCTGCATTTTCCCTATTGTGCAGTGCAACATACTGGTTAAAACTGGCGACAAGTTCTTCGTTGGAGATGGCTTCGGCGGGGGTGAAAAGGCCGGTGGACGATAGGACCGGCTGCGGTGCGTGCGACATGGGTGTCCCTGCGTGTTTGTTCTGCTGCACGCTGATTAAGCCCCCTCGCGGCGCGGTGCAACGCCCCAAGGCTTGCTGAACGATCGCTAACGCCATGGTTAACCCGCCACTAACCCTTTTGGTGGCAGACTGTCAGATGCAGGCCTCCGGGGGGATGGCTCCCCGGGCGCCGTGCGGGAGCATGACCATGGCGACGCGTTCGGGACCGGCAGCGGGCGATCTGTCGATTGCGGAAATCAAGGAATTTGCGGCTTTCCCTGCGGCGACGCAGCGCTACATCCGCCGCTCGCTCGACATCGGGCTCGAGCGCGACGACGCGATCGCGCGCTGGTCGCGCGACATGGTCGAGGAAACCGCGATCCGCGTCCAGGCCAAGGTCTACCAGCGCATTACCGAAATTCGCGCGCATATCCCCGACGACAGCGGGCTCGACGCGCTCGAACATTTCATGGCGCCGCTCGTCGCGGTGTCGGCGTTCGACCTCGGGCAGGACCGGCTGCCGGGCTTCGCCTCCTACCGCTTCCTCTACGAGCGGCTGCTCGGCGCGCATGCCCGGCCATGGCTGCCCGGCGCCTTTTGCGCCGCGGCGTCGCTACCGCACCTCCACCCCGACAAGCGCAAGATCCTGCTCCAGTCGATCAGCGAAGCCGCGGCGACCGCCCCCGGCTGGTCGGCGCGCGAGCCGAGCTTCTACCCCGAATGGGTCGAAAAGATCGACGAGACCAAGCCGGCGAATTGAGCCCGTCCGCTTTGGGATGGCTTCCAGACCTTAAACCTCTCCTCTTCAGAGGAGGGGCAGAGAGACTTGGTCCGGCGCAGCCGGGCCTTTAGTCGAACGGGGTGGTGGCCGAGGGTCTAAGCCACGCCCGAGACCACCACCCCGCTGCGACTAACGAACAAGTTCGTAAGTCTCGCACCCCCTCCTCTGAAGAGGAGGGGGTGGGAAACGTCCGCTCCCGCCCGATACCCGCCAAAACACCACGCCACGCAAAAGCCCTCCCGCCGGGGTCGCTTCGGCGAGAGGGCTTCCTTGGACCCGGGCCGGACGGAGGGCCGGACCGGGAACGAAAACATCGGCCGCTCAGCGCACCTTCTGCACCGCAGGCAGCAGCAGGCCGATCAGGATCTGCACCGGGTTGATCGCGATAATCATCTTGTTCGACGGCTGCGCCGACTGCGCCATGGCGGGGGTCGCCGACAGCGCCACGGTCAGCGCGAGCACGGGGGCCCAGAAACGGTTGGGGATCATCTTCCTGGTCATCGTCGTCATCTTTCCTGTCGAGCGGCGGGCCGGCCCGATTGCCGGCCCGCGGCCTGGGGGTGTCACTTGATGCGGGCCGCGGCCTCGCGGACCTTCTGCACGGCGGGGAGCAACAGGCCGATCAGCGCGTTCACGGGGCCGCTCGAGATCGTCATGCCGCCGGCGGCGGGCTGCGCCGACTGCGCCATCGCGGGGGTCGCCGACAGCGCCATGGTGAGCGCGAGGACGGGGGTGAGGATCATCTTCTTGGTCATGTCATTCTTCCTTCTGTTCGGTTCGAAGTCTGTGGTTCGGTTCAAAACTGGCTCGGGGCGTTCCCGATGACCTGCTTATGGCGGCGCGCGCCGCGGCGGGCCGTGAGCCAAATCACTGGCCCCGAAAAATGTTCACAAGACATTGGAAAGGAAGAGGAAAAAAACTTAGACTTTTTTCTTCGCGGGCGAATCGCCCCGCGAATCAGCCGCGCTTCAGCCGGACCAGCGCGGTGTCGAGCGCCTGCAGAAAGGCCGAGCGATCGGCTTTCGAGAAGGGCGGCGGCCCGCCCATACCGTCCCCCATGCCCGCGCGCAGGTCGGCCATGATCGCGCGCGTCGCGATCGCCGGGCCGATCGACGCCGGGGTGAAAGGCTTGCCCGTCGGCGCGAGCACGGTGGCGCCGGCTTTGAGCGCGCGGTCGGCGAGCAATATATCGGCGGTCACCACGACGCTCAGCGCATTCGCCGCTTCGGCGATCCAGTCGTCGGCGGCATCGAACCCGTCCGACACCACCACCCGCTCGATCAGCACATGCTCGGGCACGCGCAGCCGGCTGTTGCTCACCACCTTCACCGCGACCTCGTGCCGCCACGCGACGCGGTAGATCTCGTCCTTCACCGGACAGGCGTCGGCATCGACGAGGATCACAGGCAGTGCCGTCACGCCGCGTCCCTCCGCCGACACCGCCGCTTTATTTTTTCATATTGTCGAGCCCCGCAACCACGCCCGTCTTGGTCGACGGGTTGCTCGCATTGGGCTTTTTGGGCTTTTCGGCCTTGGGTTTGCGCGTTTCGCGGTTCGATTTCTTTTGGCTCTTGGCCATGGTCAATACCTTGGAGGCGGCGGACGCCTGTGCCCGTCGCCGGCGACCCTAGGCGCAAGACGCGCGCGCGTCGCCTGTTTCCGGCCAGCGCCCTCATGCCGAGACCCCGTCCCACAGCAATTTCGCGCCGAGCAGCACCATCAGGACGTAGATGATCACATAGAAGCGCGCGGGGTCCATCCGCTTCAGCCAGCGCACCGTGACCAGCGTGCTCACGATCGCCAGCGGCATCAGCAGCAGCGCCGCGACCACCACCTCGTGCGGAAAGGCGCCGAGCGCGAGATAGGCGGGCACCTTCATCCAGTTGATCAGCGCGAAGAGGATCGAGCTCGTCCCGATGAAGACGAGGTGCGGCAGGCGGCGCGGAGTCACCCACATCTGGAAGGGCGGGCCGCCCGCATGCGCGATCTGGCTGGTGAGCCCCGTCGCGACCCCGAACAGGCTGCCGACCCAACCCGGCGAGGTCGACGCCGCGACGACGCGCCCACCGCGCTCGACCCACAGGCGGTAGAGGCCGAAGAGCATCGTGATGCCGCCCAGCGCCGCCATCAGCTCCGCCTCGTTGACCCGTTCGGCGAAATAATAGCCGCCGAAGATGCCGACCGCGGCGCCGGGCAGCATCCAGCCGATGATCCACCCGTCCCAGGTCTGGCGGAACGACCAGACGCTGACGACGTCCTGCACGATCAGGATCGGCAGCAGCAGCGCCGCCGCGGTCGCGGGCGGCAGCACCAAAGCCGCCAGCGGCGTGGCTAGCGCCCCGACCCCGGCGAGCCCGCCCTTGGCCATGCCGAGCAGGATCACCGCGACGATCAATATCGCCAGCGTCGCCGGGTCGGCCAAGATGCTCACAGAGGCATGCTCATGCGCCGGGCGTCTCGGGGGCGGTCTCGGGATTTTCGGGCAACTGCCAGTCGATCGTCCCGCGGCCGTTGGCGGCGAGGAATGCATTGGCCTGGCTGAACGGCTTCGACCCGAAAAACCCGTTATGCGCCGACAACGGCGAGGGATGCGGCGCGCGCAGGATCAGGTGCGGGCTGCCCTGCCCCAGCCCCGGCACGTCGGCGGCCTTGCGCTGGGCATGGCTGCCCCACAGGATGAAGACCTTGGGCGCCGGATCGGCGGCGACCGCCGCGACCGCCGCGTCGGTGAAGCGCTCCCAGCCGCGCCGCTGGTGCGACGCCGCCAGGCCCGCCTCGACCGTCAGGCAATTGTTGAGCAGCAGCACGCCTTGGCTTGCCCAATGCTTCAAATAGCCGTGCCGCGCCGGGGGGATGCCCAGGTCGTCGCGCATTTCCTTGTAGATATTGACCAGGCTCGGCGGGGTGCGCACGCCGGGCTGGACCGAAAAGCAGAGGCCATGCGCCTGACCCGGGCCATGATAGGGATCCTGCCCCAGGACCACGACGCGCACTTGACTTGGCGGCGTGGCGTCGAGCGCCGCAAACCAGTCGCGCGGCCGCGGGTAGATGGTCTTCCCCTTCGCGCGCTCCGCGGCGAGGAACGCCTTCAACTGCGCCATATAGGGCTGCTCGAACTCGCCGCCGATCGCGGCGAGCCAGTCGGGATGAAGCTTGACCTCGGTCATGCGCAGCGCTTCACCAGAGCCATCCTGCCTTGTCCAGCGCCTTTACGCTCGCTAGGCACGGCCAATCTCTCGACCGTTCGTGCTGAGCTTGTCGAAGCACCGTTCTTCCTGTCGACGTCGCAAAGAAAGAGCGGCCCTTCGACAAGCTCAGGGCGAACGGATTGTTGGTGACGCCAGAACAGGAATCAATTCATGACCGCAGCGATCGGCGAAGCACTGGACCAGCTCGAAGCAGTGGTGAAAGCGCGCCTCGCCGCGGGCAATAGCGATGCGTCTTATGTCGCGAGCCTCGCCGCCAAGGGCCGCGGCAAGATCGCGCAGAAGCTCGGCGAGGAAGCGGTCGAGACCGTCATCGCCGCCATGAGCGAGGACGACAAGGCGCTGGTCGGCGAGGCCAGCGACCTGATCTTCCACCTTTCGATCCTGCTCGCCGACCGCGGTCTCGGCTGGGACGATATCGCCGCCGAACTCAGCCGCCGCCACGGCACCTCGGGCCACGCCGAAAAGGCCGCCCGCCCGTCCTGACATCCCGCAGAGGAGCCATCATGCCGATCGACGCCACCCTCCCCTATGACGAGAGCAACATCTTCGCGCGCATCCTGCGCGGCGAGCTGCCGTGCAAGAAGGTCTACGAAGACGAGTACAGCCTCGCCTTCCACGACATCAATCCGCAGGCGCCGCTGCACATCCTCGTGATTCCCAAGGGCCCCTATGTCAGCTGGGACGATTTTTCGGCGCGCGGCGGCGACGCCGAGATCGCGGGCTTCGTCCGCGCGGTGGGGCAGGTCGCGCGCGATGCGGGGCTCGTCGCGCCGGGCTACCGCCTGCTCGCCAATGTCGGGCTCGACAGCCACCAGGAGATCCCGCACCTCCACGTCCATATCTTCGCGGGGCAGAAACTGGGCCCGATGCTCGCGCGCTAAAGATCCTCCCCGGAACGGGGAGGGGGAGTGCAGGGTCGGGGCGGTGCATCATGACGCGAGGTTTCGACCCCTCCGTCAGCCGCTGCGCGGCTGCCACCTCCCCGTTCCGGGGAGGAACGTCCAAGTCGGCCGAATCACCGCGAATTCGATTTGTCAGTGATCCGGATCACAGCGCTTCGCCGCATTGCGATTAACCGTGCGCGCCATGCGGCAGCGGGTGGACTCGGCCCCCTGTTTCCAGCAGGATAGTGCATAGACCACGGGGAGAGACGGCGATGGCGGGATGGCAGGCTTGGGGCAAGGCGCTGGCGGCCAAGGCAAAGCTCGCGCTCATCCTCCCGCTCGCCGGATTGCTCGCCGCCGCGAGCGGCGACACCATCCCGCAGGTCATCCTCGCCACCCCCGGTAGCGCGGGCAATGGCGACGGCACGATCGCGCGCTTCACATTGCGCTTCTCCGACGACATCGTGCCGTTGGGCGACCCGCGCGCCAAGGCCCCCGCCAAGCACGACTGCCCCGTCCCCGGCACCGGCCGCTGGGTCGACACGCGCACCTGGGTGCTCGAATTCGACAAATCCTTGCCCGGCGGGGTCACCTGCAACGTCGAGCTGGTCCCGAACCTGCGCACCGCGGGCGGCGTCTGGGTCGGCGGCAACAGCCGCTTCGAGATCGACTCGGGCGGCCCCTCGGCGCGCGCCGTCCTCGCCGGCGGTACTTACGACGGGATCGAGGAGGACCAGATCTTCCTCGTCGCGACCAATGTCGCCGCCGACCGCGCCTCGGTCGGCCGCTACGCCTATTGCGCGGTCGACGGCATCGGCGAGAAGATTCCCGTCGACGTGCTGAAGCCCGAAACCGCGAGCGAGATCCTCGACGGCTTGGGTCAGAATAATTGGGACCGCCAGGAATTCTCGTACAACGGCAATCTGCCGCTGCGCCTCCCCGCCGCGGGCGCCGACCGCAACGCCGCGCTCGACCGCATCGTCCCCGTCAAATGCCGCCGTCCGCTGCCCCCGGGGCGCGAGATGGCGCTCGTCTGGGACGCGCGTATCCAGCAGGCCGGCGCGCCGTCGCGTACCGCGGGCCGCGACCAGCGCTTCGACTACGACGTCCGCCCAGCCTTCACCGCGAAAATGTCATGCAGCCGCGTCAACCCGCAGGCGGGCTGCAACCCGCTGAAGGACATCACCTTGAGCTTCGCCTCGCCGGTCGCGCGCGACGTCGCGCTCGCCGCGACGCTGAACACCGCCGACGGCCGGAAGATCGCGGCGAAGATCGACGACGACGACAAGAATGACGCGCATGTCACGTACGTGCGCTTCACCGGCCCGCTGCCGCAGAATGTCGACGCGACGCTGATCCTGCCCGCCGACGTCGCCGACCAGAGCGGCCGCAAGCTCCAGAACCAGTCGAACTTCCCGCTCAAATTCCACATCGACCGCGCCCCGCCCTTGGTCAAATTCGCCGCCAGCTTCGGCATCCTCGAGGCGAGCGAGGGCGGCATATTGCCCGTTACCGTGCGCGGGGTCGAAGCCTCGCTCGCGCAGTCGAACCTCAAGATGCCCGCGACGACGCTGCGCGTCGGCGACGACGATGCCGCGATCGCGCGCTGGCTGAAGCGCGTCGACGACGCCGACGACACCGATTATCGCGAGGAGCGCGACGCCACCGGCAAGGAAGTCACCGTCAACTACACCGGCACCAAGTCGGTGTTCGACGGCGCCCCATCGGGCGGCGAGCGCCGCGAGATGCAGCTCAGCCCCGCCGCGGGCGGCAAGGAGTTCGAGGTCGTCGGGATTCCCCTCGCCGAAAAGGGCTTCCACGTCGTCGAGATCGCCAGCCCCGAGCTCGGCGCCGCTTTGCTCGGGCGCAAGGCGACGCGCTACGTCACCACCGCCGCGCTCGTTACCAACATGGCGGTGCATTTCAAATGGGGCCGCGAAAGCTCGCTCGCCTGGGTGACCTCGCTCGACACCGGCCTGCCCGTCCCCGGCGCCGAGGTCCGCGTCATCGACGCCTGCACCGGGCGCCAGCTCGCGCGCGGCACCGCCGACAAGCAGGGCCGCCTCGCCTTCCCGAGCGGCCTGCCGCAGCCCGAAACCTATGCGAGCTGCGAGGAGGACCCGAACCCCGCGGTCAGCGAGGGCCATGCGCTGATGGTCAGCGCGCGCAGCGGCGACGATTTCAGCTTCACCCTCACCGACTGGGGCAATGGCATCCGCCCCTATGACTTCGACCTGCCCTATGGCTGGTCCGAACGCGAGGACATCCTCCACACCGTCTTCGACCGCGCGCTCGTCAAGGCCGGCGAGACGGTCAACATGAAGCATATCCTGCGCCGCCCCGTCGGCACCGGTTTCGCGGCGCCCAAGCCGATGGCGGGCAAGCTCCGCCTCGTCCACCGCGGCTCGGACACCGAATTCTCGATGCCCTTCAGCATCGACGCGTCGGGCAGCGGCGAAAGCATGTGGAACGTCCCCGCCTCGGCGCCGATGGGCGACTATGACCTCGTCTTCGTCACCAAGGACAAGGATGGCGAAGACAAGACGATCTGGTCGTCGCAATCGGTCAAGGTCGACGAATATCGCCTGCCGACGATGAAGGCGACCGTCACCGGGCCCAAGACGCCCCCCGTGCGCCCCACCCAGGTCCCGCTGTCGCTCTTCGTCGGCTATCTCTCGGGCGGCCCCGCGCCCAATATCCCCGTCGAGATGCGCACCAGCTTTTCGCCGAGCTGGTCGCCCCCCGAGGATTATCGCGACTGGGATTTCGACGGCGCGGCGATCAAAGAGGGCGTCGTCCAGCTCGACGACAGCGGCGAGGAACCCGCGGCCGAGATGCCGCTCGCGCGCTCGGTGCCGCTGCGCCTCGACGCCAATGGCAGCGCGACGACGACCGTGTCGGTCGACCAGCCGATCACCGAACCGACCCAGATGGCGGTCGAAATGGATTATGAGGACGCCAATGGCGAGACGTTGACGTCGAGCCGCCGCATCACCCTCTTCCCCTCGGCGGTCCGCCTCGGCCTCAAGACCGACGGCTGGCTGATGCGCGACAACGACCTGCGCCTCAACTTCGTCGCGCTCGACCTCGACGGCAAGCCGCTGTCGGGCCAGCGCGTCCAGGTCGCGCTCTACAGCCGCGAGATCATCACCGCGCGGCGCCGCCTGATCGGCGGCTTCTACGCCTATGACAACCAGATGCGCACGTCGCGCCTCGGCGCGACGTGCAGCGCCAGCACCGACAAGCTCGGCCGCGCGCGCTGCGCGATGGCGCCCGGCGTCTCGGGCGAGGTCACCGTCGTCGCGACCACGGTCGACGCCGACGGCAACGAAGCGCGCGCCGTGCGCTCGGTCTGGCTCGCGGGCGACGACGACTGGTGGTTCGGCGGCGACAATGGCGACCGCATGGATGTCATCGCCGAAAAGCCGCGCTACGCCGCGGGCGACACCGCGAATTTCCAGGTCCGCATGCCTTTCCGCGAGGCGACCGCGCTGGTCACCGTCGAGCGCGAAGGCGTGCTGTCGAGCTTCGTCGTGCCGCTCAAGGGCACCAACCCGGTGGTCAAGGTCAAGCTGCCCGCGACTTACGCGCCCGACGTCTATGTCTCGGTGATGGCGGTGCGCGGGCGCATCACCGGCAACGAAAGCTGGTTCCGCAAGCTGAAACGCGCCGCGGGCTTCAAGATCGAGAATAGCGAGGGCGCGCCTGCTACGGCTTTGGTCGACCTCGCCAAGCCGAGTTACCGCATGGGCATCGCGCGCATCAAGGTCGGCTGGGAAGGCCATCAGCTCGGGGTGAAAGTGACCGCCGACAAGGCCAAATATGCCGTCCGCGAAACCGCGAAGGCGAGCATCGAGGTCAAGGGACCGAACGGCAAGGCCCCCGCCAACGCCGACGTCGCCTTCGTCGCGGTCGACGAAGCTTTGCTCCAGCTCGCACCCAACGAAAGCTGGAAGCTGATCGACGCGATGATGGGCGAACGCACCCTCGACGTGCTCACCTCGACCGCGCAGATGCAGGTCGTCGGCAAGCGCCATTACGGCCGCAAGGCGCTCGAACCGGGCGGCGGCGGCGGCGGCGACCTGTCGGGTCTCACTCGCGAAGATTTCCGCCCCGTGCTGCTCTGGAAGGGCCGCGTGCTGCTCGACGCCAAGGGCCGCGCCACGGTCAATGTGCCGCTCAGCGACAATCTGTCGGCCTTCCGCCTCGTCGCGATCGCCACCGACGGCACGCAATATTTTGGCACCGGCGAGACGAGCGTCCGCACCGTGCAGGATCTCGGCGTCTTCGCCGGGCTCCCCGACCTGGTGCGCACCGGCGACACCTTCGACGCGCGCTTTACGCTCCGCAACGGCACCGACAAGGCGATGACGGTCACCGCCACCGCGACGCTGTCGCCCGCGGTCGCGACCGCGCCGCCGCTCACCGTCACCATCCCCGCCGGGGGTGCGGTGCCGGTCAGCTGGTCGGTCGTCGCCCCCGACAACGCCGGCCCGATCGAATGGACCGTCGACGCCGCGTCGAAGGACGGCAAGGCGCGCGACCGGCTGGTCTTCCAGCAGATCGTCGAACCCGCGGTGCCGATCGAGACCTGGGCGGCGTCCTTGTTCCGCGTTGGCCCCGATACCAGCCTGCCGATCGGCGTGCCCGAGGGCGCGCTCGCCGGCGGCTATGTCGACATCGCGCTCGCGGGCACGCTCGCGCCGCCGCTGTCGGGGGTGCGCGACTATATGGGCATCTATCCGTACAACTGCTTCGAACAGTCGACCTCGCGCGCGGTGGCGCTGAACGATGTCGGCCGCTGGCAGGCGCTGGCGGGGGCGATGCCGACCTATCTCGATAAGGACGGGCTGCTGCGCTACTGGCCCAACGAACGCCTCGAGGGCTCGGCCGAGCTCACCGCCTATGTCCTCGCGGTCACCGCGGCCAACGGCTTCGCCATCCCCGAGGATTCGAAGGCGAAGATGGTCAAGGCGCTGCAGGCGGTCGTCGAGGGACGGCTGACCCGCAAGGGCTATGGCCCCTATGACATCCGCCCGGTCCGCGTCGCCGCGCTCGCCGCCCTCGCGCGGAGCAATGCGTCGAGCGCGAAGCTGGTCGCGGCGATCGACATGGCGCCCGTCGACATGGCGACCGGCACGCTCGCCGACTGGCTCGTCGCGATCGAGCGCACGCCGAACGTGCGCAATGCCCCGGCGCTACGCGCCGCGGCCGAGGCCGAACTCAGGAAGCGTCTCGTCTACGAAGGCACGCGCGTCGACCTCGTCGACGATGCGAAAGCGCCGTGGTGGATGATGGTCAGCGGCGACGAAATGGCGATCAAGACGCTCGACGCCGTGCTCGGCCGCAAGGGCTGGGAAAATGACGCGGGCAAGCTGATGGTCGGCGTCGCGCAGCGCCAGCGCGGGGGCCATTGGGACACCACCCCCGCCAATGCGTGGGGCGCGGTCACCGTCCGCCGCTTCGCCGAGCTTTATCCCGCCGCCGCGATCACCGGGATCAGCCGCATCGAGCTGATGGGCGCGACCGCGAGCCAGGGTTGGCCGCTCGCCGAACCGGTGACGCCGCTCCGCGTGCCGCTCGCCGCGGGCAAGATGAGCCTCCGCCACGAAGGCACGGGCTCGCCCTGGGCGGTGGTCAGCGTCAGGGCGCCGGTGCCGCTCCGCGAACCGCTCAACGCCGGCTACCGGATCAAGCGCTCGGTCAGCGTGATCAAGGCGGCGACCCCCGGCACGCTGACGCGCGGCGACGTGATCAAGGTGCGGATCGAGGTGATCGCCGCCGCCGGCCGCACCTGGGTCGTCGTCAACGACCCCGTGCCCCCGGGCGCGACGATCGTCGGCAACCTCGGCGGCCAGTCGCAGATGCTCGGCGAACAGGCGGGCGGCGAGGGCGTGTGGCCGAGCTATGTGGAACGTGGGAAAGACAGCTGGCGCGGCTATTTCGGCTGGATGCCCGCGGGCACCCACGCGGTCGAATATGTCGTGCGATTGAACGGTTCGGGCCGCTTCAACATGCCGCAGACGCGCGTCGAGGCGATGTACTCCCCCGCGATCCGCGGCCAATGGCCGAATGCGCCGGTCACCGTGGCCAGCGCGGCGGATTGATGGTCATGCGCATCCTCATTCAACGCCCTCCCCTTCAGGGGAGGGCAGCGAGACTAGGCAGCTTGCTGCCTAGTCGCAGCGGGTGGGGGCCATCGGCCTTGCGCAAGGCCGATGGCCCCCACCCCCAACCCCTCCCCTGAAGGGGAGGGGCTATGCCCACCGAACAGCCGACCAATCTCCCCCCCAAACGCCGCTGGTTCGACGCGCTCGCTTGGGCCGCGCTCGCGCTCCTTATCCTCGCCACCGCCGCGCATCTTCTCACCAAGCCCCCCGCGATGCCCGCCTACGCCGACGTCCGCGCCGACTGGAAACCCAGCGAAGCCTGGCTCTACGACCGCGACGGCCGCCTGCTCGACAGCGAGCGCGTCGATTTTGCGCGCCGCCGCATGGCGTGGGTCCCGCTGACCGACATCGCCAAGCCGGTGCGCGACACCGTCGTCGCCAGCGAGGACAAAAGATATTGGTCGCACGGCGGGGTCGACTGGCTCGCGATCGCCAGCGCCGCCCGGACGCGCCTGAATTTGGGGGGGGGCGGCGGCGGCTCGCGCGGCGCCTCGACCTTGCCGATGCAGCTCGCGGGTTTCCTCTCGCCCGAGCTCGCGCTCCCCGGCCAGCGCGGCTGGCTCGCCAAGATCCGCCAGATGCGCGCGGGGCAGGCGCTCGCTTCCGACTGGACGCGCGAAGAAATGCTCGAGGCCTATTTCAACCTCGTGCCCCTGCGCGGCGAGACGCAGGGCATCGGCGCCGGTGCGCGCGCGCTGTTCGGCAAGAAACCCGCCGACATGGACCGCACCGACGCCGCGCTCTTTGCGGGCCTGCTCCCCAACCCCGCCGCGGGCGCGGAAACGCTCGGCCAACGCGCCTGCCGCGCGGCGCAGGCCAGCGATTGCGGCCCGCTCCGCCTCGCCGCCGCAACCCTCGTCTCCGGCGAGCGCATCGCTGAGCTCGACCCCGCGCTCGCGCCGCATCTCGCCGTCCGCCTGCTCGACAAGCCCGGCAAGCGCGTCACCACCACCATCGATCGCCGCATCCAGGAGGCCGCAATCATCGCGCTCAAGCGCCAGCTTTCGGGCCTTGGCGCCGACCGCGTGCGCGACGGCGCGGTCGTCGTGCTCGACAACAAGACCGGCGACGTGCTCGCTTATGTCGGCGGCGTCGGGCTCAAATCGACCGCGGCGCAGGTCGACGGCGCCAATGCGCGGCGGCAGGCGGGCTCGACATTGAAGCCGCATCTCTATGCGCAGGTGATCGAGCATCGCTGGCTCACCGCCGCCTCGATCCTCGACGACAGCCCGGTCCAGCTCGACACCGCCTCGGGGCTCTACGTCCCCAAGAATTACGACCACAGCTTCAAGGGGCCCGTCAGCGTCCGCCACGCGCTCGCTTCGTCGCTCAACGTCCCCGCGGTGCGCGCGCTCGTCATCGACGACGTCCAGCAGTTCCGCGATCGCCTGTGGGCCCTAGGCTACCACGGCCTCGTCGAGGACGGCGAATATTATGGCTTCAGCCTTGCACTTGGATCGGCCGAAGTGTCCCTGGTCGAACAGGCCAATGCCTTTAGAACATTAGCAAATAGCGGAAACTGGTCCCCGGTAAACTATGACGCTACGCGGCACCTTCGCCAACATCCGCCGCGCCCGATCGTCGCCCCCGCCGCCGCCTTCATCGTCGGCGACATCCTCGCCGACGCCGCCGCGCGCACCGACGCCTTCGGCGCCGACAGCGCGCTGCGCCTCCCCTTCTGGGCGGCCGCCAAGACCGGCACGTCGAAGGGCATGCGCGACAATTGGTGCATCGGCTGGTCGGACCGCTTCACCGTCGCGGTGTGGGTCGGCAATCTCGAGGGCGATTCGATGCGCGCCGTCTCGGGCACCTCGGGCGCCGCGCCGGTGTGGCGCGACGTCATGCTCGCACTCCACGCCGGCAGCCCCGGCAAGGCGCCCGCACAGCCCGCGGATGTCGAGGCGCGCCAGATCGCGCTCCCCGGCACGCGCGAGCCGCCGCGCCGCGAATATTTCATCCGCGGCACCGCGCAGGCCGAAATGGCCGCCGCCCCCGCCGCGTCGCGCCGCCCGCGCATCACCAGCCCGGTCAGCGGCAGCGTCTATGCGCTCGACCCCGACATTCCGCTCGACCGCCAGCGCCTTGGCGTCGCGGTCAGCGGCGAGGTGACCGGCTACCGCCTGATCCTCGACAAACGCCCGCTCGGCGACGCCGACGCGGGGCAACAGATCCTGCCGCGCCCCGGCAGCCACAAGCTCGCGCTGGTCGACCCCGGCGGCCGCCTGGTCGACCGCGTCCGCTTCACCGTGCGATAAGCGATAAAGCGCCCGTCACACGCCTGAAATTAAGTTGCGCTGACGACAGGAGCGGCTAGTCTGCCCTGCCAGGAGAGGGCCCGCACCGGGCTCCAAAGGGGACATTCTATGTTGTTTGACCGCGTAAAACCGCTCGACGCCATTTTGGCGACGGCGGAGAAAAAATCGCTTACGCGAACGCTCGGCGCTTTCCAGCTCACCATGCTCGGCGTCGGCGCCGTGATCGGCACCGGGATTTTCGTTCTGACCGCCGAAGCCGCGCAAAAGGCGGGGCCGGGCATGATGATCAGCTTCATCATCGCGGGCGTCGTGTGCGCGGTCGCAGCGCTCTGCTATGCCGAAATGGCCTCGATGGTCCCGGTTTCGGGCTCGGCCTATACTTACAGCTACGCGGTGATGGGCGAGCTGCTCGCCTGGATGGTCGGCTGGGCGCTGATCCTCGAATATGCGGTCGCAGCGGGCGCGGTCTCGGTCGGCTGGTCGGGCTATATGATCGGCATCCTCGAAAATGCCCTGCATATGGACATACCCGATGCGCTGGTGCTTGGCCCCTATGACGGCGGGATCGTCAACCTGCCGGCGATGTTCATCGCGGGCCTCGTCACCTGGCTGCTCGTCATCGGCACCAAGGAAAGCGCCATGGTCAATGCCGTGCTGGTGCTGATCAAGATCACCGCGCTCACCTTGTTTTGCGTGCTCGCGCTGCCCGTGATGAAGATGGAGAATTTCGAGCCCTTCGCACCGCTCGGCATGGCGGGCATTTCAGCCGCCGCTGCATCGATCTTTTTCGCCTATGTCGGTTTCGACGCCGTCTCGACGGCCGCGGAGGAAACCAAGAATCCGCAGCGCAACATGCCGATCGGCCTGATCGGCTCGCTCGCGATCTGCACGATCTTCTACATCCTCGTTGCCGCCGGCGTGATCGGCAGCGTCGGCGCGCAGCCTGTCGCGGATGCCGCGGGCAACGCCTATGCCGCGGGCAGCCTCGAGCTCAGCAAAGCCTGCTCGGCGATTGGCGACAATGCCGTGGTTTGTTCGAAGGAGGCTCTCGCCTGGACGCTCCGTGACATCGGCTGGACCCAGATCGGCAACCTTGTCGGACTCGCCGCAACGATCGCGCTTCCGTCGGTCATCCTGATGATGATGTTCGGCCAGACCCGCATCTTCTTCGTGATGAGCCGCGACGGCCTTCTCCCGGCCGTGTTTTCAAAGATTCACGCGCGCTTTCACACGCCGCATGTCATCACGATCATCACCGGGGTGTTCGTCGCGCTGTTCGCGGCCTTCTTCCCCGTCGGCAAGCTCGCCGACATCTCCAACTCGGGGACGCTGTTCGCCTTCCTGATGGTGTCGATCGCGGTGGTCGTTCTGCGCCGCACCGACCCGGCGCGCGTACGTCCCTTCCGGACGCCGCTCGTCTATGTGATCGCACCGATCTCGGTCATCGGCTGCGCCTATCTGTTCTGGAGCCTGTCGGTCGATACCAAGCTGATGTTCGTCGGCTGGGCGGCGGTCGGCCTCATCGTCTATTTCCTCTACAGCCGCTCCCGCAGCCATGTCGGGCTCGGCCATGTCGAGGTGCACGAGGACGATCCCGACGCACCGCCGCAGCCGGTCCCGCCGGCGCCGTCGTTCGGCAAGGACTGAACGGAAAGGGGGCTTCGGCCCCCTTTCTTTTTCCTGTCAGAACGGGCTTTTCGGCGCGGTGCCCGGGCGGGTGAACAACCTGCCGCGCTCGGCCCAGAGGACGAGCGCCAGCCCGGTGGTCGCACAGCCGAGAAAGGCATAGGCGAGCGGCAAGGTCGACCCGTCATATTGCTGGCCGATGAAGGCGCCGACGCACGCCGCGAGCAAGGTCTTGGCAAAGCTCTGATAGGAGGAGGCGACGCCGGCCATATGCCCGAAATCCTCCATCGCGATCGACCCGAAATTGCTGCCGATAAAGCCGATCAGCCCGACGTTGACCATCATCAGCACGGTGAACATCGCCAGCGTCTCGGCGCCGCTCAGGGCCGCGACGATCTGCGCGATCGAGGTCGCGATGAACGCGAAGACCGCGGTCTGCGACACGCGCCGCGCGCCGAAGCGCTCGACAATCGCGGCGTTGGAGAAATTGGCGATCGCGATGCCCACCGCGACGCAGGCGAAGACGAGCGGGAACAGCGCCTGTGCGCCGAACACCTCGGCGATGATCTGCTCGCTGCTGTTGAGATAGCCGAACAGCGCGGCCTGCATCACCCCCGCCGCGAACATATAGCCCGCGGCGCGGCGGTGGCGCATCACCGCGCGCCACCCCGCGACCATCGTCCGCCAGTCGAGCGGGCGGACATCGACGGGATCGAGCGTTTCGGGCAGGCGTCGGAGCCAGAGGAGCATCACCACGCCCATCCCGGCGAGCACGAGGAAGATCGCGCGCCACCCCGCGAGCGCCGCGACACCGGCGCCGATCGACGGCGCGATGATCGGGACGATCATGAAGACGAGGAAGATCAGCGACAGCCTTTTCGCCATCGCGTCGCCCGAAAACAGGTCGCGGATCACCGCGACGACGACGACGCCGAGCGCGGCGCTGACGAGGCCATGGCCGAAGCGCAGCGCGAGCAGCATCGGGAAACTGGTCGCGAGCCCGCAGCCGATCGCGAAGACGGTGTAGGCGATCAGCGCGGGCACGAACACGCCCTTGCGCCCGAACCGGTCGGCGAGCGGGCCATAGACCAGCGCACCGAGCGCGGTGCCGAAGATATAGATCGAAATCACATATTGCCGGTCGTTCGCGACCGCGACGCCCAGCCCCTCGCCGATCGCGGGCAGTGCCGGGAGCATGGCATCGATCGCGAGGGCGTTGAGCGCCATCAGCATCGCCATCATCGCGACCATCTCGCGCGGGCCGGGGACGCCGCGCGTCGTTTCGGGGGGCGGGGAGGCGGGGATATTGTGCATCGCAGCGGCGCTATGCTCCCCCCGGCCCGCTTTGAACACCCCCGCAAAGCTATGCAGCGCAAAAGAAAAGGGCCGCCCCCAACCTTCCGGAGAGGGGGCGACCCTTCGCTCATTCGAGGCGCAGGCGATCAGCCCTGGCGCGTGCCGGTCATCGCCATCGAGCCGAAGGGACCCGCCTTGATCGTGCCGGTCAGCGCGTCGCCGTCGATCACGGCTTCGCATTCGAGCGTCATCGGCATCGGCACCTTCATGTTCATGGTCCAGCTCAGCTTGTTGCCGTCGACCTTGCCGTTCTCGACGTCGAGCGACCCCATCGCACCGGCGTTCTGGCCGGTGAAGGCCGCACCGTCGCTGGTGACCGTGAAAACCGACTTCTGGTCGCCCATCGGCGACTTGGTGACGCAATCATAGCTGCCATCGACTTGAGACATAGGGGCTCTCCTACTGAAACTGATGTTAATTAGCGAGAGACACCATTTCCACCGGCAAACCCAATCCGTCAAGCTGCGGTTTCACCACCGACGCATCGCCGACGACGACATAGACGAGCCCGTCGGTGCTCAGCGCCTTGCGGGCGGCGGCATCGACTCCGGCGGCGGTCATCGCCTCATAGGTCGCGGGCAGTTTTTCGTAATAATCGTCGGGGCGGCCGAACTTCACGATCGTCCGCAGCCCGCCGAGCACGTCCCCCGAGGTTTCGAAACTGCCCGGCAATTCACGGACGCTGCCGTTGATCGTGCGCTGCAATTCCTCCGGCGTGACGCCCTTGTCGCCGAGGAACGCCTTGAGGTCGCTCTGCAGCTCCTTGATCGAATCGCCGGTGCGGTCGGCCTGCACCGGGGCCGCGGCGACCCAGGCGATGCGGTCCTTGTCGCCCGAGATGCGGCTGCGCACGCCATAGGACCAGCCCTTGGTCTCGCGCAGATTGGTGTTGAAGCGCGACAGGAAATTGCCGCCGAAGATGTCGTTCGCCGAGCGTAGCACCTCGAGGCTGTCGGTACCTTTAGCACCCAGCACCTTGCCCGCGAGGATCACCGACTGCGGCGATTTCGGGCGGTCGAAGAGCAGGATGCGCGGCTGCGGCGCGGGGATCGCGACCTCGAAATGCTTGACCGGCTTCGCGGTCGCCGGCGCCTTCCAGTTGCCGAAGGCGGCGTCGAGCTGCCTGGTTACGTCCTTCAGCGTCGTGTCGCCGACGACGAAGATGCGCGCGAGGTCGGGGCGGATCCAGGTCGAATGGAAGCTCGCGAGCTGAGCCTGCGTTGCCGCGGTCACCGCCTTCGCATCGCCGAGCCCCGACGGCGGAATGCCATAGGGATGGTCGGCGCCATAGAGCACCGGCATCAGCACGCGCGACGCGATCGCGTTCGGATTGTTGAGCTCGGCCTTCAGGCGGTTCAATTGCTGCGCGCGCACGCGCTCGAGCTCCTTCGCGTCGAACGCCGGGTTGCGGATATAGTCGGCGAGCAGCGTCAGCGAGGGCGCGAGATTGGGCTTGAGCGCGAACAGGCTGAACACCGTCTCGTCGGCGTTGGCCGAGCCGTCGATCTGCGCCCCGAGCCGTTCCTTGGCCTCGGCGAAAGCGATCGAATCGAGGTTGGTTGTGCCCTCGTCCATCAGGCTGAGCATCAGCGACTGGGTGCCGAGCGCGCTGTGCGGATCGGCGGCATAGCCGGCGTCGAAGCTGACCGCGACATTGACCGTCGGCACCGTCGCGCGGCGCGCGAAGACGACCTCGATCCCGTTCTTGAGCTTCGCGCGCTCGATCGCGGGGAATTCGAGCGCCTTGAGGTCGCTGACCTTGGGCAGCTGCGAGCGGTCGGCGATCGCCGTGCCGAAGCCCGTATCGGGGCCGACGTCGCCGAGCGCGGGGTTCCAGTAGCGATCGGGCTCGACTGCGGCGGCGACCTTGTCGGCGGTCACCGCGCCGCCACGATTCTCGCCGCCCTCGGTGCGTTCGCCGGGGGTGTAGGTCAGCGAGAAGGCCGGGCGTGACAGCCATTTCCGGGTCACCGCCTTGACCTCGTCGGGTGTCGCCTTGGCCAGCCGGTCGAGCTCGACCTTGTAATAGCCGGGATCGTTCGAATAGAGCGCGCCCTCGGCGAGCGCGACCGCCTTGCCGCCGAAGCCGCCGACCGATTCGAGCCCCGCGATCGCGCCGCCGAGATAGCTCGCCGCCGCGCGCTGCAGCTCGTCGGCGGTCGGGCCGCTCGCGACGAATTTGGCGATCTCCTCATCGAGCCGCTGGCCGACGAGCGCGGGATCGACGCCCGGCTTCACATCGGCCTGGACGAGCAATATGCCGGCGTCCTCGAACGACTGGGCGAAGGCCGAGACGCTGACCGCGACGGGATCCTTGCGCACCAGCGCATTGTCGAGGCGCGACGAGGACAGGCCGCCGAGCACGCCCATCGCCATCTGCAGCGGCACCGCCTCGGCATCGTTGAGGCCGGGAATCGCCCACATGCGATAGAGGCGCGTCGTCGGAACCAGATCCTTCACCTCCTTCGCGAGCGGCGCGGGCAGCGTCGGGACCGAGGTCGCCGGCGCCGTCACGGCGGGGCCCTTGGGGATGTCGCCGAACCACTCCTGCACCTTCGCCCTGGCGGTCGGCACATCGACGTCGCCCGCGAGCACCAGCACCGCATTGTTCGGGCCGTAATTGTCGCTGAACCATTTTTTCACATCGTCGAGGCTGGCCGAATTGAGGTCGGCCATCGAACCGATGGTGCTGTGGTGATAGGGGTGGCCCTTGGGGTAGAGATTTTCGAAAATCTCGTAGCGCAGCAGGCCATAGGGGTTGTTGTCGCCCTGGCGCTTTTCGTTCTGGACGACGCCGCGCTGGTTATCGAGCTTTTCCTGCGTCACCGCGCCGAGCAGATGCCCCATGCGGTCGCTTTCGAGGAACAGCGCCATGTCGAGCGCGCCGGTCGGCACGGTCTCGAAATAATTGGTGCGGTCGACGTTGGTCGTCCCGTTCTCGTCGGTCGCGCCGACCTGCTGCAGCGGCTCGAAGAAATCGCCCGGCGCATTTTCCGATCCGTTGAACATCAGATGTTCGAACAGGTGCGCGAAGCCCGTCTTGCCCTTGGGCTCGTGCTTCGACCCGACGCGGTACCACACCGACACCGCGACGACGGGCGCCTTGCGATCCTCGTGCACGATGACGCGCAGGCCATTGTCGAGGGTGAAGGCCTGATACGGAATGTCGACCGCCTTGACGAGGTCGGCGATCGGCGCGGGATCGGCGGCCTTGGCCTTGGCGAGCGCGGGACCCGCGGCGACGAGCGAGGTCGACAGGGCAAGGGCGACGGCGAAACGGTGGAAACGGGGCATGGATATCCTCTTTATCGGGAACGGGCAGCTGGCCCGATGCGACCGGGTGCCGGACGGCACTGTATCAGCGGTTTAGGACGGCCGGGCGCCGCGTTCAAGGCCGATAGACGCGCGGCTTGGTCGCCCAGAGCGCGGCGGGATCGAAGAGCACGGGTTTGAGCTTATGCTGTGCGAAGAGCGGCGCCTGGTCGTTGTAATGCGGGCTGTCCGGCCGCGTCGTTGCCGATCCGAAGGGCTGGATCGATTCGGATTTGAGCGTGCCGTCGCGGCCCCAGGTCACGAACATGATGAAGCTGTCGCCGTGGCGCACCTTCAGCCGCCCGTCGGGTTCGGCGTCCCACAGGGTCGAGGCGCGCACCGTGTCGTTGCCGCCATCGAGCGGCAAGTCGACACGGGTGGAGCCCTCGCCGTGGCGGAGCCGCAGCACGGTGCCGAGCTTCGGGTCGAGCGTGCCGAAATGCTCCTGCAGATGGTCGGCGGCTTCCTTCAATATTTCGCGCGGGTCGGGGCGCTCGGCGAGCCGCTGGTAATGGACGCGGTTCGCGGGGCGCAGGATCATCAGCGCGAGCGCATCGCCCTGCCCCTTGCCGTCGAGGTTCCAGTCCCACGCGCGGATCAGCGCCTGCGCCTTGGCGAGTTCGGGATCGCCTGTCAGCTTCAACGCGAGGATGCGGTCGATCCACGCCTTGGCATAGCCCGTCTTCGCATAGGTCGCGTCATATTTGATCGCTTTCAGCCGCGCCTCGTCGATCTGGCCCGACGCCTCGAACAGGTCGATCAGCCGCGACGCGCGATTGCTCATGTCGTCCTCGATCCCGAGCAGCGGCGAGAAGGCGGCGGCGTCGAGTTCGTCGCCCGGGCCCGCGGCGACCCACGGCGTGTTGTTGGCGTTCATCACATAGCCCGAGCCCGGATTGACCAGCGCGGGCACGCGGTCGAAGGGCAAGGTCTTGGTCCACAGATCCGCCGAAGTGTCGCCGGGCAATATGCCGCGCCAGTTGTAGCCCGCCGGCCGGTCGGGGAACATCGCATTGTAGAACATGCCGATATTGCCTTCGCGATCGGCATAGATGAAATTGGTCGCGGGCACGCCCTGCCCCGCCATCGCGGTGCGCCATTCGGCGAAATTCTTCGCCTTGCCCAGCCGGTAATATTGGGTGACCATGTCGGCCCGGTCGATCCCGGCATAGCGGATCGCGAAGGCACCCTTGTCGTTCTTGATCACCGGGCCGTGCACCGAACGATACGCCATGCGCGGGATGGGCAAGACGAAGGGCCCGAACTTGACCTTCAGCCACACGCGCTTCTTTTCGAGCGGGCGCCACGCGCCGTCGAAGCGATATTTCTCGCCGCTGTCGTCGAGTGTCAGCTGGTAGATGTCGATCAGGTCGGGCCGGTTCACCGTATTGGTCCAGCCGAGATATTTATTGTGACCGAGGAAGGGATAAGGCGAGCCGGGGAAGTTGGCGCCTGCGAAATCCCAGCCATCCTCCGAATGCACCACCAGTTCGTACCACGCCACGCCGCCGGTCCACGGCTGGTGCGAGTTGGAGACGAGCCGTGTCGCGCCGTCTGCCGAGCGCGACGGCGCGACCGCCATCGCATTCGATCCGTTGGCGGCGGGGTCGGTGCCGAGCGGGGTGTCGCTGCGCGGGATGATCTTGCCCGTCGCGTCCATCGCCGGGCCGCCCTCGCGCCCCATGGGCTTGTCCTCGACGAGCGCGCCGAGCGTCGAATCGAGCCCGAAGAAGAAGGGCGAACGCAGCACGAAGCCCGCGACGACATCCTCGCCGGTCACCGGGAACAGCCCCGACAGGCGTATCTCGTCCGGATGCTTGTCGGCATAGCGGTTGAGCCCCGCCGCATAGGCGGTGAACAGCGCCTGGACATCTTTGGGCAGCCTGGGCCAGTCGCGCGCGGTCGTCTTGCGGACGTCGAGCAGCGCCGCGGCATAGTCGATCGCCGCGCCGTCCTGCCCGAGCATCGCCCCCGCGCGCCCGCGCGTCATCGCGAGCACCTCCTGCAGCGTCGCGAAATCATCCTCGGCATGGGCATAGGCGACGCCATAAGCCACATCGGCATCACTCTTCCCGAAGATATGCGGGACGCCATATTTGTCGCGCGCGATGCGGACGTCGGTCGGCTGGAAGTCGGGTGCGGCGGGCGGCTCGGCGGTGAAGGGCTCCCATATTGCCAGCGACACACCGGCGAGCAGCAGCAGGAGCAACAATCCGATTCCCGTTTTACGCAGCATGCTGGTCCCTCTGGTTCGCGGGTCAATATCAAGATCTGAATCCCGGCGGTGCTGCCCCACTTCGAGTACATTGGCAATCATTAGCCGCGCCGCTAGCGTCGAGCAGTCGGTGGGCGGAGACGAAGATATGAAGCGGGATTACGGGACGGGGGAGAATCGACACTCGCCCTGGCGCAATCTCGACATCGACCCGACATCGGACCTGCGCGCGGTCCGGTCCGCTTATGCCCGCAAGTTGAAGGCGATCGACGTCGAAGCCGATTCTGCAGCGTTCATCGCACTGCGCCGGCATTTCGACCGGGCGATGCTCTTGGCTGCACATTTGTCGGCAGGCGACGCGACGCGAACGGAATATTCGCCCGCGCCGGCGGCGAGCGAGCCGCCGCAAAGGACGGCCGGCTCGCAACCGGTCGACCACGCCAAGGCCGACGGATCGGCATCATTCGAACGGCTGACCCAAGAGGTACAGCAGCTGTTATGGCAGCCGCCAAACACCGAGCGCGACGCCCGCCTGCACGAAGCGACGCGCGCGCTGCTGGATTCACCCCTGCTGGAAAATGTTGATCGGGCAGCCTTCACCGAACGGTGGTTCGCCACCACGCTGCTCGATGCCATTCCGCAGTCCGACCCCGTCATCGCAATGGTCTCGGATCATTATCGCTGGCACGACCGCGCCGATAGCGTTCGGGAACTGCCCGGACTGCCGTCGATCATCCGGCGGCGCGAGGACATCGCTTACAGCCTGCGCCTCCGGCAACCGGCGCATGACTGGAACGCCGCATATGAATATCTGCACGCGCCGACCCAGGCTTCGGCAACCGACGAGCAAAAGCGGACTCTCGGCAATCAGATCGCCGAGATGCTGGAGAGCATCCGCTACCATCATCCCACCATCGAGTTCGAACTGGATCGCGATCACGTCGCGCATTGGGATCGCCTGATCCGCGAAGCCAAGGCCGCCCGCGAAGCCGAAGAAAAGATCGAGACCACCTTCCTCCAGAATATCTTCGGCTTCATTCCCTTCTGGGGATGGCTGCTCATCCTGTTTGCCGTCAGCCTGGTTTTCGGCGACCCGCCACCGCCACGATGACCGGTACCGCGACGTCGTTCGTCGAGCCGCGCTTTGCCGACGAGCATCGGGCTGTTAGCGCTTCGCCCCGGACCAAGAGACACGGAATAACAGGGAGTTGATTTTCGATGCGTACCAAAAGCCTGCTGCTTGCCGCCTGCCTCTCGCTTGCCCCGCTGATGGCGCCCGCCGCGATGGCCCAAAGCGTGACCGGGTCGGGGGTCGTCCCCGGCACCGTCGCCAACAGTAGCGAGCGCCCGATCGGCTTTGCCGCGAGCGCGCCCGCGAACGGCGTGCTCGTCGTGCTGATGGCCGATGCGGCGCTGCCTGATCTGGCCGCCGTGGGCGTCGGCGCGGCCGAGCGCGCGGCGATCGAGGCGGCGATCGCCAACGCCAAGTTCGAAGGCAAGGCCAACGCCACGCTGTCGCTGCGCGGAATCGGCGCGTTTAGCCGCATCCTGCTCGTCGGCACCGGCAGTGCGCCCGCGATGCTCGCACGCGCCGAGGCGGGCGGCAAGGCGGCGCAGGAGGTCAAGGCCGACGCGGCGCCGGTGACGCTGACCGGCGCCTTCGCCGGTGCCGAGGGCGCCGAGGCGGGCTATGGCTTCGCGCTCGGCCAATATCGTTTCGACCGCTACAAGACCGTCGACCGCAAGCCCCCCGCGACCGAGGCGGTGACGATCGTCGGCGGCGACAGCGCCGCGGCGGGGGGCGCCTTCACCGCGCGCTGGCGCCCGCTCGCCGACGGCGTGCGCCTGTCGCGCGACCTCGCCAACGAGCCCGCGAACGTCGTCTATCCCGAAAGCTTCGTCGCCGAGGTGCGCCAGGCCTTTACCGGGGTCGGCGGCGTGACGATCGAGGTGCTCGACGAGGCCGCGATGCGCCGGCTCGGCATGGGCACGCTGGTCGGGGTCGGCCAGGGCAGCCCGCGCGGCTCGCGCCTGCTCGCGGTGCGTTATCGCGGCGCCGGCAGCGACGCCACGCCGCTCGCCTTCGTCGGCAAGGGGATCACCTTCGATTCGGGCGGCATCTCGCTCAAGCCCGGCGCGGGCATGTGGGACATGAAGGGCGACATGTCGGGCGCCGCCTCGACGATGGGCGCGGTGCTGTCGCTCGCCCGGTCGAAGGCGCCGGTGCATGTCGTCGCGGTCGCGGCGCTCGCCGAGAATATGCCCGACGGCAATGCCCAGCGCCCCGGCGACGTGGTGCGCACGATGTCGGGCAAGACGATCGAGATGCTCAACGCCGACGCCGAGGGCCGGCTCGTGCTCGCCGACGCCAATGAATATGTCGCCGACAAGTACAAGCCGCGCGCGATCGTCAACATCGCGACGCTGACCGGGTCGATCGTCGGCGCGCTCGACGACCAATATGCCGGCCTCTTCGCGCGCGACGAGACGCTGGCGGCGCAATTGCTCGCGGCGGGAACCGCCAGCGGCGAGGAATTGTGGCGCATGCCGCTCCACAAAAATTACGCCAAGAAGATCGAATCCGACATCGCCGACATACGCAACATCGCGCCGGGCGGCGGGCCGGGGGCCAGCATCGGCGCGCATTTCATCGGCTATTTCGTCGCCGAAACCACGCCCTGGGCGCATCTCGACATCGCCGGGGTCAACCAGGCGGATACCGCATCGCCGCTCGTGCCCAAGGGCATGACGGGCTTCGGCGTGCGCCTGCTCGACCAGCTGGCGCGCTACCGCTGATAATTTTGCCGTTCGCTATCAGGCCTCCATTCTGGGTCAGAGGCCCGATTTGCTCTCCGCCGCAACCGGGATCTTGAGATTGTCAAATAACGCCTTGATGCGCCCGGCCAAATGTTCGGGCAAACCGCGCCGATGCCGCCTGACACGAATCGCAACATGCTGAAGGACAATAGCCAACAGGGTCGCGACTTGGACCAAATCCATGGAAAGGTGCAAGTTGTCCATCCGGCTAACCCATATCCTTCGTCAATTGCGATGCGATTTCGGCGATCTGCCGGAGCATTTCAATTTCGCGCGATGCATGATTGCTGTCAACAACTGCTCGCCAAACCAGAATGCCGGCACCGGCGATCGGAATCAGCAAGCCGGCGGGTGTGGCAACCGAGAATATGGAAACCAGGCCACCGCCGAGCAGGCCGATCCCGCCGCCAATGCCGCCTATCCGGAAAATTTCCCGCGAATTGGAACGCTTCGCGGCAAGGCTTTCCGCGCTTCGCTGAAGTTTGCGCAATGCGTCTTGCATGATACCAATCCGCTCCGGATCATTGATACCGGCTAGTGCAGCGCGGACATTCTGCCGAAACTTGAAGGAATCCATCTGATCGCGAATGGTTTCCAACTCCTCCGACGTAGCCTCGCCGCCCATAGCTTCCGAGAAGGCTTGAATGAGAGCGAGAAGATCGTCGTTCATCGCTCCAACATCGTGGCAGTGATCGGCAAAGTAAATAGCCGTGGATTCTTGTGTTGCCAAAAAGCAACACTATCTCTGGCCCAGAGAAAGGGGCTTTCTGAATGAACCTCGAAAAATTCACCGACCGCGCCAAAGGCTTTTTGCAGGCGGCGCAGACGATCGCGATCCGTATGAACCACCAGCGGATCGCGCCCGAGCATGTCGCCAAGGCGCTGCTCGAAGACAGTCAGGGCATGGCCGCGGGACTGATCGCCCAAAGCGGCGGCGATACCGCGCGCGCGGTGCAGGGCATCGACACGCTGCTCGCCAAACTGCCAGCCGTATCCGGATCGGGCGCGCAGGCGACGCCGGGACTCGACAATGACGCCGTGCGCCTGCTCGATCAGGCCGAACAGGTCGCCGCGAAGGCGGGGGGCGAATTCGTCGCCGTCCAGAACATCCTGCTCGCGATGGTCCTCGCGCCGAGCACGCCGGTCGGCAAGGTCTTTGCCGATGCAGGCGTGAAGCCCGACGCGCTCAACGCCGCCATCGCCAAGCTGACCGGCGGGCGCACCGCCGACACCGCATCGGCCGAAGACCGTTACGACGCGCTCAAGAAATTCGCGCGCGACCTCACCGACGTCGCGCGCGAAGGCAAGCTCGACCCGGTGATCGGCCGCGACGAGGAGATCCGCCGCACCGTGCAGATCCTCGCACGCCGCACCAAGAACAACCCCGTGCTGATCGGCGAGCCCGGTGTCGGCAAGACCGCGATCGCCGAAGGGCTCGCGCTGCGCATCGTCAACGGCGACGTGCCCGACAGTTTGAAAGACCGCCGTCTACTGTCGCTCGACATGGGGTCGCTGATCGCAGGCGCCAAATATCGCGGCGAGTTCGAAGAGCGGCTGAAGGGCGTGCTCGACGATGTGAAGGCCGCCGAGGGCGAGATCATCCTGTTCATCGACGAGATGCACACGCTGGTCGGCGCGGGCAAGGGCGAGGGCGCGATGGACGCGTCGAACCTCTTGAAGCCCGCGCTCGCACGCGGCGAACTCCACTGCATCGGCGCGACGACGCTCGACGAATATCGCAAGCATGTCGAAAAGGACCCCGCGCTCCAGCGGCGCTTCCAGCCGGTGTTCGTCGGCGAGCCGACGGTCGAGGATTCGATCTCGATCCTGCGCGGCATCAAAGAGAAATACGAGCTGCACCACGGCGTGCGGATCGCCGACGGCGCGATCGTCGCCGCCGCGACGCTGTCGAACCGCTATATCTCCGACCGCTTCCTGCCCGACAAGGCGATCGACCTGATGGACGAGGCCGCGAGCCGCATCCGCATGGAGGTCGAATCGAAGCCCGAGGAGATCGAGAACCTCGACCGCCGCATCATCCAGATGAAGATCGAGGAATCGGCGCTCGGCAAGGAAAGCGATGCCGCGTCGAAGGACCGGCTGGCGACGTTGCAGTCCGAACTCGCGAACCTCGAACAGCAGTCGGCCGAGCTCACGCAGAAATGGCACGCCGAAAAGGACAAGATCCACGCCGAAGCGAAGATCAAGGAAGAGCTCGACGCTGCACGCTCGGCGCTCGACCAGGCGCAGCGCGCGGGCGACCTCGCGAAGGCCGGCGAGCTCAGCTACGGCACCATCCCCGGCCTCGAAAAGCAGCTCGAAGCCGCGCAGGCGGCGGCGGGCAATGCGATGCTGCGCGAAGAAGTCACCGCCGACGATATCGCCGCGGTGGTGAGCAAATGGACCGGCATCCCCGTCGACCGGATGATGGAAGGCGAGCGCGAGAAATTGCTCGCGATGGAAGCGACGCTCGAAAAGCGCGTGATCGGCCAGGACGAGGCGGTGCGTGCCGTCTCGACCGCGGTGCGCCGCGCGCGCGCGGGGCTGCAGGACCCGAACCGCCCGCTCGGCAGCTTCCTCTTCCTGGGGCCCACGGGGGTTGGCAAGACCGAGCTCACCAAGGCGCTCGCGCGCTTCCTGTTCGACGACGACCATGCGATGGTCCGCATCGACATGTCCGAATTCATGGAAAAGCACAGCGTCGCGCGGCTCGTCGGCGCGCCGCCGGGCTATGTCGGCTATGAGGAAGGCGGCACGCTCACCGAAGCGGTGCGCCGCCGCCCCTATCAGGTCGTGCTGTTCGACGAGGTCGAGAAAGCGCATCAGGACGTGTTCAACATCCTGCTACAGGTGCTCGACGACGGGCGGCTGACCGACGGACAGGGGCGCACGGTCGATTTCACCAACACGCTGATCATCCTGACCTCGAACCTCGGCAGCCAGGCGATCGCCGCGCTGCCCGACGACGCCCCGGTCGAACAGGCCGAGCCCGCGGTGATGGAGGTGGTGCGCGGACATTTCCGGCCCGAATTCCTCAACCGGCTCGACGAGATCGTGCTTTTCAACCGCCTCGCGCAGCAGCACATGGGCGGCATCGTCGATATCCAGGTCGCGCGGGTGCAGAAGCTGCTCGACGACCGCAAGGTCATCCTCGACCTGACCGACGCCGCGCGTGCGTGGCTCGGGCGCGTCGGCTACGACCCCGTCTATGGCGCGAGGCCGCTGAAGCGCGCGGTGCAGAAATATCTGCAGGACCCGCTCGCCGACCTGATCCTGAAGGGCGAGGTCCGTGACGGCTCGACGATCAAGGTCGACGAGGGCGATGGGGCGCTGAAATTGACCGCGGCGTAACATATTCCCACCCTCCCCTTCAGGGGAGGGGCTTTCTTACAGCCCCAGGCTCGCGAGGTTCACCTTCACCCCCGCATAGACATAACGCCCGCGGAAGCTCGACGGATAGTTGAGCTCGCCGACATCGGGGTCGCGCCCGAAGAGGTTGTTGACGCCGGCATAGAATTGGAAGCGCTCGTCATCGGTCTTGAAGCCGAGCTGGACGTCATGCTCCCATTTCTCGCGGTAGAAGATATACTTCGGATCGACGAGATCGGGGTTGGCCTCGATCTGCTCGGTCGTGAAGCGCCGCGTCTTGCTGAAATAGTTGATCCCGTAGTTCAGCGACCAATTGTCCTTCACCCAGGTGATGTCGAGCGTGCCGTTCCATTTCGGCGCGAAGGCCTCGGTGCGGTCGTTGTCGACCTCGGCCCCCGGGGTCGAGATGAAGGTCAGGCTGTCGAGATAACCGCCCGCGAGGCGAAGGTTGAAGCGGCCCAGATTGTCGCCCGGGCTGAAGCCGTAATTGATCGTGAAATCGGCCCCCGAGGTGGCGAATTCCGACACGTTGAGCGGGCGCAGCAGATAGTCCGAGACGAAGCCCGTCGCCGGATCGCGGGTGATCAGGTCGCAGAACTGGTTGTCGAGCGTCGGCTGGTCGACGCAGGCATCGGTCAGGTCCTGCGCGGTCGCGGTCGTGATCGCATTGGCGATCTTGATGTCGTACCAGTCGAAGGTCGCGACGAGCCCCGGGATGAAGCTCGGCCGCAGCACCACGCCCGCGGTCCAGGTCTTCGCCGTTTCCTCGTCGAGGAAGGGCGTGCCGATCGTGCGGCCCGGCAGCGACGCGGTCGCCTGCGGGTCGTTCGCCGGATTGAAGGTCGCCGGATCGATGCCGAGCGCGGTCAGCGTCGCGTTACAGTTGGCGACGCGGAACGACGTGCCTTCGGCAAGGTTGCTCGGATCGCACGGGTCGTCGATGAACGAGAAGGCGCCATTTTGCGGCGCGAACAGCTCGGTCAGGTTCGGCGCGCGCACCGCTTCCGAATAAGTGCCGCGGAAGCGGATGTCGGGGACCGGGCCCCAGGTCCCGTCGACCTTCCATGTCGTCGTGGTACCGATCGTCGAATAGTCCGAGAAACGGATCGCCGCGCCGAACTGCAGGATGTCGGCGAAGGGCATGTCGCGCAGCACGGGAATGTTGATTTCGGCGAACGCCTCCTTGACGTCGAAGCTGCCGCTTTCTGGGAATTGCGCCGCGAGATCGGCGAGCGCATCCTGGACGAGGAAGGGATCGGGGACGAAGTCCGACTTTTCCTTACGATATTCGGCGCCTAAGGCGAAGCCGATCGGCCCGCCGGGCAGTTCGAACACCGCGCCGGTGTCGCCCGAGACCGAAGCGCTGACGACATGCTGCTGGACCTTGATCCGGTTTTCGAGATCGACGTTGATCCAGTCGAGGGCGGCGGCGCTCGGCGAGCCTTCGCCGAAGATGTTGAGCGGCACGCATCCGCTGTTCGCGCCGGGCGTGAAGGTAATCGGCGTCGTGTCGGCGCCGATGATGAAGCCGTTCGGATCATTGCCCGGCGCGGTCGGGTCGAGCGACGAGCGGCAGACGATATTGCCGTTCGGCGTGCCGGTCATGAACTCGCCCTGATCGACCGCGTCGAGCGCAGCGAAATAGCGGTCGCGCAGGCGGTAGTTGGTGCTGAGAAAGCGCGTCTTGGTCTGGCCGTAGACATAGCTGATCTCATAGGTGAGATTGTCGGTCAGCCGCCCGTCGAAGCCGATGACGCCGCGATAGGTGTCGCGCTCGGCATATTCGCCGCGCACGCCGAGGTCGAAATTGTCGCGCGAGATCAGCACGCCGTCGGGAAGGAAGCCCGAGGGCAGACCCAGCGAATCATTGATGTTGTCGGGCGCGATCAGCGCCGCGATATTCGCCGGAATGAACGGATTGTCGGCCTGGACCGTCGTGAAGAAATCGAACGACGGCTGCGCGAAGGAGAAATTCCGCGTCTTCACATATTTGGCTTCGACAAAGAAGCGCAGCGCGTCGCTGAACTCGTAGCTGCCGAGCAGGTTGACATTATGCTTCTCGGTCTTGGGCTGAAGGTCGCCCTGATAGCCCGCGATCGGCGTACTGCTGCCGCCTTGCACGACGCCGCCCGACCCCGGGATCGCGGTGCCGAGATCATAGATCGTCCCTTCGCCGGTAAAATCGGGCGAGAAGTCGATATCGACGTCGACCGCGCCGCCGGGCGAGCTGTCGGCGTAGCGGATGTCGTTGTAGAGGATGCGGTCGACGATGCTCGGATCGTCGGGGAAATCGGCGAGATTGCGGCGGAAGCTGAACAGGTCGAGGTTGCGCCCCGACTTGCGCGCGCTGGCGGGCACCCGCGAATCGCGGTTATATTCGTACGACACCGCGATATTGCCGCGATCCTCGGAGAAATTGGTGCCGGCGGTCAGCGATCCATAGATGTTGTTCGCGTCGCCGCGCGACGAAATGCCCGTCTGGAAACGCGCGTCGATCCCCTCGAAATCGCGCTTGAGCACGAAATTGACCACGCCCGACACGCCGTCGGCGCCGTAAACCGCCGACACGCCGCCAGTGAGCACGTCGATGCGTTCGATCAGCGCATTGGGGATGGTGTTGATGTCGACCGACGCGGTGCCGGTGATGCCCGAGATGTGGCGGCGGCCGTTGACGAGCACGAGCGTGCGTTCGGTGCCGAGGTTGCGCAGGTTGAGCAGGTTGATGCCGACCCCGCCGAACAGCGCGGTCGACCCGCCGGCGTCGGCGGTGGTGCTCGAGCCGAGCAGCGCGGGGTTCTGGACGAGCAGGTCGGTGAGGTTGGTGAGGCCCGATTGCTGGATCGTCTCGCTGCTGATCGACGTCACCGGATTGGGCGAATCGGCCTCGGGCCGCGCGATGCGCGATCCGGTGACGACGATGGCTTCGCCGTCGTCGGCCGCCGTCTCGTCGACGGGCGCATCCTGCGCAAAGGCGGGGGCGGCGGAGAGGGCCAAGGCGAGAGCGAGCGGCGCGGCGCCGAGGCGCAGGCTTCGCGAAGCGACGAGTTTATTCACGGACAGACTCCCTTTTTTCGATGGGCCTGTCGTGAGGGGCGGGCGCGCCAAAGCAGCGCGCGCCGGTTTCCCGACAAGCCCACCCCGGTTGCGCAGTCGAGGAAACGCCTTAATTATCCGTTATTTCTGCGGATCCCCGGTGCAGAATCGAACATGCGGGGAACAAGGACCAAGACAAGCGACGACCGTCGAAACGACATCAGTCTTCGACGAACGGAGGCTTGTTCGCGGGGGTTGCGCGCGGGCGTAACTTAATTGCCCGGTATGCTCATATTACAAGGGCTTAGCAGGTCCCGGTCGCGCGGCAGTCGCCGGCCTTGCTCGTCATCGCATCGGCGACGTCGCGGCTGTTCTGGTTGCCCTTGACCCACGCCTCTTTCCACTGCTCGTTGGTGCGGCACACGCGTGCCTTCTTCACCAGCGAGCCGACCTGATCGATCTTGCGGCACTTGATATAATAGGGGTGGGTCATCGCCAGCCCTTCATTATACGCGTTGATCTCGGCATTGGTCATTTCCGAGGGCGGGCGATCGGGCGGGGAGCGGTCGGCGGCGGCATCGGGCGCCGCAGCCGAAACCGCGACGAATATAGCCATGTGCAACGTCGCCCACATCGTTCATCTGCTCCTATTTCGGCGCATTATATCCGTTGTTCAGCATATCGTCCTTGGGTTCGGACGAGTTGCTGTACCCGCGCTCGATCCACGCCATGGAATCGCGCGCGTCCTGATTGCCCTTGTCGGCATATTGGCGCCACCCCGTATTGGTGTTGCACACCCGCAATTTCTTTACCAGCGAGCCCGGAACCTCCATCCGGCGGCACCGGATATAGTCGGGATCGGTCGCGGTGCGGCCCGCGTTATAGGCGTCGATTTCGGCGCCCGACATTTCGGAGGGCAAGCGCGCGAGCGGCATGTCGCCGTCGCTGGCGGCGGCGAGCGGCGCGGCCGACAGCGCCGCAAAGAGCGCAAGGCCCGATATCTTACGCATCCTGTCTCTCCCCATGAAAGCGGCCGCGCCGGTCAGTTCGACGTCCCCGCCTTGCTGGTCATCGCCTCGGCGGTGTCGCGGGCGTCCTGGTTGCTCTTGGCTGAAACTTCCTTCCACTTTTCATTGGTGTAGCAAACGCGATTCTTCTTCACGAGCGAACCGATCTCCAGTGTCTTGCGGCATTTGATATAATAGGGATGCGTCTGCGCCAGCCCCTCGTTATACGCCTTGATCTCGGTCGGGGTCATCAGCGACGGCGCTTTCGGCGGCGGCGCACGGTCGGTGATGTCTTCGGCATGCACGGCGGGCGCAGCGATCAGCAGCGCGGTCATCAGGGTCAAGCTCTTGCGCATAGGTCCTCCTCGCCGCGGGCAGGGCCGGCGGCTATATGCGGACATCATATGCCGCCGCGCAGCGCTTCGCAAAGCGGAATTTCGGCGGGCGGCAGACCTTTACCGACCAGCGGCGGCTCAGCGCGGGACCGCGAACCCCGTCGCATCGGCAGCGGCGAAATAGCCCGTCAGCAGCTCCTGTTCGCGTGCACTGAGATGCGGGTTCCAGACATCGAAGATCAGCACCGCGCGCAGCTCGTCGCTGTCGTTCCACGCCTCATGCTCGATCGTGTCGTCGAAGGCGAAGGCCTTGCCTTCCTCCCAGGCGCGCGTCTCGCCCCCGACGCGGAAGCCGCAGCCGGGCGGCACGATCAGCGGCAGGTGGACGATCGCGCGGGTGTTGGTCACCCCGGTGTGCGGCGGGATGCGCGTGTGCGGCTTCAGCAGCGAGAAAAAGGCGCTGGGCGAGCGGCCCGGAATATGCGCGCCGGGGACCGCGGCAAGCGCCGCGGCCGTCGCGGGGCAGCGACCCAGCACCGGCGGGTTCGGTGCGCCATATTCCCACAGGAAGCACGCCCCCCAGTCGAGCCGGTTGTCGAGCGGCGACCAGATCGAGTCGGGCGTGCCGGCCTCCATCCGCACATAGGGGCGCAGCGCGTCGCCGGGATCGCCCAGGAGCGCTTCCAGCTCGGCGCGGATCGCGGGGGCCTGCGCCTCGATTTCCGCCATCCAGGCGAAATGGCAGCGATCGAAAAATTCGTCGGCGGGCAGGAAGGGATAATGCACGCCCGCGCACTGGTTCTGATAGATTTGCCGCCGCCCGAGCGCGCTCGCGACAAAGGCGTCGCCGCGCCGCCGCTCGGTCTCCGACAGATCGGCACGCATCGGCGCGAGCGCTTCGGTCGCGGCGCCGAACATCGTGTCGGTGGCGCCCGCGACAAAGGCCTGGCCATGCGCCAGCAGCGGCTCGATCGGCGGGGGCACCGGGTTCAGCTGTCCGCCGAGCGCGACGACGGCGCTCCACGCGCCGAGCGCCGCCCCCATTTCGCCGCGCGCCTCGTGCCGCTCGCCTTTGCGGATCCACGCCATCAGGTCGCGGCGATCGATCGCCAGCGCCGCGTCGAGCGCGGCCAGTTCGGCGGCATCGTCGCCGAGCGCGCGCCAGGCCGAGGCCAGGTTGCGCTGCAGCGCCCCCGACCCGGGGTCGGCCGCAATGGCGGCCTCGAAATGATGCGCCGCTTCATCGGGATGGCCGGCCTGCAGGGCGGCGATACCCAATCGGTTGGCTTCGACGGCGGAGGTGGGCGGGGTCGCACTGGTCATGGCCATGCTTGCCATTGGCCGGGGCAATCGGCAAGGTCGTTCGATGACCTCGACGCCCCCGATATCCGCGATTGTCGGCGACGCCGCCTGGCTCGCGCATCGCTATGATCCGGGGCATAACGCCTTTCATTTCCGCGCGGTGGCACGCGCCGCGCGCAGCGCGGTTCCGTTCCTGACCGACGAATATCTCGGCGGACCCGGCGAGCCCGTGGTGATCCGGCGCGCCGATTGCCGCGAGGCGCCGCGCGCGCGCCTCCATTTCCTCTTTCATTCGGCCTATTGCGCCTCGACGATGCTGACGCAGGCGCTCGACCAGCCGGGCATCGCGAGCGGCCTGTCCGAGCCTGTGCTGCTCAACGACATGGTCGGCTGGCGCCGCCGCGGCGCCGACCCGCGCGAGCATGGGCGGGTGTTGGCCGACGCGCTGGCCTTGCTCGGGCGGCCCTTCGCGGCGGGCGAGGCGGTGGTGGTCAAGCCGTCGAACATCTTCAATCCGCTGATGCGCGGCGCGATGATGCTGCGCCCCGATGCCCGCGCGATCCTGCTCCACGCGCCGCTGCGCGCCTTCCTGCTGTCGGTCGCGCGCAAGGGGCTGGAGTGCCGGCTGTGGTGCCGCGAACTGCTCGAAAATTATCTCGCCGACGGCTTCGTCCAGCTGGGGTTCGAGGCGCGCGACTATTTCCGTCAGTCGGACCTGCAGGTCGCGGCGGTCGGCTGGCTCGCGCAGCAACAGGCGTTCGCCGCGCTCGCGGCCTGGGCGCCCGATCGCATCGCGACGCTCGACAGCGAGACGCTGACCGGCACCCCCGCCGGGGCGGTCGCCGCAGCCATGCGGCACTTCGGGCTCGACGCGGAAGAAGCACGCATCGCGGCGCATCCGGCGCTGGCGCGGAACAGCAAGTCGGGCGCGGCCTTTGCGCCCGGCGAGCGCCAGCGCGACCTGGCGGCCGCCGAAGCGGCCTATGGCGAAGAGATCGACCAGGTCCTGCGCTGGACCGAAGTCGTCGCCGACCAGGCGGCCATTCCCTTCGCATTGCCGAACGCGCTGGCCATCGCCTAGGCGCCCGACGCGGTCGGCCGGGCTTTTTCGCTTTTGCGGGCGCGCATAGAAAAAGGGGCGGACATCGCTGTCCGCCCCCAATTCTTGCCGAAGCGTGAAGCGACTAGAACTTCAGCTTCGCCGACACCGCATAACGGCGGCCCAGCGCGTCGTAGGACGACGGGAAGGTGTTGCCGCTGTTGTAGGTGGTCGAACCGATCGTGTTGCCGACGAGCGGCGGGTTCTTATCGAGCAGGTTCTGCACGGTCGCGGTGAACACCAGATTCTCGCTGACGTTGAAGCGCGCGGTCAGGTCGAAATAATGCGCAGCCTTGATCTTGCGGAACTGCGGATCGACGACGCAGCCGTCGTCGTCGGTCGTCGTCGGATTTGCACAGCCGGCGGTAACGGCAGCGGCAAGGTCGTCAGCCAGCTGCTGCGGTTCGAACGACACTGCATCCTGCCAGCGCCACAGCAGCGACAGATCGACCTTGTCGAAGCCGAGCGTGAAGCGCTGCGAGAACTGGAACTCGGGCTGGATCGAGCCCGTGAACGAGCAGTTCACGCTGTAGTAGCCGACGCATTCGCGGTCGATCGACGACGCCAGATTGACGTCCGACCGGAACTTCGAGCTGTGCGTCCAGTTGCCGACGAACGACCAGTCGAGGCTCGCGAAGCCCAGATCCATGTTGTAGTTCATAAGCAGATCGACGCCGTCGGTGAACAGGCGACCGTTGTTGTTGGTCTGGCCGAACAGGCCCGGCGTCGTCGCCGGATCGCCGTCGAGACCGCCGGTGATCGGGTTGCGACGGATCACCGTACAAGCCGGATCAGCCGCACTGGCAGCAGTGACGGTACCGAAGCAGGCCGAAATGATATCGCCCGGCAGCGGTGCCCCGATCACATTGTTGATCTTGATGTTGTAATAGTCGATCGACATGTTGAAGCGCGGGATGAAGTCGGGCTGGAACACCAGGCCGAGCGTCCAGGTGTCCGCCTTTTCCGGCTCCAGCGTCAGGCTGCCGCCTGCGGTAATGTTGGCCTGCGCCGCAGTCGGGTTGGTGATCGAACCGATCGTGCCAATCGGAGCGCCCTGTGCAAGACAGATCGCCCGCAGGTTGGTAGCCGCGGCGCCCGCACCGACGGGAGCCGCACCTGCGCAAGGATCGATACCCAGGTTGGTCAGGCCGACCGCCAGCGGTGTGAAGAGTTCGCCGATGTTCGGAGCGCGAACCGCGCGGCTGTAGTTGCCACGGAACTTGACGCCCGCACCCGGTTCCCAGCTGCCGCCGGCTTTCCAGGTCGTGGTGTTGTAACCGGCACCACCCTCGATGCTGTAATCCGAATAACGGATACCGGCTTCGAGCGTCAGGCTTTCGAAGAAAGGCTTGTCCTCGATCAGCGGCGCGACGATTTCGGCATAGGCCTCGTACACGTCGTAGCCGCCGTCGATGTCGGGAGCCGCACCGCCGGCGCCGCCGAGTTCACCCGGGGTCTTGGCGAGAAGATCCGACGCCTGCTGCGCCTTGTACTTGCGATATTCGCCACCGATCGCGAAGCCGATCGGCTGCACCGCGCCCGGCGAAGTAAAGCCGAGATCGCCCGAGATGATCGCGCGCGCCTGCGCGAGCGAGGTGCGGTTGGTCGTCGAGCTGTTTTCCGTCAGGAAGTCGGCCATCGGACCCGTGATCGAGCCCTCGGGTCCGAAAAGGTTGATCGGAACGCAGGCCGCGTTGCCGCTCTGGCAGGTCGTGGTATTGTTCGCCAGCGACGCTTCGCGGAACCGCGACTGCAGCGTATAGTTCTGGATCGTCTGGATATTTTCCGATTCGCCGTACGAACCTTCGATGTTCCAGTCGATCGTGTCGGTGATCCCGCCGCGCGCGCCGACGCGATAGTCGAAGAAGGTCGTCTGATAGTCGCTGATGCGCGGCCCGACTTCGGGCGTACGACGGTTCAGCGTGACGGTGACTTCACGATAGTTCGGATCGGTCCGGCCTGTCGCGGTCGCCGCATTGTTACAGGTCGTCTGGTCGAAGCGTGCCGTGTAGCCGGGACCCGTATCGACGTCGAAGGCGCAGAACTGGTTGCGCAGCGTCGCAGGCAGATAGGGGTTGTTCAGGTTGACCGTGACCGTGCCGCCGAACGAACCCGACGGCGCGATGATCGTCGAGACCTTGTTCTTCGAGAACATGCCGCGCGTGTAGACCTCGACCGAGTCCGACACTTCGTAATTCGCCTGGCCATAGATGTTATAGCGTTCGAACGGCGTCTGGAAGATGTTGAACGGGTTGAAGTTGTAGGTCGCGAAGGTGCCGACCGCCTGGCCGGCGGCATTGACCTGGCGCAGGCCGCCGTTGGCGACGGTCGGATCGGTGTTCGGCGTGTTGGTGCCGGCGATCAGCGGGCGCGTGCCCGAGAAGCGCGACGGAACCGAGGTACCCGAACCCAGGAAGGTGTTCGAATAGCTGTCGAGCGTGTTTTCCGAGAAGGGACGCGCGCCCTGGTACACGGCGTCGGCGGTCTGGTAGCCGATGCTGAGCACGGCGTTACCGCGACCATCGTCGAAATTGGCGCCGATGGTGGCGTCGACGCGGAAGACATTGCCGTCGCCCTGTTCGGTGATCTGTTCCGAAGCGGTGACTTCGAGACCCGCGAAATCGCGCTTGGTGATGAAGTTGACGACGCCGGTGATCGCGTCGGCACCATAAGTGGTCACCGCCGCGCCGGTCAGCGCGTCGACGCGCTCGATCAGGGCCAGCGGGATGTTGTTGAGGTCGACGCGGCCGTTGACGTCCGACGGAGCGACGCGGTTGCCGTTCAGGAGGACGATGTTGCGGGTCGAGCCGAGACCGCGAAGGTCGACGTACGAACCACCGGTGTTGCCGTTGTTGACCGCCGAACCCATGTTCGGGACGACGCCGGGCAGTTCGCGCAGAACTTCTTCCGCGACGTTCGACTGCTTCAGCTCGATGGTGTCCGACGTGGTCACGTTGACCGGGGTCGACTGTTCGAGGTTCGGATTGCGGATGAGGGTGCCGGTGACGACGATTTCGGATTCGGCCTTCGCGCCTTCCTCTGCGTCCTGCGCGAAGGCAGGAGCCGAAACGAGCGCAACGCTCAGCACCAGCGGTGCGGCGCCCAGTTTCAGCTTGGAATATTGGGTTTTCTTCACAGTGCAGTCCCTTGCTACTGATGGATGAGATACCCGGGCCCCCGTTTGGACAGGCAAAAAGCCAGCGTCACAGACACCCCGATAGCGTGCGGGATGATCCTTCATTCATGTGGAGTAAAGGAAATTTCCCCGCCTTCCGGCGGTTTCGCGGGACATTGTGACGTATTTGCAACAAGTCCGGGACGCGGCGACACACAATGATGCACCGCAGCGCATTTCGCGACATAAAGTTTCGCCGGTTACGAAATCGGGCGTACTGTCAGCCGCCCATCGGCCCCGCGATCTTGGCGGGATCGATCCGCGCATCGCGCCATTTCATCCCCCAATGCATATGCGGTCCGGTGGCGCGCCCGGTCGCCCCGACGGTGCCCAGATCCTGCCCCTGCACGACGCGGTCGCCGACCCGCACGTCGAGCCGCTGGCAGTGGAGGAAGGCGCTGTTGAGGCCCATGCCGTGATCGACGATGAGCAGATGGCCCTCGAGCGTGAAGGGCGACGTCGCGGCGAGCACCACGACCCCGTCGGCGGGCGCGACGAAGGGCGTGCCCGCGGGCACGGCGATATCGGCGCCGCCGTGATAGCTGCCGGGCTTGCCCCGATAGACGCGCTGCGACCCGAAAAAGCCCGAGCGGCGCCCGGTCACCGGCCAGACGAAGCGCTGACGCCAGCCGTCCGACGCCTGGTCGATGCGGCGCGCCGCGGCGATCTGTGCGAGTTCGGCGGGGCGGCGGCGTTCGAAATCGGCGTCGCTCGACGCACCGCCGCGATAGGGGGCGTTGATATGCTCGATTCGCCACGCGCCGGGCGCGACCGCCAGCACCCGTTCGATCCGGCGCCCGTCGGCGAGCGTCGCGACCAGCGCGGCCGACGGCCCGGCATCCCGGTCGAAGGCGATCAGAAAGGCGCCGTCCCCCGCGAGCGCAACGGGCTTGCCGTCCAGCATCAGCGACCGGGTGCCGGTCGGCGCCCGCCCGACCATCGCACCGCCCTGCTCGGCGAGGCCGCGCAGTTCGAAATCGCGAACCACCGGTGTCGGCGGCGGCGCGGGTTGTGGCGGGGCGGTCCTTTCGACGACCGCAGGCGGAGGGGGCATTGCCGCGGGCGCCTCGGCGGCCGGGACGCAACTCGCCGGAATCGTCAGCAGCGCCAGCGCAATGGCACCGCGCGGCCAGTCCCTCGCGAAATTCATGCCTTGGCGTCGAGCTCGGCCTTCACCGAAATCGCGGCGCTCGCATAGGGTTCCTGCCGCGCGACCGACCAGTAGCGCAGCTCGTCGAGCCCGATCGGCGCGCCGCTGACCGCGCACAGCACATGGTCGCCGGGCGCGAGGATGCGAAAGCCGTTCGGACCATAGTGGAGGCGGGCGAGGCGGTTGCGGCTGGCGATCAGCATGAGTCTTGTATCCGTAGCGGGAGAGGTGGTTGGCACGATCATAGCAGCATCGCGCGTCGTCGCCACCCCCGCGGCCGCGCCCGGTCGATCAGAAGAGCTCGCCCTGCCCCCGGCCCGGCGCGGCGGGGGACTTCTTGATTGCCGGTTTCGGGGCCGGAGGCGCTGACGGCGGAGAGCCCTCGCCCGCCACGACAGACACCTCGCCGTCGGCAAAAGCCAGCCGCAGATGCCCGGCAGCGACGGCCTTTTCGGCGGTCGAGACGATCGCCCCCTCGGCATCGCGCACCATCGCATAGCCGCGCGACAGCAAGGCGCGCGGGTCGAGCGACGCCAGCAGGCGCCCCAGCCCTTCGAGCAAGGCGCGGTCGCGGTCCCAGCGCCGCACGAGCAGCGCGGGGCGCAGCGCGCTGCCGCGCGTCGCGAGGCGCTCCGACACGACCGTCAGCCGGTGGCGCTGTGCGCGGTCGAGCCGGTCGGCGGCGTCGTCGAGCCGCTGGCGCTGCGGCGCATAGAGCGCCTCGCGCTTCGGCAGGTGCCGCGCGAGCGCCGCGAGCCGTTCGCCCGCCAGCGCCTGCTGGCGGTTCGCGGCGCCGATCATTCGCCCGCCCCAGCCGACGAGGATTTCCTGCAGCTCGGCGCGCACCGGCACCGCGATCTCGGCCGCCGCCGTCGGGGTCGGCGCGCGCCGGTCGGCGGCATAGTCGGCGAGCGTGGTGTCGGTCTCGTGCCCGACCGCGCTGATCGTCGGGATGCGGCAGTCGGCGATCGCGCGCACGACGACTTCCTCGTTGAACGCCCACAGATCCTCGATCGAGCCGCCGCCGCGCGCAACGATGACGAGGTCGGGGCGGGCTACCTGCCCGCCGGGCTCGATCGCGTCGAAGCCGCGCACCGCATTGGCCACTTGGGCGGCGGCACCGTCGCCCTGCACCAGCACCGGCCAGACGATCACGCGCGTCGGGCAGCGGTCGGCGAGGCGGTGGAGAATGTCGCGGATCACCGCGCCGGTCGGCGAGGTGACGACGCCGATCACCCGCGGCAGATAGGGCAAGGCCTGCTTGCGCCCCTGGTCGAACAGCCCCTCGGCGCCGAGCCGCGCCTTCAATTTCTCGAAGAGCAGCATCAGCGCGCCCTCGCCCGCGACCTCGAGCGTGTCGACGACGAGCTGATATTTGGAGCGCCCCGGATAGGTCGTGAGCTTGCCGGTCGCGATCACCTCGATCCCGTCCTCGGGGCGGAAGGCGAGGCGCGCCGCCTGCCCCTTCCACATCACCATGTCGATCAGCGCATTATCGTCTTTCAGCGCCGCATAGAAATGCCCCGACGCCGCGCGCTTGGCGCCCGACAGCTCGCCCCGCACCCGCACGCGCGCGAAGCCGTCCTCGACCGCGCGCTTGATCGCCGCCGACAATTGGCTGACCGTCATATCGGGCGCATTGTCCCCCGGCGTCGCCTCGGCTAACAGCCGCGCGGCACCATCATCGTCTGTGTCGGAAGAAGGGTAATTCATGCAAATCCTGTTGATCGGGTCGGGCGGTCGCGAACATGCGCTGGCTTGGCGACTTGCACAATCACCCTCCTGCGAAACGCTTTGGGCGACCCCGGGAAATCCCGGCATAAGAGACGTGATCGCCGAGATCAACGAACGGCGCGACAGGAGCGATGAGGCCGGCGTCCACGGCCTCTGTTTCCAGACGGAACTCGAACAGCATGATCTGGTCGTCGATTTTTGCCAGACTTATCAGATCGACCTCGTGATCATCGGTCCCGAAGCGCCGCTCGTTGACGGCCTTGCCGATAGCTTACGTGATGCAGGCATCGCGGTATTTGGCCCCTCGCAGGCCGCCGCGCGACTGGAAGGAAGCAAAGGCTTTACGAAGGACCTGTGCGCACGCACCGGCATCCCGACCGCCGCTTACGCGCGCTGCACCAGCGCCGAGGAAGCGCATGCCGTGCTCGAAGGCTTCGACATCCCCGTCGTGATCAAGGCCGACGGCCTCGCGGCGGGCAAGGGTGTCATCATCGCCGAAACGGCAGAAGCAGCGACCGCGGCGATCGACGACATGTTCGACGGCGCCTTCGGCGGCGCGGGCGCCGAGGTGGTGATCGAGGAGTTTATGACCGGCGAGGAAGCGAGCTTCTTCGCGCTCTCCGACGGCGCCAACGTGATGGCCTTCGGCAGCGCGCAGGACCACAAGCGCGTCGGCGATGGCGATGTCGGCCCGAACACCGGCGGCATGGGCGCCTACAGCCCCGCGCCGGTGCTCACCGCCGAGCTCGAGACGGCGGTGATGGATCGTATCATCCGCCCGACCGTCGCGACGCTCGCTGTCGAGGGCACGCCCTATGTCGGGGTGCTGTTCGCGGGGCTGATGCTCACCGACGCGGGGCCAAAGCTGATCGAATATAACGCCCGCTTCGGCGACCCCGAATGCCAGGTGCTGATGATGCGCTATACCGGCGACCTCGCCGCGCTGCTCCACGCCGCCGCGACCGGCAAGCTCGCCGAGGCGACCCCGCCCACCTTCATCACCGACTATGCGCTGACCGTGGTGATGGCGGCGAAGGGCTATCCGGGCACGCCCGAAAAGGGCGGCGCGATCCGCGGCATCGCCGAGGCCGAAAGCGGCGGGGTGCGCGTGTTCCACGCCGGCACCGCGCGCGACGGCGAGACGATCGTCGCCGCGGGCGGCCGCGTGCTGGGCGTCACCGCGACCGGCCGCAGCGTCGGCGAAGCCCAGGCGCGCGCCTATGCCGCGGTCGACCGGCTCGATTTCCCGACCGGCTTCTGCCGCCGCGACATCGGTTGGCGCGAGGTCGCGCGCGAAGCCGAATGACCGGCGCTGGACGGCGCGCGCCCGCGCGCATAGGCTGACCGCAACACAGGGAGACAATCATGGCGTGGCTTCAGGAAAATTATGTCATCGCGGTCGTCGGGCTCGTCGTCGCGGTCGTGCTTCTGTGGTTCCTGTTCGGCCGCAAGAAGGCCGAGGACGTCACGCCGGTCGCCCCGCCCGCCGAACCGCGCAAGCCGCTCGAAGCGGCGAAGCCCGAGATCGTCGCGGCCGAGCCTGCGCGCTTCAAGCCGAAGGAACCGGTCTCCGTGCCGGCTGCCGCGCCGCCTCCGCCGGCCCCGGCACCCGAGCCGATCGCCGAGCGCAAGCCCGAGCCGGAGGTTGAACAACCCGCAGCCGCGCCACCCGAAGCGCCCGCCGCACCGCCGCCCGCCGCCGAGGCGGAACCCGCGCCTGCCCCCGAGCCTGCTCCGGTACCGGCACCCGAGCCGGCACCGGCCGCTGCTCCGGCTCCGGCTCCGGCTCCGGCGGCCAAGACTGATAACCTCCAGCTGATCAAGGGCCTCGGCCCCAAGCTCGCCGGCCTGCTGAACGCCCTCGGGGTCGACAGCTTCCAGCAGATCGCCGACTGGACCGACGCCGACATCGCGGCGATCGATCCGCAACTCGGCGCCTTCCAGGGCCGCATCGCCCGCGACAATTTCGTCGACCAGGCCGGCTATCTGGCGCGCGGCGACAAGGCCGGGTTCGAGGCGAAATATGGCGCGCTGGGGGGCGAGCTTTAAGGCAGCAAGCGACCAATTGCGGACGTCTAGAAATGCAGATACTTTTGAGCCATGTCGTCCAAACACCCCAAAACGCCACAGGAGAAAAAGGCACTGAGCTTAGCTCGTGATCGGAGCGGCTATTTTTACAACAACCAGAAGGCTGCAAGGAAATCGGTTCCGTTGCGCAAGGCGATGGAAAGCCGCCGAACTCGGCATGAAAACAACCAGTTGCTTTCGCAAGTTGAACACGTCGAAGAGGCGGCGGTCGATTTGATTGAAAGTTCGGTTCGACACGATGTCGCGCGCAAAGGTGGTTGGCGAAAAGCTCCGAGCGAACCGCTCGGCGTGGTTATTGAGCGTGTTCGGGAAAATCGAATCCAGCGTGTCGGCCGGAAACAACGGTCTCGGCAAATGAGGTCGGACGATAGCTAAACACCCCGGAACCGGCATCCCGCACCAGCCGGAAAAAACCGCTTTCCTACATTATCCGGCGCGCATAGCCTTCACCGGCCATGCCAGCATGCGCTATCCTCCCATCATCACCCCTCACCCCGTCCAGCCGCATGCGGGTATCATTGTACCAAGGCGTAGCGTGACCTTCGTGACCTTTGGAATGAAGTTGCGCGCCGCCGCGCCCCTAGGCCGCGTCCGGCTCACCCTTCGGCTTGCGGATCTCGCTCACGAGCAATTTGTCGATCTTGCGCCCGTCCATATCGACGATCTCGAAGCGCCAGCCCCGGTCCCTGAAGACTTCGCCCTCCTTGGGCAGATGCTTGAGCACCGCGAGCGCGTGGCCCGCGGCGGTCGCATAGTCGCGGTCCTCGCCGAGCTCGATCCCCAGCCTTTCGGCCATCTGGTCGGCGGGCATCGACCCCGCGATGAGCAGGCTTCCGTCCTCGCGCTCGACGACGAAGGGCTCGCTGCCGATATCTTGGTCCGACGCGAATTCGCCGGCGATCGCCGAGAGCAGGTCGGCGGGGGTCACCAGCCCTTCGAAATGGCCATATTCGTCGTGGACGAGCAGCACCGGCACCTCGGCGGCGCGCAGGCTTTCGAGCGCGTCCATCGCGTCGATCTGGTCGTGGATCACCACCGCGCGGCGGGTGAGCTGTTCGAGGTCGAGCGTCTCGCCGCGGAACAGCGCCGCCGCGATGTCGCGCGCCTGCACCACGCCGACGATGTCGTCGACCGAGCCGCGCACAACGGGCAGGCGGCTGTGCGGGCTTTCGAGCAGCCGCGCACGCACCGCGTCGTCGTCCGACGCGATATCGATCCAGTCGACCTCGGTCCGCGGGGTCATCACCTCGCGCACCGGGCGGTCGGCGAGACGCACGACGCCCGAGATGATCGCGCGTTCGCTTTCCTCGATCACCCCCGATTTCGACGCCTCGGCGACGATCAGGTGGAGCTCCTCGGCGGTCACCCGGTCCTCCGATTCGCGGCTGAGGCCGAGGATGCGAAAGACGAGGCCCGAGCTGGCGTCGAGCAGCCAGACGAGCGGAGCCCCGATCTTCGACAGCCACAGCATCGGCAAAGCCATGAAGATGGCAATCGGTTCGGGTGCACGGAGCGCAAATTGCTTGGGCACCAGCTCGCCCGCAATCAGCGAAAAATAGGTGGTGACGACGATCACGACCGCAAAACCCGTCGTCAGCGCCGTTTCATCGTCGAGCCCGAACCAGGATTGCAGCCGGTCTCCGACCGGCCCGCCGAGGCTGGCGCCCGAATAGGCGCCCGCCAAAATGCCGATCAGCGTGATGCCGACCTGTACCGTCGAGAGGAAGCGCCCAGGATCAGCGGCCAGTTGCCGCGCAACCGCGGCCCCGCGGCTCCCGCGCTTTTCGGCCGCTTGCAGGCGCGGCTGACGGGCAGAGACGATCGCCAGCTCGGACATCGCGAACACGCCGTTGAGGAGGATCAGCACGGCGATGATCGCCACGTCACCCCAGGGAAAAGGGGTCATCTGTTTCGCGTCCGGCGCTTGCGCGCCCGCCCCCTGTCAACTTCGGTCATGGCCCCGCTATAAGCGAAAGCGGCCCCGCTGCACAATGGCCGCGCTGGCGCCGGCTAAGGCGAGGTTCAGGCGACGAATGGAACCAGAGGCGCGGCCGAATGTTATCGGCACAGCGACAGCAACGCCCGCAATCAGCGGGCCGCGCAAAAAGGGAGCGCATCGATGAATATCAAGACCATCAAACTCGCCGCCGTGGCGAGCATCGCCGCACTGGGCCTGTCGGCCTGCGTCACCGATCCGGTGACCGGCGAGAAGAAGATTTCGAAGGCCGCGATCGGCGGGGTCGGCGGCGCGCTCGGCGGCTATCTGCTCGGCGACCTGATCGGCGGCAGGAACAGCCGCACCGAGGAAATCGTGGGCGCCGGCATCGGCGCGGTCGCCGGCGCGGGCGTCGGCCATTATATGGACCAGCAGGAAAAGAAGCTGCGCGAACGCACCGCGGGCACCGGCATCGACGTCGAACGCCAGGGCGACCAGCTGGTGCTCAACATGCCCGGCGACGTGACCTTCGACTATAACAGCGCGCTGGTGAAATCGCAGTTCCGCAGCGCGCTCGACAATGTCGCCGCGACGCTCGCCGAATATCCGAGCACCTATATCGACGTCTATGGCCACACCGATTCGACCGGCAGCGACAGCTATAATCAGGGGCTGTCCGAACGCCGCGCCTCGTCGGTCGCCGACTATCTGGCGGGCCGCGGTATCCAGCGCGCGCGCGTCGCGACGATGGGCTTCGGCGAATCGCAGCTCAAATGCTCGCCCGAACGCGGCGAGGCCGATTATCAGTGCAACCGCCGCGTCGAGATCCGCATCGCGCCGGTGACGCAGAACGACGTCAACGCCGCGCGCTAAAGGTCCGACTTTGTGGATGGGAGAGGGGCGTCGCCTGCGGGCGGCGCCCTTTTCTTGTACCGGAATGGGCGTCAAAAACATGGCGGCCGTGCTATACCGTGCCGTCCCTTCCGCGGAGACCCGATCATGTCCCTGCCGCCGCCTTGCCCCGAAATTCCCGTCCGCGACCTCGCGGCCGCGCTGACCTACTACCGCGACCGGCTGGGTTTCACGGTCGACTGGTCCGACGAAGAACTGGGGCTGGCCGGCGTATCGCAAGGCGAGGCGCGTCTTTTCATGGCCGATGCGGCCTATCGTTCGGGTCTCGGCAACGCCGCGCCGGTCGTCCTGTGGATCAACCTGGCCAGCCGCGCCGAGGTCGATGCGCTGCATGCACGCTGGACCGCGGCGGGCGCCGAGGTCATCGCCGGTCCGGAAGCCAAGCCGTACAAGCTCTACGAGTTTTTCGCGCGCGATACCGACGCCAATATCCTGCGGATCTTCTATGATTTCGGTTGGGAAGAGGCGTGACGCTCAGCCCAGCGACGGAAAACTGGCCTTCAACCCGTCGATCACGAATTGCGCCGCGAGCGCGGCGAGCAGCACGCCGAGCAGGCGGGTGATCACCGCCTCGCCCTTGTGCCCGATCAGCCGCATCAGCGGCCCCGCCGCGAGCAAGGCCGCGAGCGTCAGCAGCAGCACGAGCAAGAGCGCGGCGAAGATCACGAAAGCGCGATCGAGGCCGCTGTTCTGCGATACCAGCAGCATCACCGAGGCGATCGAGCCCGGCCCGGCGATCATCGGCATCGCCATCGGGAAAACCGAGACATCCTCGACCTCGGGGGTCGCCTTGACCTTTTCGGCGCGCTGTTCGCGCCGTTCGGTGCGCTTTTCGAAGACCATGTCGATCGCGATGATGAACAGCATGATGCCGCCCGCGATGCGGAAGCTGTCGAGGTCGATGTGGAGGAAGCTGAGCAGCGCCTCGCCGAGCATCGCGAAAAAGACGAGGATGCAGCCCGCGATAATCGTCGCGCGGATCGCCATCGAGCGGCGCTGCGCCGCGCTGGCGCCCGTCGTCAGGCTGGCATAGATCGGCGCGCAGCCCGGCGGGTCGATCACCACGAAGAGCGTGACGAAGGCCGAGATGAAGAGGTCGATCACGGCTGTTTGGGCGCCGCGACCCGGTCGTCGATCACCGGCTGCATCGCGCTGCCGTCCCACAGGCGGATGGTGATCCGCCGCGATCCGTCGGGGCGGACGACCGAGGTCCAGCTGAGCGTCTGGTCGGGCGACAGGCCGACCGCGCGGTCCTCACCCTCGGCACCCGCGTCGAGCGCGACCCCGGGGCGCGTGCCGCACACCGCCTGCTTCGAATCGATGAAGTCGGGCGCCGCGCGCGGGGCCGTCAGTTCGTCGCCGTGGTCGAGCGTCCACAAAGTCTTGCCGCTCTTGGGATCGCGCAGCCAGACGGTGGTGAAATAGCCGTTCGCCGGCCCCTTCTGCCACGCGCCGGTGGTGACGCCGACATTGCCGTCGCAGCTGACATAGACCGCGTGCGGCTGCCATTTGACCGCCTCGGCGGGATCCTTTTGCGAGCGCAGCCAGTCGCGCGCCTTGACCCGCTGCGGCACGAACATCACTGCGTCGGGCGCCGCGGTCTCGCGGAAGGCCGTCCACTGCCCCTTTTCCTGCGCAAGCCGCGCGAAGCCGATCTCGGCGGCGACGAAGCCGCTGGGGTTGGGACCGAGCGGACGATTGCGGATATCGTCGGGCTGGCCGGCGCAGCCGGCAAGGGCGAGGGCCAGCGAAGCGGCGAACAGCAGGCGCATCAGAAACCCTCCGGATCGGCGAGCCCGGCGCGGCGATGCGCGGCGACGAGCGTGTTGCGCAGCAGGCAGGCGATGGTCATCGGGCCGACGCCGCCCGGAACGGGGGTGATGGCCGAGGCGAGCGGCAGGACCGAGGCATAGTCGACGTCGCCGACCAGCCGGCCCTTCGCTTCGCCCTCGGCGGGGGCGAGCCGGTTGATGCCGACGTCGATCACGACCGCGCCGGGCTTGATCCAGTCGCCCTTGACCATCTCGGCGCGGCCGACCGCGGCGACGACGATGTCGGCGCGGCGGACGAGGCCCGCCAGATCCTTCGTCCGGCTGTGCGCCATGGTGACGGTGCAATTCGCCCCGAGCAGCAGCGCCGCCATCGGCTTGCCGACGAGGATCGAGCGGCCGATCACCACCGCATCCTTGCCCGACAGATCGCCGAGCCGGTCCTGCAGCAGCAGCAGGCAGCCAAAGGGGGTGCACGGAACCATGCCCGCGATACCGAGCGCGAGCCGCCCGGCGCTGACCGGGGTCAGCCCGTCGACATCCTTGTCGGGATCGATCGCCGCGACCGCCGCCTGTTCGTCGAGATGGCCGGGCAGCGGAAGCTGCAGCAAGATGCCGTCGACCGCCTCGTCGGCATTGAGCGTGGCGAGCAGGCTCTCCACCTCGCCCTGCGTCGCGCTCGCGGGCAGGCGGTGCTCGAAGCTCGCCATGCCCGCGGCGAGCGTCGCCTTGCCCTTCGATCCGACATAGACCGCGCTCGCCGGATCGTCGCCGACGAGCACCACCGCGAGCCCCGGCGCACGCCCGGTCGCGGCTGCGAAGGCGGGCACCGCATCGGCGATGCGCGCACGCAGCCCGGCGGCGAAGGCCTTGCCGTCGATGACATGCGCATCGCCCATCGGATCAGATCAGCCCCGCATTGGCGCCGACTTCGACGAGGTAGCGCAGCACCGGCCCCTGGATGATCGCGATCAGGATCAGCACGACGATCGGGGTCAGGTCGATGCCCCCGAAATCGGGCATGATGCGCCGGATCGGGCGATAGAGCGGTTCGGTGATGCGTTCGAGCACCAGCCACAGCTGGCGCACGAATTCATTGTGGGTGTTGATCACGTTGAACGCGAGCAGCCACGACATCACCGCCTGGACGATGATGATCCACCACAGGATATTGAGGAGCATCGAGAGGATCTGCAGGATCATCAAATACATTGGGAACTCCGGCCGAAAGGTCGCTACTATCTTAGCGGTGAATGAGCGTGCCCGCACCCCGTGCGGTGAAAATTTCGAGCAGCATCGCATGCGGGACGCGCCCGTCGAGGATGACCGCCGCCTCGACCCCGGCATCGACCGCGGCGACGCAGGTCTCGACCTTGGGGATCATGCCCCCGGTGATCGTCGCGTCGGCCTTGAGCGCATCGATCGCGGTGCGGTCGAGGTCGGTGAGCAGCGCGCCGTCCTTGCCCAGCACCCCCGCGACGTCGGTGAGCAGGAAAAAGCGCTTCGCCCCCAGCGCCCCCGCGATCGCCCCCGCCATCGTGTCGGCGTTGATATTGTAGGTCGCGCCGTCGGCGCCGAGCGCGACCGGCGCGACGACGGGAATATAATTGTCGTGGGTGAGGTTCTGCAAAATCGTCGGATCGACCGCCACCGGCTCGCCGACGAAGCCCAGGTCGACGTGGCGCTCGATCCCCGAATTGGGGTCGGGTTCGCTGCGCGCGACCTTTTCGGCGAGCACCAGATTGGCGTCCTTGCCCGAAATGCCGACCGCGCGGCCGCCCAATGCGGCGATCCAGCTGACGATTTCCTTGTTGATCTTGCCCGCGAGGACCATTTCGGCGACCTCGGCGGTCGCGGCGTCGGTGACGCGCAGCCCCCCGACGAAGGTCGATTCGATCCCGAGCTGCTTCAGCATCGCGCCGATCTGCGGCCCGCCGCCGTGGACGACCACCGGGTTGATCCCGACAGCTTTGAGCAGCACGACATCCTCGGCGAAGTCGCGCTGCGCTTCGGGATCGCCCATCGCATGGCCGCCATATTTGATCACGAAGGTCTGCCCGGCGTAACGCTGCAGATAGGGCAAGGCCTCGACGAGCGTCTCGGCCTTCGCCAGCATCGCGGGATCGGGTGCGTGGCTCATGCGGCGACGCCGGCTTCGCCGGTACCGTCGAGGCGGCGGCCGATCGCGACCACCGCCATGACCAGCAGCGGGACCATCACTGCCGACAGCACGACCTTGGCCAGCATCTGTCCGAGCATGAGATCGGCGATCGGGCGGACGCCGTAAAAGCTGATCGTGATGAAGATCAAGGTATCGACGATCTGGCTGAGCGCCGCCGCGACGAAGCCGCGGATCGGGAGCAGGCGGCCGTTGTTCGCGGTCATCCGCGAAAAGATCCAGACGTTGAGGCTGACCGAAACGCCATAAGCCAGGATGCCCGCCGCCATCATCCGCCAGCCCTGCCCGACGATGATCGGAAAGGCCTCTTTGGCGGGTTCGTACATGCCCTCGTCGGTCGGTAGCTGGAGGACGAAGACGGTCAGGATGATCGCGATGACCAGCGGGATGAAGCCGAAGCGCACGAGCCGGTCGGCGACGACGCGACCGTGGAGCTCGGCGATGCCGCTCGAGATGGCGATCAGCGTCAGGAAAGGAAAGATTCCCGCCTCGACCGCGAGCGGACCAAGCGCGACCTGCTTGGCGCCCAGAAAACCCCCGAGCGGAACCATGCCGCCGTAGAGGATCGCGAAAAGAAACAGCGAAGGGGCGATAGCGCGCGACGAGGATTGTTCCATCGGCGCGCGATAGTCGCTTTTGCAGCGGCTGGAAAGATGGTGGTCAATCGGGCGGGTTGTGCTTGGCGAGGAAGGTCTCGATCGACGTCAGCAGCGTCAACCGGTCGGCCTCGCGGGTGAAATAATGGTCGGCGAGCGGGATCGAGACGAATTCGACCGATTTGCCCGCCTTGGTCATCGCACTGTACATCTTGGCCGACTGGACATGGTCGACGGTGACGTCCTTCTTGCCATGCACCAGCAGCAGCGGGGTCTTGATGCGGCCCACCGCGTTGATCGGCGACACCGCGGCGAAATCGGGGGTCATCTTCTGCCACTGGTCGCGGTAGAGGCGCGAGCGCAAGGTGCCCCCGAAATCATTGACCTCGCGGCGCAGGTTCGACACGCCGTTGATCGACACCGCGCAGCGATAGAGGTCGGGATCCTTGGCGATCCCCCACATCGCCGCATAGCCGCCATAGGAAGCGCCGACGATGCATATGCGCTTCGGATCGGCGATCCCCTCGGCCACCGCCCATTGGACCCCGTCGGTCACATCGTCCTGCATCGCGAAGCCCAGCTGCCCCTGCCCTGCCTTCGTGAATTTCTCGCCATAGCCGGTCGAGCCGCGAAAATTGGGCTGGAGCACCGCATAGCCGCGCTCGGCGAGCAATTGCGTCCAATAGTCATAGACGAGCGTGTCGTGCGCCCAGGGGCCGCCGTGCGGCATGACGATGAAGGGCAGGTTCTTCGGGTCGCGCCCGCGCGGCAAGGTGAGCACGCCCTCGATCTCGAGCCCGTCGCGCGCCTTGTACTGGACCAGCTTCGCGCGCGACAGCCGCTTGCCGCCGATCGCCTCGTTGACCGAGGCGAGCTTCGACAGCGTGCCCGGGCCGGCATCGTAGTGGAAATAGAGCCCCGGATTGTCGGGGGTGCTGATCCGCACGAGCAGCTTCGACAGGTCGTTGCTGTAGCTGATGATCCGGACCCGCGACTTGGGCGAAGTGGCGTCGAGCGTCGCCTGATGTCCGGCCATCACCGGATCGATCCACTCGATCGGCCGCGCGTCGTCGGAGGTGTGGAAGCCGAGCAGCTTCGACCCGTCGGGCGAGCGGATCGCGCCCTCGATATCGGCCTTTTCGACCTCGTGCGCGATCCGCAGCTGGCGCCCGGTCGGCAGGTCGATCTCGGCGATCACCGTCCGGCCGTCGTCGGTCTCGTGGTAGACGAGCCCGTGGTCGGTGCCGGGGACGAAGACGAAGGGGATCGAGAGCCGTTCGTCGTCGCGGAGCGAGGCGCTGTCGATCGAGCGGAAGGACGACTTGGCGTCGCCGCGATAGATCAAGGTCGATTTCATCACCTGATCGCGATAGCCGATGCCGTAGCGCACCCGGCCGAGATGGTCGGCGCCCCAGTCCATGATGCTGTCGCGTCCCATAACCTCGGTCCGCTTGCGCCCCGTCACGACGTCGACGCGGTAGACGGCGGGCCAGAAATCGGCGCCCGTGTAGATCGAGTTCTGCGCGGCGACGAGGATTTCGGTGCTGCCGTCGGTCGGAGCCCAGACGAGGCTCGCGGCATCCTGGCCGCCCAAATCCCACAGCAGCCGCGTCACCTTGCCCGTGGTGCGGTTGATGCCGATCAGGCGCTGGATGTACCAATTTTCGGTCTCGACCGGGAGCAGCGCGCGCAGCCCGACGACGATATTGTCGTCGCCGACCCACTGGATCCAGTCGATCTCGGTCTGGTCGGGCACCGCGATGACGGTCGGCTTGCCGCCGCCGGCTACCCCGATGATCGCGATGCGCTGCTGGCCCTGGATCCCGAACAGCCCGGCAATATGCTCGCCGCCCGGCGAAAGCTCGGCGCTTTCCATGAAAGGCAGCCGCGCAAAAGCGGCGGTCGGGAGCCGTTCGGAAGCCGTTGATGCGGGGGTTGCGGGGTCCGCCGTGCCCGCATCCTGAGCATGCGCGAGCGGCGAACAGGCGAGCGCGGCAGCCGCCAGAAGAATACGAAACATGCGACCCCCGAAAGCAACGCCCCTGTCTAGAAAGGAAATCGGCGTCCGCCAAGCGGCATCGTCCGGTCGCACGCGCGGGCCACCGCCCCTTGCCCCGCCGTCAAAGCCCGCTAGACAGGCGCAATAAGCTTGCGGGGGACGCACAGAAATTATGGAACGCCTGATCGGTCTGCTCGGCATCGTCGCATTGCTTGCGATCGCCGTGCTGTTTTCGTCGAACCGCCGCTGGATCCGCCCGCGCGTCGTCGTCCCCGCCTTCCTGCTGCAGGCCGGTTTCGCGCTGCTCGTACTCGGCACGCCGTGGGGCCGTGCGATCATCGGGGCGATGTCGACGGGGGTGTCGAACCTCCTGGGCTACGCCGACGAGGGCACGAAATTCCTGTTCGGTGAAGTGCTGACCCAGCCGCCCTATGGCAAGGCGGTGTTCGCGATCGGCGCGCTGCCGGTGATCGTCTTCTTCGCCTCGCTGATCTCGGTCCTCTATTATCTGGGCGTCATGCAGCAGATCATCAAATGGGTCGGCGGCGGCATCCAGAAGATCACCGGCGTGACCAAGGTCGAGAGCCTGGGCGCGGCGGCGAACATCTTTGTCGGGCAGAGCGAAAGCCCGCTCGTCATCCGCCCCTATCTGGCGGGGCTGACCCCGTCGCAGCTGTTCACCATCATGACCGTCGGCATGGCGGGCGTCGCGGGCACGATCCTCGGCGCCTATGCCGGGATGATCGGCGAGCATCTGCTCCCCTATCTGCTCGCGGCGAGCTTCATGTCGGCGCCCGGCGGCATTTTGATGGCCAAGATCATGATGCCCGACGATCCCAAGGATATCGGCATCGAGCCGATCGTCATGCCCGAGGCGAGCCATGACGAGGAAAAGCCCGCCAACATCATCATGGCCGCGGCGCAGGGCGCGCAGACCGGCGTCAAGCTGGCGGTCGCGGTCGGCGCGATGGTGCTCGCCTTCGTCGCGCTCGTCGCGCTCGCCAACGGCCTGCTCGCCGGGATCGGCGGCTGGTTCGATGTCGAGGGCCTGTCGTTCCAGTCGATCATCGGCCAGATCTTCCGCCCGGTGATGTGGCTGATGGGTGTGCCCTGGTCCGAATCGGATGCGGTCGGCGCGCTGTTCGGCAGCAAGATCGTGCTCAACGAATTCGTCGCCTTCATCGACCTCGGCAATATGCAGAAGGCGGGCGGGCTGTCGCCGGCGTCGATCGCCATCGGCACCTTTGCACTCTGCGGCTTCGCCAATTTCAGCTCGATCGCGATCCAGATGGCGGTCACCGGCAGCCTCGCCCCCAACCAGCGTCCGATGATCGCCAAGCTGGGGCTGAAGGCGCTGCTCGCGGGCAGCCTGTCGAACCTGATGTCGGCGGCGCTCGCCGGGCTGATCCTGAGCGTGACGCCGCCATTGACGACGCCGGAGGATGCCGAACCGGCGCCGCCGGCCGCAGCGCCGACGAAAGCACCCGCCGCGCCTGCACCGACCGCCGATCCGGCGCCCGTTACCCCGACCCCCGCCGCGGCGGCACCGGCCGCGCCGAAGCAGCCCTGATTCCCCGGTGACGCGCAGATAGGCGGCCTACGTCGATGATATTTGCGCGCTTTCCCCGCATGCGGTAAACATAGGCCAACGACGAGTCTCCGGGTCGCAGCAGCAGGGAGAGGGTTTATGAAAGCCGTGCATCGTCTGTCGATCATCGGCGCCGCGCTCGCGGTGCTGACCGGAGGGGTGCTTGCCACCTCGGCCGCGCAAACCCCCGAAGAGCGGATGTACCGCCCGCCCGAGGCGACCATCTACCGCGATGCCGGCTATCGCGGCCCCGCCGTCTTCATCGGCGAAGCCAAGACCAATCTGGGGCTCGCCTGGCCGGTCAATTCGATCCGCGTCGCCAGCGGCCGCTGGGAGCTGTGCGAAAAGACCCGCTATCGTGGCAATTGCCGCACCGTCGATCGCGACACCCCGATGCTGGGCAGCGTCTTGCGCGGGATGACCGTCCAGTCGATCCGCCCGGTCGGCGGCGGCGGGGGTGGCGGCGGGTGGAACCCGAACCCGCCCGCGAACGACCAGAGCACGCGCGGCAATTTTGCCGAATTCCACACCCAGCCCTCGACGAACGGCTACCGCGTGCTCGCCTGCACCAGTGGCTCATCGACGGCGGACTGTGCCGCGCGCAGCGCCGACACATGGTGCCGCTCGATCGGCTGGAACGGGTCGGCGCGCGAGCATATGGAGACGATCAACCGCCGCGAATATCTGGCCGACGTGCTCTGCGTCCGCTCGGGCTATTGAGGGGAAAGCCATGAAACGGACAATCATCCTGCTGGCCGCGGCCGGCACCGCTCTCGTCGGCTGCGCCTCTGTCCCGCGGCAGACGGGCACCAGCTATGCCTGCAGCGGCGGCACCAGGCTAAACGTCAACTATACCGGCAACGGTGCGATCGTGCGCGTCAACGGCATGCGGACGATGGTGCTGAAACAGACGCCGTCGACCGGCGGCGCAGTCTATGAAAACAAGACCGGCGCCCGCCTTGCTCGCAACGGCAATGAGGTGACCTGGAACACCGCGGCGCGCAGCGCAGCCGAACGCTGCCAGGTCACGATAACGCCGCTATAAGGTCATCGCGCCGAATGCCGCGCGCACTTCGCGGGCGAACAGATCGGGCTGTTCCCAGGCGGCGAAATGGCCGCCGCGGTCGAGCTCGTTCCAATAGACGATATTCTTGTAGCGCCCTTCGGCCCAGCGGCGCGACAGGCGCATGATCTCGTTCGGGAAAAGACTGCATCCGGCGGGCACATGGATTTCGCCGAAGCCGAACTCGGCGAAGCTGTGCCAGTAGAGCCGCGCCGAGGAGGCGGCGCTGTTGGTGAGCCAATAGAGGCTGACGGTGTCGAGCATCGCGTCGCGGCTCAGCGCCTTTTCGGGGTGGCCGCCGATCGACTGGCCGCCGGGCTGGTGGCCGCAATCGGTCCAGCCGTGGCATTTCTCGACGATCCAGCACATCTGCCCGACGGGCGAGTCGGCGAGCGCATAGCCGATCGTCTGCGGCCGCGTCGCCTGCTGCGTCGAATAGCCATTGTCCTTGGCGCGGTACCAGCCGAAGCGTGCGAGATATGATTTTTCATCGTCGCTGAGGTCGCTCATCGTCGCGGGGTCGGGCTGGCCGACGATCATGTTGACATGGATGCCCGCACAGTGATCGCCATGATTGCCCCCGACCGCACACGTCACCGCGCTGCCCCAGTCGCCGCCTTGTGCGAAATAACGCGGATAGCCGAGCGCGACCATCAGCGCGTCCCACGCCGCGGCGATATGCTCGACGCTCCATTTGGCCTCGACCGGCTTGCCCGAAAAACCGTAACCGGGGAGCGACGGGATGACGAGATGATAATCGGCCGACAGCGGTTCGATCACATCGAGGAATTCGAGCACCGACCCCGGCCAGCCGTGCGTCAGCACCAGCGGCCGCGCGGCGGGATTATCCGAGCGGATGTGGAGGAAGTGGATGTCGAGGCCGTCGACGGTCGCGAGGAAATTGGGCCAGGCGTTCAGCCGCGCCTCGATCTTGCGCCAGTCGTAGTCGCGCGCCCAATAGGCGGCGAGTTCCTGCGCATAGGCGAGCGGGACGCCCTGGTCCCAGTCGTCGACGGTTTCCTTTTCGGGCCAGCGCGTGTTCGCGAGGCGGACCTTGAGGTCGTCGAGCGCGGCCGCGGGCACCGCGATAGCGAAGGGGCGAACGGATTTCACGTCGAGCATCATCTCTCCATCCTTGCGCCGGGTCGCTTCGTCAGCCGGCCTTTGGTGCGACTGCCTTTTGTGCCGATATCGTCAGCCAGTTGGCCGGCGCGCTGAAATAGGCGGCGCCCGGACCCTCGGCATAAGCGATCGAGACCCATTGTCCGGCGCCGCGATAGCAGGCGTCAGCATCGGCGCGCGCCAGATAATTATAGTAGCGGCCATGCTCGTCGCGGCTCGCCGTGCCGCCGGTCTTGAAGCTGGCCCAGTGCCAGCCACCAGGCCGCAGTGCGCGCCAGATGCGGGCGAGGATCGGGGGCAAATCAGTGCCCCGAACGTGCAACAGCGCCGCAGCGGCGATCACCGCGTCATAGCCTTGTTCGGCGTCGAGCTCGTCGAACCGCATCACCCGCACCGGCCGGTCGATCCAAGCGCGAGCCTGCGCCGCCATGGCGGGCGAGCCATCGGTCGCATCGACGTCGAACCCGCGCGCAATCATATGCCGCGCATCGCGACCGCCGCCGCAGCCCAGTTCGAGGACACGGGCACCGGGCGCCAGGCGATCCAGAAAGGCGTCCAGTCCGACGGTTATCTCATCGGGGCGATGGCCGAGGTAGACGGCGGCCGAGGCATCGTAAAAGCCCAGTGTCTCCGCATCGAACGTCACCACGACCCTTCCCCCCTTTGCCCTTTCATTCGCCGCGCTATGGCCGCGCCGGCGCCTTGCAGCCGCGCTGCAGCCCGACGCCCTTCAGGAAGCCGCGCCGCACCGTTCCGGCGTAGACCGCCGCCGCATAGCGCCGCCGTTCGGCGTTGGCGCCGGTGGCTTCGCCGATCAGGCCGCGAAACGGGATGATCGACCCGGCGACATTGCCCGCGACCCGGCCCGCCGTTTCCTCGCGCTTTTTGGCCCGGTCCTTGTCGACGACCTCATTGACGTCGGGTCCCAGCACCTCGTTGAGTTCGGTCACTTCGCGGATGATCGCAGCGCATTTTCCCAGCCCGGCAAGCGAATAGGGATCGTCCTGGATCGCAACCAGCTTTTCGGGTGCCTCCTTACCGTCGAACGGCTCGGCCACCGAATTGGCGGTGTCCTTGATCGTCGATTCCTCGGGCGCGCCCTGCTGGGCGTGCAGCGGTACGGCGGTCGTCAGCATCAGAAGCGAAAATAGACCGGCGAACTTGCGATTCATGTCGGGCTCCTGTTGCGGCGGCGAGGGCGCCTTCCCGTTGCTAACGTCGTCAAGCGGTTTAGGCTCCCGTTAATTGCCGAACGCGAGCGCAATCGCCGCGAGCAGCGCGGCGGCGGTCGGATAGAAGGTCAGCCCGAAACCGAAGGCGCGCCCCGGCCCGCCGCGCGCATAGCCGAGCGTGAAGGCGAAACGCCCGGCGACGAACAGCAGCACCAGTGCGGCGATCACCGCCATGCGGCCGGGCGGCAGGAGCAGCGCGAGCGCGAGATGGACGGGCAGCGCGAGCACGACCTGTTCGAGCGTGTTCTGCAGCACCGCGCGGCGCTCGCGGATCGGCGCGCTTTCGGTCGGCGCGGCGGCGGCGCTGATATCCTCGGCCGAGGCGAAGCGCGCATTGGCGACGCGCCCGATCGCGACGACGAGGCAGAACAGCACCGCAAGATCGAGGCGCAGCGCGAACGACAGTCGCGCGACGGGTTCGTCGGCGCGCGCGACGATCGTCTCGCCTGAAAGCCAGGCGACGAGCACCACGACGAGGCAGGTGACCGCCGCGAGTAGCGCGCCGCGAACGACGCCGCGCTGCTCGCGCCCGAGGTCGACCGGCTCGCTCACCGCGTCGGCACGGGCGCCTCGCCCGTCCAGTCGTAGAAGCCGCGCCCGGCCTTCTTGCCGACCCAGCCCGCCTCGACATATTGGACGAGCAAGGGCGCGGGGCGGAATTTGGGGTCGCCGGTGCCGCTCTGCAGCACGCGGATGATTTCGAGACAGGTGTCGAGCCCGATGAAGTCGGCGAGCGTGATCGGACCCATCGGATGGTTGAGGCCGAGGCGACAGCCGGCGTCGATGTCCTGCATCGTCGCGACGCCCTCGCCCAAGGCAAAGATCGCTTCGTTGATCAGCGGCATCAGCACGCGGTTGACGATGAAGCCCGGCGCGTCGTTGGCGTGGACGATCTCCTTGCCGAGCCCGCGGCCATAGGCCTCGACCGTAGCGAGCGTGGCGTCGCTGGTCGCGAGGCCGCGGATCAGTTCGATCAGGCCCATGACGGGCACCGGGTTGAAGAAATGAACGCCGATGAAGCGCGCCGGATCGGGCGCGGCCTGCGCCAGGCGGGTGATCGGGATCGAGCTGGTGTTCGAAGCGAGGATCGCACTCGCCGGGAGATGCGGGCCGACGCTGGCGAAGATCGCGCGCTTGATCTCCTCGCGCTCGGTCGCGGCCTCGATCACGAGGTCGGCGGGGGCGAAGGCGGCGTGGTCGGCGACGGGAGTGATGCGGCCGAGCAGCGCGTCGGCGTCGGCCTGCGTCATCTTTTCCTTCGAGACGAGGCGGCCGAGCGCCTTGGCGATGCCCGCCTTGCCCGCTTCGGCGCGGGCGAGGTCGATGTCCGAGAGCAGCACATCGTGACCGGCGCCCGCCGAGACCTGCGCGATGCCCGCGCCCATTTGCCCTGCCCCGATGACGCCGACGATCATATGCTGCCCTTTCGCTATATCCATACCCGTGCCCCTACGGCTTCGGGCCGAAGCGTCAAGGGGCCGAGCGGAACTCGGTCGCCTGCGCGAGGATCAGCGCGAAGGCGGGGTCGGCGTCGTCCCACGTTGCGAGCGGGGTCCAGCCGCCGGCGCGGAGCAGCAGGTTCGCGTCGCGCAGGCCATATTTATGGCTGTTCTCGCTGTGGATCGTCTCGCCCTTCGCCATATGATAGGCGCGGCCGTCGACGGTGAAGTCCATGTCGCACGCGGCGACGAGGTGCATTTCGATGCGCGCATGGACATCGTCCCAGATCGCGCGATGGGTGAAATTGTCGACCGGAATATCGCCGCCGAGTTCACGGTTGATGCGCGTGAGCAGGTTGAGGTTGAACGCCGCGGTGACCCCCGCCGGATCGTCATAGGCGCGTTCGAGGACGGCGATATCCTTGATCCGGTCGATGCCGATCAGCAGCAGCGACCCGTCGCCGAGCGTCTCGCGCCAATTGCGCAAAAGATCGACCGCGGTGCGCGCGACCATGTTGCCGATGGTCGAACCGGGGAAAAAGCCGAGCTTGGGCACGGGGCAGATTTCGCGCGGCAGCGCCACGCGCTGGGTGAAATCGGCCTCGACCGGATAGATCGGCAGCCCCGGGAAGCGCGCCGCGAGCGCATCGGCGCTGTCGCGGAGGAAATCGCCCGAGATGTCGACGGGGACATAAGCGGCGGGGGCGATCGCGCCCAGCAGCAGCGGCGTCTTGGTCGAGCTGCCCGAGCCGAGTTCGACCACCGCGCGGCCGGGGCCGATCGCCGCGGCGATGTCGGGGGCGTGGCGCTTCAGCAGGTCGGTTTCGCTGCGCGTTGGGTAATATTCGGGGAGCGCGGTGATATCCTCGAACAGCGCCGAGCCGGTGGCATCGTAGAACCAGCGCGCGGGCACCGCCTTTTGCGCCTGCGACAACCCCGCATGGACGTCGGCCCGAAAGGCGACATCGACGCCCTGATCATCGGCGGAAATCTGCCGAAGTTGACGCACAACACTCATGTCACAGATCCTTGGCAAGCCGGACGCCGGTGAATTGCCAGCGCTGGTGGGGATAGAAGAAATTGCGATAGGACGTGCGCATATGGCCGCGCGGGGTCGCAACGCTGCCGCCGCGCAGCACGAACTGGCCGCTCATGAACTTGCCATTATATTCGCCGACCGCGCCGGGGGCGGCGCGGAAGCCGGGATAGGGGCGATAGGCGCTGCCGGTCCATTCCCACACGCTGCCGAACATCTGTTGCGGTTCGGTGTCGCCGACGATGGCGGCGGGCTGGACGGGGCCAGCCGCGTCGAGCTGGGCGCCGCCGTGCGGGTCGAGCGCCGATGCCGCCGCCTCCCATTCGAACTCGGTCGGCAGCCGCGCGCCGGCCCAGCTGGCGAAGGCGTCGGCCTCGAAGAAGCTGATATGGGTGACCGGCGCTTGCGCATCGATCGCCTGCCAGCCCGCGAGGGTGAACTGCCGCCCCTCGTGCCAGTAGGCGGGCGCCTGCACATCCTGCTCCTGCACCCACGCCCAGCCGTCGGCGAGCCAGAGCGACGGCGTGTGATAACCCCCGTCGGCGATGAATTGCTGCCATTCGCCATTGGTGACCGGGCGGCTGGCGAGCGCATGCGGAGTCAGAAGCGCCGAAAACTGCGGAAGTTCACAGTCGAATGCGAAATCCTCGCTGGCGTGACCGATCTTTACGATGCCCTCGGCGCCCTTTATCCAGCGCATCGGGCCCGCGTCGGCCGAAGGCGCGGAAATCTGCGCAACTTCATTCGCAATTGCGGTTTTTTCCCACACCGCGGGGCCGAGCGGATTCTGCGCGAAGAGATGCTTCACATCGGTAAGCAACAGCTCCTGATGCTGCTGCTCGTGATGGATGCCGAGGGTGACGAGCGCGAGCGCGGCGCGCGGCAGGCCGGGGATCGCACTCTGCACCGCGGTATCGACATAAGCGCGCCAGACGCGCACCTCGTCGAGCGAGGGGCGCGTCAGCAGGCCGCGCTGCGGACGGGCGTGGCGCGGCCCCTCGGCCTCATAATAGCTGTTGAACAGGAAGGGGTAGCGCGCGTCGAACAATTCATAGCCCGGCACATGGTCGCGCAGCACGAAGGTTTCGAAGAACCATGTCGTGTGCGCAAGATGCCATTTGGCGGGCGAGGCGTCGGGCATCGACTGCGCACTGGCGTCGGCGTCCGACAAGGTCGCGACGAGGTCGAGCGTCAGGCGGCGCGTCGCGGCGAAGCGGCTGGCCAGCGCCAGCGCATCGTCGGTGCCCGCGGTGAGGGGCGAAGCATCTGTCTGGCTGGCCATAAAAGGATAATCCCCCGAGGTCCGATTCGGTTTCGCGGCGGAGGGGAATATGGTTACGGTGCGGGAGCTTGTCCAGAACATTTGGGGAACGATGTGTTGTCGTTCGAAGCGATTTTGCTCAGCGGCGTTGAAGGGATTCGCGCAGAGGCGCAGAGGGCGTAGAGATTTTTTGGTTCACGCGGAGGCGCGGAGACGCGGAGAGAAAACGTTTGCCCTGAGCTTGTCGAAGGGCCGCTCCTCCTGAAACTCGCAAGAGAAGAACGGTGCTTCGACAAGCTCAGCACGAACGGAGTGGGGTATCTCTCCGCGTCTCAGCGTCTCCGCGTCTCCGCGTCTCCGCGCCTCCGCGCCTCCGCGTGAACATCTTTTCTCTGCTATCTCTGCGCCTCTGCGCGCAATATTCTTTTTCGCTTTGCGGCACAGCCACCGAAACCCCTCCACCACCGCTTCGCGGCGGTCCCCCTCCCCAACGCTTCGCGATGGGGAGGATCTATTTCAGCGCGTCGCGCCGGGTTTCCAGAGGATGTCGCCGCCCACCGCGGCGTTGAGGTGGCGGGTCAGGACGAAAAGATGGTCCGACAGGCGATTGAGATAGGCGAGCGCTATCGGGTTGAGCTCGCGATCGGCCGCGGCGGTCACCGCGGCGCGTTCGGCGCGGCGCGTCACCGCGCGCGCGATATGGAGCTGCGCCGCCGCCTCGGTGCCGCCGGGCAGGATGAAGCTCTTGAGCGGCTCGAGCCCCTCGTTCATCGCGTCGATCTCGTCCTCGAGCCGCGCGACCTGGCTGGACACGATGCGCAGCGCCATGTCGTGCGGGCCGAAACCGAACTGGATGTCGGGCGGGGTGGCGAGGTCGGCGCCGAGGTCGAACAATTCGTTCTGGATGCGCGACAGCATCTTCGCCGGATCGCTGCCCGCGGCGAGCGACACCACCGCGACGCCGATCGCGCTGTTCGCTTCGTCGACGTCGCCGATCGCCGCCATCAGCGGCGCCGATTTCGCGATACGCGAGCCGTCGACGAGGCCCGTGGTGCCGTCGTCGCCGGTGCGCGTATAGATCTTGTTAAGCTTGACCACGGAACCGCGCCGCCGCTTATTTGCCGGCGGCGAACAGGCCGATCAGCACGAGCAGGATGACGGTGATCGCCTGCCATTTGACGCGCGCCATCATCATCTTGTTCTGCATCACCTGATTTTCGTGGATCGTCCCGTCCATCGCGGCGCGGTGACCCTGCGAGAAATGGAAGAGCCCGCGCGCGAGCGAGAAGAGGACGAAGCCGGCGGCGATGACGACGCCAAGGACGAGCAGATATTCCATAGCCCCTATCTAGGGCATCCGCAGCGAATATCCAGTGGGAAGCCGGCCCGCCAGCAGATCGGCGGCGAGCGCGCGGCCATCGACGCCCGCTGCGCGCAGCGAGGCGAGCGACGCCGCGGCGTCGCGCTTGGCGAGGCGTTTGCCGTCGGGGCCGCAGACGAGCGCGTGGTGGCGATAAAGCGGCACCGGCAGGCCGAGCAACGCCTGGAGCAGGCGGTGGACATCGGTCGAGGCGATGAGGTCGGCGCCGCGGACGATGTGCGTCACCCCCATCGCCGCATCGTCGAGCGTGCTCGCGAGATGATAGGAGGCGGGGGCGTCCTTGCGCGCGAGCACGACGTCGCCGTGCGCGGCGGGGTCGGCGACGCGAAGCCCCTGCCCTGCTTCCTCCCAGCGGAGATCGCCCGCGAGCGCCGCGGCCTTCGCCATGTCGAGGCGCCAGCAATGCGGTTCGTCGGCGATCCGGCGCTGGCGTTCGGTGTCGCCCAGATGGCGGCAGGTGCCGGGATAGATCATGGCGGACGGCCCATTTGGCGGTCCGTGCGGCGCGGCGAGGCTGGCGGCGATGTCGGCGCGGGTGCAGAAGCAGGGGTAGACAAGCCCGCGTGCGTAGAGGTCGTCGAGCGCGGCCTGATAGCTGTCCAGCCGCTCCGACTGGCGCACGGGATCGCCGTCCCAGCCGATCCCGAGCCAGGCGAGGTCGGCGAGCGACGCCGCGACATAGGCCTCGCGCGAACGGCTGCCGTCGATATCGTCGATGCGCAGCACGAAGCGCCCGCCCGCGCGGCGCGCCGCGGCATGCGCGAGCAGCGCGCTATAGGCGTGGCCGAGGTGGAGCTCGCCGGTCGGGCTGGGGGCGAAACGCGTCAGCATAAGCGCGATTTCGAATCCATATGCTGTGGGCGTCCGAGACGAATCTTCCCATATCTTGCGGCAGATGCCCCCTTGACGTCAGAATCTGATAAGGCATGTAATGGCAGTGTCACTTCGGGAAGGCAGTGGCGCGCCAACCCGGACAGAAAAGGGGGCAGCGTCCAAAAGCCATGTTTCATCCCGATCTTGCCCGGCATCCCGATTCCTGTCCGGCTCTCGTCCTCAACGCCGATTATACGCCGCTCAGCTATTACCCGCTCAGCCTGTGGCCTTGGCAGACCGCGGTCAAGGCGGTGTTCCTCGACCGCGTCACGATCGTCGAGAATTACGAGCGCGAAATCCATTCGCCGACGCGCACGATGCCTATCCCGAGCGTCATTGCGCTCCGCCAATATGTGAAGCCGTCGCAATATCCGGCGTTCACGCGCTTCAACCTGTTCCTGCGCGACCGGTTTTCGTGCCAATATTGCGGGTCGGGCAAGGACCTGACCTTCGATCATGTGGTGCCGCGCCGGCTCGGCGGGCGCACGACGTGGGAGAATGTCACCACCGCCTGCGCGCCGTGCAACCTCAAGAAGGGCGGGCGCACCCCGCAGCAGGCGCATATGCCGATCCACCGCCAGCCGTGGCGGCCGACGTCGTGGCAGCTGCAGGATAACGGCCGCTGCTTCCCGCCGAACTATCTGCACACCAGCTGGATCGACTGGCTCTATTGGGACGTCGAGCTGGAAGGCTGACGGGAACATAATGCGGCGGACAGCGTAGGTTCAGCGGGGCGGTCCTAACGGGCCGCATCGATTTGCAACAGGAGATCCTCATGGCGCGCTTCACCCGCAGCCTCGCGCTGGCCCTCGCCACCCTGCCGCTCGCGGCCTGTTCGACGATCATGCCGTCCGAACAGCCGGTGTCGGTCACCGGCAGCATCACCTATCGCGAGCGCATGGCGCTGCCACCGACCGCGCAGGTCGAGGTCACGCTGGCCGACGTCAGCCTGATGGACGCGCCGTCGACGACGATCGCGCAGCAGTCGTTCACCGCCGACGGCCGGCAGGTGCCCTTCGCCTTCACGCTGACGGTCGACCAGCGCCGCCTCGACCCGCGCCACAGCTATGCGGTCTCGGCGCGGATCACCGACGCGTCGGGCAAGCTGATGTTCATCACCGACACGCGCAACAGCGTGGCGTTCGACGGGCGCCCACGGATCGACCTGGGAACGCTGGTGATGGTGCGGACGCGCTGACGGCATAGCTATGCGCGGGCATCGCGCCGCTTGACGCTGTGCCTTCGCAGGTGCAGCAAAGCACGCCATGGGCCCGCCGATCCAGATCTCGCAAAATCCCGACATCCGCTATCTCGGGCGGATCCTGGGCGACGTCATCCGCGCCTATGGCGGCGACAAGCTCTTTCGCCAGACCGAATATATCCGCTCGGCGAGCGTCGACCGGCACCGCGGCATCGCCGGGGCCGAGGCGATCGATCCGGGGCTCGATGCGCTGAGCCTCGACGACACCATCGCCTTCGTGCGCGGCTTCATGCTCTTCTCGATGCTCGCCAACCTCGCCGAGGACCGGCAGGGGGTCGCGGCCGAGCCCGAGGCGACGGTCGCGGCGGCGCTGGCGCGGCTGAAGGCCGACGGCATCGATGGCGATGCGGTCGCGCAGCTGATGAGCGCGGCGCTGGTCGCGCCGGTGCTGACCGCGCACCCGACCGAGGTGCGGCGCAAGTCGATGCTCGACCACAAGAACCGCATCGCCGAGCTGATGCTGTTGCGCGACGCGGGCGCCGACGAAACGCCCGAGGGCGATGTGGTCGAGGAGGCGATCCGGCGGCAGATCGTGCTGTTGTGGCAGACGCGGCCGCTGCGCATGGAGAAGCTGTTCGTCGCCGACGAGATCGACAATGCACTCACCTATCTTCGCGACGTGTTCCTGCCGGTGGTGCCCAAGCTCTATGCGCGCTGGGAAAAGGAGCTGGGGCAGCGCCCCGCGAGCTTCCTGCGCGTCGGCAGCTGGATCGGCGGCGACCGCGACGGCAATCCCTTCGTCACCGCCGAGACGCTGCAACAAGCGACCGCACGCAACGCCGCCGCGGTACTCGGCCATTATATCGACGCGGTGCACGCGCTCGGCGCCGAGCTGTCGGTGTCGGCGGGGCTCGCGCCGGTGCCCGACGCCGTCGAGGCGCTGGCCGAGGCGAGCGGCGACGATGCGCCGAGCCGCCGCGACGAACCCTATCGCCGCGCGCTGTCGGGCCTCTATGCGCGGCTGACCGCGACCTATGCCGCGATCACCGGAAAACCCGCGCCGCGTCCGTCGGCGCTGAAGGGCGCGCCCTATAAGACCCCCGCCGATTTCCGCCGCGACCTGGTGACGCTCGCCGACGGGCTGTCGGCGAGCGGCGAGGGGCAGCTCGGCGGGATCGGTGCGCTCGGGCGGCTGATCCGCGCCGTCGAAGTCTTCGGCTTCCACCTCGCGACATTGGACATGCGGCAGAACAGCGCGGTGCACGAGCGCGTGATCGCCGAGGTGCTACGCGTCGCCGGGGTGTGCGACGATTATGCCGCGCTCGATGAGGAGGCGCGCATCGCGCTGCTCACCGCCGAGCTGGCGAGCGACCGGCCGCTCGCGGTGGCGTGGCACGAATGGAGCGAGGAGACCGCCGGCGAGCTCGCGATCGTGCGCGCCGCCGCCGATGTGCGAGCGCGGCTGGGGCCCGATGCCATCTGCCAGTGGATCATCTCCATGGCGCAGACCTTGTCTGACCTGCTCGAAGTCCATGTGCTCGCGCGCGAGGCGGGGCTGTGGCGGAGCGGCGAGGCCGCGGGCAAGAGCAATCTGATGGTCGTGCCCTTGTTCGAGACGATCGCCGACCTCGACAAGGCGCCCGCGATCATGGCGCGCTATTTCGCGATGCCCGAGATCGGCCCGCAGGTCGCGGTCCGCGGGCACCAGGAAGTGATGATCGGCTATTCGGATTCGAACAAGGATGGGGGTTATCTCACCTCGACCTGGGGGCTGCACCAGGCCTCGCAGGCGCTGACCCCGGTGTTCGCGGCGGCAGGGCCAAGGATGCAATTGTTCCACGGCCGCGGCGGCGCGGTCGGGCGCGGCGGCGGCAGCGCCTTTGCCGCGATCCGCGCGCAGCCCGCGGGCACGGTGCAGGGGCGCATCCGCATCACCGAACAGGGCGAAGTGATCGCGGCGAAATATGGCACCCCCGACAGCGCGGCGACCAATCTGGAATCGATGGTGTCGGCGAGCCTGCTCGCCAGCCTCGAGCCCGAGATATTGGGCGAGGCCGACTGCGTGCGTTTCACCGCGGCGATGGATGCGGTGTCGGACAGCGCCTTCGCCGCCTATCGCGGGCTGGTTTACGACACCCCGGCGTTCAAGGATTTCTTCCGCGCGATGACCCCGATCGCCGAGATCGCGACGCTGAAGATCGGGTCGCGGCCGTCGAGCCGCACCAAGTCGACGGCGATCGAGGACCTGCGCGCGATCCCCTGGGTGTTCAGCTGGGCGCAGGCGCGCGCGATGCTGCCCGGCTGGTACGGGACGGGCGAGGCCTTTGCGGGTTTCGCCGACAAGGCGCTGCTCGCCGATATGGCGCAGAGCTGGCCCTTTTTCGCGGCGCTGCTCGGAAACATGGAGATGGTGCTCGCCAAATCCGACATCGGGATCGCGGCGCGCTATGCGGGGCTCGCGAGCCATGTCGACGGGCATGAGGCGATCTTCGGGCGGATCAAGGACGGGTGGAACCGCGCACACGACGGGCTGCTCGAGATCAGCGGACAAACCAGGTTGCTCGAGAATAACCCCACGCTCGAAGCGTCGATCCGGCTGCGGCTGCCCTATATCGAGCCGCTCAACCTGCTGCAGATCGAGCTGATGAAGCGCCACCGCGCGGGCGAGACCGACGCGCGCATCGCCGAGGGCATCCAGCTGACGATCAACGCGATCGCGACGGCATTGCGGAACAGCGGGTAGGCAGCTTCCTTCCCCCTTGATGGGGGAAGGATACGAAGCCTTTTCAGGCCGAGAGCGCACCCCCACTGCTGCGACTAGGCAGCAAGCTGCCAAGTCTCGCTGCCTCCCCCATCAAGGGGGAGGGTGGAATGGTTCTCAGCTCTTGGTGATCAGCACCTCACCCTTGCTGTTCGCGCCGTCGGGGCCGAACTTGATCGTGAAGTCGCTGCCGTCCTTGTCCTTGCCCGCGAGCGTGTCGCCGGTGCGCGTGACCTTGATCGACTGCTTCGCGAATTCACCGGCCATCCAGTCGGCGGCCTTGGCAGGCGCGGCGGGCGAGGTGAAGCCGAGCTTGACCACCGCCTTGTCGGCGCCGTTCCGGTCGTTCGCATCGACGTTGACGCTGGTCACCTGGCTGCCGGGATAGAGCTTGACCCCGTCGATGTCGAAATCGCCGGTGACGTCGAAATCGACGAAGTCGGGGACGTCGATGTCGATATCAACCCCATCACCGCCGATCTTGACCTTGCCGCCGCCGTCCTTGCTCGACGTGATCTGGACGCCGCCATGTTCGTCGCCGGCGTTGATCGAGATTTGGGTGCCGTCCTTGGCCTTCTCCTCGTGCCCGCAGGCGGCGAGGAGCATCAGCGGCGGGATGAGATAAGCGAAACGCATGGAGCTTCTCCTTGGTGCATTAGTTTGATAATACACCATCGAAGATGGGAGTCAAATCGCCTGCCCTCCCCTTCAGGGGAGGGCAGCGAGACTTGGAAACTTGTTTCCTAGTCGCAGCGGGTGGGGTTTCGCGGCGTAGCGCAAACTCGACAGACCCCACCCCAACCCCTCCCCTAAAGGGGAGGGGCTTAAGTTATGCGTCGATGCTGGTCTTCAGATCGCCGTGGACCAGCCCGCCGTCGACGGTGATCGTGTCGCCGACGACATAGTCGCCCGCCTTCGACGCGAGGAAGATCGCGGCGCCCGCCATATCCTCGGGGACGCCGATGCGCTTGACCGGGATGCTCTTTGCCACCGCGTCGCCATGGTCGCGCGCGGCCTTGTTCATGTCCGACTGGAAAGCGCCGGGCGCAATCGCGGTGACGAGGATATGGTCGGTAACCAGCCGCGCCGCCATGCGCTTGGTAAGGTACAGGATCGCGGCCTTCGACGCGTGGTAGCTGTAGGTTTCCCACGGGTTGAGCCGCATGCCGTCGATCGAGCCGATGTTGATGACCTTGGCGGGGCGGTCGGCGGTGCCGCCGGCCTTGAGCAATCCGTGCAGCGCCTGGGTCAGGAAGAAGGGCGATTTGACGTTGATGTCCATCACCTTGTCCCAGCCCGCCTCGGGAAAGCCCTCGAAGGGTTCGCCCCAGGCGGCGCCGGCATTGTTGACGAGGATGTCGAGGCGTTCCTCGCGCGCCTCGAGTTCCTTGGCGAGCGCGCGGCAGCCCTCGACGGTCGCGAGATCGACGGGGAGGCCGATCACCTTGCCCGGATAGCGCGTCTCGAAATCGGCGACGGCTTCCTCGATCTGCGCGCTCTTGCGCGCCGAGATGTAAACGCGCGCCGCGCCCGCGGCGAGATAGCCCTCGACGATCATCTTGCCGATGCCGCGCGAGCCGCCGGTGACGAGCGCGATGCGGCCGTCGAGGCCGAACATGTCCTGAAGATTCATTGGGTTTTCTCCCTTAAAGCCCCTCCTCTTCAGAGGAGGGGTTGGGGTGGTGGAGGCCGGTGCGGTTATCACCACCCCGTTGCGACTAGCGAGCGAGCTCGCAAGTCTCACTGCCCCTCCTCTGAAGAGGAGGGGTTTCGGAAAGTCAGTACCCGTTCATGCGCGCAACCTGGTCGATGTGATAATGCACGTCGCCCATATATTCGGCGAGCGCGCGGTCGCGTTTCATATAGAGGCCGATGTCATATTCGTCGGTCATGCCGATGCCGCCGTGCATCTGCACCCCTTCGCGCACCGCGAGATTGGCGGCGCGGCCGGCCTTCGCTTTCGCGACCGAGACCATCAGCTTCGCGCCCGGATTGCCTTCGTCGAGCAATTGCTGCGCCTTCATCACCGTGGCGCGCGCGACTTCCATCTCGCCATAGAGATGCGCCGCGCGGTGCTGAAGGCCCTGGAACTCGCCGATCAGCTTGCCGAACTGCTTGCGTTCCTTGAGGTAGGTGACGGTCATATCCATCGCGCCCTGCCCGACGCCGACCATTTCGGCGGCGGCACCGGTACGCGTCGCGGCGAGCAAAGCGTCGAGGATCTCGCCGCCAGCATCGACCTCGCCGATCACCGCGTCGGCATCGACCTCGACACCGTCGAGCGTGACATGGCTCGCGAGGCTGGAATCGACCAGACGGCGCGGATCGGCGGTGAGGCCTTTTGCGTCCTTCGGCACCGCGAACAAAGTGATGCCCCCGTCGGTCTTTGCCGCGACGATGCTCATGTCGGCGACATGGCCGTGGAGCACGAAGCTTTTCTTGCCGTCGAGGCGGAAGCCGTTGCCGCTGCGCGTGGCGCTGGTCGCGATGCGGTCGGGGCGGTGCTTCGCGCCCTCGTCGATCGCGAGCGCGATGATCGCCTCACCCGACGCAATCGCGGGGAGCCAGCGGCCCGCCTGCGTGCCGCCCGCCTTCCCTAGCGCGGCGACGGCGCCGACGCTGGTCGACAGGAAGGGCGACGGGGTGAGGTTGCGGCCGATTTCCTCGAGCACGATGCCCGCCTCCATATGCCCCATGCCGAGGCCGCCGTGGGCCTCGGGAACGAGCATGCCGGGCAGGCCCATTTCGGTGAACTGCGTCCAGAGTTCGCGCGAGAAACCCGTCGCGTCGGCGCTGTCGCGCAGTTTGCGCAGATGCGACACCGGCGCCTGTTCGGCCACGAAGGGCGCGACGCTGTCCTTGAGCATCGCCTGGTCGTCATTGTGATAGAGCGGCATTTTGTCTCTCCTAAGCCCCTCCTCTTCAGAGGAGGGGTTGGGGTGGTGGACGCCGGTGCAGGAACACCACCCCGCTGCGACTAGCGAGCAAGCTCGCAAGTCTCGCTGCCCCTCCTCTTCAGAGGAGGGGTTGGTTTCTTCACGCCCCCGGCAAATCCAGGATGCGCTTGGCGATGACGTTGAGCATGACTTCGCTCGTCCCGCCTTCGATCGAATTGGCCTTGGTGCGCAGCCAGCCGCGCGCCCGTGCGCCGCCCTTGGTCTCTTCGCTGTCCCATTCGAGCGCTTCGCTGCCGCCGCCCGACATGACGAGTTCGTGGCGCCGCTTGTTGAGCTCGGTGCCGACATATTTCATCATGTTCGACGAGGCGGGATGCGCGCGGCCGGTCTTCCACATGTCCATGAAGCGCTCGCCCATCGCGCGATAGGCGAAGACGTCGACGTCGAACGCCGCCATTTCGGCGCGCAGGATCGGGTCGTCGAGTTCGCCCGCCGCATTCTTGCCGAACGCCTTGGCAAAGGCGCCGCCGATGCTGACCATGTCGCCGCCCGCGCCGCCGCCCGAGATCATCTCGCGCTCGTGGCCGAGCAGATATTTGGCGACGTCCCAGCCGCGGTTGATCTCGCCGATGAACTGCGTCTTCGGCACTTCGACATCATCGAAGAAGGTTTCGCAGAAGGGCGAGTTGCCGCTGATCAGCAGGATCGGCTTGGTCGTGACGCCCTTGCTCGCCATGTCGAAGAGCATGAAGGTGATGCCCTGATATTTATTCGCCTTGTCGGTGCGGACGAGGCAGAAGATCCAGTCGGCCTTGTCGGCATAGCTCGTCCAGATCTTCGACCCGTTGACGACCCAATGGTCGCCCCCCACTGGGTCAGAAACTTCCTCGCCGAAGGTCTGCAGGCTGACGAGGTCACTGCCCGAGCCGGGCTCGCTATAGCCCTGGCACCAGCGGATTTCGCCGCGCGCGATTTCGCCGAGATAATGGACCTTCTGCTCCTCGGTGCCGAATTGCAGCAGCGCAGGGCCGAGCATCCAGATGCCGAAGCTCTGCAGCGGCGGGCGGGCGTTGATGCGCGCCATCTCCTGTTTGAAGACCTTGGTCTGCTCGGGGGTCAGCCCGGCGCCGCCATAGGCCTGCGGCCAGTCGGGCACGGTATAGCCCCTGGCGACGCAGCGTTCGAGCCACAGCCGTTGCGCCTCATTCTTGAACTGGAACTTGCGCCCGCCCCAGCAGACATCGTCCTCGTCGCGGACGGGTTCGCGCATTTCGGGGGGGCAATTTTCTTCCAACCAGGCGCGCACGTCGGCGCGGAAAGCGTCAAGATCGCTCATCGCAGGGGCTCCTCTTCCGGTCCGCAAATTAGGGGGAGTCGGCTAGTTTACGCAAGCGTCAACTTGGGCAGGCCGACCTGCCGTTACGGCGCCGTAGCGTCGGATTGCCGGGCGTTGACGCGCTTTCCCACGCGCCTAAGCTGAGTGGCAAAAGAAAACGGGAGCAGAGGATATGCGATTCGCAGGCAAGGTCGCCGTGGTCACCGGCGCGGCATCGGGCATCGGCAAGGCCGCGGTGCTGAAACTGGCGAGCGAGGGCGCGCACGTCTTCGCCGCCGACATCGACCTCGCGGGGGGCCAGGCGCTCGCCGCATCGTCGAACGGCAAGATCGACTTCGTCCCCTGCGACGTCACGCGCCCCGCCGACATCGAGATATTGATGGACACCGCCGCGGCGCGCGGCGGCGGGATCGACATCGTCTTCAACAACGCCGCCGCGGGCGGCGACCGCGCGCCGATCGACGAGATCAGCCCCGAAGGCTGGGACCGCACGATGGACCTGGTGCTGAAATCGGTCGCGATGGGCATCCGTTACGCCGCGCCGCACATGAAGGGGCGCAAGGGCGCGTCGATCATCAACACCGCGAGCGTCGCGGCGCTGGGCGCGGGCTATTCGCCGATCGCCTATGCCGTCGCAAAGGCGGGCGTGCTGCACCTCAGCAAGGTCGCGGCGACCGATCTGGCGCAGTACGGCATCCGCGTGAACGCGATTTGCCCGGGCTTCATCAACACCAATATCTTCACCGCATCGCTCGACGTGCCCGACGCGATGAAAGGCGAGGCGAATGCGATCATCGCGGGAATGAGCGCGCAGGCGCAGCCCGTCGCGCGCGGCGGCCAGCCCGAGGATATCGCCAATGCCGTCGCCTATCTGGCGAGCGAGGAATCCTCGTTCATGACCGGCACGCACCTGCTGGTCGACGGCGGGCTGACGATCGGCCAGCGCCATGCGTGGGACAAGGAGACCCCGGGCATGTTCGACGCGCTGGTCGCGATGGAGGAGGCGGCGAAGGCGGGAGCGCCGGCGTGACCGCGGCCGCCAAGGCCGTGCCCGACGCGAAGCGCCTGCCCGTCTGGCTGAAGGCCACGCACGGGCTCGGCAGCATCGCCTATGGCGTCAAGGACAATGGTTTCGCGACCTTCCTGCTGCTCTTCTACAATCAGGTGATCGGGCTCGACGCGGGGGTCGTCGGCGCCGCAATCATGGTCGCGCTGTTCGCCGACGCGCTGGTCGATCCGGTGATCGGCGAGCTGACCGACCGCACGCGCAGCCGTTGGGGCCGGCGCCTGCCCTGGCTCTACGGCGCGCCGATCCCGCTTGCGGTGATGTGGATGCTGCTGTGGAGCCCGCCCGAGATGAGCGACGCGGCGACGGTCGGCTGGCTGATCGGCTTTGCGATCATCGTCCGCGCGCTGGTGTCGATGTGCGAGGTGCCCTCGGTCGCGATCGTGCCCGAACTGACCGCCGATTATGACGAGCGCACGGTGGTGATGCGCTATCGTTTCCTGTTCGGCTGGGGCGGCGGGCTGCTGATCCTGCTGCTTGCCTATGGGGTGTTTTTCGGCGGGCCGAAGGGGCTCGTCGATCCCGCCGGCTATTTCCCCTATGCGCTGACCGGCGCGCTGATGATGGCGGGCGCGGTGATGATCTCGGCCGCGGGGCAGCACAAAAGGATCGCGGTGTCGAACCTGGCCGATGCGAAGCCCGCGGGCAGCCTCGGCGACATATTGCGCGAGATGAAGAAGACGCTGTCGAACCGCGCCTTCCTGTGGCTGATCTTCGCCGCGCTGTTCGGCTTCATCAACCAGGGCATCACCTTCTCGATGACCAATTATATGCTCGGCTTCTTCTGGAAGTTCGATCAGGGCGAGATGATCGCCTATGTCTTCCTGCTGTTCGGGACGATGATCGCCGCCTTCCTGCTCGTCGCGCCGCTGTCGGCGTGGCTCGGCAAGCGCGAGGGCGCGATCCTTGCGGGCGCGATTACGCTGCTCGTCAACACGGCCATGTATTTCACCTGGATCCAGGGCGTCTTCCCCGGCCTGCCCGGTAAACCCGCGGTCGAGGCGATGTTCGCGCTCGTCTTTGTCTCCAACACCTTCGCGATCATCCTGATGATCCTCTCCTCGTCGATGATGGCCGATGTCGTCGAAGCATCGCAGAGCGAGACCGGCCGTCGGTCGGAGGGGCTGTTTTTCGCGGGCTATTTCTTCATGCAGAAATGCGCGACCGGCATCGGCATCTTCATCGCCGGGCAGATCCTGTCCTTCGCCGCCTTTCCGGCCGCCGCCAAGCCCGGCGAGGTCGGCGTCGAGGTGCTCACCAACCTCGCCTGGGGCTATATGCTCGCGGTGCTGGTCATCGGCCTGATGGGGCTGGTCGTGACGCGGCAATTCCCGATCTCGCGCGCCGATCACGAGGCGCGGCTGGCGCTGCTCGACGATGTGGCGCGCGCCGAGCCCGACGCGAGCGGCGCGCATCCGTAACGGAAAAATGCGCGCCGCGGCGAAAGGGTGTAATTTTAGGGCTGCGGGACTTGGCAGCGCGGCCGAATCGGTCCAATGGCTTACGTAAACGTAAAGGGAAAGGATGCTCTGATGGATTTCGACCTCACCGAACGGCAGAAATATTGGCAGGGCCGCGTGCGCGAATTCATCGAGCGCAAGGTCCGCCCCGCGGTGCCGACCTATTATGAGCAGGACGCGGCGGGCGACCGCTGGAAGGTGATCCAGATCGTCGAGGATCTGAAGGCCGAGGCGAAGGCCGCGGGCATCTGGAACCTGTTCATGCCGCCGCGCAGCGGCGCGCACCACCATGTCGACGAGAGTTTCGAGTTCGAAGGCCCGGGCCTCACCAACCTCGAATATGCGCTGTGCGCCGAGGAAATGGGCCGCGTCGGCTTTGCGAGCGAGGTGTTCAACTGCTCGGCGCCCGACACCGGCAACATGGAAGTGTTCCACCGCTACGGCACGCGCGCGCAGAAGGAAAAATATCTCGGCCGCCTGATGAACGGCCAGATCCGTTCGGCTTTCCTGATGACCGAGCCCGCGGTCGCCTCGTCCGACGCGACCAACATCGAGACGCGGATCGAGCGCGACGGCGACGATTATGTCATCAACGGCACCAAATGGTGGTCGTCGGGCGCGGGCGATCCGCGCTGCGAAATCGCGATCGTGATGGGCAAGACCGACTTTGCCGCGAAGCGCCACGCGCAGCAGTCGATGGTGCTGATGCCGCTGAACGCCCCCGGCGTGACCATCAAGCGCCACCTGCCCGTCTTCGGGTACGACGATGCGCCGCACGGCCATATGGAAATCGAGCTCAAGGACGTCCGCGTCAACGCCGAGGAAGCGATGCTGCTCGGCGAGGGCCGCGGTTTCGAGATCGCGCAGGGGCGCCTCGGGCCGGGCCGCATCCACCACTGCATGCGTACGATCGGCGTCGCCGAGGAAGCGATCGCCAAGATGGCGAAGCGGCTGCAGTCGCGCGTCGCCTTCGGCAAGAAGATCGCCGAATACAGCATCTGGGAACATCGCCTGGCGCGCGCGCGCATCGACATCGAGATGACGCGCCTGCTCTGCCTCAAGGCCGCCGACATGATGGACAAGGTCGGCAACAAGTCGGCCGCGGCCGAGATCGCGATGATCAAGGTGCAGGCGCCGAACATGGCGCTCTCGATCATCGACGATGCGATCCAGGCGCATGGCGCCGGCGGCGTGTCGGAGGATTTCGGGCTGGCCAAGGCCTATGCGCACCAGCGCACGCTGCGCCTGGCCGACGGTCCCGACGAGGTCCACGAACGCGCGATCGCGCGGATCGAATTCGCCAAGCACAGCGAGGCGAGCGAGCCGGGCTTCTCGTCGGGCGATATCGGCGTTTCGCGCTGATCTTTCTCCCCTTCCGCTCGCGGGAGGGGCCGGGGGAGGGCCTGTTCCTGCTTCGGCGTCGAGACACTCCCTCCCCTAGCCCCTCCCGCGAGCGGGAGGGGGACTGTACGGAGACTTGAATGACCAAAGCCGCCATCCTGATCGAAGCCGGCCAGCCGCTGTCGATCGAGACCGTCCAGATCGCCGACTGCGGCCCGCACGAGGTGCGCATCCGCACCGCGGCGTGCGGCCTGTGCCATTCGGACCTGCATTTCATCGACGGCGCCTATCCGCACCCCCTTCCGGCCATTCCCGGCCATGAGGCGGCGGGCATCGTCGAGGCGGTCGGCAGCGAAGTGCGCACGGTCAAGGTCGGCGACGCGGTCGTGACCTGCCTCAGTGCCTTCTGCGGCCACTGCGAATTTTGCGTCAGCGGCCGGATGTCGCTGTGCATGGGCGGCGACACGCGCCGCGCGCCGGGCCAGCCGCCGCGGATCACGCGCCCCGACGGCAGCGTCGTCAACCAGATGCTCAACCTCAGCGCTTTTGCCGAGACGATGCTCGTCCACGAACATGCGTGCGTCGCGATCGACCCCGAGATGCCGCTCGACCGCGCCGCGGTGATCGGCTGCGCGGTGACCACCGGCGCGGGGACGATCTTCAACGCGTGCAAGGTGACCCCGGGCGAGACCGTCGTCGTCGTCGGTTGCGGCGGGGTCGGGCTCGCGACGATCAACGCCGCGAAGATCGCGGGCGCGGGGCGGATCATCGCCGCCGACCCGGTGCCCGAGAAGCGCGCGCTGGCGATCAAGCTCGGCGCGACCGACGTCGTCGATGCGATGGACGCCGATGCCGCGAAACAGATCCTCGAGATAAGCAAGGGCGGCGTCGACCATGCGATCGAAGCCGTCGGACGTCCGGCCTCGGCGAGCCTCGCGGTCGCGTCGCTGCGCCGCGGCGGCACCGCGACGATCCTCGGCATGATGCCGCTTTCGGAGAAGGTCGGCCTGTCGGCGATGGACCTGCTCAGCGGCAAGAAGTTGCAGGGCGCGATCATGGGGGGCAACCGCTTCCCCGTCGATATCCCGCGCCTTGTCGATTTTTACCTGCGCGGCCTGCTCGACCTCGACAGCATCGTCGCCGAGACGATTCCGCTCGAGAGGGTCAACGAAGGGTTCGAAGCGATGAAGAGGGGCGATGCCGCGCGGTCGGTGATCGTGTTCGACCAATGACGCTCGACGCGCAAAAGGCTTTCAGCGGCACCGTCGCGCCCGAGGGCGCCGACATCCTCGACGAAGCGAGGCTGACCGTGTGGATGGCAGCGCATGTCGAGGGCTTCGAGGGACCGCTGACGCAGGGCAAGTTCGCCGGCGGCCAGTCGAACCCGACCTACAAGATTTCGGCGCCGTCGGGCAATTATGTCCTCCGCCGCAAGCCCTATGGCCCGCTGCTCCCCTCGGCGCATGCGGTCGACCGCGAGTATAAGGTGCAGGCGGGGCTCCACAAGATGGGCTTCCCCGTCGCGCGCCAATATGGCCTGTGCATCGACGACGGCGTCGTCGGCAGCTGGTTCTATGTGATGTCCATGGTCGACGGCCACACGATCTGGGACGGCGCGATGCCGGGGTCGACGCCGGAAAACCGCCGCGCGACCTATGAAGCGATGATCGACACGCTCGCGGCGCTGCACAGCGTCGATGTCGAAGCCGCAGGCCTCAGCGATTTCGGCAAGCCGGGCAATTATTTCGGCCGCCAGGTCGACCGCTGGACCAAGCAATACCGCCTCTCCGAAACCGAGACGATGGACGAGATGGAGCAGCTGATCGCCTGGCTGCCCGCGACCTTGCCCGAGCAGACGCGCACCAGCGTCGTCCATGGCGATTACCGCATCGACAATATGATCTTCGCGAAGGACCGGCCGCAAGTGCTCGCGGTGCTCGACTGGGAGTTGTCGACGCTTGGCGATCCGCTCGCCGATTTCACCTATGTCGCGATGGCGTGGGTGACCGAAAACGGCGGACGCTCGGGGGTCGAGGATCTCGACCGCAAGGTGCTGGGCATTCCCGAGCTCGACGAGATGGTCGAGCGTTATTGCGCCGCCACCGGTCGCGACGGCGTGCCCGACATGAACTGGTATTTCGCGTACAACTTCTTCCGGCTCGCGGGGATCATCCAGGGCATCAAGAAGCGCGTGATCGAGGGTACCGCCTCGTCGCAGCACGCGAAGGACATGTCCGAACGCGTCCGTCCGCTCGCCGAAAAGGCGTGGGATTTTGCCCGAAAGGCCGGCGCATGAGCCTGTTCGACCTGAGCGGCAAGGTCGCGATCGTCACCGGATCGTCGCGCGGCATCGGGCGCGCGATCGCCGAGGAATATGCCGATCATGGCGCGAAGGTAGTGATCACCAGCCGCAATCTGGAACCGTGCGAAGAGGTCGCGGCGGCGATCAACGCCAAACATCCCGGCCATGCGATCGCGGTGTCGTCGAGCCTGTCGTCGAAGGAATCGCTGCAGGCGATGGTCGACGCCGGGCGCGCCGCTTTCGGACCCGTAGACATCCTCGTCTGCAACGCCGCGTCGAACCCGCATTACGGCCCGATGGAGACGATCAGCGACGAGGCGCTGCGCAAGACGCTTGACCATAATATCGTCGCGCAGCACTGGCTGATCACGATGGTCGTGCCCGGCATGCGCGAACGCCGGGCGGGGTCGATCATCCTCGTCTCGTCGATCGGCGGCCTGCGCGGGACCGCGATCATCGGCACCTACGCGATCACCAAGGCGGCCGACATCCAGATGGTCAAGAATCTGGCGCGCGAATTCGGGCCGTCGAACATCCGCATCAACGCGATCGCGCCGGGGCTGGTGAAGACGGACTTTGCAAAAGCGTTATGGGAAAATCCCGACAATCTGAAGGCGTCGGTGTCGAACGCCTGCCTCGGCCGTATCGGCGAGCCGCGCGAGATCGCGGGCGCGGCGGTGTTCCTGGGGTCCGAGGCGGCGAGTTTCATGACCGGACAGACGGTCGTGCTGGATGGAGGTGTGGTGGTATGAGCGGAGCATTGGACGGCAAGGTCGCGATCATCACCGGCGCCGGGTCGGGGATCGGCCGCGCGAGCGCTCTGCGCTTCGCCGCCGAGGGCGCGAAGCTGGTGCTCGGCGACAAGACCGCGGCGGTGCACGACACCGCCAGGGCGGTGACCGATGCGGGCGGCCAGGCGGTCGCGCTGGAGATCGACGCCGGCATCGAGGGGGATGTGGCGAAGCTCGTCGCGACCGCGCAGGAGACTTATGGCGGGCTCGACGTCGCTTTCGCCAACGCCGGGATCATCGGCGACATGGGCGGCATTTTCGATTTCGACCCCGCCGCCTGGGCCGAGACCCTGCGCGTCAACCTGATCGGCCCCGCGCTGATGGTGAAGCACGCCGGCAAGGCGATGGTCGATCAGGGCCGCGGCGGCGCGATCGTGCTGACCGCGAGCGTCGCGGGGATCAATTCGGGCGCGGGTCCGGGGGCTTATTCGGCATCGAAGGCGGGGGTGATCAACCTCGCCAAGACCGCGGCGCAGCAGCTGACCACCAGCGGCGTGCGCGTCAACGCGATTTGCCCGGGCCTCACCGAGACGGGCATGACCAAGCCGACCTTCGACTATGCCAAGGCCAAGGAGGTCACCCACAAGCTGGGGCAGCTCAATCCACTGAAGCGCGCGGCGCAGCCCGAGGAACTGGCGAATGTCGCGCTCTTCCTTGCGAGCGACCAGGCGAGCTATGTCAACGGGCAGGCGATCGCGGTCGACGGCGGGCTGACCAGCTCGCACCCGGTGACGCGCCAGCTTTTGGGCCAGACCTCGCACTGACGAAAGGACGCGCACGATGCAGTATCGGCAGCTTGGCGACAGCGGGATCGAGGTTTCGGCGATCTGCCTCGGCAGCTGGCTCACTTACGGGGTCGGGGTCGACGACAGCGCCGGGCGCGCCTGCGTCGATGCGGCGTTCGACGCGGGCATCAACTTCATCGACACGTCGAACATCTATGGCCGCGGCGCCGCTGAAAGCTTCCTCGGCGACGCGCTCGAGGACCGGCCGCGCGATAGCTATGTGCTCGCGACCAAGCTCTTCTTCCCGATGACCGAGACCGACAGGGGGCTGTCGGCGGCGCAGGTCGCGAAACAGATCGACGCGAGCCTCGCACGGCTGCGCACCGACTATGTCGATCTCTATCAATGCCATCGCTACGATCCCGACACCCCGCTCGCGGAGACGATGGAAGCGCTCTCCGAGGTAGTGCGCAGCGGCAAGGCGCGCGCGATCGGCTTTTCCGAATGGTCGCCCGAGCAGATCGAGGCGGCGGTCGCGCTGGCGCCTCGCCATGTCAAATTCGTGTCGAGCCAGCCGCAGTACAGCCTGCTCTATCGGCGCGCCGAAAAGAAGGTCATCCCGATCAGCATCGCCAACAGCATCGGCCAGATCGTCTGGTCGCCGCTCGCGATGGGGGTGCTCAGCGGCAAATATGCGCCCGGTTCGGCGCCGCCCGCCGGGACTCGCGCGGCGGGCGACGACGCGGCCTTCATGAAGCTCTATATGACCGACCCGGTGCTCGAAGCGGTGCAGCGGCTGCAGCCGGTCGCCGACAAGGCGGGCTGCACCATGGCGCAGCTCGCGATCGCCTGGGTGCTCGCGCAGCCGGGCATCACCAGCGCGATCGTCGGCGCGAGCCGCCCCGAGCAGCTGCGCGAGACCGCGAAGGCGGCGGACCTGGCGATCGACCCCGTGCTGCTCGCCGAGGCCGCCTTCATTCTCGAAGGAGTTCGAGTTTCGTGAGCGGTTCCAGCAATTTGGGGTTCGACAAGGCGCGGCTCGATCGCATCCCGGCCTTCCTGAAGGCGAAATATGTCGATGCCGGCCGCCTGCCGCACGCCGCGACTCTGGTATCGCGGCGCGGCGAGGTCGTGCACCAGTCCTGCGTCGGCGAGGGCCGCCCGGGCGAGGCGCTCAAGGACGATGCGATCTTCCGCATCGCGAGCATGACCAAGCCGATCACCAGCATCGCCTTCATGATGCTGGTCGAGGAGGGCAAGGTCGCGCTCGGCGATCCGCTCGCCAAATTTTGCCCCGAGTTCAAGGACACCGGCGTGTTCGTCGCGGGCGGCGGCACCATCCCCTTCGTCACGCGCCCGCCGGCGACGCCGATCCGCATGGTCGACCTGCTGCGCCACACCGCGGGGCTGACCTATGGCTTCCAGGAGCGCACCCCGGTCGACGCGGCATATCGCAAGGCGCGGATCGACGATTTCGACGCCGCCTATACGATGGACAGCTTCATCGAGGGGCTGGCGAAGATCCCGCTGCAGTTCGACCCCGGCGCGCACTGGAATTATTCGATGGCGACCGACGTGCTCGGCGCGGTGGTCGAGCGCATCGAGGGCAAACCCTTTGCGCAAGTTTTGCAGGAGCGCATCTTCGGCCCGCTCGCGATGGTCGATACCGGGTTCAAGGTACCCGCCGACCAGCAGCATCGCCTCGCCGATGCCTATGCCTTCGACGCGCAGGCGAAGATGAAGATTTTCGACAGCGGCGCGACGAGCCGCTGGGCCAAGGACCGCAGCTTCCATTCGGGCGGCGGCGGGCTGGTCTCGACGCTCGCCGACTATCACCGCTTCTGCCTGATGCTGCTCGGCGGCGGGCGGCTCGACGGCACCCGCATCGTCAGCCGCAAGACGCTCGCGCTGATGACCGCGAACCATCTCGTCGGCGGCGGCGACCTCGTCCAGCATAGCGTCGGCATCTTTTCGGAGGCCGAGAATGCCGGGGTCGGCTTCGGGCTCGGCTTTGCCGTGACCGAACAGCCGGCGCAGACGCTGACCCCCGGGTCGGTCGGCGATTATTATTGGGGCGGCATGTTCTCGACCGGTTTCTTCGTCGATCCGGTCGAGGAACTCGCAATGGTCTTCATGACCCAGCTGATGCCATCCTCCACCTATCCCGTGCGGCGCGAGGTCAAGACTTTTGTCCACGCCGCGCTCAACGACTGACCCCTCTTAAGGAGCCTGACATGTCCGAAGAAACTCCCAACAGCGTCACGCTGGAGAAGGACGGCAATGTCGCCGTCGTCATCGTTAACAACCCGCCGGTCAACGCGCTGAGCTGGCACGTCCGCGAGGGCCTCGCCAATCACTTCGCCGCCGCGCTCGCCGACGACAGCGTCAAGGCGATCGTGCTGCGCTGCGATGGCGGCACCTTCATCGCCGGCGCCGACATCAGCGAGTTCGGCAAGCCGCCGCGCGGCCCCGATTTCAACGCGGTGCTCAACAGCATCGAAGCCGCGACCAAGCCGGTCGTCGCCGCAATCCACGGCACGGCGCTAGGCGGCGGGCTCGAGACCGCGCTCGTCTGCCACTACCGCGTCGCGGTTCCCTCGGCGAAGCTCGGCGTGCCCGAGGTCAAGCTCGGCCTGCTGCCCGGCGCCGGCGGCACCCAGCGCCTGCCGCGCGTCGTCGGGGTCGAGGCCGCGGCGACGATGACCTCGACCGGCGATCCGGTTCCCGCGCCCAAGGCGAAGGAGCTCGGCCTGGTCGATGCCCTCGCGGGCGAGGACAGCCTTGCCGCCGATGCGATCGCCTTTGCGCGCGAAAAGATCGCCGACGGCCCGCGCCCGACGCGCGACCGCGCCGTGTTCGGCGACGTTGCGATCATCGAACAGCTCAAGACCGCGAACGCCAAGCGCTGGCGCGGCTTCGACGCGCCCTACGCCAACCTCGCCTGCGTCGAGGCGGCGACCCGGCTGCCCTTCGAGGAAGGCCTCGCCTTCGAGCGCCAGGAATTCATGAAGCTGATGTTCGGCAGCCAGTCGGCGGCGCAGCGCCATATCTTCTTTGCCGAGCGCCAGGCCGCGAAGATCGACGGCCTGCCCAAGGACACCGCGCTGCGCGACGTCAGACAAGTCGGCGTGATCGGCGCGGGCACGATGGGCGGCGGCATCAGCATGAACTTCCTCCAGAAGGGCATCCCCGTCACCATCGTCGAGATGCAGCAGGAAGCGCTCGACCGGGGCACCGGGGTGATCCGCAAGAACTATGAGGCGAGCGCCGCCAAGGGCCGCTTCAAGCCCGAGCAGGTCGAGCAAATGATGGGCATCCTGACCCCGACGCTCAATCTCGACGATCTCGCCGACTGCGACCTGATCATCGAGGCGGTTTACGAGAATATGGACGTGAAGAAGGAGATCTTCGCGAAGCTCGACAAGATTGCGAAGCCCGGCGCGATCCTCGCGTCGAACACCTCCTACCTCGACATCGACGAGATCGCGACCGCGACGAATCGCCCCGGCGACGTGCTCGGCATGCACTTCTTCTCGCCCGCCAATGTCATGAAGCTGCTCGAGGTGGTGCGCGGCGACAAGACCGCACCCGATGCGCTGGCGACGGCGATGGCGATCGGCAAGAAGATCGGCAAGGTCGCGGTGGTCGCGGGGGTGTGCGACGGCTTCATCGGCAACCGGATGCTGAAACCGCGCCAGGTCGAGGCGATGAACCTGCTGATGGAAGGCGCCACGCCGCAGCAGATCGACAAGGTCCATGTCGATTTCGGCATGCCGATGGGGCCATTCCAGATGAGCGACCTTGCGGGGGTCGATATCGGCTGGCACCGCGACCCGACACGCATCGAAAGCATCCGCGACGCGCTCGCCGCCGCGGGCCGCTGGGGGCAGAAGACCGGCAAGGGCTTCTACGATTATGACGAAAAGCGCAATCCGTCGCCCAGCCCCGAAACCGCCGCGATCATCGAGGATTTCCGCCAGCAGTCGAACAAGGCGAAGCGCGAGATCAGCGACCAGGAAATCATCGAGCGCACGCTTTATCCGATGGTCAACGAAGGCGCGCTGATCCTGGCCGAAGGCAAGGCGCAGCGCGCGTCGGACATCGATGTCGTGTGGATCTATGGCTATGGCTGGCCAGTCTATCGCGGCGGCCCGATGTTCTGGGCGGGGCTGGAAGGCACCGACAAGATCGTCGCGGCGCTGGAGAAGCATGGGTTCGCGGTCGCGCCGCTGCTGAAGGAAAAGGCCGAGGCGAAGAGCGGCTTCTAAAACCCCTTCGCTCACGAAAGGCAGGCCGTCTGTCCCAGCGCGGGGCAGGCGGCCTTTCTTTTGCCTGCGGGTCGCCGCAGGCATGAGCGAAGGCTTGCGATTCAGGGTTAAAGCGCTGGCAGCATCTGCCGTTAGGGCAGAGCATGACGCCCATGTCCGCTCTCGCCGTCCTTCTGCTCGCCGGAACGGCCGCCGCCACGCCCGCCGCGACGCCGCAGGCGACGGCGACCGGCATCGCGCGTGCGCGCATCATCGCACCGGCCGAGGTGCGGCGGGTTGACGGGCGGCTGGAAGTTCGCACCGGCGATCGCAAGGCGCCGACACAGGTGCATCGCACCGACCGCAAGGACGGCGGCGAGACGGCGGATTTTTACTGACAGCACGTCGCCCCCGCGAAGGCGGGGGCCGTTATCGGTTTACGCAGCAGCGCTGAGCAAGGTGGCCGACGGCCCCCGCCTACGCGGGGGCGACGATCATGATTGCAACGTCTGGATGATCGCCGAAAAGTCGCGGCCGTCCTTGTCGGCCTCGACGAAGGCTTCGTAGAGTTCGCGCGCCTTCGACCCCATCGGGACGTCGGCGTCGACGCTCGCCGCCGCCTCCATCGCGAGGCGGAGATCCTTGAGCATCAGCGCCGCGGCAAAGCCGCCGGCATAGCCATTGTCGGCGGGGGTCACCGGACCGACGCCGGGGAGCGGCGCGTAGCTGGTCAGCGACCAGCACTGCCCCGACGACACACTGGCGATGTCGAAGAATTTCTGCGGATCGAGCCCGAGCTTCTGCGCGAGCGCCAGCGTTTCGCACGTCGCAATCATCGAGGCGCCGAGCAGCATATTGTTGCAGATCTTGGCCCCCTGCCCCGCGCCCGCGTCGCCGGCGTGGATCACCGCCTTGCCCATCGCAGCAAGGATCGGTTCGGCGCGCGCGAAGCCTTCGTCGGTGCCGCCGACCATGAAGGTCAAAGTGCCGGCGTTGGCGGCTGCGATGCCGCCCGACACCGGCGCGTCGACCGCGACGAGATCATATGAAGCGGCATTCGCAACATTGATCCGAGCCGTTTCGACGTCAATCGTAGAGCAGTCGAGTAGAAGGGTTCCCGGTTCTGCCGTCCCAAACACCGACTCTTCATATACTTGGGTGACATGCTTTCCGGCTGGCAACATCGTTACCACGGCATCCGCTCCATGAACGGCAAAGTTTGCAGCCTTGGCAGCTATGCAGCCGGCCTCGACCGCGCGCGCGCGCGCCTCTTCACTGAGGTCGAAGGCGCGCACTTCATGCCCCGCCTTTGCGAGGTTCGCGGCCATGCCGCCGCCCATGTTGCCGAGTCCGATAAAGGCGATTTTCATTGTCTCTCTCCGTGAGCCCTCTCCCCTTCAGGGGAGAGGATATGGAGGCTTGGCGCGAAGCGCCTAGCCGGAGTTGGAGAGGGGCATGAAGAGCGGCTCTCGCCTGCGTCCCCCTCTCCCAACCCTCTCCCCTGAAGGGGAGAGGGCTTAGAAGGTCACCGCCCCTTCCACACGCCTTCGCGTTTCTCGATGAAGGCGGCCATGCCCTCGGCCTTGTCCTCGGTCGCGGCGAGGATCTGGAACAGGCGGCGTTCGTAGATCAGCCCCTGGTCGAGCGAGGTCTCGAACGCGGCGTTGACCATGTCCTTGTTCACCATCGCGGCCATCGGCGGCATGGAGGCGATCGTCGTCGCGGTCTTGAGCGCTTCCTCCAGCAGGTTTTCGTGCGGCACGACGCGCGCCACCAGCCCCGACCGCTCGGCCTCGGTACCGTCCATCATGCGGCCGGTGAGGCACATTTCCATCGCCTTCGCCTTGCCGACCGCGCGGGTCAGCCGCTGCGACCCGCCCATGCCGGGGGCGACGCCGAGCTTGATTTCGGGCTGGCCGAATTTCGCTTTTTCGGATGCGATGATGAAATCGGCCATCATCGCGAGTTCGCAGCCACCGCCGAGCGCGAAGCCGTTGACTGCGGCGATCCACGGCTTGCGAACCTTCTTCACGAAATCGCTTGTCCATTTGGAGAAGAAATCCTCGAGGTAGAAATCGGCCGCCGGCTTGTCGGCCATTTCCTTGATGTCGGCGCCCGCGGCAAAGGCCTTGTCGCCCGAGCCGGTGAGCACCGCGCAGCGCTGGCTGTCGTCGGCTTCGAAAGCGGCGAAGGCGGCGATCAGATCGTCGAGTACGCCCGAGTTGAGCGCGTTGAGCGCCTGCGGGCGGTTGAGGGTGACGAGCGTGACGGCGCCGCGCTGTTCGACGATGATGGTTTCGTAGGTCATTCGGTTATCTCCGGATTATCATCATGCCGGACTTGATCCGGCATCCCGCTTGGCGACGCTGAGGCAGCGGGACCCCGGATCAAGTCCGGGGTGACGAGGTTAAGCGAGGGGTTTCCATTCTTCTTCGGCGGGCAACGGCGCGAAGATCGCGGCGATCAGATCGTCGCCGACGCCTTCCGCCGTCGCGGGATTCCATTTTGGCGCATTGTCCTTTTCCACGATCACCGCGCGCACGCCCTCGGCGAAGTCGGGGCGGGTGAGCACGCGGCTGCCGATGCGGTACTCCATCGCCATGTTCGCGGCGAAGTCGGGCAGAGCAAGGCTATCCGCGAGCTGGCGCAGCGCGACCTTGCAGGTCTGGGGCGATTTGGTGCGCAGCGCGGCGAGTTCCTTCGCCGCCCATTCGCCCTTGTCGGCTTCGAGCGCGGCGAGGATGTCCTCGAGCCGGTTCGACGCGAACAGGCGGTTGATGTCGGCGATATGCGCGAGGATCTTCGCCTCGGGCGGGGTGACCGACAATTCGCCCAAAATGCCGGCGATGCGATCGGGGTGCTCGGCGATCCGCGCCTTGGCCTCGACGAGCTTGTCCGCCGGGAGATAATGGGTCGCGAGGCCGAGCGCGAGGCATTCGGCGCCGTCGAGCCGCGCGCCGGTCAGCGCGAGGAAGGACCCCACGCGCCCTTCGAGCCGCGACAGATACCAGCCACCGCCGACGTCGGGGAAGAGGCCGATCCCCGTTTCGGGCATGGCGAGGCGGGTATTTTCGGTCGCGACGCGATATTTCGCCGGCAGCGCAATGCCGACCCCGCCGCCCATGGTGATGCCGTCCATGAACGCGACCACCGGCTTGGCATAAGTGAAGAGCAGGTGGTTGAGCCGATATTCGTCGTGGAAGAAGCGGCGACCCGAGGCGCCGTCGTCGGTCAGCGCCGAATTGCGCAGGAAGGCGATGTCGCCCCCGGCGCAGAAGCCGCGCCCTTCGCTATGGTCGAGCAGCACCGCCTGCACGGCGGCATCGTCTTTCCAGGCGACGAGCGCGTCGGTCATTGCATGGACCATGTCCAAGTTGAGCGCATGGATCGCCTTGGGGCGGTTGAGCGACAGACGGCCAGCGGCGCCCTCGGTTGCAATCAGGACATCCTCGGTCATTGGCGATCCTCCCCGGAACGGGGAGGGGGACCACCGAAGGTGGTGGTGGGGCACCCTCGCCCAAGCGCCGCGTATGGGGGCACGTGCCCCTCCACCATGCTTCGCATGGTCCCCCTCCCCCGGTGGGGGAGGATCGGTTCGATCGTCATCATTGGCGCAGCAGGTCCCGTCCGACGATCATCCGCATCACCTGGTTGGTGCCTTCGAGGATCGAATGGACCCGCAGATCGCGCCAGAAACGCTCGATGGGATAGTCACGCAGATAGCCATAGCCGCCGAACAATTGCAGCGCGTCGTTGACGATCTTGCTGCCGTTATCGGTCGCGAGCCTTTTCGCCATCGCCGAGAAGCGCGACTTGTCGGGCGCGTTCGCGGTGACCTTGGCGGCCGCGAGATAGAGCAGCGCGCGTGACGCCTCCAGATCCGTCGCCATGTCGGCGAGCATGAACTGGGTGTTCTGGAAATCGGCGATCGGGGACCCGAACTGCTGACGGTCCTTGGTGTAGGCGATCGCCTCGTCGAGGCAGCGCTGCGCGCCGCCCAAGGAACAGGCGCCGATGTTGAGACGGCCGCCGTCGAGCCCCGCCATCGCGAAGCGGAAGCCGTCGCCCTCGGCGCCGACAAGGTTTTCGACGGGCACGCGGCAATCCTCGAAGATCACCTGCGCCGTGGGCGAGGCATTCCAGCCGAGCTTCTTCTCGGGCGCGCCGAAGCTGAGGCCCGGGGTGTCCTTTTCGACGACGAGGCAGCTGATGCCCCCCGATTTGCTTTTTGGCGACTTCTCGTCGCCGGTGCGGACCATGCAGACATAGATGTCGTTGGTGCCGGCGCCCGAGATGAACTGCTTGGTGCCGTTGAGCACATAATGATCGCCGTCTCTTTTGGCCGTGGTCTTGAGCGCGGCCGCGTCGGAGCCCGAGCCCGGCTCGGTCAGGCAATAGCTCGCGATCTTCTCCATGCTGACGAGGCTTGGCAGAAAGCGCGCCTTGACCTCGGCGCCGCCGAAGCGGTCGATCATCCACGTCGCCATATTGTGGATCGAGACATAGGCGCTGGTCGCGGGGCAGCCATAGGCCATCGCCTCCATGATCAGCGCCGCCTCGAGCCGGCCGAGTCCGATGCCGCCCGATTCCTCGGCGACGTAAATCGCGCCGAAGCCGAGCTCGCCCGCGGCCTTCCACACCTCGACGGGATAATGATGCTTCTCGTCCCATTCGGCCGCGAAGGGCGTGATGCGATCGGCGGTGAACTTGCGCGCCATGTCCTGGATGGCGAGCTGGTCGTCGGTAAGCTGGAACTGGTCGGTCATGGTCATTTCTCGATGAGGATGGCTTCGGCTTCGATTTCGACTTTCCACTCGGGGCGGATCAGCGCGGGGATGACGAGCATCGTCGACGCCGGGCGGATATCGCCGAACATCGCGCCGTGCGCGCGGCCGACGAGGTCGGCGTCGGCGGGGTCGGTGATATACATGCGCGTGCGCACGACGTCGGCGGGCGACCCGCCGAGCGCTTCCAATGCCTCGCGGATGATCGTCAGGCAGCGCGTGGCCTGCGCCCCGGCATCGCCGGGGGTCGACGAGCCGTCGGGCTCGATCGGCGCGCAGCCGGCGACGTCGATGCGATTGCCGACGCGCACCGCGCGGCTGTAGCCATAGACGGGCTCGAACGGCGAAGCCGAGCTATGGTTGCGACGCGCCCCCGCCGCCGCTTGCCCGTCAGCCACAGCTGACCCGCTCGATCTTCATCGCGCCGTCGTAGGAGACGGTGAGCCGGTCGGGGCGGAAATCCATCGTCACCGCCATGCCCGGCGCGACCCAACGCAGGGTGCGCGCACCGGTCGCGCGGAGCAGCGCGGCGCCGGTCTCGGCGGTCGCGGTCTGGCCGACGAAGCTCTGCGCACCGTCGGCGTTGCACTCGGCGGCAGCGGGCGGCGTCGGCGGCGGCGCGGGTTCGGCATCGCCGCCCATGCTCGAGCAAGCGGCGAGCGGCAGCGCGGCGGCAATTGCAATCCAGCGAATGTCCATCTTTGGTCTCCCTTTCAAGGCATCAGGCACAGCGCGTATAGCGCATCGGGCCGGCGGCGGCACCCTCGCCATAGTCGCGGCGGATCAGCATTTTCCCGCCATCCTGCGCGTCGAGCAGCATCAGCCGGTCCCAGTCCATGCCCTCGCCGCTGAACTTGTAATCGGCGACGATCCGGCGCGCGTCGCGTTCGCGCACCCGCGCGAGTCCGCCGTGCGATTCGTGGAAGCGCAGGTTCGCGGCGTCGATCACCAGCGCGGTGAGGTCGGTGCCGGGCTTTTTCGGGCAGTCGGCGGGGTCGAGCGCCCAGCGCCCGCGGATCGCAGCGGGGATCGTCTTGTCGCCGGTTCCGATGCCGGGTTCGGCGCCCGTCAGCGGCGGCTCGGACGGATCGGGTTCATAGCCGCGATCCTCCTCCCAGCGCGCCATCGCGTCCTTGTCGTCGGCGGGGGCGGGGGGCACCGTTTCGGGAACGGGCGCGACCGACGCCCTTTCCTCAGGGGCGGGCGCCGCCTTGTCTTCATTGCCGCCGCCGCAGGCGGCGAGCATCAGAAAACCGGCGGGGAGCCAATAGCGTTTCATCGTCTTTCTCCTTCGCGGGAGAAATGCCCGGGTTCCGGTGAGGGTTTCATTCGCCCTCGCCTTCGCCCAGCACGCGGCGCTCGAATTCGGCGGTCGCGAGCGTCGTATCATTGTAGCGATACCAGCGCGGCGCGGGCACGCCCGCTTCCCACGCGAGCGCCTCGGTCAGCGTGCCGTTCGCCGACGGGGTGTCGGGCATCATTGTGCCGATGGGGTCGGCATAGGCGGTATCGGCGCTGATCACGGTCCAGCCCGCCTTGCGGAGCGCGCGGACCAGGTCGCCGATATAAAGCGCGGCGAGGTCGGTTTCGTGGAGGAGCATCATCTGCACCGGCTGACGCCCGATGACTTTTTGCATCAGCGCGTCCGCATGGTCGGCGGCCTCGACATGCCAAGTGACATAAAGCTGGCCGAGCGCATCGCGGTCGATCGGCTTGCCGGCCTTCGCGGCGTGGATCGTCAGCGTTTCGAGGTGCCAGTCCGACGATTCGGCGGTGACATAGCCGTTCCTGAGCCCGCGCGCCGCGAGACCCGCACGCAGCGCGTCGCGCTTGACCTTGTCCTTGCCGCCCTCGTCGAGGAAGGGGAAGCGGAACCAGGGGCGATAGCCGGGGCGGCCCTTGAGCCAGGCCTCGGCCTTGTCGATATCGGCGAGATAGGCCTCGGCGCTCGTCGCATTGAGATGCGGGTGGCTGTAACTGTGGTTGGCGATGACGTGCCCCGCGGCGACATAGGCGGCGAGCCTTTCCTCGCCGCCGGTGCCATCGCCGCGCCCGAGCGCGCCGGGGTTGACGAAAAAGACCGCCTGCGGCGCCTCGGCCGCCTTCAGTTCGGCGATGATGCGCTCGGTCCGCTCTTCGGGAGTGAAGAAGGCCCCGCGCCCGCGCGGCGCGTCGTCGAACGACAGCGCGATCATCTTCTGCGCCGCCGCCTGGACCGGCAGCAGCAGCAGAATCAGCAGAGGCAGGAGCAGCCGCCGCAGCAAAGCGGCATCAGCCCATCGTCGGGATGACGAAAGCGTTGCCGCCGTCGGGCGACCCGTCGGGCCAGCGCGCGGTGATCGTCTTGACCTTGGTCCAGAATTTCACGCCCTCCATGCCGTGCTGGTTGGTGTCGCCGAACGCCGACCGCTTCCAGCCGCCGAAGCTGTGATAGGCGACCGGCACCGGGATCGGCACGTTGATGCCGACCATCCCGACATTGACCCGCGCGGCGAATTCGCGCGCGGCATGGCCGTTGCGCGTGAAGATCGCGACGCCATTGCCGTACTGGTGCTTCGACGGCAGCGCGAGCGCGGTTTCGAAATCGGGGGCGCGGACGATCTGCAGCACAGGGCCGAAAATCTCTTCCTTGTACGATTCCATGTCGGTGGTGACATGGTCGAACAGGGTCGGGCCGATGAAGAAGCCTTTCTCATGCCCCTGCAGCGTGAAGCCGCGGCCGTCAATCACCAGTTCGGCGCCCTCGTCGGCGCATTTCTGGATCCAGCCCTCGACCTTTTCCTTGTGCGCCTGCGTCACCACCGGGCCGTAATGCGCCTCGGCATCGGTCGACACGCCGACGCGCAAAGCTTCGATCGCGGGGATCAGCTTGGCCTTCAGCCGCTCGGCGGTCTCGTCGCCGACGGGGACGACGACCGGCAGCGCCATGCAGCGTTCACCCGCCGAGCCGAAGGCGGCGCCGGCGAGATCATTGACGACCTGGTCGAGGTCGGCGTCGGGCATGACGATGCCGTGGTTCTTGGCGCCGCCCATCGCCTGCACGCGCTTGCCGTTGGCGACGCCGCGGTTGTATACATAATGCGCGATGTCCGACGAGCCGACGAAGCTGACCGCGCCGATATCGGGATGGTCGAGGATCGCGTCGACCATTTCCTTGTCGCCGTGGACGACCTGGCAGATGCCCGCGGGCAAGCCGGCTTCGAGAAAGAGTTCGGCGAGGCGCACCGGGACGCTGGGATCACGCTCGCTGGGCTTGATCAGAAAGGCGTTGCCGGTCGCGATCGCGACCCCCGACATCCACAGCGGGATCATCGCGGGGAAGTTGAACGGGGTGATGCCCGCGCCGATGCCGATCGGCTGGCGCATCGAATAGACGTCGATGCCGGGGCCCGCGCCCTGCGTATATTCGCCCTTGAGCACATGCGGGATGCCGCAGCAGAATTCGATGACTTCGAGCCCGCGCTGGATATCGCCCTTCGAATCGGCGATCACCTTGCCATGCTCGCTCGACAGCAGGTGTGCGAGTTCGTCCATATGGGCTTCGACGAGGCGCTTGAATTCGAACATCACGCGCGCGCGGCGCTGCGGATTGGTCGCGGCCCAGGCGGGCTGCGCCGCCTTCGCCGCGGCGACCGCCTTTTCGAGGAGGGCGGCATCGCCCAAGGCGACCTCGGCCTGCACGCCGCCGCTATTGGGATCGAAGACCGGGCTGCTACGTCCAGCGCTATTGGCCCCGCCACCGGCACCGCCGACGATAAGATGGTCGATCTGTCGCATCATGAGTCTCCCGAAATTGTTGCCGCTGCCACAGCCGAGTTGCGGGGCGATTGCAAGGGATAGACTTGCAGGGCGATGCTGCATATTTGCAGGCCATGGACTGGGACAAGCTGCAATATTTCCTGACCGTGGCGCAGCAGGGCACGCTCGCGCGCGCCGGGGCGGCGCTGCAGGTCGATGCGACGACGGTCAGCCGCCAGCTGAGCGCGCTCGAGGCGGCATTGCAACAAACCTTGTTCGAACGCGCGCCGGGCGGTTTCCTTTTGACGGCGGCCGGCCGCGCGCTCGTCCCGCACGCCGAGGCGATGGCGGCGGCGGCGGCGCGCATCCGCTCGGCCGGCGACGGGGGCGCGGCGCTGTCGGGGCAATTGCGGGTCAGCGTGTCCGAGGGATTCGGCAACAGCTTCATCGCGCCAAGATTGGCAGGTTTCGTCGCCGCGCATCCCGAGCTCGAGATCGATCTCGTCGCCTCGTCGGGGTTTCTGAATCCGTCGCGGCGCGAGGCCGATATGGCGGTGCTGCTCGCGCGGCCGCGCAAGGGCCCGTTGATCACGCGCAAATTGTCCGACTACAGCCTCGGCCTTTATGCGCCCGCACATCGCACCGACTGGCAGGAAGCGGTCGCCGCCACGCCGCTGTCGCGCGCCGGGGTGCCGGTGATCGGCTATGTTCCCGACATCCTTTACGCGCCCGAACTCGACTATCTGGGCGAGATCGAGCCGGGGCTGCGCGCCGGGGTGCGCTCCTCCTCGATCCTTGCACAAAGGCGGATGATCGCGGGCGGCGCGGGGGTCGGCGTGCTGCCTTGCTTCCTCGCCGCGGGCGATCCCGCACTAGTGCGCGTGCGGCCCGAGCAGGTGATCGCGCGCGCCTTCTGGCTCGCGCTCCACCGCGACGTCGCCCCGCAACCGCGCATCCGCGCCTTCATCGACTGGCTCGATGGCGAGGTGCGCGAGAGCCGGGGTTTGTTCGTGCCGGGGTAACCGGACTCTTCACCTCCCCGCTCCTGTTCTTCGTCATCCCCGCGGACGCGGGGATCCAGCTTTTTCCTTCTTCGTGCCTTTGCGCCTTTGCGTGAGATTTTTCTGATTTCACGCAAAGGCGCAAAGGCACGAAGAAAAGAGCAGAAGAAGGAAGCTGGATTCCCGCCTACGCGGGAATGACGAATGTGGGCCGTCCCCTGACTCGTCTTGACAAGCGCAGCCTCGAAAGCGCTAATAGAACAAATCAGGAACATTATGCCCCACGAGTCGCACCCCTCTATCGCCGGCCTGCGCCGGCGTCTCGCCCGGATCACCGGCGAGGCCGAACCGCGTGGTCAAACCGCGGGGCGGCTGGCGAGCGGCCATGTGGGGTTCGACGCCGCGCTGCACGGCGGCCTCGCGACCGGCCGCGTGCATGAATTTTTCGCCGCCGATGCGCTCGATGCCGCCAGCGCCGCCGCTTTCGCCGCACTGCTCGCGCTACGCCTCCCCGGCAAGGAACCGCTGGTCTGGCTGCGCACTGCCGACGCCGCGCGGCGCGGCGGGCACATCTACGCCCCCGGCATCGCCGAGCTCGGCGGCGATCCCGACCGGCTGCTGCTGATCGAGGCGCCCGATCCCAAATTGCTGCTCGCCTGCGCCAACGACGCGATCCGCTGCGCCGGGTCGGCGGCGGTGATCGTCGAAAGCTGGGGTCCATGGCGCGCGCTCGACCTCACCGCGGGGCGACGCCTCGCGCTCGGCGCGCGCGATGCGGGGACGACGCTGCTGATGCTGCGGCTCAATGCGACGCCGTCGCCCAGCGTCGCCGAAACGCGCTGGAACGTCGCCGCGGCGCCGTCGCGCGCGCTCGAGGCCAATGCACCCGGTGCGCCCGCCTTCGACCTCGAACTGCTGCGCTGGCGTGCGGGACTCGCGGGCGGGCGCTGGCAATTGGAATGGAACCATGACGAACATGTCTTCGGGCCAAATACCGGCGAAGCGGCGCTATCTGGCGCTGTTCTTCCCGTGGCTGCCCGCCGAGCGGCTTTGCCGCACGGCGCCGCGGCCGCCTGACGCCCCGCTCGTCTTCGCCGAAAAGGCGCGCGGCGCGCTCCGCCTCGCGAGCGTCGACCGCGCCGCGCAAGCGGTCGGGCTCGCCCCCGGCATGCCGCTCGCCGACGCGCGAGCGCGGGTGCCCGAGCTGCTCGTCGTCGCGCACGACCCGGTCGCCGACGCCGCCTGGCTCGACCGGCTGGCGCTCGGGTGCAACCGCTATTCGCCGCTGGTGGCGATCGACGCCCCCGACGGGCTGATCCTCGACATCGCGGGCACCGAGCATCTGCTGGGCGGCGAAGCGGCGCTGATCGACGATCTGGAGACGCGGCTGTCGCGGCTCGGGATGAGCATGCGCGTCGCGCTCGGCCCGACCGCCGATGCGGCGCGCGCGCTCGCGCGCTACCAGACGCGCGCCGCACCCGACGAAGCGGGGGCGGTGCGCCGCCTGCCCGTCGCGGCGCTCGAACTCGAAGCCGAGGCGACGACCGCGCTGGTGCGCGCAGGGCTCAAGACGATCGGCGACCTCGCGAGCCGCCCGATGGCGAATATCGCCGCGCGCTTCGGCGCCGATGCCGCGACGGCGCTGCGCCGCATCCTCGGCGATGCGCCGAGCCCGCTCGACCCGCGCATCGCCCCACCCCCCGTCGCGACCGAGCGCCGTTTCGCCGAGCCGCTGGGCAGCAGCACGCATGCGACCAAGGTGCTCGCCGAACTGGTGGGCGAGGCGATGGTCGAGCTGAGCGAGCGCGGCAAGGGCGGGCGCCATTTCCGCGCGACCTTCTTTCGCAGCGACGGGCTCGCGCGCGGCATCGCGATCGAGACCGGCCATCCGACGCGCGACACCGGCCTCGTCATGCGGCTGTTCGCCGAGCGGATGGACGGGCTCGCCGATCCGCTCGACCCCGGCTTCGGCTTCGACATGATCCGCCTCGCGGTGCCGCGACTCGAGGCGCTCGGCGCGACGCAATTGAAGCTCGAAGGCGGCACGGTACGCAGCGCGGCGATGGACGAGCTCGTCGACCGGATGACGACGCGGCTCGGGCGCGGGCGCGTCCGGCGCCTGCTCGCCGCCGACACGCATATCCCCGAACAGGCGCAGCTCGCACTCCCCGCCATCGACGCGCCGCCGCCCGCGCCCTGGCAGGCGCCGGGGCCCGGCGAGCCGCCGGCGCGTCCCTTCCACCTCTTCGACCCGCCGCAGCCGATCGAGGTGATCGCCGAGGTTCCCGACGGCCCGCCGCACCAGTTCCGCTGGCGGCGGCAGGCGCATGCGGTGCGCCGCTACGAAGGCCCCGAACGCATCGCCGCCGAATGGTGGCGCCGCCGCGACAATGGCGGGCTGACCCGCGACTATTACCGCGTCGAGGATGCGCAGGGCCGCCGCTTCTGGCTGTTCCGCCACGGGCTCTACGACGAACAGCCCGACCCGCGCTGGTATATCCATGGGGTGTTTGCGTGAGCGACGCGCCCGCCTTCGCCGAGCTGGTCGCGGCGACCAACTACAGCTTCCTGCGCGGTGCCTCGCACCCCGCCGACATGGTCGCGCGCGCCATCGCACTCGGCATGAGCGGTATCGGCATCGCCGACCGCAACAGCGTCGCGGGGGTGGTGCGGGCGTGGGCGTTTCTGAAAGATTTGCAGGTCAAAAAGCCCGGCAGCGTCACGCATTTCCGGCTGGTCGTCGGTGCGCGGCTCGTCTTCGCCGACGGCACCCCCGACATCGTCGTCTATCCGGTCAGCCGCCACGGCTGGGGCCAGCTGACACGGCTGCTGTCGACCGGAAACCTGCGCGCGCAAAAGGGCGACTGCATCCTGCATCTCGAAGATTTGCTCGCGCATTGCGACGACCTGCTGCTGATCGCGATGGAGGGCGACGAAGCGCTGCTCCGCACGCTCAAGCAGGCGCGGCCCAAATCGGTGTGGCTGGCGGCGGCGATGCCGCAATCGGGCGCCGATGCGCGGCGGCTGGCGACCCTGCAGCGGCTGTCGGCGGCAACCGGCGTCCCGTTGCTCGCGACCAACGACGCCCTTTACGCGACCGCGGCGCAGCGTCCGCTGCACGACATCGTCACCTGTATCCGCGAAGGCGTGACCGTCCAGAAAGCGGGCAAGCTGCTCCGCGCCAATGGCGAACGCCATTTGAAAGCGCCCGCCGAAATGAAGCGATTGTTCGACGGCTATCCCAAGGCGATCGAGCAAAGCAGCAAGCTGCTCGCCCGCATCGGCTTTCGCCTCGAAGACCTCCAATATGAATATCCGCACGAGCCGGTCCCGCCGGGCTGGAAGCCCTTTCCCTATCTCCACCATCTGGTGAAGACGGCGGCGGAAGCGCGTTACAAAACGCCCCTGCCCTCCAAGGTTCGCAAGCTGCTCGCCGACGAGCTGCGGCTGATCAGGAAGCGGCGCTACGTCTATTATTTCCTGACCGTCTATGATCTCGTCCGCTTCGCGCGCGCGCAAGAGCCGCCGATCCTGTGCCAGGGGCGCGGGTCGGCCGCCAATTCGATCGTCTGCTTCCTGCTCGGCGTGACTTCGGTCGACCCGATGAAGCACGACCTGCTCTTTTCGCGCTTTGTCTCGGCCGAGCGCGACGAGCCCCCCGATATCGACGTCGATTTCGAACATGAGCGGCGCGAGGAGGTCATTCAGCATATCTACACCCGCTATGGTCAGGATCGCGCCGCAATCGCCGCGACCGTCATCCATTACCGCCCGCGCAGCACGATCCGCGAGGTGGGCAAGGCCTTGGGGCTCAGCGAAGATGTCACCGCACGCCTCGCCGATACCAGCTGGGGGAGCTGGGGCGACGAGGTGCCGGCCGAACGCCTCGCCGAAGCCGGGCTCAACCCGCATAATGGCGAGATCGAGCGGCTGCACCGTTTCGTCGGCGAGCTGCTGAAGGCACCGCGCCACCTGTCGCAGCATGTCGGCGGCTTCGTGCTGACCGAAGGGCGGCTCGACGAACTGGTGCCGATCCACAATGCCGCGATGGAGGATCGCACCTTCATCGAGTGGGACAAGGACGATATCGACGCGCTCGGGCTGATGAAGGTCGATGTGCTCGCTTTGGGTATGCTGACCTGCATCCGCAAATGCTACGACCTGATGCGCGAGCATGGATTAGGGAACCACACGCTGGAACTCGACATCGATTGCGACGATCCGGAGGTCTACGGCATGCTGTGCAAGGGCGACAGCATCGGCGTGTTCCAGGTCGAGAGCCGCGCGCAGATCAACATGCTGCCGCGCCTCCGGCCCGAAGTCTTCTACGACCTGGTCGTGCAGGTCGCGATCGTGCGCCCCGGCCCGATCGAGGGCGACATGGTCCATCCCTATCTGCGGCGGCGATGCGGCGAGGAGCCGGTCGAATTTCCCGCGCCCGCGCCGCCGTATCCGCCCGATGAGCTGCACGACGTTCTCGGCAAGACCTTCGGCGTTCCCCTGTTCCAGGAACAGGCGATGAAGCTGGCGATGGTCGCCGCGGATTTCAGCCCCGAAGAAGCGAACGGGCTGCGCCGCGCGATGGCGACTTTTCGCAACGTCGGCACGATCGAGAATTTCCGCGAGAAGATGATCGGCGGCATGGTTCGGCGCGGCTACACGCAGGATTTCGCCGAACGCTGCTTCAAGCAGATCGAGGGATTCGGCAGCTATGGTTTCCCCGAGAGTCACGCGCAATCCTTCGCGCGGCTCGTCTATGTGTCGTCGTGGATCAAGCATTATCACCCCGCGGTCTTCGCCTGCGGCATCCTCAATTCGCAGCCGATGGGCTTCTACGCCCCCGCGCAACTCGTCCGCGATGCGCAGGACCATGGGGTCGAGGTGCGCGCGGTCGACGTCAATTTCAGCGGGTGGGACAACAGCCTCGAACAGCGCGACGACGGGACGCTCGCGCTGAGGCTCGGCTTCCGGCAGGTCGACGGGTTTCGCGAGGAGTGGGCGGGGCAGATCGCCGATGCGCGCACCGCCCCCTTCGCCTCGGTCGAGGAACTCGCGCGCCGCGCCAACCTGCCGTCGCGCGCGCTGCGGCTGCTGGCCGAGGCCGATGCGTGCAATTCGATGGGGCTCGAGCGGCGGCCGGCCTTGTGGGATGCGCGGCGGGTGCGGCAGGGGGTGCTGCCCTTGTTCGGCGCCGCCGAAGCCGACGAACTGGGCGCCGAGGATGACGCCAAGCTGCCGCCCACGCCGATGGTCGAACATGTGCTGACCGATTATCAGACGACGCGGCTGTCGCTGAAGGGGCATCCGCTGGCCTTCCTGCGGCGGCGCCTCGACGGCGAAGGGATTTTGAGCTGCCTCCAGGTCGGCGCCGCGAAGAACGGCGCGCTCGTCCGCACCGCGGGTGTGGTGCTGATCCGCCAGCGGCCGGGCAAGGGCAATGCGATCTTCATCACGCTCGAGGACGAGGGCGGGATCGTCAACATCCTGCTCTGGGCGCGCCAGTTCGAACGCTATCGCCGCGCCGTCATGGCGTCGCGGCTGATGGAGGTCGCGGGCGAGGTGCAGCGGAGCAGGGAAGGCGTCGTCCACCTGATGGCGAATCGCATCGTCGACCGCACCGCGCTGCTCGACACGCTGGGCGACACAACCGTCCACCCCGAACTGTGCCGCGCCGACGAGGTCGCGCACCCGCAACAGCCGCGCGGCGCAAAAACGGAATGGGCCCAGCGCCACGGCCATCCGCGCAATGTCCGTATCCTGCCCAAATCGCGCGACTTCCACTGATGCGCTTCAGCGTGCCGCAAACCCTAACAGGTCAGCGCCGCCTCGAACAGGCAGCGGAAGCGTTCGGTGCATTCGGCAATGTCCTCTTCGCTGCCGGCAAAGCCGTCGACCATCATGATCGTGCGCAGCACCCCGATGCCCATCAGGATCGCGAGCAGCATGTTGGCGCGCAGCTCGCCCTGCTCGCCGCCGATCAATTCGGTCAGCGGGCCCAGCACGTCGCGATGGACGAAGTCGCGAATGATTTCGCCCGCCTTGGGCGACGAGGCCGAGCGGAGCATGATGATGAACATCTCCATCCGGTGCTGGCGTTCGTCACCCTCGTCCTCGGCGACCAGCTGCGCGAGAAAGCCCGGGAGTTCCGCGACGCTTTTCGGCTCGCGAAACAGATTCGGATCCTTCTCGTCGACAACGACTTCGCGAAACAGCCCCTCCTTGCCGCCGAAATAGCGGCTGATCAGCGCGACATCGACCTTCGCGTCGCCGGCGATATCGCGCAAACCGACGCTGTCGTAGCTTTCGCGGAGGAAGCGTTGGTGCGCCGCAGCAAGAATCGTCGCGCGGGTGGCGACCGCATCGCGTTTCCTGATTATGATGTCTCTCTCCATGATTCTTTCTTATCGACGCTGAGAATTAAATCAACACCTGTTGACTTAGCTATTGACGCAGATTAGTCGGCAAAGTCTGGCATCGCGCGGCGCCTCCCCCCTCCCTGCCGCGCGATGTCGGACCGCCCTGAAAAAAGAAAAGACCAGCCCCATGACCTTGCGCCGCTCCCTTGCGCTTTCGATTCTCTGTTCGCTGACGCTCGCCGCCTGTTCGGGCGGCGAGGAGCAAGGCGGCCCACCGCAGTTGCCGGTGACGGTCGCGCCGCCGCTGGTCCGCGAGATCACCGAATGGGACGATTATGTCGGCCGCTTCGAGGCGATCGACAGCGTCGAGGTGCGCCCGCGCGCCTCGGGCTATCTGCAGCGCGCGCATTTCACCGACGGCCAATATGTCCGCGCGGGGCAGCTCTTGTTCACCATCGACGCGCGCCCGAGCCAGGCCGCGCTCGATCAGGCGCGCGCGCAGCGCGCCCGCGCGCTGGCGACGCTCGCCAATGCGAAGACCGAACTCGCGCGCAGCGAAACGCTCGCCAGGTCGCAGGCGGCGAGCCAGGAAGAGGTCGAGCAGCGCCGCGCCGCGGTGCGCACCGGCGAGGCCGATGTCGCCGCCGCGAGCGCCGCGATTCGCGCCGCCGAGCTCAACGTCGGCTTCACCCGCGTCCTCGCCCCGATCTCGGGCCGCGTGTCGCAGCGGCTGGTCGACCCCGGCAATGCGGTGACCGCCGACCAGTCGATCCTGACCACCATCGTGTCGACCAGCCCCATTCATTTCAGCTTCCAGGGGTCGGAGGCGAGCCTGCTCGAATATGAGCGGCGCGGCGACACGCTCGTCGGATCGCCGGTGCGCATCAAGCTGCAGGGCGCGGCCGACTACAGCATCGGCGGGCGCATCGACTTCGTCGACAATGCGCTGTCGAACGGGTCGGGTACCATCACCGTGCGCGCTGTCGTCCAGAACCCCGACGGCGCGCTGCGCCCCGGATTGTTCGGCCAGCTCCAGCTCGCCGCCTCGGCGCCGCGCGCGGCCTTCCTGCTCCCCGACACCGCGATCGTCACCGACGGCCCGCGCCGCGTCGTTTACGTCATCGGTCCCAAGGATGTGGTGCAGGCGCGCCCGGTCCAGCTCGGCCCCGTGGTCGGCAATCTGCAGGTGATCCGCTCGGGCGTGACCGCGAAGGACCGCATCATCGTCGGCGGCATCCAGCGCGCGATGCCCGGCAAGCCCGCCAAGGTACAGGCCGGGCGCATCGGTGCCGACGGCAAGGTGATCATGCCCAAGGGCGCCCAGCCCGCGAAAGGTGAGACGAAGGCGGGAGCGGCGAAGTGAATTTCAGCCGCTTCTTCGTCGATCGCCCGATCTTCGCGGCGGTCATCGCGATCTTCATCACGCTGATCGGCGCCTTCGCCTATCCGCAGCTGCCGCTCGCCCAATATCCCGAGATCGCGCCGCCGACGATCAGCGTCACCGCCGCCTACCCCGGTGCCTCGTCCGAGACGATCGCCGAGACCGTCGCCGCGACGCTGGAGCAGGAGATCAACGGCGTCGAGGACATGCTCTACCTCCAGAGCAGCTCGACGCAGGGGCAGGCGCAGATTACCGTCACCTTCCAGCCGGGCACCGACCTCGACGCCGCGCAGGTGCTGGTGCAGAACCGCGTCGCGCTCGCCGAGCCCCGCCTGCCCGAACAGGTGCGCCAGATCGGCGTGCAGGTGAACAAGCAGGAATCGGGCTTCCTGATGATCGTCGCGCTGACCTCGACCGATCCCGCGATCGACGTCGATTATGTCGGCAATTATGCGAATTCGACCTTGCGCGACCGGCTGCTCCGGCTCGACGGCATCGGCGGGGTGCAGATCTTCGGCGGCGGCTTCTATTCGATGCGGATCTGGATCGATCCCGACAAGGCCGCGGCGCGCAATCTGACCGCACCCGAAATCGTCGCCGCGCTGCAGAGCCAGAATGTCCAGGTCGCCGGCGGCTCGGTCGGCGCCCCGCCCTATGGCAAGGGCAATCCCGCCTTCGAACTGCCCGTCCAGGTCCCCGGCCGTCTCGTCAGCCCCGAACAATTCGCCAATGTCGTGATCAAGACCGACACGACGAACGGCGCGATCACCCGGATCAAGGATATCGGGCGCGTCGAGCTCGGCGCGCAGGATTATGGCATCCGCGGCCGCTTCGACGGCCAGCAGGGCGTCGGCATGGCGGTGATCCAGCAGCCGGGCGCCAATGCGCTCAACGCCGCCAATCTTGTGCTCGAAGAGGTCGAGGCGGCGTCGAAGGACTTCCCGCCGGGGGTCAGCTATTCGATCCCCTACAACCCGACCGAATATGTCGAGGCGTCGGTGACCGCGGTGCAGGAGACGCTGGTCGAGGCGATCTTCCTCGTCGTGCTCGTCGTGCTCGTCTTCCTGCAGACCTGGCGCGCCGCGATCATCCCGATCGTCGCGATTCCGGTGGCGCTGGTCGGCACCTTTGCGGTCCAGCTCGCGCTCGGCTTCTCGATCAATTCGCTCTCGCTCTTCGCGCTCGTTCTCGCCGTCGGCATTGTGGTCGACGACGCGATCGTCGTCGTCGAGGCGGTCGAGAAGCATATTCGCGAGGGGCTGACCCCGCGCGAAGCCGCGCACCGGACGATGGACGAGGTGTCGGGGGCGCTGATCGCGATCGGGCTCGTGCTCGTCGCGGTGTTCGTGCCGACCGCCTTCGTCCCCGGCATCCCCGGCATCTTCTACCAGCAGTTCGCGGTGACGATCGCCGCGGCGACGGTCTTCTCCTTGCTCACCTCGCTGACGCTGTCGCCCGCGATGGCGGCGCTGCTGCTGAAGCCGCACGAGGAGCATCACGCGCCGCCGAAGAACCGCGTGGCGCGCTTCTTCCGCGCCGCCGCCGACAAGTTCAACAGCGGCTTCGACAAATTGTCCGAACGCTATGGCCGCACCACCGCGTCGCTGGTGCGCAAGACCACCGTCATGCTCGCGATTTACGCCGTGCTGCTCGCGGCGACCGGCTGGCGGCTCACCGCCACCCCGACGGGTTTCATCCCCGACCAGGACCAGGGCATCTTGATCGGCGTCGTCCAGCTGCCCCCCGGCGCGTCGCTCGACCGCACCAGCGAGGTGCTCGAACGCGCGCAGAGGGAAGTCGCCAAGGTCGAAGGCGTCAACAATATCGCGACCTTCGCGGGGCTCGACGGGTCGAGCTTCTCGAGCGCGTCGAACGCCGGGACGATGTTCGTGCGCCTCAAGGACTGGGACGAACGCGGCAGCAAGCTGTCCGCCGCGGCGCTGTCGCAGCAATTGTCGGGCGTGCTCGCGGGTGCGCTGCCCGAGGCGCAGGCCTTCGTCATCGCGCCGCCCGCGGTGCAGGGGCTCGGCAACGGCAACGGCTTCACGATGATGCTCCAGGCGACCGGCGGCCAGAGCTACAAGGAGCTCGAGCAGGTCACCGGTGCGATGATGGGCGGCGCCGCGCAGATGCAGGACGTGCAACAGGTCTTCTCGCTGTTCAACACCGGATCCCCGCGCATCTTCGCCGACGTCGACCGCGACAAGGCGCAGATCCTGGGCGTCGACCCGAGCCAGGTCTATGCCGCGCTCGGCACCTACCTCGCGTCGACCTATGTCAACGACTTCAACTTCCTCGGCCGCACCTTCCGCGTCACCGCGCAGGCCGAACCGACCTCGCGCGCGAGCATCGAGGATGTCGGGCGGCTGCAGGTGCGCTCGACCTCGGGCGAGATGGTGCCTTTGTCGTCGGTCGCGACCTTCCGCAACGACAGCGGCCCGACGCGCGTCGTGCGCTACAACCTCTTCCCCGCGGTCGAGCTGCAGGGACAGGCGGCGGCGGGGGTCTCGTCGGGCACCGCGCTGACCGCGATGGAAGGGCTCGCCGACAAGACGCTGTCGAACGGCTTCGCCTATGAATGGACGGGCCTCGCCTATCAGCAGAAGGCGGCGGGCAGCAGCTCAGTGCTGATCTTCCTGCTCGCGGTGGTGTTCGTCTTCCTCGTGCTCGCGGCGCAATATGAATCGCTGCCGCTGCCGCTCGCGGTGATCCTGATCGTGCCGATGTGCATCCTCGCGGCGATGATCGGGGTGAACCTGCGCGGCATGGACAATAATATCCTGACGCAGGTCGGCCTCGTCGTGCTGATCGCGCTCGCGGCGAAGAACGCGATCCTGATCGTCGAATTCGCCAAGCAGGGCGAGGAAGCCGACGGGATGAACATGTATGACGCCGCTGTCCATGCCGCACGCTCGCGCCTGCGTCCGATCCTGATGACCAGCTTCGCCTTCATCTTCGGCGTGATCCCGCTCGCGACCGCGTCGGGGCCGGGGCAGGAGATGCGCCAGTCGCTGGGCACCGCGGTGACCTTCGGGATGATCGGCGTGACGATCTTCGGGCTGATCTTCACCCCGCTCTTCTACGTGCTCTGCCGCCGTCTCGGCGACCGGGCGAACCGCTGGTTCCGGCGCAACCGGAACAAGAGCGGCGATACGCCCGTGGAGAGTTTCTGATGACCCGTAGCCTGTTCATCGCGGCAGCGAGCGCGCTCGCGCTCTCGGCCTGCACCGTCGGCCCGCGCTATGTCTCGCCGGTCCCCGCGGCGCCGTCGCAGACGCCCTTCCTCGAGGCCGGCAAGTCGCCCGCGTTCAGCGGCGAGCAGCCGCCGGGTGCGTGGTGGAGCCTGTTCGGCGATCCGCTGCTCGACCAGCTGGTGACCGAGGCGCTGGCAGCGAACACCGACCTGCGCGTCGCCGCCGCCAATCTGGAGCAGGCGCGCGCGGTGCTGCGCGAATCGCGCGCCGGGCGCCTGCCGACCACGACGATCGGCGCCAGCGGCACCTATGCCCGCCAGCGCAACCCGCTCGGTGCGGGGTCGGTCGAGGGCGAGACCTATGACGTCGGGCTCGACGTCGGCTACCAGGTCGACCTGTTCGGGCGCGTCGAAAGCGCGATCCGCGCGAGCCGCGCCGACGCCGAAGCGGTGCAGGCGGCGTTCGACCTCACCCGCATCACCGTCGCGGCCGAGACGACGCGCGCCTACACCGACGTCTGTTCGTTCAACCGCCAGATCGCGGTCGCCGAAGAGACTTTGCGCATCCAGGAGGCGACCTTCGATCTCACGCGCCGGCTGTTCGAGGGCGGGCGCGCGACGCGGCTCGAGACCGGGCAGGCGGGCGCATTGCTCGAACAGACGCGCGCCGCGATCCCGTCGCTGACCGCGCAGCGCTCGGCGGCGCTCTATCGCCTCGCACTGCTCACCGGCAAGCCGCCCGCCGAGGCGCCGCAGGCGGTGCTCGCGTGCCAGGCACCACCCGAACTCAATCGCGCAATCCCGGTCGGCGACGGGGCGAGCCTGCTCGCGCGCCGCCCCGACATCCGCCGCGCCGAACGCCAGCTCGCCGCCGCTGCCGCGCGCGTCAATGTCGCGACCGCCGACCTTTACCCCAGCATCAGCCTCGGCGGGTCGATCGGCTCGACCGCGAACTCGATCTCGGGGCTCGGCTCGTCGGACGGCTTCCGCTTCTCGCTCGGCCCGCTGATCTCGTGGAACTTCCCCAATATGGAGGTCGCGCGCTCGCGGCTGAAACAGGCCGAGGCGGGCGCCGATGGCGCGCTCGCGACGTTTGACGGCGCATGGCTGACCGCCTTGCAGGAAAGCGAGAGCGCGCTCGCCAATTATGCCGGCGAGCTCGACCGGCTCGCGGCGCTGCGCCGCGCCGCGGCCGAGGCGGGCGAAGCCGCGCGCATCGCGCGGCTGCGCTATCGGGCGGGGCGCGAGAATTTCCAGGTCGTGCTCGACGCCGAACGCTCGCTCGCCGCGATCAACGCGAGCATCGCCCAGTCGGAGCAGGCGCGTGCGACGAATCTTGTAGCGTTGTTCCTCGCGCTGGGCGGCGGCTGGCAGGAACCGGCGGCTTAAAGCCCCTCCCCTTTAGGGGAGGGGTTGGGGTGGGGCTTGTCAAGGTAGCGTAAGGCCTTGGCCCCCACCCGCTGCGACTAGGCAGCAAGCTGCCAAGTCTCGCTGCCCTACCCTGCGATCTTCGCCCGCACGGCTTCGGCCTGGCGCATGATATTCTGAACCAGCTCGGCGCAGGTGGGGATGTCGTGGATCAACGCCTGGCTCTGGCCGCTGGTCCAGATGCCGCCGTCGACATCGCCGCCCGCCAGGACATTCTCGCGCCCGCGCACGCCCGCCATCAGATGCCGGACGTCGTCGAAGGTCTTGGTCGGGTCGCGCTGGATCTCGGCGACTTCCATCGACACGGCATTCTTCGCGACGCGCGCGGTGTTGCGGAGCGTCCGGCCGACGAGCACCGTGTCGGTCTCGTTCGCGTCGACGATGCGCTGCTTCACATTGTGATGGATCTGCGCCTCGACCGTCGCGCAGAAGCGCGTGCCCATGTTGACCGCATCGGCGCCCAGCGCGAGCGCCGCGATCAGGCTGCGCCCGTCGGCCATGCCGCCCGAGGCGATAATCGGCACATCGGGCAGCGCGTCGGCCGTGGCGGGCAGCAGCACGACGAGCCCGACATCGTCCTCGCCGGGATGACCCGCGCATTCGAAGCCGTCGATGCTGATCATGTCGACGCCCTTCTTCACCGCCGACACCGAGTGGCGCACCGAAGTGCATTTGTGGATCACGGTGACACCTTCTTCCTTGAAGCGCGGCAGGTGATCGGTCGGGGCGCGGCCCGCGGTCTCGACGATCCGGATCCCGCTCGCGATGATCGCCTCGCGATATTCGTCATAGGGGATGGGGTTGATCGACGGCAGCAGGGTCAGGTTCACGCCGAAGGGCTTGTCGGTGAGCCTCCGCGTCGCTTCGATCTCGTCGAACAAGGCCTGGCCGGTCGGATACATATGCGCGGTGATGAAGCCCAAGGCGCCGGCATTGGCGACCGCCGCGACGAGCGGACCGTAACCCACGCCGGTCATGCCGCCCATCAGGATCGGGGTTTCAATGCCGAACTTCTCGGTAATGCGCGTCTTGATCAAGGCTTCCTCCCGTCGTTTCGTTGCAAGGCCCTTGGCGCGGCGGCGGGCGGTGATCAAGCCTGATAATCGCGCATCCGCCTATGGCCAGCCGCGCGGGCTTGGGGCAGGATGGCCGACAGTCGACGGCAGCAGGGAGAAAAGACATGGCGGGGAAGCGACGGATCGCGGGGTCGTTGGCGATGATCGCGAGCCTGCTCGCGCTGTCGGCGGCTCAGGCAGCCGAGGATACCGCCTATGACATCGTCATCCGCGGCGGCACGATCTACGACGGGTCGGGCAAGCCGCCGGTCAAGGGCGATGTGGCGATCAAGGACGATCGCATCGTCGCGGTCGGCACGGTGGCGGGCAAGGGCCGTAGCGAGGTCTCCGCCGCGGGCATGGCGGTCGCGCCGGGCTTTATCAACATGCTGAGCTGGGCGACCGAATCGCTGATCGCCGACCCGAAGAGCCAGAGCGACATCCGCCAGGGCGTCACGCTCGAGGTGATGGGCGAAGGATGGTCGATGGGACCGATGAACGCGGCGATGAAGGCGCAGGAAACCGAGCGGCAGGGCGACATCAAATATGCCATCGGCTGGACCAGCCTCGGCGACTATCTCGGCTGGCTGGAGAAACGCGGCGTCGCGACCAATGTCGCGAGCTTCGTCGGCGCCGCGACGGTGCGCGTGCACGAGCTAGGCGAAGGCGATGTCGATCCGACCCCCGAACAGCTCGCCAGGATGCAGGCGCTGGTGCGGCAGGCGATGGACGAGGGCGCACTCGGTGTCGGCAGTTCGCTGATCTACGCCCCCGGCTCCTATGCCGAGACCGACGAGCTCGTCGCGCTGACCAGCGAGGCGGCGAAATGCGGCGGCATGTATATCAGCCATATGCGCTCCGAGGGCGACCGGCTCGAGGAAGCGGTCGACGAGCTGATCGACATCTCGCGCCGCTCGGGTGCCCCTGCCGAAATCTATCACCTCAAGATGGCCGGTCGCGCCAATTGGGGGAAATTGGATTCGGTGGCGCAGAAGATCGAGGGCGCGCGCGCCGCGGGGCAACGGATCACCACCGACATGTATCTCTACACCGCGGGCGCGACCGGACTCGACGCCGCGATGCCGACCTGGGTGCAGGCGGGCGGACTCGAGGCGTGGATCGAGCGGCTGAAGGACCCCGCGACCCGCGCGCGCGTCGCCGCCGAGATGCAGAAGCCGGGGAGCGACTGGGAAAATCTCTATATCGGCGCGGGCGCCGACAAGATGATCCTCACCGGCTTCAAGAACGAGAAGCTGAAGGTGCTGACCGGCAAGACGCTGGCCGAGGTCGCGGCGATGCGCGGCAAATCGCCCGAGGAAACCGCGATGGACCTGGTCGTCGAGGACGGCTCGCGCGTCGGCACCGTCTACTTCCTGATGTCCGAGGACAATGTGCGACGGCAGGTGCAGCTGCCGTGGATGAGCTTCGGCTCCGACGCCGCGTCACAGGCGGCCGAGGGCGTGTTCCTGAAATCGGGTGCGCACCCGCGCACCTATGGCAATTTCGCGCGGCTGCTCGGCCGCTATGTCCGCGACGAGAAGCTGATTTCGCTCGAGGAAGCGGTGTACCGGCTGACGACGCTGCCCGCGACCAACCTGGGCATCAAGGAGCGCGGCGCGCTCAGGCCCGGCTATTATGCCGATGTCGTGGTCTTCGACCCCGCCACGATCGCCGACCGCGCGACCTTCGAGAAGCCGCACCAATATTCGGTCGGGGTGCGCGACGTCTTCGTCAACGGCGTCGCGGCGCTCGAGGCCGGCGAACCGACCGGCGCCACCCCCGGCCGCGCGGTGCGCGGCGCGGGTTATGGCAAGTGCCGCTGACGTCCATCATGGGCCGTCCGGCCTTCCGGGCGCAGATCGCATTCGCCAGCAGATGAAAATGACCTGCACGCCCGTCCGCGACACAGCCGGATCGGACAATCCGCCGATCTGCGCCCTGTTTGCGCTGGCCGAAGACGCCCACGCCGCCACGGATGAAGGCGAGCTGTCCTGCCCCCGCCTCTATGCTCAGGAGGCAAATGAACTCCACTATCCGATCGGTATCCAGCGACAGCGCGAACCTGCGCCGCGCGATCCGGCGGTGGACGGGCCAGACTATCGGTGAAATCCGTTCGCAATGATGCACGGATCATGATCGAATGGGGCTTGCACTGCCGATGACATCAAATCATGATAGCGCTACCATAAAAGAGCTTGGGAGAGCGCATGAACACCACCTCGGGAAGCCAGACCAATCTGGCGCTCATTTTTGCGATCGTCGCCGTCGCCACGATCGGCGGCCTGCTGTTCGGTTATGACAGCGGCGCGGTCAACGGGACGCAGGACGGATTGCGGACGGCCTTTGCGCTCGGCGAGGCGGGGCTCGGATTTACCGTCGGGTCGCTGCTGATCGGCTGTTTTGTAGGTGCCTTTCTTGCGGGCAAGCTGGCGGACGTGCTCGGCCGGCGCAATGTGATGATCCTGTCCGCCCTACTGTTCCTGGTCGGCGCGCTGATCCAGGGCTTCGCGCATGTCCAGTGGCTGTTCGTAGCGGCGCGGATTATGGGCGGGATGGCGGTCGGCGCCGCGAGCGTCTTGTCGCCCGCCTATATTTCGGAGGTTGCCCCAGCGCATATCCGCGGCCGCATGACGACGGTGCAGCAGATCATGATCATCACCGGGCTGACCGCGGCCTTCGTCGTCAATTATTTCCTCGCCGCCAGCGCCGGTACCTCGACCGCCCCCTATTGGGCGGGGATCGAGGCGTGGCGCTGGATGTATCTGATGCAGGCGGTTCCCGCCGCGGTCTTTCTCGTCGCGCTCCTGTTCATCCCGGAAAGCCCGCGCTATCTGGTGTCGAAGGGGCGGATCGACGAAGCGGGCCGCGTGCTGACGCGCCTGTTCGGCGCCGCGGCAGCCACCATCAAGGTCGACGAAATCAGGGCAAGCTTCAGCGCCGACCATCGCCCTCGCCTGTCCGACATCTTCGATCCGGTGAAAGGCGGGGTGCGGCCGATCGTCTGGGCCGGGCTGCTGCTCGCGGTGTTCCAGCAGCTCGTCGGGATCAACGTCATCTTCTATTATGGCGCGACCCTGTGGCAGCTTGCAGGCTTTACCGAGGATCAGTCGCTGCAGATCAACATCGTGTCGGGGATCGTGTCGATCGCCGCCTGTTTCGGGACGATCCTGCTCGTCGACCGCATCGGCCGCAAGCCGCTGTTGCTGATCGGCTCGGCGGGCATGGCGGCGACCCTGTTTGCGCTCGTCTATGCCTTTGCCAACGGCACGCTCGATGCCGAAGGCCAGCTGCAATTATCGTCGTCGCTCGGCACGCTCGCGCTGATCGCGGCCAATCTCTATGTGATCTTCTTCAACCTCAGCTGGGGTCCGATCATGTGGGTGATGCTGGGCGAGATGTTCCCGAACCAGATCCGCGGCTCGGCGCTCGCCGTCTGCGGTTTCTTCCAGTGGTTCGCGAACTTCCTGATCTCCTTCACCTTCCCGATCATGGCGGTCGGGCTGGGCTTGGCGGTGAGTTACAGCTTCTATGCGATTTGCGCGGTGATCAGCTTCTTCCTGGTGCAACGCTTCATCGTCGAGACCAAGGGCAAGGAACTCGAAGCCATGACCGGCTGAGCGCTTCCCGGCGAAGCCTTTCCGAGGGGGCCGGGCGACTGGTCCCCTTTTTCATGCGGCGCAATGCTCGCGGACATAATCGTGGTGGCGCGGCATATGATCGACCGAGGCGGCCACCGCCGCCTTGATCTGGCGCAGCCGCTCGCGCGTCTGGTCAATCGGCATCAGCTCGGCGACCGGATCGAAGGTGCGGGCGCCGAGACGCTGGCCCTCCATCACCGCGAACCAGCTGGTGTCGTTGAACAATTCCTCATGCTCGCGAAAGGCGCGGCCGCTGCTCTGGAAGACGCGGATTTTTTCGGCGAGCCGGTCGGGGATCGGCATCGTGCGGCAATAGTTCCAGAAATCGGAATCATCGCGCGTCGTCGCATGATAATGGAGGACGAGGAAATCGCGCACCAGCTCGCTCTCCTCGACCATCAGCCGGTTATAGCGATCGATGCTCGCGGTATCGAAGCCCTGGTCGGGGAAGTTCGACAGCAGGCGCGCGATGCCGGTCTGGATCATCCAGATGCTCGTCGATTCGAGCGGTTCCATGAAGCCCGCCGACAAGCCGATCGACACGCAGTTCTTTTCCCAGAAGCGCGCGCGGTGACCGGTGGTGAACTTCAAAAAGCGCGGGTCGGCGAGCGGCTTGCCGCCCAGATTGGCGAGCAGCACCGCGGCCGCCTCGTCGTCGCCGATATAGTCGCTGCAATAGACATGGCCGTTGCCGACGCGGTGCTGGAGCGGGATGCGCCATTGCCAACCGGCGCTGCGCGCGGTCGAACGCGTGTAGGGGGGAAATTCCTCGCCCAGTTCGCACGGCACCGCAACGGCGCGATTGCATGGCAGAAACGCCGACCAGTCGATATAGGGCACACCGAGCTCGCGGCCGATGAGCAGGCCGATGAACCCCGAGCAGTCGACAAACAATTGCCCGCCGACGCTGCGGCCGTCCTGCATCGTCACCTGCTCGATATGCCCCGTCTCGCCGTTGCGCGTCACGCCGGTGATCCGGCCCTCGACGCGGCGCACGCCATTGCTCTCGGCCAGCTCGCGCAGATAGAGCGCGTACAGCCCGGCATCGAAATGAAAGGCATAGGCGATCGAGGAGAGGAGCGAGCCGGGCGCGGTGGTCGGGCGCATGAACTTGCCGTGGCGCGCCGCCTTGGCCATCACCGAATAATCCTCGACGTCGGCGAATTCGGCTTCGCCGCGCAGCCGCTGCCAGAAAGCGTGGAACGACACCCCGCCCATATCGACGCCGATATTGCCGAACGGGTGGAAATAGCGCTGGCCGATGCCGCCCCAGTCGACGAACTCGATCCCGAGCTTGAAGCTGCCCTTGGTGCGGCGGACGAAATCATCCTCGTCGATGCCGAGCATGCGGTTGAAGATATTGATCTGGGGGATCGTCGCCTCGCCGACCCCGACGGTGCCGATCTCGTCCGATTCGACCAGCGTGATCGTGGCATAATCGGGGCCCAGTATCCGGGCGAGGGCGGCGGCGGTCATCCAGCCGGCAGTGCCGCCACCGACGATGACAATCGATTGAATTCTGGTCGTTTCCATCGCACTCCCCCTCCAACGTCGGCATTTTTGTCACACCCGATCGTCGTCGTTGATCCCTAACGCAAATCACCGCTTGTCGAAACCCGGTGTATGCCATATGACGTGGAAATGGTAGCGCTACCTTTCGGGGCACGCAACCATATGAGGCCGAAAAGGCCCATGACATGGGAGGGGTATAAATGCCTGTTGTAACGATATTTTCTCGTGAAGCTCGGCGCACGAATCAGGGCGCGCCATGGCTTCGCCTGAGCGCTTCGACGCTGGCGCTTGTCGCCGCCACGATAATCGCTACCCCCACCTTTGCCCAGGACAGCGCAGACGACGGGGTCGCCGAAACGACCAGCGACGACGCCATCGTCGTCACCGGCTTCCGCGCCGCGCTGCAAAGCGCGCAGGGTCGCAAGGAAAATGCCGACACGGTCATCGATTCGATCACCGCCGAAGACATTGGCGCGCTTCCCGACCGGTCGGTCACCGAAGCGCTGCAGCGCATTCCCGGCGTCACCATCAACCGCTTCTCGGCGGGCGTCGATCCCGACCATTTTTCGGTCGAAGGGTCGGGCGTCACCATCCGCGGCCTGAGCTATGTCGGATCGCGCTTCAATGGCCGTGAGGCGTTCAGCGCGGGCAATGGGTCGGGGCTCAGTTTTGCCGACGTTCCATCCGAACTGCTGGCCGGGGTCGATGTCTACAAGACGCCGTCCGCGGACCTGGTCGAAGGCGGGATCGGCGGGATCGTCAACCTGCGCACGCGGCTGCCCTTCGACCAGACGGGCTTGCTGGTCGCCGGTTCGGCCGAGATCAACTATGGCGATTTCGTCGAGAAATCGGCGCCGACCTTCTCGGGCCTGATCAGCAACCGCTGGTCGACCGGGATCGGCGAGATCGGCCTGCTCGCCAGCGCCTCCTATTCGCAGCTCCATTCGCAGGCCGACCGCATCGGCATCTCCAGCTTCCGCCCGCGCACCAGCTATTCGGACGGGACGCGCACCGACGTCGTGCCGTTCGCGGGGGCGACCGCGGGGCCGTCGGTGCTGTTTCCGCGCGGCGCGGTGCTCGGCCGCCAGAATTTCAATCGCGAACGTTATGGCTATTCGGCCGCCGCGCAGTGGGAAAGCAACGACGGGACGCTGGCCGCGACTTTCCAGTTCCTGCGGTCCGACGCGCGCCAGGCGTGGAGCGAGAATACGATCGAAATCGCCACCGACAATGTGTCGAACAACGGCGATTCGCGCGCCGTCGCGGGCACATCGCTGGAATTCGACGACAGCGGCGTGTTCGAAAATGGCGTGATCACCGGCCCGACCGGCTGGCGCGCCGACCAGCAGACCGCCGACGTCCGCACCCCGGTGCTCGGGCTGCAGTCGAACAATATCCGGCGCGACCATTATGAGCGGATCAAGACCACCGACTATTCGGCCAATCTGCGCTGGACGCCGACCGAGAATTTCGCGCTGAATTTCGACTATCAGCACGTCGATTCGAAAAGCGACGTCGAGGACAACACATTGTGGGGGTCCTCCTATCAGGATGCCGTGATCGACCTCAACGGGCATGGCCTGCCCTTCGTGCAATTCCTGCCGCCGCAGACCTGCATCAATCCCGCCTGCCCGGGTCCGGAAGGATCGACCGGCGGCACCATCGGGTTCGACGGTGACGATCACCCATCCTATTTCGGCGCCAACCATCAAAGCTTCACCGACCCGTTCAACAGCTTCTACCGCGCCGCGATGGATCATCTCGAGGCCAGCGAGGGCAGCGAAGACGCCTTCCGCGTCGATGCCGAACTGTCGTTCCCCGACAGCGGCTTCCTGAAGTCGGTGCAGCTTGGCGGGCGCTATGCCGACACCGAACAGACGGCGCGCTTCTCGATCTACAATTGGGGCGTGCTCAGCGAGCAATGGGGCAATGGCGGGCCGGTCTGGTTCGACGACAATGTCGACGGGGTGGTCGGCGGCAACGGCGGGGCACCGCTGCCGGGCTATGAAGAGGTCTTCTATCCCAATTTCTTCCGCGGCGCCGCGAACAACCCGATCGCGGGCCAGGGCCGCCTCTTCTATTCGGGCGACACGGTCAAGGACCGCGCCGCCTACATCGCCTATGCCAATGCGATCGCGCGCGAATGGCAGGGGACGACCACCTGCGGCGTCGACGGCCGGACGATCAACGCCGGCTGGAACTCGCTGGCCGACCGGTGCGGCAATGTCGCCGGCACGCCGTTCCAGCCCGGTGAGATCAACCCGCAGCAGAACAAGAATCTGGCGCTCTACGGGATGGTCAAGTTCGACAGCGAATTCGGCAGCGGGATGCGCTTCACCGGCAATGTCGGGCTGCGCTACACGCGCACCAAGCGCACCTCGCAGGGGTTCCAGCAATTCGCGAACAACCCGACGTCGATCACGACCGAACAGGCGTGCGCCGATGCCGCGAACCAGGGCCAGCCGGCGACGGGTTTCTGTACCTTCACGCCGGCGGTGCGCCAGCAGGCGCGCAACTATCTGAACGGCGCGCTGCTGCCGATCGACGCCAAAACGACCTATGATTATTTCCTGCCGAGCGTGAACCTGAAGCTCGAGGCGGGCGGCGGGCTGCAGTTCCGCGCCGGCTATTTCAAGGGCGTGTTCGCGCCGCCCTTCGGCTTCTCGCGCAACTATTTCAACGTCACGGGTCTCAGTGCCAACCAGAATGTCGACAGCACCGGTGCGGCGATCCCGGGCAGCTTCACCATCCAGTCGACGGTGACCGCGGGCAACCCCAATCTGTTGCCGACGACATCGGACAATTTCGACCTCACCGCCGAATATTATTTCAGCAAGGTCGGCCAGGTGACGCTGTCGCTGTTCCACAAGCGGCTGCACAATGTCGTGACCAACGCGACGATATCGACCGACCTGACCAACAATGGCGCGACCTTCCCGGTCGTGCTGACGACGGCGATCAATTCGCCCGACACGGGCAAGGTTACCGGCGCCGAAGTGTCGTACCAGCAGGTGTTCGATTTCCTGCCGGGGCCGCTGTCGGGGCTGGGGATCCAGGCGACCTATACCTATGTCAAATCGTCGGGGGTGCCGCAGACGACCCTGTCGGCGACCGACCCCGACGTCGCGGCGGGGCGCCAGTCGGCGATCGCGGGCGACGCCTTCCCGCTGCAGGGCCTGTCGAAGCATACGATCAACTTCACGCCGTTCATCGACATCGGGCCGCTGTCGCTGCGCGCGTCGTACAACTGGCGCTCGCGCTATCTGCTGACGATCCGCGACGTGATCACGCCGTTCGATCCGATCTTCCAGCGCGCCTATGGCCAGCTCGACGCGTCGGCGACCGTGTCGGTCACCGACAATTTCAAGCTGGGCATCCAGGCCGTGAATATCCTGAACTCGCAGACGCGGACCGAAGCCGCGGTGCTCAACGGCGCCGGCGAGATCCAATATGTCCCGCGCCAATGGTATATGAGCGACCGGCGCTTCACGATCCTGGCGCGCTTCAACTTCTGACGCGCGCCGCAAGGCTTTCCTCCACCTTGGGGTCGCCACTCTGTCCCGAAGTGGCGGCCCTTTTTATGCCGGCGGCGCGGCATCGCGCCGATAGGCGATGAACATCGTCGCGGTCAGCCGCCCCGTACGCGGATCGGCAGGATGGCCGACCGATGGATCGATGATGCCTGCATGCAAAGCGTTGCTGCGATAGAGAATCAGGCGGTCGAACGCCGCCGGAACCACGGCTGTCCGGACATGATCGGTGGTCTGCGGCGATGGATATGCACGGCCCGGATGCGTCGCCAATGCCGCATCGCGCGCGCGGTCCCACGCGGCTTCACGATCGGGCGATATCGTCTCGAAGCCTGTCGATAGCTGGCGGAAAAAGGCGGTGCCGCCGAAATGCGCCGGGCACAGATAATGCACCGTCGCGAAATGCAGCGGGTCGCTGGTGTCGATATGCGGCACGGTCTGGAGCGGGACGAGGTCGGCCGCCGGCGTCGCGACGATCGAGAAGAAACATTCGGCGCGCGCCAGCCGCACCCGTTCGAGCCCGTAGACGCGGCGGACGAGCGGGTCGAGCCGCGCGACCATGGCCCGCACATAATCGAGCGGCATCGGCGCGCGCCAGCCGGGGTAGAGATTGTCGGCGACGGGCGCGAAGGTCACCGCATTGCCGGCAAAATCGACCAGCGCATGGGGATCGGTCGTCGCGCCGTCGATACGGATCAGCGGCGCGCGCTCGGCGCCGATCGCCAGCACGTCGACGACGGCGGTATCGGCGGGCTGGCAAACGAGCGCGGCGGTCATGCGCCCGTTGTCGCGGCTATCGCGGGCGGGTCAAGCGCGCGGGGCGGCACCGGCGAACAGATCGGCGAGCGCGGCGCGCATCGGATGCGGCCGGAAGTCGTCGCCATAGGGGCAGCAACGCTGCGGCAGGCCGTCGGCGCGCGGGGCGAAACCCTGCAGCCAGCTATATTTGTCGACCATGCCCCAGGCGAGGATGTCGCGAAGCTGCGGATAGCTCAGCATCACCTCCAGATAAGCGCGGGTGTAGTTGGCGACCCCGGTGTCGCGCGCCGCGTGATCGGCGGGCAGGCCATTGTCCTTGACGTCGAATTCGGTGAGCAGGAGCCGGTATCCCATGGCGGTGACATCGTCGCAAAAGACGCGCCATTCCTTCAGGTCATGAGGGCCGATGCCGGTCGCGCGGTCGATCGTGCGCATTTCGATATGCGACTGGATGCCAAGCGCATCGCACGGGACCCCGCGCTTGCGAAACCCTTCGAGCAGGCGCAGCACGCCGGCGCGGTGGTTCGCATGCCCCGGCTCCCAGCTCATATAGTCATTATAGACGAGCTCGGCGCCGGGCAGTTCGCGGCGCGCGGTGTGGAACGCCAGGTCGACCACCGCCTCGTGGCTGCCCATAGCCTTCGACATCGAGGTGTCGACAAAGGCGCCGGTCTGGTCGTCGAACAATTCGTTGACGACGTCATAGCTGTGGATGACCCCGCGATAGCGCCGCGTGACCGTTTCGATATGGCTGCCGATCAGCCGCGCCGCCTCGGTCGCGGGGCGCGCGCCATAGTCGTAATTATTGACCCACGGGGGCATCCATTTCGGACGGTGCCAGAGCAGGGTGTGGCCACGGATGTCGAGGTTTTTCGATTTGGCGTAGCCGACGATGGCGTCGAACGCCGCGAAATCATAGGCGTCGGGGCCGGGGCGGATCGCCTGCCACTTCATCTCGTTCTCGGCGACGACCAGTCCGCATTCGCGCTCGATGATCGCCCGATAGGCGGGGTTGCCGATCGATCCGCTGTCCGATCCTTCGGCGCCATAGGCGATCGCCGAACCGAAGCGCAGGCCCTGGCGTGCCGCAATCCGGTGCAGGCCTTCGCCGGCCGGCGGGATCGATGCCGTGGTCGTCGCGGCGCGGCCAGCGCACGCCGTCAGCGACAGCGCCGACAGGCCGGCCAGCGCCTCGCGCCGGGTGAATGCCGCATCGCTCACGGCGTGACGACCAGCTTCGCCGACTGCAACTCGGCCGAATTGGGGCCGACCATGATCTCGAATTCACCGGGTTCGATCACCCGCTGCATGTCCATATTCCACATCTGGAACGCCGCAGCGGTCAGCGTGATCGTCACCGGCCTGGTCTCGCCGGGTTTCAGCGTGACGCGCCGGAAACCCTTGAGCTCCTTGACCGGCCGGGTGACCGAGCTGATGCTGTCGCGGACATAGACCTGCACCACTTCGTCGCCCGCGCGCGCACCGCTGTTGGCGACATCGACGGTCACCGTCACCGGCTGGCCCGCGGCGATCGACGGGGCCGACAGGCGCGGCGCGCCGATGGTGAATTTCGTGTAGCTCAGCCCGTAGCCGAAGGGGAACAGCGGCGCCTTGTCATCGAACAGATAGCCGCGCCGCGCGGTCGGCTTGTGGTTGTAGAAAAAGGGCAGCTGGCCGACATTGCGCGCCACGGTCACCGGCAATTTGCCGCCGGGATTGGTCCGCCCGAACAGCGCGTCGGCGATCGCATGCCCCTGCTGCTCGCCGCCGTACCAGGTTTCGAGGATCGCGGCGGCCTTGGCGACGACGCCGGGATAGGAGGGCGGCCGGCCGTTGACGAGGACGACGACGACCGGCTTGCCGAGCGCCTTCAGCGCGTCGAGCAATTCTTCCTGTTCGCCGACGATGTCGATGTCCGAGCGGTCGCCGAGATGGCTGTCGGCCCAGCCTTCGCGGCTCGTCTGTTCGGTGTCGCCGATGAAAAGAAGGATATGGTCGGCGCCGCGCGCCGCCTCGACCGCCGCGGCGATGCGCTGGCGGTTGGCGGCGGGGTCGGCGAGTTTGACCTCGTCGGCCCACCAGTCGTCATTTTCGGTGATCTTGACGCCTTCGTTATAGACGATCGCAGCCTTGTCGCCGACCAGCGCCTTGATCCCGTCGAGCGGCGACACCGTTTTGGGCGGGATGCCGTAATAGCCGCCGAGCCGCGCGACCGCGGCGTTCGGCCCGATCACCGCGATGGTCGGCCTGGGCGCCCCGGCGGCGGGCAGCGCGAGCGGCAGGACGCCGTCATTCTTGAGCAGGACCAGCGATTTTTCGGCGGTGCGCCGCGCCAGCGCGATCGCCTCTTCATTGTTGGTGACTGCGGTCGCCTTCATCGTCGCGAACGGGTTTTCGAACAATCCGGCAAGAAATTTGATCCGCAGTATCCGGGTCACCGCGGCGTCGATGTCGACCTCCTTCACCTTGCCCGCGTGCACCGAGTCGACGAGCGTCCTGTACGCCGCGCCGTTGGGCAGATCGCTGTCGACCCCGGCGGCGAGCGCCTGGCGCGCGGCATCGGCGAGATCGGGGGCGATCTTGTGCAGCCGGACGAGGTCGTCGATCGCATAATAGTCGCTGACCACCGCACCCTCGAACCCCCATTCGCCGCGCAGCACGTCGCCGAGCAGCCATTTACTGGCGTGGCTGGGAACGCCGTCGATCTCGTTATAGCTCGCCATCACCGCTTCGATCCCGGTGCGCTTGACCACCGCTTCGAACGGCGGGAAAAAATCCTCGCGCAGCGTGCGTTCGGCGATCGGCGCGGGGCCGACATTGGTGCCGCTTTCGGGCTGGCCATGGCCGGTCATATGCTTGAGCGTGGCGAACACTTTCCCCGGCGCGAGCGGACCGCGTCCGCCTTTGCCCTGCAGGCCCTCGACCGCGGCCACCCCCATTTCGCTGACCAGATAGGGATCCTCGCCGAACGTCTCTTCGATCCGCCCCCAGCGCGGGTCGCGCGCGACATCGACGACGGGCGACAGGACATAGGGGACCCCGCGGGCGCGCACCTCGCGCGCGATGACGCCGTTCACGTCGCGGATGAGATCGGGGTCGAAGGTCGACGCCATGGCGATCGATTGCGGAAAGCTCGTCGCGTCGCGCGCGGCAAGCCCGTGCAGCGCTTCTTCGTGGAACAGCACGGGGATGCCGAGCCGGGTATTTTTGGTCGCCCATGTCTGCACCGCATTCGCATAAGCGACGCTTTCCTCGATCGAGCGCAATTTATTGGTGCGCGGGCTGCTCGGGCCGCTGCGGTCCGACGGACGCGCGATCTGGCCGAGACCATCGGGGAATTTTTGCGACGCCTTGGCGGCATTCCAGGTTGTGTCGGCGTTCTGGACGTCGGCCTTGCTGTCCCACAAGGTGATGATCTGCGCGACCTTTTCCTCGAGCGTCATCCGCGCGAGCAGGTCGGCGACGCGCGTATCGGCGGCCAGGCTGGCGTTTCGATAGGGCGCACTGGCGGGCGGTTTGGCGGTCGGAGAGGCCGATGCGGCGGGGACGGCGGACTGGCCCATGACCGGCGCCAGCGGCAGCGTCATCGTCGTGGCCAGAAGCGCGGCCGCCAAAGTCATGCGCATGATCGTCTCTCCCATTTTTGCTTGCGCGGATCGATTCCCCGCGCTTATGTTAGCGCTACCATGAAAGAAAGCGGCGCAGGCTGTCAAGCCATGCCGAACGCTTTGGGGAGGACAGGATCAGGGCAACGCGGGGCATCGGAGCCATCATGGCAGGCGCGCTCGCGCTCCTTTCCTGCGCGGTCCCGGCGCAGGCCGAGGATGGCTATGAGCTGTGGCTGCGCTATCGTCCGCTCACGCCGTCCTATGCCGACGCGCTCGCCGCCGTCGCGCCGACATTGGCGGTCGACGCCCCGCCCGGCGCGACGGTCGATGCGGCAGCAGCCGAGCTCCGCCGCGCCTTCGCGGTGTGGCTCGACCGGCCCCTTTCGATCGCCGGCGACGGTGCCGGCCTGCTGCTGTGCCGCGCCGATCGCCCATGCGCCGAAAAATTGCCGGAGGCCGCCAAAAGAGCCCCTGCTCTGGCCGGCGCGTTCCGTATCGACCGCCTGAACGGCGGCCGCGTCGTCATTTCGGCGCGCGACGATATCGGCCTGCTGTACGGGAGCTTCGCCCTCCTCCGCCATATCCAGCAACAGGCGCCGCTCGATGCATTGCCGCAAGCCGACGCCCCGCGGGTCGCAATCCGCATGCTCGACCATTGGGACAATATCGACGGCAGCGTCGAGCGCGGATACGCCGGGCGCTCGATCTTCATATGGTGGCGCCTTCCGGGATATGTCGACCCGCGCCTGACCGACTATGCGCGCGCCAATGCCTCGGTCGGGATCAACGCGGTCGCGGTGAACAATGTCAACGCGCCCGCAACCTTCCTGACCCCGCGCTTCATCGCCAAGACGCGCGCGCTCGCCGACACGCTGCGCCCCTATGGCATCCGCGTCTTTTTGTCGGCGCGCTTTTCCGCGCCGCGCGACCTCGGCGGCCTCGCCACGGCCGACCCGCTCGACCCCGCAGTGCAGCGCTGGTGGCGCGCCAAGGCCGATGAAATCTATGCCGCCATCCCCGACTTCGGCGGCTTTCTGGTCAAGGCCAATAGCGAGGGCCAGCCGGGGCCGCAGGATTATGGGCGCACCCACGCCGACGGGGCAAACATGCTGGCGCGCGCGGTGGGAACGCGCGGCGTCGTGATCTGGCGCGCCTTCGTCTATGACCCCGACCCCGCCGTCGAACGGACGATGCAGGCCTATCGCGCCTTTGCGCCGCTGGACGGGCAGTTCGACGCCAATATCGTCGTGCAGGTCAAGAACGGCCCGCTCGATTTCCAGCCGCGCGAACCGGTGAGCCCGCTGTTCGGCGCGATGCCGCAGACCCGGCTCGGCCTCGAGCTGCAGATCACCAAGGAATATCTGGGGTTCTCGACGCATCTCGCCTATCTGGCGCCGCTGTTCGAGGAAGCGCTCGATACCGGCGGACTCGGCAAGGACGGGCGCGCGACGCTCGCCGAGGTCGTGACCGGTGACGGCTCCGCGCCGACCAGCCTGATCGCCGGGGTCGCCAATATCGGGTCCGACCGCAACTGGAGCGGATCGCATTTCGACCAGGCGAACTGGTACGCTTTCGGCCGTCTCGCTTGGAATCCCGACCTGTCGTCCGATGCCATCGCACGCGAATGGGCGGCGCGGACTTTCGCCCCCGACCCGCCGCTGGTCGACGCCGTCGCGGCGATGATGATGCCCAGCCGCCAGGCGGTCGTCGACTATATGACCCCGCTCGGCCTCGCGCATCTGATGGGCAGCGACCATCATTATGGGCCAGCGCCCTGGGTCGACGATCTTGGCCGTCCCGACTGGAATCCCGTCTATTATCACCGCGCCGATGCAGACGGGATCGGGTTCGACCGGACGGCGACCGGCAGCAACGCGCTCGCCCAATATCCCGCCGGACTGGCGGCGCGTTACGCGGATGAAAGCGACCCCGCGCTGCCCTTGCTGCTGTGGTTCCACCGCAAGCGCTGGGACGATCGGCTGGTCACCGGGCGTACCGTCTGGGACGAACTCGTCATCCGCTACGACCGCGGCGTCGCCGGGGTCGATGCCATGGCGGCGCGATGGGACGGCCTCCGCGGGCAGGTCGACGACCGGCGCCATGCCGAGGTCGCCGCGCTGCTCGCGGTGCAGCAGGACGAGGCGCGCTGGTGGCGCGACGCATCAATCGTCTATTTCCGGTCGCTGTCGAAGCGCCCCCTGCCCGCGGGCCATGCCGCGCCGGCGCATTCGCTCGATTGGTACCGCGCCCAACGCTTCCCCGAGACGCCCGGCCTATGAACGCGGCGTCGCCCCGATATTCGCCTAGCGCTGGCAGGTCAGACGTTTTAGGGACGCTGACATGAGCCAAAAGAGCGCTACCATGCCCCGCCAGGGCCGCCGCCAGGGCAAGGCCCCGACCATTTCCGACGTCGCCGCCGCGGCGGGCTGTTCGCCGATGACGGTGAGCCGCGTCATCAACGGCGATACAAATGTCCGCGCCGCGACGCGCAGCCAGGTGATGGAGGCGATCGCCGCGCTGCGCTACATGCCGAACCGCGCCGCGCGCAGCCTGGCCGGCGGCGAGCAATTGCGCATCGCGCTGCTCTTCGACAACCCCTCGGCCTCCTATCTCAGCGAATTCCTGATGGGCGCGCTCGAAGAGGCGACGCGCAGCGACATCCACCTGATCGTCCAGAGCTGTCTCGATGTCGCGGAGGCGCAGGCGCTGATGCGCAACCTGGCCCAAGGGGGCATCAAGGGCTTCATCCTGCCGCCGCCGCTGTGCGACGACCAGAGCGTGCTCGATCTGGTCAGCGAACTCGACGCGATCGCGATCGCGGTCGGGCCGGGCAAGGCGACGGGGTCGCATGGCGCGGTGATGATCGACGATTTCCAGGCCGCCTATGACATGACCAAACATATCATCGACCTGGGTCATCGCCGCATCGGATTCATCATCGGCAATCCCGAGCAGGTCGCCAGCGGACGGCGGTTGAACGGCTATCTGGCGGCGATGGCCGACGCGGGACTCGAAACCCCCGACGAACTGATCGTGCAGGGCCGCTTCACCTATCGCTCGGGCATGGACGGCGCCGAACGCCTGCTCGCGGTCAGCCCGCGGCCGACCGCGATCTTCGCCTCGAACGACGATATGGCGGCGGCGACCGTCGCGGTCGCGCACCGGCGCCACCTCGACGTGCCCAACGACATCACCGTCTGCGGCTTCGACGATACCGCGATGGCGAGCACGATCTGGCCCGAACTGACGACGATCCGCCAGCCGATCCGCGAGATGACCGCCTGGGCGGTCGCCGCGATCGCCACGATCATGCGCGCGCGAAAAGCGGGCGATCATGCCGAGGAGCAACAGATGACATTGCCCTATTCGCTGATCCGGCGCGAATCCGACGCCGCGCCCAGCCTCGCCACGCGCCGGCCGAAGGGCGTCGAACAAAGGTGACCGAACCCGCGCCCCGCCCCCGGCTGCGATCGCGCGACTGGTTCGACAACCCCGAACGCTGGGACATGACCGCGCTCTATCTCGAGCGCTTCATGAATTACGGCACGACGCCCGAGGAGTTGCAGTCGGGCAAGCCGATCATCGGCATCGCGCAGTCGGGCAGCGACCTGTCCCCCTGCAACCGCGTCCATGTCGATCTGGCGAAGCGGATCCGCGACGGCATTCGCGACGCGGGGGGCATCCCGATCGAATTCCCGGTCCACCCGATCTTCGAGAATTGCCGCCGCCCGACCGCGGCGCTTGACCGTAACTTCGCCTATCTGGGGCTGGTCGAGATCTTGAACGGCTATCCGCTCGATGCCGTAGTGCTGACGACGGGCTGCGACAAGACCACGCCGTCGCAGGTCATGGCGGCGGCGACGGTCGACATCCCCGCGATCGTGCTGTCGGGCGGACCGATGCTCGACGGATGGCACGACGGCGAGCTCGTCGGGTCGGGCACGGTGATCTGGCGCAGCCGCCGCGCGCTGTCGGCAGGGCTGATCGACGAGGCCGAATTTTTGCATCGCGCGACGTCGAGCGCGCCGTCGCTCGGCCATTGCAATTCGATGGGCACCGCATCGACGATGAACGCGGTCGCCGAAGCGCTGGGGCTGTCGCTCACCGGCTGCGCCGCGATCCCCGCGCCGTACCGCGAGCGCGGCCAATATGCCTATCGCACGGGGCGGCGAATCGTCGAAATGGTGCACGAGGATCTGCGCCCGTCGCGCATCCTGACGCGCGAGGCGTTTCTGAACGCGATCGCCACGGTGAGCGTGTGCGGCGGGTCAAGCAACGCACAGCCGCATATCGTCGCGATGGCGCGGCACGCCGGGATCGAACTCGAACCCGAAATCTGGACCGACCATGGGTATGACCTGCCGCTGCTCGTCAATATGCAACCGGCGGGGCAATATCTGGGCGAGCGCTTCCACCGCGCCGGCGGGGTGCCCGCGGCGATGTGGGAATTGCTGAAGGCAGGCAAGCTGATCGGCGATTGCCCGACCGTCACCGGCCGGACCATCGCCGAGAATCTCGCAGGACGCGAAAGCGGCGACCGCGAGATGATCCGGCCGTTCGCCGATCCGTTGCAGGCCAAGGCGGGGTTCCTGACCCTGAAGGGGAATTTGTTCGATTTCGCTGTGATGAAGACATCGGTGATCTCCGACGAGTTTCGCGCACGCTATCTCTCGCAGCCCGGCGCCGAAGGGGTGTTCGAGGCGCGCGCGATCGTGTTCGACGGATCGGACGATTACCATCATCGGATCAACGACCCGGCGCTGAACATCGACGAAAATTGCATATTGGTGATGCGCTCGTCGGGTATTCTTGGCTGGCCGGGGTCGGCGGAAGTCGTCAACATGCAGCCCCCCGACGCCCTGATCCAGCGCGGCGTCCAGTGGCTGCCGACGCTGGGCGACGGGCGCCAGTCTGGAACGTCGGACAGCCCGTCGATCCTCAACGCCTCGCCCGAAAGCGCGGCGGGCGGCGGGCTGGCGTGGCTGCGCGACGGCGATATGATCCGCGTCGACCTCAACGCCGGGACGTGCGACATGCTGGTCGAGGCCGACGAGATCGAACGGCGAAAGGGTGACGGCCTGCCCGAAATTCCGCCGAGCAACACGCCGTGGGAAGAGCTGTTCCGCGAGAAGACGGGGCAGCTCGGCGAAGGCGGGGTGATGGAATTCGCGCTGAAATATCGCCGGACGTCGAAGACGCTGCCGCGGCACAATCATTGAAGTGGTGGACTAACGGATCGGAATCTCGAAGCTGCCGACCGGCAGGTTGGCGGCGTCGAACAGATTGACGACCGGGGTGTCCGCCCAGCCATAACGAACGCGCGTCGCAGCTTGCCCGTCGTCGGTGATCCGGACCGTTGCGCCGTCGGCGATGGCCGATGCAAAGCGGCAGCTACCCACCGCATCGCCGCACAGTTCGAACCCGATCGTCTGCGCGCTGCTCCAGCTCGCCAACGCGCCGGTCACGCCGTCGAAGCGCACGACGATCGCGCCGCCCTGCCGCGCCGCGCCCAGGACATGCGGGAACGGCTTGCGCTCGGCGGCGCGCGCAAGCCGGCGACCGAGTTCGATCTTGTTCGCGGGGTGGATGTCGAGCCGCTCGCCCAGATCGAGCGCGGGGATTAATGTCACCGCGGCAATCGAATCGGCAGCGCGGCGCTGTTCGTCGCGGAGCAGCGCCCAGCCGCTTTCGGACGGCTTGGTCGCCGGATCGCCGAAATTGGCGAGGCCGACGACGAGCAGCGGCAAATCCCCGCGACCGAACTGGCCGCGCCATCCGTCGATCAGCGCCGCAAGCCGGGCGTCATATCGGGGCATCCCGACATCGGCCTCACCCTGATACCAGGCGATGCCATCGAGGCGGATCGGGCCGAGCGGCGCGACCATCGCATTGTGGATGAGCCCGAGCCCGGCGATCTGATCCCACGGCGGCCGCGGCGCGCCGCCGGCCTGCGTCGTTGCGATGGCGTAGGACCAGCCGTCGCCGATCGGGATTTCGCCGCCATCGGCAAAGCTTAGCTCGAGCGCGTTGGCCGGCCCCTGGAAACCGCCATTACCCCAGCTGTCGCCGACCAGCACGACGATCTCGTTCTTGCCCGCGCGCCAGTGCCCGGCGGGAACGGCATAGTGCCGCGCATCGGACCAGCTGAACATGTTGGCGACCACCTTGCCATTGACGAAAGTCTGATCGCTGTCGTCGATTACGCCGAGCGAGAGCGTCGCGCCCTGCGCGGCCTGCTTGGCGGTCAGTGTGACGCTGCGCCGCGCCCAGACATAGCCGTTGAAGCTCCTGAAACCGGCCCGCTGCCACTCGTCCCAATAAGATATCGAGGGAAAGGGCGTCCATGTCAGGCGGTCGGGCTCGATCCACGGCTCGTTGCCCGGCGCATCGCCGCTCAATTTTCGCCACCAGTCGGCCCAGCGCGGGAAAAACGCCTGGTTCGCCGCGAGCGGATCGCGCCCGTAGAGCGCCAGCAGATCGGCCTCGCCCCGGCCGTAGATCGTCCTTGTCGCAGCGGGGGTGAGCCAGGCGCGGATCTGCGTGCCGCCCCAGGTCGCGTCGATCGCGCCGATCGCGACCCCGCGCGCCGCGCGCAGGTCGCGCGCCATATAATAGCAGGCGGCGGAGAAATCGGGGACGCTGTCGGCCGACGCCGGCAACCATGACGGCGCGACGGCGAAGCGGCGCTGCGGCCGCGTCGCGGTCGCTTTTTCGACCGTAAGCAGCCGCAGGCCGGGGTCGGCGAACCTTGCCGCCTGACTGTCGAAATCGAGCGCGCGGCGCACGGGCAATTCCATATTCGACTGGCCCGAACAGAGCCAGACGTCGCCGAGCATCACATCCTTCGCCGCCGCAACCACGCGGCCGTCAGCGCCGAGGACCGCCAGCTCATAAGGGCCGCCGGCGGGAAGCGCGGCGAAGCTGGCCTGCCAATATCCTTCGCCGTCCGCTGTCGCCATCGCATTCCTGCCGGCCAGCCGCACCGTCAGATTTTCGCCGGGCGCTGCGGTGCCGCCGACCAGGATCGGCTGGTCGCGCTGGATGACGGCATGGTCGGTGAACGTCGGGTCGAGCGCGACCTGCGCGAGCGCCGGCCCGGCCATCGCGGCGGCCGCCAGTAAAGTCAGCGCGCTCCGTGCGATCATCGCGCGCGCACCGGCGCCAGCGGGTGACCGCCGATTTCGGGCCGGAACGCAAACAGCGCGCCCGCGAGCGGCTGCGCCGCGCGCTCCTCCACCGACATTTCCTGATGCGCCGACGTCGCATAAAGCGTCGCGAGGTCGGCACCGCCAAAGGCGAGCTTGGTGATGTTCGCGGTCGGGAAATCGACCTTCCCGATCTCGTCCCCCGCAGGATTGAAACACCGCGCCGCCCAGCCCGCATAACAGCCGACCCAGACGTTACCCCCCGCGTCGGTGATCGATCCGTCGGGAAAGCCCATGTCGTCCGAAAAGGTCACGAACGGCCGGAGGCCATTCGGCGACCCGTCCGGTCCAATCGTCGCGGCCCAGATCTGCCGCGCGCCCGTGTCGGTGAAATAGATTGTCGCGCCGTCGGGCGAAATCGCCGGGCCGTTGGTGATCGCGAAGGGGCCGGGCCCCACCCGTTCGACAAGCTCTGCCGACAGCCGGTAGAAGGAACCCGTCGCCGCAATGCAAGCATTGTCCATCGAACCGAACCACACCGCGCCAGAGACGTCGGTGCAGGCATCGTTGAGACGGTTTCCGGGCAGGTCGAGCTCGACCGCAAGCCAGGCGAAAAATTCGCCGCGGTCGGGATCGAACCAGTGCAGCCCGTCCTGCAACCCGCACAGAAGCCGCCCGTCATCCGCGGGCAAGGCCCAGCCGATCTCGCCCGGCGCGCGCCATCGGGCGAGGTCGGGCGATGCGGGGTCGAAGCGAAACAGCAGATGCTGCTTGATGTCGACGAACCAAAGGCACTGGCGCGCCGCGTCCCAAACCGGCCCCTCGCCAAGCGAGGCCGAGGGAAAGGCAATGGGTTCGGGCGTCATCGCCATCAACGCCAGCCCGCGTCCACCCAATAGTCGTGCCCGGTGCACATGCGCGCGTCGTCGGAGGCGAGGAACAGCGCCATCGCCGCGATATCCGCCGGCTGCACGCGCGTCTTCAGGCATTGCGCGGCGATGATTTCGGCCTCGCCCTCGGGCGTGTACCATTTGGCCTGGCGCGGGGTTTCCACATTGCCGGGGATGATCGTGTTCACGCGGATATTGTCGCCGCCCAGCTCGCGCGCCATCGACCGCGTCATGCCCTCGATCGCCGCCTTGGCGGTCTGGTACAGCACCAGATCGGGCAGGGCGAGATGCCAGCTGATCGACCCGAAGTTGACGATCGATCCGCCGCCCGCCGCCTTCATGCCGGGGATGACCGCCTGCGCCGCGAAGAACAGATGACGCAGGTTGACCGCAATCCGCTCGTCCCAATAGGCCGGGGTAACGTTGCCGATCGCGTGGCGATCGTCGCTTGCCGCATTGTTGAGCAGAATATCGAAGTCGCCCATTTCGGCGGAAAGATTTGCGATATTCCGCCCCAGGCTGCCCAAGTCGGTGAGGTCGCAATGGGCGAAACGCGGCGCCACCGCACCGTCGCCCGACAACCGCCGGACCAGCGCCTCGCCGGCGGCGTCCTGCATGTCGAGGAACGCGACATGCGCGCCCTGTCCGGAGAAACCCGTCACCAGCGCCTCGCCGATTCCGCTCGCGCCACCGGTTACCAGCACGCGCTTGCCCGCCAGGCTGGGATATTTCGCTGCCGATTTCTGATCTTGTGTCGTTCGAGTCAGCACGCTCAATCCCCCGTGTAGACCGTCTTGATCTGGGTATAAAATTCGACCGCGGCAAAGCCCTGTTCGCGCGCACCATAGCTGGATTTGCGGGTTCCGCCGAACGGCACATGATAATCGACCCCCGCGGTCGGCAGATTGACCATCACCATCCCGGCGCGGACATGCTTGCGGAAATGGCGGACATGCTTCTGGCTGTTGGTGACGATGCCCGACGACAGCCCGAACTCGCCGGCATTGGCGAGATCGAGCGCGGCCTCATAATCCTTCGCGCGGACAGTCGAGACCACCGGGCCGAACACTTCCTCGTTGTTGATCCGCATGTCGGGATCGGTGTCGGCGATCAGCGTCGGCGCCATATAATAGCCCGGCGTATCCGCCTTCACCGCATCGCCTCCGACGACGCAGCGTCCGCCCTCGTCGACCGCGATCTTCGCGTAGCGCAGATTCTGTTCGAACTGCGCTTCGCTCGCGGCGGGTCCGACCTGCGTTTCGGGGTCGAGCGCGGCGCCGACGCGGAGGCCCCTGGCCCTGTCCGCCAGCGCGGCGACGAAACGGTCGTGGATCGCATCCTCGACGATCACCCGCGACGAGGCCGTGCAGCGCTGGCCGGTCTGGAAAAAACCGCCGTCGAGCGCGATCGCCACTGCCTTGTCGAGATCGGCATCGGCGAGGACGACGAGCGGGTTCTTGCCGCCCATCTCCAGCTGCACGCGTGCCTGCCGCGTCATCGCGGCCATGCCGACCTTGGCGCCAACGCCCTGCGAGCCGGTGAAGGACATGGCATCGACGCCGGGATGGTCGGCAATCGCCGCGCCGACCTGGCCCTGCCCCAGCACCATGTTGAAAACCCCGGGCGGTGCGCCGCATTCCATGATGATGTCGGCGAGCGCGCTTGCGGTCGCGGGGGTCACATTGGCGGGCTTCATCACCACCGCATTGCCGAAAGCGAGCGCCGGGGCGGATTTCCATGCGGGAATGGCGATCGGGAAATTCCAGGGTGTGATCAGCCCATAGACGCCGACCGCCTCGCGATAGGTCGCGACATCGAGCCCGGGCCGCGTCGATTCGAGCGTCTGGCCGTGGCGGCGCAGCGCCTCGCCGCCGAAATAGCGGAAGATCCGCGCGGCGCGCAGCACCTCGCCCATGCCCTCGGCGCGGGTCTTGCCCTCTTCGCGCGCGAGCAATTCGCCAAGCTCGGCGGCACGCGCCATGATCGTCGCCGCGACCTTGTCGAGCAGGTCGGCGCGCACTTCGGGCGAGGCATTGGCCCAGCCCGGCTGCGCGGCGCGCGCGGCGGCGACCGCCGCGTCGACCGCCCCCGCATCGCCGGCAGGGAACAGCGCCACCACCTCGTCGGTGTTCGACGGGTTCAGGCTTTCCAGCGCTGCACCGTCGGCGCCCACGCGCTCGCCGTTGATCAAATGCCCGAGTTTCAAAGTCATTGTTTGGACAGGTCCTTCAAATGCGATCGACGAGCCCACGGCTCGCGAGATTGCGGAAAAGTTCGGCGATACCCATCGTCCAGGGCGGCGCATCGCGCGATGTCGTGACGATATTCTCGAGCGTCCCCAGCCGCGCGGCCGAGATCGTCACCCGGTCGCCGAGCTTGTGCGTGAACCCGCCGCCAGGCACGTCGCGATCCTGCGTCGGCGCGAACAAGGTGCCGAGATAGAGCGCATAGCCGTCGGGATAATGATGCTCGCTACGCGCCTGCGCCGCGAGATCGAGCGGGTCGCGGCTGATCTGTCCCATCTGGTTCTGGCCCGTCAGCACATAGCCGTCGGCGCCCTCGATGCGCAGGTCGACCTCGGCGCCCCGGACATCATCGATGGTGAAGCCCTCGTCGAACAGGCGGATGAACGGCCCGAGCGCCGCCGAGGCATTATTGTCCTTCGCCTTGCCGAGCAGCAGCGCCGAGCGGCCCTCGAAATCGCGAAGATTGACGTCGTTGCCCAAGGTCGCGCCGACCGCGTCGCCCGCGCTGTCGATGATCAGCGCGATTTCGGGTTCGGGGTTGTTCCAGCTCGAATCGGAGCGCACCCCGATCGGCGCACCATGGCCGACCGACGACAGCACCGCCGATTTGGTGAACACCTCGGCATCGGGGCCGATCGCGACTTCCAGATATTGCGACCACATGCCCTCGGCGATCAGCGCCGCCTTGAGCGCCGCCGCCTCGGCCGAGCCCGGGACGACCGAGCGGATGCCCTGTCCGATATGCTGCTCGAGCCCGGCGCGGAGGCTCGCGGCCTGCGACGCATCGCCGCGCGCGCGTTCCTCGATCACGCGCTCGATGGCCGAGACGGCGAAGGTCACCCCCGCCGCCTTGATGCATTGCAGATCGATCGGGCTGAGCAGGGTCGCGCCGTCGGGCAGTGAAGGTGCGTCGAGGTCGAGGTCGGCGACGGCGATCCCGTGCTCCGGCAGCCATTGCCGCCGCGCAACCGCCGCCGATACCGTCGCGGCGCTCATCGTCAGATCATAGAGCGTGCCGCCGTCGATTAGCACCGGGGTCGGCCCGGCGCCAAAGTCCACGCGCCCGAGCAAGCGCGCGGAGCGCCAATCGGACGGCAAAACGGCCCCCAACGCAAAACCCATTGACCTGAAACCTCCCCACAGCCATTGTCGTGATAGCGCTACCATCACGCTCTAGGGGGTCGTGTCAAGGTTGGCGATCAGAAAATCATTCGCCGGGCGGGACAAGCGCCCGACCGGACGAATGGGCGGGAGATGCGAGTTGCGGGGTTGGCGCTATATTGCCTGGGCGGCATGGAGTCTGGCGGCCACGCCGGCCGCGGCGCAATCCGGCGCGCCGCCGGTCGCGACCTTCGACCATGTCGCATATTCCGGCACGCCGGATACCGAATCGGCAACCGCCGGACCCGGCGATTTCGCCAATCCGGTGCGGCCCGGTTTCCAGCCCGACCCGTCGATCGTCCGCGTCGGCGACGATTTTTATCTGGTCAATTCGACCTTCAGCTGGTTTCCCGGCCTGCCCGTCTATCACAGCCGCGACCTCGTCCACTGGCGCCAGATCGGCAACGCCATCGACCGCCCGGGTCAGCTGACGATCGGCAAGGTCGGGGTCACGCGCGGGCTGTTCGCGCCCGCGATCAGCCATCACGGCGGGCGCTTCTATATCGTGAACACCTGCATCGATTGCGGCGGCAATTTCATCATCTCCGCCGACGATCCGGCGGGCCCCTGGTCCGACCCGCGCTGGCTCGACTTCGGCGGCATCGACCCGTCGCTGTTCGTCGACGACGATGGCCGCGCGTGGATCGCCTATAATGATGCGCCGCCCGGACCGCCCGAATATGACGGCCACCGCGCGCTGTGGCTGCAGCAGATCGATCTGGCGGCGATGAAGATGGCGCCGACGCGCACCCTGCTCGTCGACAAGGGCGTTCATCCCGCCGACAAGCCCGTGTGGGCCGAAGGGCCGCATATCTACAAGGTGGGGCGCCATTATTATCTGACCGCGGCCGAAGGCGGCACTGCCGACCGGCACAGCCAGACGATCTACCGCGCCGACACAATCACCGGCCCCTATCGACCCGGCCCCAACAACCCGATTCTGACCCAGCGCGATCTGCCCGCAGGCCGCGCATGGCCGGTGCAGGCGACGGGCCACGCCGATTTCGTCCGGATCGCCGACGGCAGCTGGTGGGCGGTCTTTCTCGCGACGCGGCCCTATGCGGGACAGCAGACCAATTTGGGGCGCGAGACGTTCCTGTTGCCCGTACAATGGAAGGACGGTTGGCCGCTGATCCTGCCGTCGGGAACGGCGATCGCGCCGGCCGGCAAGCGCCCGGCCCTACCCGCCTTCGAAGGCGACACGCTCGACCATTGGCGCGACGAGTTCGACGATCCCCGCCTGGCGCTCGACTGGATGATGCTGCGCACCCCGCACGGTCGCGCCTGGTGGAACCTGACGGGCAGCAAGGGCGCGCTGCAACTGACCGCGCGTCCGGTGGCCGCGGGATCGCTCGGCCAGCCGAGCTTCGTCGGCAAGCGGCTGCGCCACCACCAGGCCGTTTTCGAAACCCGCGTCACCTTTGCGCCCACCGCAATGGGCGACCGCGCCGGGCTGCTCGCGCTCACCGACGAGGATCATTTCCTTTTCTTCGGCCGCGAGCGGCTGGCGGGGGGCGATGCGATCGTGCTGCGCCGTCGCGGCAGCGCGACCGAACCCGCCGACGGCGCGGTGGTCCATCAGACCCCGCTCGGCGACAAGGGTCCGACAGCGATCGATTTGCAGATCCGCTTGAACCGCGAAAAGGCCGCCCTGCGGTGGCGCGCTGCCGGGGCAGAGGATTGGCAGACGCTGACGGCCGATGTCGATGCCTCGGTGCTCGCCACCGTCGGCGCCGGGCTGTTCACCGGCGCGGTCGTCGGTCCCCACGCCGCGCGTGCAGACACCGCGCCTTGACCTCCCCCGAACCCGTCCGCGTCGTCATATTGGGCGGCGGCACCGCCGGCTGGATGACCGCCGCGGCGCTCGCCAGGCTGCTGCCCGGACAGGCCGATATCCATCTCGTCGAATCCGAGGAGATCGGCATCGTCGGGGTCGGCGAGGCGACGCTGCCGCATCTGCGCGAATTCATTCGCCGTCTCGGGCTCGACGAGATGGAATTCATGCGCCGGACGCGCGCGACCTTCAAACTGGGGATCGATTTTGTCGATTTTGGCGCGATCGGCGAGCGTTATCTCCATCCCTTCGGCGCCTATGGCACCGACATCGCCGGGGTCGGTTTCCACCATTATTGGCTGCGAATGAGGGCCGCGGGGCACGTCCCGCCGATCTGCGATTTTTCGCTCCCCATCGTCGCTTCGCGCGCCAGGCGCTTTGCGCCGATCCCCGACGACGGCGATTTCCTCGATAGCAGCTATAGCTACGCCTATCAGTTCGACGCCACGCGCATGGCGCCGATGCTGCGCGCTTTTGCCGAGGCGCATGGCGTGCGGCGCAGCGAAGGCAAGGTCGTGGCGGTCGAACGCGACGGCGAAACGGGCGACATCGCTGCGCTGCGTACCGATCGCGGCGATGTCGTCGCGGGCGATTTGTTCGTCGACTGCTCGGGCTTTCGCGCGCTGCTGATCGGCGAGACTCTGGGCTCGCCATGGGAGGATTGGTCGCACTGGTTGCCGTGCGACCGCGCCGCCGCATTGCCCTGCACCGCGCCGGAAGGTCCGATCGAACCCTATACGCGCGCGACCGCGATGTCCGCCGGCTGGCGCTGGCGCATCCCGCTCCAGCACCGGGTCGGCAATGGCTATGTCTATTCGAGCGCGCATCTGTCCGACGACGAGGCCTGCGGCGCGATCCTGGGCGCGGTCGAGGGCGAACCGCTCGCCGACCCGCGCGTGCTGCGCTTTCGCGCCGGACGGCGCACCCGAAGCTGGGACCGCAATGTCGTCGCGATCGGGCTGGCCAGCGGCTTCCTCGAACCGCTCGAATCGACGAGCATCCATCTGGTCCAGCAGGCGGTGACGCGGCTGGTCGAACTGTTCCCCGAACGCCGCATCGACCCCGCCGATCGCGATGCGTTCAACGCGCTGGTCGACCGCGAATATGATCGCATCCGCGATTTCCTGATCCTCCATTATCACGCGACGCGGCGCGACGATTCAGACTTCTGGAACCATGTCCGCACCATGGCGCTGCCCCCCGAACTCGAGCGCAAGATGGCGCTGTGGCGCGACACCGGGCGCGTCGAACTCTATACCGAGGGCCTGTTCCTCGAGGCGAGCTGGGTCGCGGTCTATCTGGGCCAGGGGGTGATGCCGCGCGGTTACGACCAGCGCGCCGACGTCCCGCCGCAGGACCGCATCGCGCAGTCGCTGGACGAACTCGGCGGCGCGATCCGCCAGCGCGTCGCGGCATGGCCCGATCATGCCGCCTATCTGCGGTCGTCCGGCGCGTGGGAGGCGGCGTGACCGGTTCGCCCGCCTTGACGCGCTCGGTGCTGGTCGTCGGCGACGGCATCGTCGGGCTCGCGGCCGCCATCGCGCTGCGCCGCGCGCTGCCCGGCGCCGATGTCGCGCTCGTCCAGTTGCCATCAGCGCCCGATGGCTGGATCGACCTGCTTGGCGCGGCGAGTCCCGTCATCCAAAAATTCCATCGCCAGATCGGCCTTGACCCCAGGCTTTTCATCCAGCGCGCGCGCGCTGAAGCGGTTCACCTGCGCCGCTATGGCGGCCCCGGCCGGCCCGAAATACGCGAGGCGTGTACTGCCGCCATCCCCTTTGTCGAAGGCGTCGCGCTGCACCAGCTCTGGCTCCGTCACCGCGGCGGCACCGGCGACGCGTCGCCCGACTTCGCCGCGATGCTGCTGGCGCTGCGCGATGCGCATGGCGACGAAGGGGGTTTCGGCGCCCGCTTCGATCCGGCCGCCTACGCCGCGCTGCTTGGCGACATGGCCGCGGCCTTGGGCGTCGTGCGGCACGAGAGCGAGGACATCGGGATAGAAACCGACGGCCATGCCATAGAACGCATCGTCACCGCAGCGGGCGGGACGCTGACCGCCGACCTTTACATCGATGCCGCCGGCCCGCGTTCGCGCCTGTTGACCGCGCTCGAAACGAGATGGCGCGACTGGTCTGCGACGGTCCCGCCGCGCACACTTGCCGTCACGGCAGAAGGCGACGGCGCGGCGGGCGAAGAGACGCTGACGGAGACACGCGACAGCCTGGGCTGGCAGACCCGGCTGTGGTGCGCGACGATCGCGCCGGGCGTCGATGGCCGCGCTTCGGGTCGCCTCGAGCAAAGCTGGCAGGCCAATGCCGTCGCGATCGGTGGGGCGGCCGTCCATGTGCCCGTCAGCGACGGCAACCTGCTCGGCGCCGCGTTGGAAGATATATTGCGCCTCGTCGCCCTGTTGCCGCGGCCGAACGGCCAAGCCCGCGACATCGGCGAATATGTCCGCCGTGCCGCCATCGCGCACGATGCGCTCGCCGACTGGAGCAGCCTGTGTTTCGGACCCGACGACACCCCGCGCCCCGACGGCCTTGCCGCAATCCTCGCCGCGTTCGACGCGCGCGGACGCGTCGCACCGCGCGAACTCGACCCGATCGCGCCGGGCCAGTGGCTCGCACGACTGATGGCGCTGCGGCCACCGCCGCGCCGCATCGACCCCACCGCGCTCGCGCTGCCCGAGGATATCGTCAGGACGACGATCACCCGGGCGGCCCAATCCGGCGCGCCGCACGCCCCCCGATGAAAGGTTCATGATGCGCAACCCGACCTGGCTGCTTCCCTTGCTATTGTCCGCCTGCGCGGCGCCGACGGGCGCGCAGGGGCCATCGCTGCTCCTGGCTCCGACCCCGCCCGAGGCGACCGCGCATCCCGAAAAATGGCCGGCGCCGCGCTGGCCCTTGCCGCGCGATGCCGCAACCGAAGCGCGCATCGCCGCGCTGATCGCGCGGATGACGATCGAGGAAAAGGTCGGGCAGATCGTCCAGGCCGATATCGCCAGCGTCACGCCGGAAGAGGCAAAAACCTATCATCTCGGTTCGATCCTCAACGGCGGCAACAGCGCCCCCGGGAACGACGAGTTCGCCGCGCCCGAAAAATGGCTGGCACTTGCCGATGCTTTCCACGCCGCGTCGATCGATCCCAGCGGCGACCGAGTGGGCATCCCGATCATCTGGGGAACCGACGCGGTCCATGGTCACAGCAACATCGTCGGCGCGACGTTGTTTCCGCACAATGTCGGCCTTGGCGCCGCCCGCGACCCCGATCTGATCGAGCGTATCGCCAGGGCGACCGCGCTCGAAATCCGCGCGACGGGGATGGAATGGACCTTTGCCCCGACGGTCACGGTGCCGCAGGATTATCGCTGGGGCCGCGCCTATGAGGGCTATTCGTCCGACCCGGCGCTGGTCAGCGACTATGTCGGCCGCATGATACGTGGGTTGCAGGGTCCGGCCGACGGGACCAACCTGCTGCAGGGACCCTATGTCATCGCCTCTACCAAACATTATCTGGCCGACGGCGGGACCGTCGACGGTCGCGATCAGGGGGACGCGCGGATCGGCGAGGAGGAACTGCGCGACATCCACGGCGCGCCCTATGTCCCCGCCCTCGAACAGGGCGTCGCGACGATCATGATCAGCTTCTCCGGCTGGAACGGGGTCAAGAATACGGGAAACAAGTCGCTCCTCACCGACCTGCTCAAGGATCATATGGGCTTCGACGGCTTCCTCGTCAGCGACTGGAACGCACATGGCCAGGTCGCCGGATGTACCAACGCATCGTGCCCGCAGACGGTGAATGCCGGGCTCGACATGGTGATGGCGCCCGACAGCTGGAAGGCGATGTGGACCTCGCTCGTCGCGCAGGCGAAGGACGGGACCGTGCCGATGGCGCGGATCGACGATGCCGTCGGGCGGATTCTGCGCGTCAAGATGCGGCTGGGGCTGTTCGAAGCGGGCAAGCCGTCGGACCGGCGCTATGCGGGCCAGTGGGATTTGCTCGGCGCCCCCGCGCATCGCGCGATCGCGCGCGAGGCGGTGCGCAAATCGCTGGTGCTGCTCAAGGATCGAGGCGGCGTGCTGCCGATCAAGCCGGGGAGCCATGTCCTCGTCGCGGGCGATGCCGCCGACGATATCGGGCGTCAGTCGGGGGGGTGGACGCTCACCTGGCAAGGCACCGACGTCACCAACGCCAACTTTCCCGGCGCCACCTCGATCTGGAAGGGGCTGGATGACGCGGTCAAGGCAGTGGGCGGCAGCGCCGAACTGACACCCGACGGCGCATACAAGAAAAGGCCCGACGCGGCGATCGTGGTGTTCGGCGAAACGCCTTACGCCGAATTTCAGGGCGACCTGAAGACGCTCCAGCTTCGTCCCGAATTGCGTGCGCCCTTTGCGACGATGCAGAAATTGAAGGCGCAGGGCATTCCGGTGATCGCGGTGATGATCAGCGGGCGGCCGCTGTTCATGAACCCCGAGCTCAACATCGCCGATGCCTTCGTCGCGGCCTGGCTGCCGGGGTCGGAGGGCGGCGGGGTCGCCGACCTGTTGATTGCGCGCAAGGACGGCAAGCCGCGCTTCGATTTCACCGGCAAGCTGCCCACCGCCTGGCCCGCCACCGCACGCGCCGACGGACCCGCGCTTTACCCGTTCGGCTATGGGCTGGGGCTGGCGGACAAGCCGGCGTGGACCATGCTGTCCGAAGAGCCCGGGGTCGAAGCAACCGAAAGCGGCACCGTCTGGTTCGCGCGCGGGGTGCCCGCGGCATCCTGGTCGCTGCGCGTGCTGGACGGTGCGGGCGACACGACGCGGATCACCACCGTCCCGGCCAAGGCATTGGGGGGCCGCGTGACCGTCAGTGCGATCGACCATATCGTCCAGGAGGGCGCGCGCCAGTTCGCCATCGCCGGCGGGCCGGCGACGGTCGAAGTGTCGAGCCACGCCCCCGTCGAGCTGACGCGCGAGAGCAACGGCGATCTGTTGCTGGTCGCGACGATACGCGTCGATCAGCCGCCAAAGGAGCCCGCAACGCTGGTCTTCAACCGCACGCCGATCCCTTTCGCGGCGCTTTCCGTCGCACCTGCGGGCGAATGGCGCAGCTATGGCGTGCCGCTCAAATGCTTTGCTGCTAAGGGGGCCGACATGAGCAAGGTCGAAACGCCCTTCCGGCTGACCACCGACGGCGCGACGCGCTTCAGCCTCGCCGAGGTGCGGCTCGCTTCGGTCGCGGACGTGATGATCCCCTGCCCGTGAATGACTGGCTGGCCCGGGCGGAGCCGGTCGCAGAAACCGACGCGACGGATGCCGGGACCGCGCAAGCGGCCCTGGCGGCGGCGAACGGTCGCCCGCTGGTGCTGCGCGGGCTGACCGCGCACTGGCCGTTGGTCGCGGCGGGGCGGCAAGGCATCGCGGCGCTGGCGCAGCGGCTGGCTGGCTATGGCCAAGGTGCGCCGATGAACGTCTTCACCGCACCGCCGGGAACGCAGGGCCATTATTTCTATCGCAGCGACATGGCGGGCTTCAACTTCCGCACGGAGCGGGCGACGATGGCCGAACTGCTCGATCGCCTGCTCTGGGCGAGCGGGCAAGCCGACCCGCCCGGCTTTTACGCCGGTTCGACCCCGGCGGCCGATTTCATGCCCGGCTTTCTCGCCGACCATATGCTGCCGGTCGAGGCACCGGGTGCCACACCGCGGCTATGGACCGGCAACGCGTCGCATATTGCGACCCATTTCGATCAGTCGGACAATATCGCGGCCGTCGTGTCCGGCGTCCGGCGGTTCGTCCTTTTTCCACCCGATCAGGTCGCGAACCTCTATCTCGGCCCGCTCAACAAGACCCCGGCGGGACAGCCGGTGAGCATGGTCGCGGTCGACGATCCCGACCTCGCGCGCTACCCGCGCTTTGCCGGCGCGATGGCCACCGCCCGGGTCGCGACGCTCGATCCGGGCGACGCGATCTACATTCCGTCGCTCTGGTGGCACAACATCCGCGCCACCGGGCCGCTCAACCTGATGGTCAACTATTGGTGCGATGCCGGGGCCGGGAGTTCGCCGTTGCTCGCCTTTGCCCACAGTCTGCTCGCGATCCGCGACCTGCCCGCCGCCGAGCGCGCCGCCTGGCGGACGTGGTTCGACCATTTCATCTTCGGCGACGACGGCGCGCGCGCCGCCGATCACCTGCCGCCCCACGCGCAAGGCGTGCAAGGCGCGGCGTCGCCCGAACGCGACGAAACGATCCGCAATTTCGTGCTGCGCGGGCTGATGGGGCCGCGTTAGTTCCCGACCAGCCGCGCGATATGGTCGGCGTGGCCGGGCATCGCGCGCGCTTGGGTTTCGAACACCGATGCGATCCGTTCCATCGCCGCGACGATCCGGTCGTCATCGGTCGCATCGACGAGCGGGTCGTAACCGTCGGGGACGATATTCTGCCCCAGCATGACCGCCGCCCAATTGGCGATGCCGAACAGATCATGGTCGAAGCGGCGGATGCGGCCCTTGGTGCGGAACAATTCGATCTTTTGCGCCAGGCTGTCGGGGATATCCATCGCCGCCATGTCGCGCCAGAAGGGCGTGTCGCTGCGCACGGTCGCCTTGTAATGCAGAACGATGAAGTCGCGGACATATTCATATTGGTCGATCATCAGCCGGTTGTATTCGTCGCGCTCGACCGTGCTGAACGCCATGTCGGGAAACAGCCAGAACAGCTTGTTGATCCCGGTCTGGATCAGGTGGATGCTCGTCGATTCCAGCGGCTCGATAAACCCGCCCGCCAGGCCCAGCGCGACGACATTGCCCTCCCACAATCGCTCGCGGACGCCCGCCGTGAAGCGCAGCGGGCGCGGTTCGGCCAGCGGTTCGCTGTCCAGATGCCCGAGCAATGTCCCCCGCGCCTCGTCGTCGGTCGCATAGCGGCTCGACCAGACGATGCCGTTGCCGGTGCGGTGCTGGAGCGGAATGCGCCATTGCCAGCCGAAACCGTGCGCGGTGGCGCGCGTCGCCGGGATCAGCGGGTCGATCCGCGCCGACGGCACGGCCATCGCCCGGTCGCACGGCAGCCAGCGCGACCAGTCGCGATACGCCACCCCCATTTCCCCGCCCAGCAGCAGGCTGACGAAACCCGAACAGTCGATGAAGAAATCGCCTGCTACGTCGTGCCCGCCCGTAAGGCGCAGCGACCTGACATGCCCGCTCGCCCCGTCACGATCGACGCCCTCGATCCGTCCCTCGATCCGCGCGACCCCGGCCGCCTCGGCACGGCGGCGCAGGAAGGCCGCGTAAAGCGCGGCGTCGAAATGATAGGCCGCCGCCATCTGGTGCAGGGGGGAGCGCGGATCGCCGCTTTGCGGCGCATAGCCGCGGTGGCGCACCGCTGCCCCCGTGATGAAATAATCGGTGAAGGGCCGGATGCGCGGATCGCGCCGGTGCTTCAGCCAGAACTGGTGAAACGCGATGCCTTCGAAATTATGCCCCGGGTCGCCGAAGGGATGCAGGTAGCGTTCGCCGAGCGCGCCCCAGTCGACGAACTCGATCCCCAGCTTGAAGGTCGCCTGCGTCTCGCGGATAAACTCGGCCTCGTCGATGCCGAGCATGCGGTTGAAATCGCGGATCGGCGGGATCGTCGCCTCGCCGACGCCAACCGTCCCGATGGCGTCGGATTCGACCAGCAGGATCCGCCGCTGGCCGTCGTTCAGGAACCGCGCCGCGGCGGCGGCGACCATCCAGCCCGCGGTGCCGCCGCCGACGATGACGATCGTGCGGATCGGCGCCGCCCCCCCGGTCATGCAAGCTCCCATAGGTCAAAGGCGACGCGCGCGCGGATCGTCTCACCATGCGCGGCGACTGGCATAGGCCGCCCCGCGCCGCCAAGGTTCAGCGCATTGTTGCTGTGTGGCACGGGTTCGAAGCAGAAGAAACCGGCATCGGCGGGGGTGTAAACGACTGCACACGGCAGGTCGGACAGGATAGTCAGCCCGAGCGGACGCTCGTCCCACCAGATGGCGGCGCGGCCATCCCAACCGTCATAGCCATTATCGAGCCGGCTATACGCCACCATGCGCCCCGCGGCAAAATCGGTCGTTGCATCGGGTTCCGCGGCGCGAACCGGCAACTGGTCGGGCCCCGCATGCCAGATCCGTTCGGCGGCGAATTGCAGATGCGCGCCCGCCGCGTCGAAATAGGGATGCATGCCGATCGCGAGCGGCGCGTCAACGGTGTCGAGATTGGTCACGGCCAGATCGATTTTCATCCCGGCGGTCGTCAGTTCGAAACGTTGCTCGGCGCAAAAGGCCCAGGGCCAGTCCGCATCGCCGCGATGCTCATACCGCACCACCGCATATCCATCGCCGCATTCCGCGACGGCCCACGCCTGCAGCCAGCCAATGCCGTGCAACGGCTCGGCGAATCCCGCCTTGTTCGGGGGCAGTCGATAAGGGAGCCCGTCCCACGCAAAAGAACCGCCGCCGATGCGGTTCGAATAGGGCACGAGCGGGAAGCTCGCCATCGCCAGCGGATCCCACCCGGGTGCGGCGGCGATGCCGGTCTCGTAAAACATCGGCTGATCGCCGACACGCCACGCCGCAACTGCCCCGCCCGCCGCCGGCACCAGCGTCAGGCGCGCGGCGCCCGCGGTCAGCGTCAGCATCGCAAACGGCCGTGCAGCGCTCATTCGCTCGCTGCGGGGTCGGCTTCACGCAACACATAGACCGGCCCGATCTCGATCGCCTGCGCCGCCCCGGCGGTATGCAGCGCCAACTGCCCCGTCCCCGCCGCGAGCGCCAGCGACGCGGTGGTGCCGATCTGATAGAGCCGCCAGTTCGGACCGACCGTCAGCATATTGTCGGCAAAGCCGTCATAAGGCGCGGCGTTCCGCTGCACCCGGATCGCCAGCTTGCCCTGCCCGTCGGGGGTCGATGCCGATACGGTGCGCGCCAGCACCGCGATGCGGAGCCGGTCGCCCTTCGCGATCGCGTCGCGCAACGGCACCGCGGCGCCCGCGTCGAACGCATTGGCGCCCGCCGCGCCGACCGTCAGCAGGGTCGCGACGCGGCCATAGACGTTGGTGGTCGTCGCCTTTGCCACCTGCTTGTCGCCATAGAGCAGCCAGGCGCGGTTCGCCGGGTCGTTGAGCAGATCGCCCTTGCCCGCGAGTTGCGGCGGCCGTTCCGGGTCGGCGGCGGGCGCCGCAGTCGTGGGCGCCTGGCGGATCGACTTGGCGCCCTCGACGACGATGACCTGCCCGATCTCGATCGTCTGCCGCGCGCCGGCCAGTTGCAGCCCGAGAACCGCCTGCCCCTTCGGCACATCGCGGTCGGCCGTGGCGGGAACCTCATAGAGCTGCCATTCGGACCCGACGGTCAGCACCGTGTCGCCGAACCCCGCATAGGGCGCGACATTCTGCTGGAAACGGACGCCGATCCGTCCCTTGCCGTCGGGGGCATCGGACTTGACCGTGCGCGCCCAAAAGGCCGCGACATAATCGCCCCTGGCGCGCAGCGCGGTGCGGATCGGCACATTGGCGCCGGCATCATAGGCGGCGACCCCCAGCGCTTGCAGCGCGAACTGCATCGCGGCGCCGCCGCCCGGGATGTCGGCCGACTTGACGATCTTCGCCTTCATGATCGTGCCGAAGGTCGACCAGTTCAGCGCGGAGGGGTCGTTGATCAGCGTGCCGGGCAGGCTGTCGTCGAGCGCCTGCAGTTCGGGGGTCGCCTGCCGCTCGCCCGCGGCCGGCGGCGATGCCGCGGCAGGCGCCGGCGCGCGCGTCGGGTCGGCCAGCCCGATCGCGCCGCGCATCCCGGACAACCACGCCTTCTTGTCGCTGTCATAGAAGGGAAAGGTGTTGGTATAGGCCCAGGTGCACATGCCGATGCCGAGCGGAGCGAAGGCCCTGGTCACCGCGGCATGATATTGCACCCGCTGATCGAGCGGCACCGTCGTATGCGCCCCGGTTTCGCCCATGAAGGGGAGCAGCCCGGTCCTTTCGCTATAGTCGCGAATCTTCTGCACATCGCGCACCAGCCGCGCGGCATCGTCCGCGCTGCCATAGGCGCGTCCCGGCGGCGGCACCGGATCGACCCATGTCGCGCCCTGATGGGTGAAGTCGAACGGCTCGTAATAATGAAAGGTCGGATAGACGTGCGGGTCGTCGGGCAGTTTCAGCGTTGCGAGCGAATCGATGCCGCTCCAGAATTCGCCGCCGACGATCACCGGCCGGTCGGGATTGGTCGCGCGCACCGCGGCTAGCGCCGGCGACAGCGCTTCGAGCAGATTGGCATTGGTGAATTTGTCGTGCGGCTCGTTCTCGAGTTCGAACCACAATGTCTTGGTCGGCTGCCCGGCAAAGGCGGCACCGATCTGTTTCCAGATGCCGGCGAACCGCGAAGCGCTACCCAGCGGATCGCTGTGCATCGATTCAAAATTATGGCTGTCGAGGATGACGTTGAGCCCCGCCGCCTGCGCCGCGACCACCAGATGCTGCACCCGCGCGAGGAAGGCCGGCTCGATCGTGTAGGGCGCCTCTTTTCCGGCGTGACTGTCCCAGCGCACCGGCAAGCGAATGGTCTTGAAACCGGCCGCGGCGATATTGGCAAAATCGCCGTCGGCAATGCGATGCCCGCCCCATCCGGTTTCCGTTGGCGGTTCGAGGCTGTTGCCCATGTTGATGCAAACCCCGACGGGCAGTCCGCGCGGCGTCGCCATACTGTTTGCCGGCGCTGCCATCGACGCCATCGACGCGGCCAGCATCATCGCCTTTTTCATCCAGACCCTCCCAACAGCCGTCGTTCGATCGCGGCCCGCCGTATTTTGGTAGCGCTACCAGTTCACCGGGTCAAAACCTAATTGCGCCAATGTTCGGATCCGGTTGCACCGGACGACGGCATCGCCGTCCGGTGCAAATGCATTGGATAAATATCGTAAGCAGGAAGCAAATGACCGGCGGTGCGACATCCGCATCGGATGATGGGCGAGCGGACGGTGATGCAATAAGTGCTGTTCTACAGCTTCAGCGTCGAGGGTCATGTCCGGTCGGATCCACCCTACCCTCTCGACGAGAATGACGTGCTGCGCGACGAGGGCGAGGCCTATGCCCGCAAGCTGGCGCAGGCCGGGGTTCCGGTGATCTCGGCGCGCTACAACGGCACGATCCACGATTTCGTGATGCTCAACCCGATCGCCGCGACCCCCGCCGCGCGCGGCGCGATCGGCCAGGCGATCGGCTTTCTGCGCAAGAGGCTGGCCGCGGGCTGACCGACGGGTGGGAGGCGGCCCGGCCGCCTCCCCTCACGCCTCGGCGGGAAGCGTGAAGCGGAACTCTGCGCCGCCGCCCGGATGGTTCGACGCGGCGATCATGCCGCCATGTTCGGCGATGATCGAGTGGCAGATCGCAAGCCCGATCCCCATGCCGCCGTCCTTGGTGGTGAAGAAACCGTCGAACACCCGCGCGAGATCATCGGGCGGAATGCCCGGCCCGGTGTCGCGCAGCGTGAAGGCGAGCCCGTCCTCGCCCGCGGCGGTCGCCAGCTGGATCTCGCGCCCGGCCTCGACCTCCACGCCCAGCGCCTGCACCGCATTGACGAGCAGGTTCACGATCACCTGTTGCAGCTGCACCCTGTCGGCCATCGCCTTGGGCAAGCCGCGGCCGAGGTCGGTCGTCACGCGGATCGCGTGAGATTCGATCTCGTAGCGCACGAACGCCAGCGATTCGCGCACGACGTCGTTGAGGTCGAGCGGAACGCGTTCGGGCTTGCGCTTGGCCGCCATGCCGCGGACGCGCTGGACGATGTCGTTGGCGCGCCGCGCGCTCGCGGCGATGCGCGAGGTCAGCTCCTTCGCCTTTTCGACATTGGGTTCGTCGCGCCCCAGCCAGCGCAGGCTGGTTTCGGCGTTGGTGACGATCGCGGCGAGCGGCTGGTTGACCTCGTGCGCGATCGACGACGCCAGCTCGCCCAGCGTCGAGAGCCGCGCCGCGTGTGCGAAATCGGCCTGCAGCTGGCTGAGCTCGGCCCTGATGCTGATCCGTTCGGTCACGTCGACCATCGAGAAGATGGTGACGTCGAGCTCGACCGGGGGCTTGGGGTAGGTCACCGAAAATTGCACGTCGAGCAGCCGCCCGTCGAGCGTGCGCACCTTGATCGGCTCGGCATGGTTCTGCTGGCCGTTGAAGCGGCCGATCATCACGTTGCGCAGCGCGTCGGGGGTCGCGGTGAACAGATAGCCGACATGGCGCATCAGATCGAGCGCGTTGGTCGCGCCGAACATCTCGATCGCGGCGCGGTTGACGTCGGTCACCGGCACGCTGGTCGCCGCATAGTCGACCAGCTCGGGATGTTCGTCGAGATAGGCCGCGAAATCGGAGACCCCCTGCGCGCGGATCTCGGCGTAGATGCGGCCCATATGGCTGGCGTCGACCTGCCACAGCGCCATCGGCATATATTGCACGAGCTTGCGGTAGCGCGCCTCGCTGGCGCGCAGATATACATAGGAGCGGTCGTCGTCGATCGTCCCGTTAATCGCCATCTGGATGCGGTGAGGCGGCCCCTCGGGAGGAATCCAGATCGTCAGCACCGGGTCGCGCAAGATGCCGTCGGACGGCATCTGGCGCCGATAGGTGACGTCGCGGCGATCGGCGGCGACCGCATCGACGATCAGCTCGGCGAGCGCGGGGCGGCTCTCGATCGGCCAGAAGGCGGCGACCGACTGGCCGATCATCAACGGGCGGCCGCGATTGCCGCCGACCAGCCGCATCAGCCGTTCGTTGACATCGACGATGCGCGAGGCCTGGACCAGTTCGAGCCCGAGCGTGGTCAGCCGCGCGGGGTCGTCATCCGCGCCCGCCTGACGCAGCGCGACGATCTCCGCAACCTGGGGCAGCCCGGCAGCGACGTCGATCTCGCCGGCGGCGGCCATCATCCGGTCGGGGATGTGCCAGCCGTCGCCGTCGCCCGCCGTATCGTCGGCCGAGCGGCGGCCATATTCGACGACGTCGCGCGGTGTGCCGTCGGTGTTGAAGCGCACATATTGGCGGATGTCGGCCGCGACCGCGGCGCCCGATGGCGTGCGGCGGCTGACCACCCCGCGCCAGGTCCCCTCCTGCACAAGCATGTGCCAATGCGCGCCCTCGTCGGCGCTGCGTTCGGACAGATGGCCGATGCCGCGCCCGACCATCGCCACCGCCGGCCAACCGTAGAGCGCCTCCGACGCGGGATTCCAGTAGCGGATTGTGCCCGCGGAATCGAAGACGATCACGCTTTCCGACGCGAGATCGGCGATGTCGGGTTCGCGCGGCGGCGCGGGCCCCTTGTCCAGCGCCGCGTCGCTCATCCCAGCGGGGTTTCGGGCCAGTCGAAGCCGTCCTCGCCCAGCACCGCCTTGAGGTGACCCAGCAGCACGTCGTCGGCGACCGGCTTGGTCAGCCAGGCGCGCGCGCCGAGGTCGAGTGCGCGGCGGCGATCATGCGCGTCGGTGACCGAGGTGAGGACGATCGCGGGAAGCCCGGGCGCCACGCTGCGCAGCCGCTCGAGCAGGTCGATGCCGGTCATGCCGGGCATCCGGATATCGGTGATCAGCCCGTCGAACGTCGCGGCGTCGGCGGCGAGAAAGGCCGGCGCCCCATCAAAGGCCGTACAGTCGAGCCCCGCAACCATCAGCAATTCGCACAGCGCTTCGCGGACGGCTTCGTCATCGTCCACGACTGCGACAAGGGGAATCTTGGCCACGTGCCTTGGCTCTTTCTCATGCGACCGGTGCGGCCAATGCTACCACTGTCGGCCAGCGCATAAGAGTTTGTAACTATACCAAGGATTAGGCTCATGGCGTTTCGCGAAGCTGGAGGGGCAATTTCTCCCACGCGCGGATCAGTTCGCCGACCGACGCTGCCTGCATTTTCTTCATGACGTTGCTGCGATGGAGCTTGACCGTGATCTCGGTGATGCCGAGGTCGAAGGCGATCTGCTTGTTGAGCCGGCCGCGCGAGACTTCGCGCATGACCTGGCTTTCGCGGGGGGTCAGCGTCGCGAAGCGCTCGACATGCTGCTGGACGATGCGCGCGCTTTCGCGCTCGGCGACGTCGCGCTCGACCCCGGCCATCACCGCGTCGAGCAAAGTCTGGTCGCGCACCGGTTTGGTCAGGAAATCGACCGCCCCCGCCTTCATTGCCTGCACCGACATCGGGATGTCGCCGTGCCCGGTCAGGAAGACGATCGGTTTCGAAATGCCCGCGCCCGCGAGATGCTGCTGCAGGTCGAGCCCGCTCGATCCCGGCATGCGCACGTCGAGGACGAGGCAGCCCGCCCGCGCGAGCAGCGGCGATTCGAGCAGCTCGCGCGTCGAGGCATAGGACGTCGCTTCGATCCCGACCGACAGCATCAACTCGCCGATCGCGGTGCGCACCTCCGCATCGTCGTCGACGATCAGGACGACGGGTTGCTCCTCGCTGGCGGCGGCGTTGATCATCGACAGACCTTTGGACAGGCAGGGCGTTCGGCACCCGCGCGCGGGTGCCGGCCGATCCCGCGAAGGCGTTCCGACGGCTGGGACCCTATCATAAGGGCGCGCCGTTCGCGAATCCGAGGAGGCGGCGGCCTCATTCGCTGCGAAATCCGATCCGCCGGTGGCTCTCGTCGCAAAAGGGCTTGGTCTGCGACGCGCCGCAGCGGCAGAGGCGCGCGCGCGTCATGCAGGCGATGCTGCGGCCGGTGCCGCTGACGATCTCCAGATTGCCGCGCAGTTGTAGCGGCCCGTCGGGCTGCGGATCGACCGCGAGCGGGCCGTCGCGCACGACGAGCCTGGGCGTGTCCTGCGACTCGGGTTCGCCCGTCGCGACGAAGCCGATATATTTGTGCGACTTGTCGCAGAAGGGCTTTTTCTTCGACGCGCCGCAGCGGCAAAGCGTCGCGCGATAGCCCGCGGGGGCGCCGTCGAGCACGATCTCGGCGCGCACCGCATAGGGCCCGTTTTCGCGGAGGCCGACCAGGTTCGCCGGCGGCGCGGGCTCGGCCTTGCCGTCGCGGCGCTCATAGCCGAGCGCGCCCGACGGGCATTGGCGGATCACCGCGCAGAGCATTTCGGGGTCGCTGGCGTCGGGGGCGATCCACGGCCCGTCGACGTCGGCGAGGAAGCTCGCGGGCGCCCGCGTCACACAGAAGCGCGCGTGGATGCAGCGCTTGCCGTTGAAGGTGACGGTGACCTCCTTGCCCTCGACGCGGTCGATGCCATCGACGCTCGTGGCCACGGGAGGCGCAGCGACGATCGGAAGCGGATCGGCCTCGGCGGCCGCTTCGACCGTTCCCACCAGCGCCTCGCGCAGGCGCGCGGCCTGCTTCTGCAAGATTCGCGTGGCGCGGACGCAGCGCGGATCGCCTTGGTCCATCGCTTCAGCGGCCGCCTGCAGCTCCTCGGCGCGCTCGACATGGAAGGCGCGCGCGCTGGTTCCCGGCGGCAGCCACGCCGCCTCGCGCAGCGCGGTGAAGGACACGCCGGCGTTGCAGCCGGGATTCGACGGTCCGGCGGGAAGCCGCGCCGCGCGCTCGGCGATGGCGGTCAGCGCGTGCATCAGCCCAATTGCGCAACCAACGTAAAGCGCCTTGTCGGGGTTGGGGTGCGAAACCGCGCAGGCGCCCGCAAGCAGGCGCAGCGCGAGCACATAGATGGCGTTGGCGAGATCGACCGCGGCGATCGCGTCGGTATCCTCGATCCAGACGCGCCCCTCGGGCGATGGCGGCTTGCGCAGCACAGGGTTGGTCGCCGCCGGATGCGCAGGGGCGAAGCCGGGGTTGGTCGCGGCGAGTGCCTGCATCTCGTCGCGCACGGCGACGAAGCGGCGGAAATGCGAATCCTCGCTATCGGTCGGCGCGCCCTCGCCCTCGACGATGATCTCGGCGAACGCCGCGAGCGCGCTGTCGAGGCCGGTTACCGGCTGCGCGCCCTTGAGGTCGACTTCCTCCCGCGTCAGTTGCAGCGCGGGGTCGCCGCAGAAGAGCGCCGCCTCGCCAATCGCGCCCGCAAGCGCGCGCAGGTCGCTCTCGATCGCCTGGTAGAAGGCGCCGATCGTCGCATAGTCGTAGCCCGTCGGGGTCAGGCGGAAGGTCCGCGGCGTGCGCGGCGCAGCCTTGCCGTCCGCAAAGCCCGTCCCGTCGCCTTCGCCCGAGGTTTCGGGGCGCTCGAGATAGATGAAATGCTGGATCGCGGCGTCGCCGAAAGGCGCGAGTTTCACCGCGATGCCCGCGGGGAGCCGCCCGGGCTCGATCGGGAAATTGGTGCGCCCGAAGCGCGGCGCGCCGCCGAGCGCGAGGGTAATGTTCCACACCGCGACGAGGTGGCTCATCTCGTCGACCGCGACGTCGAGGATAGCGCGGCGCCAGCGCGCGACCGCCCCGGCCTCGGCGGCAAGCAGCCCCTCGCCCTCGCCGTCCTTCAGGCTGAAGGCGGCGTAGAGATAGGTGCACATCAGATTCTGTTCTAGCTCGGCCGCCTCGTAGAGCGCGTGCAATATCTTCTCGCGGCTGATCGCCGTTCCGTTCACGTCCATCTGCAGACCCTCCTTCGGGCGGCCGCCGGGCGGCCGATCTGGCGGACAGGATAGCCGCGGCGGCTGCGGCGGTTAGGCGCGAGAGACAAAAACCCTGCTGTACCAAGACCGGCGCCACACGCCCGAGCCCTCGCGAATCCACCGCCGCTCTAATCGGCGAGCGAGCGCATCCTGTACCATTGGATAGGTCACCCCCGCCTCGACAGCGCCGCGCCGGCGGGCATAGCCTCGACGATATCGAGAGCCATTTTCACAGTACCATGAGGTGAGGACATGACTGTACCATGGGATTCCGGACGGGTCGCCTTCGCGATCGACCGAGCGCAGCCGACACCGATTACCGCGCAGATCACCGCGACGCTGCGCGCAGCGATCCTCGAAGGACGGCTGCGCCCCGGCATGCGCCTGCCCTCGTGGCTCGACCTCGCCGCGCAGCTTGGTGTCGCGCGCGGGACGGTGAAGGCCGCCTATGAAGCGCTCGCCGACGAGTTCCTCGTCTTCTCGGCCGGCGCGGCGGGTACGCGCGTTGCCGAACGCCGCCCGGCGCGACCGGTCGAGGTCAGGCAGGTCGACATCGCGCAGCCGCTGCAGGACCTCGAACGCGGTTTCTCGCTCAAACCCCTGCCCTTCCAGATGGGGGTGCCCGCGCAGGACGCCTTTCCCGCCAAGATCTGGGCGCGGCTGCGCACCCGCGCGTGCCGCGCCAATGCGATGGCGCCGCTGAGCCCGCCCGACCCGCGCGGCGAGCCGATGCTGCGCGAACAGATCGCCGCGAACCTCGCGATCACGCGCGGCATCTTTTGCCACCCCGACCAGATCGTCCTGACCAGCGGCTACAAGAACGGGCTGTCCCTGACGCTGCTTGCGCTCGGCGTGCAGGGCCGCACCGCATGGGTCGAGGATCCCTGCTATCCGGTGACGCGCCGCGCGCTCGAAATCGCGGGGCTGATCCCCGTGCCCGTCGCAGTCGACAGCAAGGGCATCCGCGTCGACCATGGCGTGCGCGCCGCACCCGACGCGGCGGTGGCGATCGTCACCCCGGGTCAGCAGGCGCCGACCGGCGTCACGCTGTCGCCCGAGCGCCGCGCGGCTTTGCTCGCCTGGGCGGCGCGCGAGGAGGCGTGGGTGATCGAGGATGATTATCTGAGCGAACTCCAGCTCGGCGGACGCGCGGCACCGGCGATGGCGGCCGGGGACAGCGCGGGGCGCGTGATCCACATCGGCACCTTCAGCAAGACGATCAGCCCGACGCTCGGGCTCGGCTTCGTCGTCGCGCCGCTCGCGCTCGCCGCGCGCTTCGGCGAGGTCGCGGGCTATCTCAACCCCGCACCCAATGTGACGACGCAACTCGCGCTCGCCGACTTCCTCGGCGATGGGCATTTCCTGCGCCACCTGCGGCATATGAAGGAGCTGTATCGCCAGCGCCGCGACGACCTGCACGCGCGGCTCGCGCCCAGCATCGCGATCGACGCCTTCGCCGGCCTCGCGGTGATCGCGCATCTGCCGGAGGGCACCGACGATGTCGCGCTCGCGCGCCGAGCGCCCGAACTCGGCATCGCGCCCGCGCCGTTGTCGATCTGGCACGCCCGGCCCGAAGCCGCGCAGCCGGGGCTGGTGCTGTGCGTCACCAATTTGCGGGCGAACCTGCTCGACAAGGCCTGCGACGCGCTCGCCGCGCTGACCGACGATCCGGGCGTCGTGCAGGCCGCGGCGCGCGCCGCCTGACTGGGAGGGATGTGATGAAACTGCTGCATGTCGATACAAGCCCGCGGGGCGAAAATTCGAGCTCGCGCGCGCTGTCGCACTTCTTCGTCGACCAGCTGCGTTTCCATTTCCCGGCGCTCGTCGTCGATTATCTCGACCTCGCCGCCGATGCGCCGCCGCCGATCACCGAGGCGTTCACCACCGCGACCTACACCCCCGACGACGAGCGCACGCCCGCGATGCGCACCGCGCTCGCGGCGTCGGACGCGTTGTGCCGGCGGCTGCTGGGTGCTGACGCGCTGCTCTTTGCGATGCCGATGCACAATTGGACGATGCCCGCGTCGTTCAAGGCGTTCGTCGACATGGTCGTGCGCGGCGGGCTGACCTATGTTGCGACCGATGACGGCCGCTATGTCGGCCAGCTCGGCGGGCGCAGGACCTTGTTCCTGACGACACGCGGGGTCGACCTGAGGCCCGGAACGCCCTTTGCCGCCATGGACGCGCTGACCCCGGTGCTGCGTGCCGCCTTCGGCTTCATCGGCGTCGCCGATCCGTCGTTCGTCGATGCGCAGCCGCTGCAATTCGCGCGTGCCGCCGAACGCGCCGCCGCCTTCGCGCGCGCGCGGCGCGACCTGATCGCGGTTGCCGAGGATTGGGCCGGCGCGCCGGCGCTGTCGCAGGCCGGCTAGAGTCGGGACCTGGGCTCGGTACAATCTTATCGCCAATCCTTGGGTCTGTCGGGCGGCGCCCGGCCGCCTAATCTGTCCCGGTCTCCCATATTTTCAAGGTGAACGACCATGGACATCGAAGTCATCGACAATGTCGAACAGCGCTGGTTCGAGCTCGACCTGCCCGACGGGTCGACCGCAACCGCCTTTTACCGCATCGACGACGAGGGTCGGCTAGTCCTCATCCACACCGAAGTGCCGCCCGAATTCTGGGGCATGGGCATCGCGACCCAGCTCGCCGAGGGCGCGTTCCAGCTGATGCGCCGGACGGGGCGCAAGGCGGTGCTGCGTTGCCAGTTCATGGCCAATTTCTTCCGCCGGCATCCCGAATATGCCGACGTCGTCGCTGGTTGAGGCCGCGGCGATGACCGACGACTATGACCTCGCGCGCTTCGTCGCGGCGCAGGCCGACACTTACGACGACGCGCTCGACATCCTGCGCCGCGGCGCGATGTGCACGCCCAATATGTCGGCGGTCCCGGCATAGCCGGCGTTCGACGCGTCGACCACGATGTCGGCGCCAGCCACCGCCGCGGCGAGTCTCTTCCCGGTGACGAGGTCGACCCCGGTCGAGCGCGCCGCGACGACCACCTCATAGCCTTGGCCGCGCAGCAAGGCCGCCAGCCGGCGCCCGATCAGCCCCGTTCCGCCCGCGATGGTGATGTTCATGGCCGCGCTCCTGCTGAGATTTCAGCATCAGCCTAACGCCGCGCACCCGAGGCGCGCAGACCCGAGAGCCACCGATCGCGCTGCACTAAACCGCGCCGGGCGCGTCCCATTCGGCGGCGACGGGGTCGAAGCGCGACCCGGTTTCAAGCGTCTTGTGCACCGGGCAGCGGTCGGCGACCGCGACCAGCTCGGCGTGCTGCGCCGGGTCGAGGTCGCCCGCGATCTCGATCGTGCGCGCGAAGATGTCGGGCACGGCTTCGCCCTTGTCCTTGCGGTGCGCGACGCCGGTGCGGATACGCTCGACCGCCCAGCCCTTGCGGTCGGCATAGAGGCGCAGGGTCATCGTCGTGCATGCCGCGAGCGCGGCGGAGAGCAAATTGTACGGCGTCGGCCCCGAGCCGAGCCCGCCCGCGCTTTCGGGCTCGTCGGCGATGAATGCCGCCTTGCCCGCGCGCATCGCGAGCTGGAACTTGCCGAGGCGCGTCTCCTCGGCCTCGGCTTCGAAGCGGCTCGCCGCGGTCGGCGGCACCGGGGGCAGGTAGCGTCCCGCCCAGGCGGCGATCATGTCGGCGGCGAAATCAGCGTCCTCGGCGCGGTTCAGCAGATGGTCGGCGCCGTCCAAGGAGACGAAGCTCTTGGGGTGTTTGGCCGCGAGATAGATGTCGGTGACATTGTCGATGCCGACGACCTGGTCGAGCGGCGCGTGGAGCAGCAGCAGCGGGCGTTTCAGGGCCGCGATGCGCGCGCCCTGGTCGTGGCGGCGCAGGTCGTGGACGAATTCGCGCCCGACGGCAAAGGGCCGCCCGGCGATCGCCGTGTCGGCGCGCCCTTCGCGCTCGATCCGCGCGAGCGTATCGGGGTCGAACTGGTGGAGCACATGCTCGACGTCGAACGGCGCGGCGATCGTCGCGATCGCGCGAACGCCGGGCAGCGATCCCGCCGCCGCGAGCGCCGCGGCGCCGCCGAAGCTGTGCCCGACGAGCAGCATCGGCGGCATGCCCGCCGCCGCCATCGCGCCCGCGGCGTCGACGAGGTCGCCGACATTGGCGCTGAAGCTCGACCCCGCAAAATCACCCTCGCTGCGCCCGATCCCGGCGAAGTCGAAGCGCAGCACGCCGATCCCTGCGCCCGCCAGCCGCCGCGCGATGCGCACCGCCGCCTTGTTGTCCTTGCCGCAGGTGAAGCAGTGCGCGAACAGCGCCCAGGCGCGCGCCGGGCCGACCGGCAGCTCGAGCCGCCCCGACAGGCGCGCACCCGCGCTATTGGTAAAATCGAACGGACGCGTGGGCATGGTGCCGGTCCTTCTTCAGTCCTGCGGCGCGGCCGCGCGGCCGCCAGCCTTGCCCAGCACCGCTTCGGTGATCGAGGTCGGCAGCGGCAGCGGCTTTTCGATCCGCGCGATCATCGGCAGGATGATCAGGAAATGCGCAAAATAATAGATGGCGGCGAGCTGCGAGATCAGCACATAGGGCTGCTCGGCCGGCGCGCCGCCGCAATAGCCGAGGACGAGCACGCAGGGGACCAGCCCGAACCAGAAGAATTTCCGGAACAGTGGCCGGTAGTGCCCCGAGCGCACCGGCGACGTGTCGAGCCAGGGCAGGAAGAAGAGCAGGAAGATCGAGGCGAACATCGCGAGCACCCCCCACAGCTTCGCGTCGACCCACAGGAAGTCGACGGTGAAGGCGCGGAGGATCGCGTAGAAGGGCCAGAAATACCATTCGGGCACGATATGTGCCGGGGTCGAGAGCGGGTTCGCCGGGATATAATTGTCGGCGTGGCCGAGCGCGTTGGGGAAGAAGAAGACCAAAGCCGCGAAGAAGGTCAACGCGACCCCCAGGCTGAACCCGTCCTTCGCGGTATAATAGGGGTGGAAGGGCACGGTGTCCTGCGGCCCCTTCACATCGACCCCGGTCGGGTTGTTCGAGCCGGGGATATGGATCGCCCAGACGTGCAGGATCGCGACCCCCGCGATCACGAAGGGCAGGAGATAGTGGAGCGAGAAGAAGCGGTTGAGCGTCGCATTGTCGGGCGCATGGCCGCCGAGCAGCCAGGTCTGGATCGGCTCGCCGACGACGGGGATCGCGCTGAACAGCCCGGTGATCACCTTGGCGCCCCAGAAGCTCATCTGCCCCCAGGGCAGGACATAGCCCATGAAGGCTGTCGCCATCAGCAGCAGCAGGATGACGACGCCCAGCAGCCACGCCATTTCGCGCGGCGCCTTGTATGAGCCGAAATAGAGCCCGCGGAACATGTGGATATAGACCGAGATAAAGAAGAGAGACGCGCCGTTCATATGGACGTAGCGGATCAGCCAGCCCGACCGGACGTCGCGCATGATATGCTCGACCGAATTGAAGGCATAGCCGGTGTTCGCGGCATAATGCATCGCGAGCACCAGCCCGGTGACGATCTGGATCGCCAGCGCGGCGCCGTTCAATACCCCGAAATTCCAGAAATAATTGAGGTTGCGCGGGACGGGATAGCCGCCGCCGGTGGCGTTGTAGACAAAGCGCGGCACCGGCAGCTTTTCGTCGAGCCAGCGCATCAGCGGATGCTCGGGCTGATACTGCTTCGCCCAGGGAAAGCTCATCTCCCGTCCCCCATTTTACGAACCGGTCAGCGCAGCCCTTCGGCGGCGAGCGTCGCGGCCACCGCAGGGCGCGCGTCGAGCCGCTGGTGAAGCGCGGCGAGCGCGGGCGGCACCTCGATACCGAAGCGTTCGGCCCAGCGCGTCGTGACGAAGATGTAGAAATCGGCGACGCTCGGCCGGTCGCCGAAAAGATACGCCCCCGCCAGTGTGTCGGCAAGGTAGCGCATCCGCGCGGTGATATAGGCGCTCGCCACCGCCTTCTGCTCGGCGGTGCCATTGTGCCAATAGGGTTTGAAGCTCTTGTGGATTTCGGTCGAGATATAGGCGAGCGCCTCGACCAGCCGCGTGCGGCCGAGCGGCCCGTCGATGCCGAACTGCGGACAGACGCCGGCCAGATAGTCGAGCACCGCAATATTCTCGGTCAGAAGCTCGTCGTCGTCGAGCTGCAGCGCCGGGACATAGCCCTTGTGCGTGACGGTGTTGAAATCCTCGCCCGACGCGGTGAGTTTGGTGCGGATGTCGACGCTCTCGCTCTCGAACGGCACTTCGGATTCGTGGAGCGCGATATGCGCCGCGAGGCTGCAGGCCCAGGGGCAATAATAGAGTTTCATCGGTCGGGCTCCTGTCTTCTGTCCGTTCGCGGAAGGGGGCCGCCGGAGCATCGGGGAGGAGGGGCGATGCTCCGGCGGCGGGGTGGGACCGGAGCGCCAGGGTCGGGTCGCTCCGGTTCCGGGGGGCTGGTCAGCTTGCGGGGCGCCGCGCCTCGGCGATCGCCCACCAGGTCAGGAGCGCCGCGAGGATCGCGGGCAGCGTGACCGCGGGAAAGTCGCGCGCCAGCGCATCGGGTCTACAGATGCCGACCGCGACCTCCCAGAAATGGAAGAGCGCATGCGCCCAGAGCCACAGCGTCGCGGTGGCCCAGAGAACGACGCGATATTGCGCGCGCGCCGCGCCGATCAGGAAGGCGGTCCCCATGAAGAGGAAGATCAGCCCGATGTCGCGGATGAAATGCTGGTTGAATGGGCCCGTCGTGGTGACGCCGGGGACCGCGAAATACCAGTCGGCGGGCGACCAGAGCATATAGAGGCCGTTGAGTTCGGCGAGGATGCCGAGGGTGACGGCGGTACCGAGGCAGGTCTTCCTGAGCATATGAACCTCCGGTCAGGCGGGGACGCCGAAGTCGTTATTTGCGGGGCGGCGGCGGGACGTTTTCGAGCCACCAGTCGAAGCGCGTCGCGCCGAGCTGGGCGTCGGGGCCCGCGACCAGCGAATCTTCCTGGAGCTTCGCGCCGAAATAGCGCGCCTCGGGATCGACCACGACGCGGTGCGGGTCCTGGTCATAGGCGAGCACGCGCGCGACGACCTCGTTCAGGCGGAACTTCTCGGGCCCGCCGATCTCGACGATGCGGTTGGCGGGCTCGGCGAGCGCCGCGGCGGTGACCGCGTCGGCGACATCCTCGGCCGCCATCGGCTGGATGAAAGCGTCGGAGAGATGCACTTCGTCGCCGACGATCCCCGCCTGGCCGATGCCGCGCAGGAACTCCATGAACTGGGTCGCGTGCAGGATCGTATAGGGGATCGGGCTTTCCTTGATCAGCCGTTCCTGTTCGAGCTTGGCGAGGAAATAGCCGCTGTCGGGCAGGCGGTCGGTGCCGACGACCGACAGCGCGAGATGGTGGCGCACCCCCGCGGCACTTTCGGCGGCGACGATATTGCGCCCCGCGGTCCGGAAGAATTCCATCGCCGAGCGGTCGTCGAAGGCGGGCGAATTGGCGAGGTCGGCGACGACGTCGGCCCCGGCCAGTGCCTCGGCCAGCCCTTCGCCGGTGATCGTGTTCACCCCGGTGTTGGGCGCCGCGGCGATCGCCTGGTGCCCGCGTTCGTGCAGCTTGCTGACGACCTTCGAGCCGATGAGCCCGGTGCCGCCGATCACGACGATCTTCATGGGATATGCCTTTCCGTCCGAGGAACGCCGCTCGCGTCCGATGGTCGAGAAGCTATCGGAAAGCGCTGGGGGCGGGCAGGCCTGAAAGCTGCGAAAGCCGCTGTACCATGCGGGGGCTGCGCGGCTTGGTACAGCGCGGGCGCCAGCTCTCGCACCTTATCGGCGGCCGGCGCGCCTGCTCTGATCACGCCATGGTCGAGACGGACCCGTGCGCCCCCCTCCCCGCACACCCGTCCCGGCCTTCCCGACATCCGCACATTGCTGCGGGCACTTGTCCGGGGAGCCGTGTCAATCGGACGCGACAGGGATGATGAGCATAGGGATTTTTCCGGTTTCTCCCTATGGCCGACGAAATGGCAGGCGAGCATCCCACCTGTCCGGCTCTCCCTTTTCTGTCGATGATGGCGATCGCCCCGGACTTGTCCGGCCGGCGGGTTTCGGGCGGTAGCGGACGTTCCCCAGCCCCTCCTCTTCAGAGGAGGGGTTTAATGTCTTTTATCCACACCAAAGCCGTTCCCGCCGGCCGCGTCCGCACCGGTTCAGCGCGGCACGGTAACCGGGGTGGTCGGAATCGTGTCGTCGTCGTCAGGAGGCCTTGCCCTCGGCGGCTTCCCAGCCGCCGCCGAGCGCTTTGTAGAGCGCCGCGAGCTGCTGCAACCGCGCGGCCTCGGCCTGGATATGGAAGCGGTCGGCGGCGCTGTACGCGATCTGCGCCTGGAGCAGCGCGGTCAGATCCTCTTCGCCCGCGCGGTAGCGGCGGCGCGCCAGTTCGACCGCCTCGGCGGCGGCAGTCCGTGCCGCGGCGCGCTCGGCCGCGACGAACCCCGCCGACGAAAAACGGTTGATGCTCGTCTCGCTGTCGGCGAGCGCTGCGAGCACCGCGCGCTCGTAACGCGCGCTCGCGGCCTCGGCGCGCGCGTCGGCGGCACGGATCTGCGCGCGGATGCGCCCGCCTGAAAAGATCGGCCAGCGCAGCGACGGCCCGACCTGGAAGCGCAGGCTGCTGTCCGACGCCAGGTCGCCGGGTTGGCGTGCCTGCAGCCCGATCCCGCCGATCAGCGAGAAGCGCGGGAACAGCTCGGCGGTCGCGACGCCGATGTCGGCGGTCGCCGCCGCGAGGTCGCGCTCGGCGAGGCGGATGTCGGGGCGGCGGCGGAGCAGATCGGAGCGCAGCCCTGCGGCGACGTCAAAATCGGCTACGGGCATCGGTGCCGCCTGCCGCAGCCGCGCGTGCAGCGCCTCGGGCGGCTGGCCGACGAGCAGGGCGAGCCGGAAGGCGGCGGCCGCCTCGTCGCTTTCATAGGCCGGAATCGTCGCCGCGACCCCGCGCGCCTGCGTTTCGGCGCGCAGAGTATCGACGCGCGACGCCGCGCCGACGCGCAGCCGGTCGCCGACGAGCCGCGCGATACCCGCCTGCGCCTCGGCGTCGGCGACGGCGTTGGTCCGCAGCGTTTGCGCGGTGCGGAGGTCGATATAGGCGCGCACGACCTCGGCGATCACCTGCAGGATCACGCCGCGCCGCGCTTCCTCGGCGGCCTCGGCGCGCGCCTCGCTGCTCTCGACCGCGCGGCGCGTGCCGCCCCACAGGTCGATCTCCCACGAAGCGTCGAAGCCGACGTCGTAGATCGCGAGGTTGCGGCCGAGCCCGGGGACCTTGCCGACGGGTAGCTGGCCGTTTTCGCTGAGCCGGTTCTGGGTCGCGATCGCCGATGCGCCGACCTGCGGCAGCTCGCGCCCATGCACCGCGTCGCGGTTGGCGCGCGCCTCGCGCAGCCGTGCGCCGGCTTCCTCGATATCCTTGTTGCCCGCGATCGCCGCCTCGACCAGCTCGGCAAGCAAGGGATCGTCGAACCGCTGCCACCAGGCGCCGTCGACGGCTTCGCTGCTGACCGGGCCGACCCACGCCTCGCTCACTTTGGTCTCGGGCGGGCGATAATCGGGGCCGACGGTGGTGCAGCCCGCGAGCGCGGCGGCAAGCAGCGCAGTTCGCGCGGGTTGGATGCGGAGGGACTGGGTCATGATGCGGCCTCGGCTGGAGCGGATTTCCCCATCGTCTTCGCGAGGAGGATCCTGAACGCGGCGATGCACGGCGCGCCGACGACAAAAAGCAGGGCGACGAGGTTGAAGGCGGTGTCGAAGGCGATCACCGCCCCCTGCCCGCCGACCGCGCGGCCGACCATCGCGGTCGCACTCTTCGCCGCAACGCCCGCCTCGACCCCGCGGGCGGCGAGCAGGTTGGTGGTCGCGGCGATGCGCTCGGCAAGCGCGGGCGAGCCGCTCGTGATCGCCGCGCCGAGGATCGTCTGGTTGTGGACCACGCCATGGTCGATCGAGGTCTGCAGCACCGCGACCCCGATCAGCCCGCCGAGCTGGCGCCCGATGTTGAAGATGCCGATGCCATAGGCGACGCTCGCTGCCGGCAATTTGGTGAAGGCGATCAGCGTGATCGACAGGAAGAGGAAACCGAGCCCGAGCCCGCGGAGCAGGATCGCAGGCATCATGTCGGCCGCGCCGCTCTGCCCGTTCGATCCCGACAGCATCCACATCGCGACCATGATCGAGAGGATGCCGAGCGGCACCGTCGCGACGGGGGGCAGCCCGCGGACCTGCATCAGCCACGCCGACAGGAGCAGCGTCGCGAGGAAACAGGCGCCGCTCGGCAGCAGCAAGGCGCCGGCCTCGGTCGGGGTGAAGCCGAGCACCGAGACCGCGAAGGCGAGGATCACGAAAGCGCTGCCGAACAGCGCCGCGCCCGCGACGAAGCTCACGAAGAAGGCAAAAGCGAAATCCTCGGTGCGAAAGACCGACAGGTCGAACAGCCCTGTGGACCCCACGCTATATTGCCGGAAAGCCACCACCAGCAACCCGCCGAGCGCGGCTGCACTCATCCATGCTATCCGGGACGCTTCGAACCAGTCCCAGCGGCTGCCCTGCGTCAGCACATAGGTCGCGCAGAGCAGCGCCGCGGCGAAGGCGAGCAGCCCGACCCGGTCGAGCGGGCGCGGCGACGCGGGCCGCGCGGACGTCGGGTCGGCGAGGATCAGCAGCCCCGCAGCGCCGAGCGAAAGCGGCAGCACCGCGGCGAAGATCCAGCTCCAGTCGCGCTGGTCGATCAGCCAGCCCTCGAACAAGGGCGCGGCGGTCGCGGGCGCGACCACCGACCCGATCGCGAACAGCGCCTGCAGCATGGGCTGGCGCGCCGCGGGATAGGTCCAGAAAAGGATCGCCTGCCCCGCGACGAGCAGCGTCGCGCCCGACAGCCCCTGGATCGCGCGCAGGATGACGAGCGGTTCGAGCCGGGAGGTCGCGGCGGCAGCGGCGCAGGCGGCACCCATGACCAGCGTCGTGATCAGCAGCAGCAGCCGCGGATCGAAGCGCGTCAGCAGCCACGGCGCGACGGCGAAGCCGATCAGCTTGAACGCGGTATAGCCGACGTCGAGCCCGGCGAATTCGTCGGGGGTCGCGTACGTGTCGCCGATGATGTCGGCGCGGCCGAGCGCGAGGATCGTGCTCGCGAGCGCCTCGGTCAGGCAGGCGAGCAAGATGCCCGTGACGAGCAGCCAGCCGGGCGCCGCCGCGGCACGCTCGTTGGCCGGGGCGGCCGCCGCGGTCATGTCCGGCGGCCGCGCAACACCTCGACCCGCGCCGACAGCCCGGGGACGAGCCGCACGGCGAGCGGGTTGGCGCGGAGGCGGATCTTGACCGGCACGCGCTGGACGACGCGCACGAAATTGCCCGTCGCATTGTCGGCAGGGATCAGCGCGAACGCCGAACCGCTGCCCGGCGCGAGGCTGTCGACATGGCCCTCGATCGCGACGTCGGGATAGCCGTCGACGCGGATGCGCACCGGCTGGCCGGGGCGGATATGTTCGAGCTGCGTCTCCTTGAAATTGGCGACGACATAAAGATCGGCCACCGGCACGATATCGAGCAGCGCCGCGCCCGGCGCGACGAGGCGCCCGAGGCGCACCTGGCGATTGCCGACCACGCCCGCGATCGGCGCGCGCACGACCGTGTTGTCGAGATCGATCTGCGCTAGGTCGCGCGCCGCCAGTGCCTGCGCGAGCGCCGCCACGGCGGCTTCGCGCTGCGCGCCGAGCAGGTCGATCCGCTGGCGCTGCGCGTCGAGGCTCGCGCCCGAGGCGGCGACCCCGGCCTCGGCGCGCGAACGCCCGCTGTCGCTTTCGTCGACCTGCGCCTGGCTGACCGCGCCGCCCTCGACCAGCGCCAGCCGCCGGTCGCTGGTCTTGCGCGCGAGCATCAGGTCGGCCGACGCCGCGCGGCGCTGCGCCGCGGCCTGCCGGACCAGGATATGCTGGAGCGCGATATCCTCCGAACTGCTGGCGACGCGCGCGCGCGCCGCCTGGACATTGGCCTCGGCCTGCGCGAGCCTGGCGCGATAATCGCGGTCGTCGATGCGGAACAATATGTCGCCCGCGCGCACCGCCTGATTGTCGCGCACGTCGACCGCGACGACATAGCCCGCGACCTTGGGCGCGAGCGAGGTCACGTCGCCGCGCACATAGGCATTGTCGGTCTCCGCCGCTTCGTCGCCCGCCGCCAAAATCCAGATCAGCAGCGCGATGACAGCCGCCGCGGTGATCAGCAGCAATCCGGTCTTCCTGCGTTTGGTCAGCCTCGCCATGATCGTCTCCGCTATTGGGCCGGCCGCAAACTGCCCGCCGCGCCGGCCAGGCGGCAGACCCGAGCGCTGGCAAAACGCCTGTACCAACGGCGACGCCACGCGGAAGGACTGTCCGCCGCGGCGCCGAGCGGCTAAGGCAGCGGCATGAGCGAGGGCAAGTCTCCGGTCCGGATTTTGGTGGTCGACGACCATCCCGTGCTGCGCGCCGGGGTAATCGCGATGCTGGCCAACCACTCCGATATGGCCGTGGTCGGCGAAGCGGGCGACGGCGCCGAGGCGCTCGACCGCTTTCGCGCGCTCCGCCCCGACGTCGTCGTCATGGACCTGCAGATGCCCGGCACCAACGGCGTCGACGCGACGCTGGCGATCCGCGCCGAAGCGCCGTCGGCGAAGATCCTGGTCCTCACCACCTTCGCCGGCGACACGCAGGCGGTGCGTGCGCTGCGCGCCGGGGCGAGCGGCTATCTGCTCAAGAACAGCGTCCGGACGCAGATCGTCGACGCGATCCGCAACGTTCATGCGGGCAAGCGCCATATCGACCCCGCGGTCGCCGAGCAGATCGCGCTCTACGTCGCGGACGAGCCGCTGACCGACCGCGAGCTGGCGGTGCTCGAATGCGTCGCCGCGGGCCAGTCGAACCGCGACGTCGCGAGCGAACTCGGGCTCGCCGAGGAAACGGTGAAGAGCCACCTCAAGAATATCTTCCAGAAGCTGGACGTCACCGACCGCATCCGCGCGGTCACCGTCGCGGCGCAGCGCGGCATCCTGAAACCCTAAAGTAGGGCGGGTGGTAGCGCCGTCTCCCCCATCCGGGGTTGGCCGCCGCGCCGCGGCTTTCCTACCTTCGGCGGGCGCGCCCATGTGGGCGCCGAGGCTTTTTGGGGAAAGCTGGGATGGACAGCGACGAGCCGCTGATCGTGATCGTCGACGACGATGCCGCCATACGCGACGCGCTCGCGAGCCTGCTGGCGTCGGTCGGGCTCGAATCGGTCGGCTTCGGCTCGGCGCGCGAGGCGGCCGAAGCAGTGCTGCCCGACCGACCCGGCTGCTTCATCCTCGACATCCGCATGCCCGGCGGCAGCGGGCTCGAGTTCCAGCGCCAGATCGTCGAGCGGCCTGAACGCAGCAAGCCGATCGTCTTCCTGACCGCGCATGGCGACATCCCGATGTCGGTGCAGGCGATGAAGGCGGGCGCGGTCGATTTCCTGACCAAGCCCTTTCGCGACCAGACTTTGCTCGACGCGGTCGCCGAGGGCATCCGCCGCGACCGCGAACACAAGCAGTCGGCCCGCATCCTGAACGCCCATCTCGACAAATTCGCCGCGCTGACCCCGCGCGAGCGCGAGGTGATGCGCCTCGTCGCGCTCGGTCGGCTCAACAAGCAGATCGCGCACGAGATGGGGATCAGCGAGGTGACGGTGAAACTGCACCGCAGCAAGGTGATGCGCAAGATGGGGCTCGCCTCGGCCGGCGAGCTGGTGCGCTCGTGGGAAGCGATGGCGCCGCACCTGCCCACCGCCGCCGAGCTGCCGGTACCGGCCGCCGGCGCCCCCGCGATTCGCCCGCACATCGCGCGACCGCTTCCCGGCCTGCAGTACCAGCCGGGCGCCTACTGAGCCGCCCCTTCCCGACCGGAAGAGGGGGCGCCAGCCCCCTCTTCCGGGGGTCGCGCTCCTCCACCCGCGCCAGCAAAGAGGCGCGGGGTTCTGATGGGAGTCGGACAAGAAAACCAATGACGCGGTCGGCGAACGGAAAAGCAAATGGCCATGCGCCGGCAGACGCGGCGATCGAACCCGGGCACCCCGGCGAGCCACCCCTCGACGGCTTGTTCGACCAGGCGAGCCAGAGCATTATCGCCTATGACGAAGACGGCGCCGTACGCCAGTGGAACCCGGCGTCGACCGAACTCTATGGCTGGCCGGCCGCGACGACCGTGGGGCGATGCCTCGACCCGCTCGCGCCCGCCCACTGGTTCCCGCTGGCCGAGGTCGCCGACGCCGCCGAATGGCACGGGGTCGTCACGCGCCGCCGGATGAGCGGCGCACCGATCGATGTTCCGCTGCGCATCGTCCGTCAGCGCGGCCCCGACGCGGCACCCGGTTTCATCGAGTTCGGGCCGGTGCCGGCCCACGGCGACACCGGCGCCCGGCCGGGCACGGGCCCCGAGGATATGGGTGCCGACGCCGAAGGCGGCTTCCGGCGGCTGCTCGAGCATATGCCGATCCCGCTGTGGCAGATCGACGCGCGCAGCCCCGGCCGGATGTTCGACGCGCTGCGCGCCGAGGGGGTCACCGATGTCGCGCGGCATCTGGCGCGCCATCCCGAGCTGGTCGAATTCGCGTGCGACACGGTGATCGTCACCGACGTCAACCATGCCGCGGTGCGCCTGCTTGGTGGCGGCGAGGCGCAGTTCCGCAATCCGGTGCGCTATATCTTCGAAGCCACGCCCGACGCCGCGACGCGCGTGATGGCCGCGCATTTCGAGGGCAAGCGCAACCATATCGAGGAAATCCGGATCAACGGCTTCGACGGCCGGACCCTCGACGTGCTGCTGCTCGTCACCTTTCCCCAGCCCCCCGACGATCCCGCCACCACCTTCCTCGCGATGATCGACATCACCGACCAGCTGCGCGCCGAGGCCGAGCTCCGCCGGCTCCAGGCCGATTTCGCGCATGCCGCGCGCGTCTCGACCTTGGGCGAGCTGGTCGCCTCGATCGCGCACGAGGTGAAACAGCCGCTGACCGCGATCATCACCAATGCCGCGGCGAGCCGGCGCTGGCTGTCGCGCGACGGATCGCTCGACCGCGTCGCCGACCGCATCGACCGGATCGCCGAAAGCGCCGAACATGCGAATGCGGTCATCCAGCGCATCCAGCGCATGGCGGCGCATCGCCCGCCGCTGTGGGCCGACCTCGACCTGAATGCCGCGGTGCGCGAGGTGCTGCGCTTCGTCGGTCACGAGGCATTGGAGAAAAGGATCGCGCTGTCGCTCGACCTCGACCCGGCGCTGCCGCCGGTGCGCGGCGACCGCGTGCAATTGCACCAGGTGCTGATGAACCTGCTGATCAACAGCGTCCAGGCGATCGAGGCGGCCGAAAGCGACCAGCGCGCGGTGGTCGTGCGCAGCCGGCACGCCGCGGGCTGGGTGCGGATCGCCGTCGCCGACACCGGAACCGGCATCCTGGCCCAAGACGCCGACCGGATCTTCACCAGCTTCTTTACCACCAAGGAGGGCGGCATGGGGATCGGCCTCAGCATCTGCCAGTCGATCGTCGACGCGCATGGCGGCCATATCGAGGTGATCGATCGCGCCGGCCCGGGCGCCGAGATCAGCTTCCGCCTCCCCGTCGCCGCGCCCGACGCATAGCGGCGCCGAACCAGCTGCCACCGGTTCCCTTTTGCGCTTCGTCCCCGCCCGCTCCGGCGCTAATCTGTGCGCGACTGGAGGGGTGTCGGTGCGGCGATGGTTCGCGATCCTGTTGTTCGTCCTGCTCGCCGCGATCCCGTGCGCGGCGCCGGCGGCGTTCGAGCGCTCGGTCTATCAATATCACCATCGCCACTGGAGCGAGGAAAGTGATGCACCGCGACCGGTCTTCGCGGTCGCGCAGGATCGTCGCGGCTATATATGGATCGCCGCCGCCACGGGGCTCTTCCGCTTCGACGGGATCGGCTTCGAGGAGATCAGCAAGGGCTTCGACCTCGTCACCCATGGCCCGCCGTCGGCGATCCTCGTGCGGCGGAACGGCGATATCTGGACCAGCTTCGAACGCTCGGGGCGCTTCGCCGTCTATCGCGGCGGCCGGCTGCAATTCCTGCGCGCGCCGCGCTCGCCCGACCGCGTCGCCGACATGCAGGAGGCGGCCGACGGCACGGTCTGGGTGCTGACCGAGCGGATCGGGCTGCCGCTGATGCGCTATCGCGCGGGGCGATGGACAAGCTACGGCCGCGAGACGGGCGCAGCGATCGACAACCCCTTCAGCATGGTGGTGACCAAGGACGGCGGTGTCTGGCTCTCCTACACCGCAGCGGTCCAGCGCCTCGCGCCGGGCAGCGAGCGTTTCGAGACCATCCAGTTCAGGCGGCGCATGCTCGGCCGCCTGTCGGTCGATCCCGAGGAGCGGATATGGCTGACCGAGGCGCGGGGCAGCTATCCGCTCAGCGGCGCGGGCGGGCGCGGCGAGCCGCCGACGCTGCGCCACGCTTACAACACCGACGCCGCCGAAATCCGCGGCCGGCCGCTGTTCGACCGCGAAGGCAATTTGTGGATCGCGACCTATTATGACGGGCTCCAGCGCGTCGCGCGGCCCGACCCACGCGGCGCCGCGAACGGCGCCGAAGCGAGCCGGCAAGTCGAGCATTTCACCGCGCGCGACGGCCTGTCGTCGAACGCGATGATGGCGGCGTTCCAGGACCGCGAAGGCAATATCTGGGTCGGGACCGAAAAGGGCATCGACCGCTTCTGGCCCGCGACGCTGCGCTTCGAACCGCAGCTGACCGACCCCGCCGCCTTCGGCGACCTCTTGCTCCAGGCATCGGACGGCGCGGTCTATATCGGGCAGGCGTCGACCGTCTGGCGCGTCGCGCCCGGGGGGCATCCCACACCCATCTTCCGCACCGCGGGCGAACCGGCGACGCTGTGCGAGGCGCCGGGCGGCGCGATCTGGATCGGCGACGGCAAGAGAATCGCCATCTGGCGCGACGGGCGCACCCGCTGGCTGCCCACCGAAGTGCCGCTGACCTCGACCCTCTACGACTGCGCCTTCGACGCGAAGGGCAACTATTGGGTCACCGCTTCGTTCGGCGGCATGGCGCGGCTCGGTGCAGGACGTTGGGACCATCCCATGGGACCGGCCAGCCGCTACTTTATCCCGAAATCGATGGTCGCCGACCGGACCGGGCGCATCCTCGTCCAGTGGAACAATCGCATGCTGGCCCGGATCGACGGCGCGACGGCGGACAAGACGCCTATTCCCTGGAACGGCTACGAACCCGACGATGCCGCCCTTTATCCCGCGCCAGGCGGCAGCCTGCTCGTCGCCGGCCGCTTCGGGATCGCACGCTTTCAGGGCGGACATTTCCAGAGCATCTCGGCGCGCCGCATGCCGCTGTTCAGCGGGGTGAACGGCATGGTCCAGACCCCCGCGGGCGACATCTGGCTCGCCGGACCGGGCGGGATATCGCAGATGCCCGCCGCCGATCTGCATGCCGCCTTTGCCGACCCCGCGCGGCGCCTTCGCCCCCGCGTCTTCGGTTCGCTCGACGGCCTCCGCAGCCTGCCGCACGACCATAGCCGGCGGGCGATCGTGCGCGGCGGCGACGGCCGGCTCTGGATCGCCACCCAGACCGGCACGCTATGGCTCGATCCCGCCAGTATCGCCCGCAGCCGCGAACCGCCGACCGTGTCGATCAGCGCGCTATCGGCCGATCGCATCTACCGCGACCCGGGCCAGCTGACTCTCCCGGCGGGCACCTCGGACATCGAGATCGATTTCGCCATCCTCAGCTTCTCCAACCCGCGGGCGACGCAGGTCCGCTATCGCGTCGAAGGACAGGACATGGGCTGGGTCGACGCGGCAACGCGGCGACAGGCCTTCTATACCAATCTGTCGCCGGGCACCTATCGCTTCCAGGTGATCGCTGCGAACGACGATGGCGTCTGGAACAACGCAGGCGCCGCCGTCGAATTCACGATTCCGCCGACCTTCGTCCAGTCGCGCTGGTTCCTGCTGCTTTGCGCCGCGCTGGTCCTGCTGCTGCTCTGGATCGTCACGCGGTGGCGCTACGCCGCCGCGATGCGCCGCCTGCACGCACGGCTCGAGGAGCGCGTGAACGAGCGCGAGCGTATCTCGCGCGATCTGCACGATACGCTGCTGCAGGGCATTCAGGGACTGGTGCTGCAGTTTCAGGCGGCGGTCGACCGGATGACCGAGGCAAAGCCGGAGCGAGCGTCGCTGCAGAAGGCGCTCGACCTCGCCGACGCGGTGATCGCGGACGGCCGCGACCGGGTGCAGGCGCTACGCGGCCCCGGCGATGCGTCGGACCTGGAAAGCATCCTGCGCGACCTGATCGCAGCGCGCGCCTTCGATCCGCCGGTGCAGGTGCGGATCGAAAGCAGTGGCCAGGCCCGGCCGGTCGATCCGTTGATCGCATCGGAAATCGCGCTGATCGGCGGCGAAGCGCTTTTCAACATCGCGCATCACGCGCGGGCCGCCAAGGTCGATGTCGCGATCCATTTCGGCCATGATGCGCTAGAGATCCGTTTCGCCGACGACGGCCAGGGCATTCCCGAACCGGTGCTGCGGCAGGGCGGGCGCGAAGGCCATTTCGGACTGACGACGATGCGCGAGCGCGCAGAGCGTGTCGGGGGCAAATTCCTGATCGACAGCACCGCCGGCAAGGGCACCGTGGCGACGGTGCACCTCGCCGCGGGGCTGGCCTATGCGGGGACGCGCGAGGGCAGTGACTGGGCACGTATCAAACGCTACCTGGCGGAGAAATTGAAGCGGTTCCTGCAAACCTGACCACGGATGGGTGTTTGTGAGTCCCGGCCCATAGGTCCACGGCCTTGTTCCCAACGCAAAAGGCGATCAAAAATCCCAGACCGCGGGGACCGCACGAAATGCATCGCCCGCCACCGCTACATGATAGACCGACGGGAACGGAAGGTGCGTCGCTACGAACGGCTCGCGGGTCATCGCGAACTCCCGCAGCAGATTGATGCGGACGCGGGCCGATTCCTCGGGGTCGTGCTCGAAGCCGTTGAACCAGTCCGGTTGATCGAATCCGACCTGGAATATGGCGTCGCCGACGAAGGTGAGCCGCTCACCGCCGGACGAGACCCGGACCATAGAATGTCCGGGGGTGTGGCCGCCGGTGCGCTGCGCGACGACGCCGGGCGCCACTTCATGGACTTCCTCGAAGGTCTGCACCTGGCTGCCATATTGGCTCATGAACCGCTTGGCCGCGGCCCGAAGCGCGTCGGGGAAACCGTCAGGCATGGCGGTGCGGGAGAAATCGGGCGCCTCCCAGAACGCGACCTCGGCCGCCGCAACATGAATGCGCAGGTCCGGACGCATCCGGTCGCGCATCCCGTCGACGATCAGTCCGCCGATATGGTCCATGTGCATGTGGGTCAGCACCACGTCGGTAATCGACGCGAGGTCGATCCCGGCCGCCTCCAGCCGCTGCGCCAGTCGCCCGGCCTTGGACAGGGCGAGGTTCGGATCGAAGCCCAGCCCGGAGTCGACGAGGATGGTCTGGTCGCCGCTGCGCACGACAAGGACGTTCAGCGGCCACTCGGCGACATCGTGGGGCAGGAACTGCTCGTCCAGCCAGTCTTCGAGCACGCCGCGCTCGACATTGTGCGCCAGAACCTCGGCCGGGATCGGCAGAATGCCGTCGCTGATCACCAGCACCTCGATGTCGCCGACCTGTACGGCGTAACGCGACGGAACGAGCTCATCGAGGCCCGATCTGTCGGCATGCAAGACGGTATTCACGGTCATGTCGGTCTCCTTTTGCTCCGCCTGGGGCGAGACCCTGGATCGCGCGTTTACCCGGCTGCCGCTATCGTGCGGGAAGACAGGTCATGCTGCCTGATAGGCAGATCGGCCTGTACTTTGAGATAGGTTGGTGTGGCCGGCGCAGCGATATGCGCCGCGTACTCATTGGTCTTTTTCTCGATCAAGAACTTCTCGTGCAGCGCAGCAATAACGGTGTGGGCACAGCCTCGCACCGCTACGAGCTGGTCCGGAAGTCGATCGAGCTTGTCCTTGGCTGACTTGATCTCGACCGCGATGATCTCAGCGGGCGCGACGGCGAGTAGGTCGATCCGGTTGCCATAGCTGCTGGCGTTGACGTCGTGCATGATGCGGGCCTCGGGACGCGGCTTCCGCAGCCGTTCGACAACGGCGACCCGAACCTCGGCCTCGGCGGGGCTTCGACAGGCAGGCATCACCGCCCCACCCCCGCTTCCACCTTCTCCGATCAGCCCGGTAAGAAGGCTCAGCCACAAGGGAGTAGGCCAGCAGCAGAGGGAGCGAGAGGATGGGGCGGAGGAGGCGGAACAGTCGGCGAACGAGTTGTACGGGAATTGTACGGAGGCCCCGCGCGAATCGCGATTTGTTCCTGCAAGTTTCTGCAGGGGGACGATGAAGGGCTGCGCTGATAACCGCAGGGATCCTGCGAAAAAATGGCGCACCCGAAGGGATTCGAACCCCTGGCCTCTGCCTTCGGAGGGCAGCGCTCTATCCAGCTGAGCTACGGGTGCCGGTAGAGCGCGGCCTCTAGCAAGAGCTTGGGCCGCCAGCAATGGCCTATCGACGCTGCATCGCGGATGTGCGAAGCGAGCCCGCAGGGGAGCGCAGGTGAAGGCATCCGACTACGACTGGCCGATGGCCGCCGACCTTTATGGCGAGATGCAGCTCGAGGCGCATCCGCCGGCGCGGCACCAGTGGCGCGACTTCGTGCCGGGCATCCTCGTCACCGCGATCGCGGCGCTCGCCGCCGCCTGGCTCGCCGACCATTATGCCGCGCCGATCGTCCTGATGGGGCTGCTGATCGGGCTGGCGCTGAGCTTCCTGTCGCAGGACAGGCGCACTCACGCCGGGCTCGACCTGATGTCGCAGACCGCGCTGCGATTCGGCATCGTGCTCGTCGGCGCGCGGATCACCGCCGACCAGCTCGTCGACCTTGGGCCCCTGCCCTTCGCGCTGCTCGTGCTGATCATGGTCGCGGTCATCGCGATCACCGTCTGGACCGCGCGGCTGTTCCGGCAGGACCGCCACGCCGCTTTGCTCGCGGGCGGCGCGACCGCGATCTGCGGCGCGTCCGCGGCGCTCGCGCTCTATTCGCTGATCGGCGACAAGCGCGTCGACCAGGCGCGCTTCACGCTGACTTTGGTGGGGATCACCGTCGCCAGCGCACTCGCGATGACGCTCTATCCCGTGCTCGCCGCGCAGCTCGGCCTGTCCGACGCGCAGGCGGGTTTCCTGATCGGCGCGTCGATCCACGACGTCGCGCAGGCGATCGGCGGCGGCTTTTCCTTCTCGGCGCCCGCGGGCGAGGTCGCGACGATCGTCAAGCTGACGCGCGTCGCGCTGCTCGCGCCGATGCTGATGCTCGTCGGGCTGTGGCTCGCGCGGAGCGACGGCGCCAAAGAGGGGGGCGCCGCGCGCACGCGCATCCCGCTCCGCCTCCCCTGGTTCATCCTCGGCTTCCTCGCCATCGCCGTGCTCAATTCGCTCGTCGCGATCCCGCAGCCCGTCACCGACGGCGCCGCGACCGCCGCGCAGGCGCTGCTGCTGCTCGCGATCGTCGCGACTGCGATGAAGGCGCGGCTGCACCTGCTGCTCGACCAGGGCTGGCGCAGCTTTGCGCCGATCATCGTCGCGACGCTGACGAGCTTCCTGCTGTCGCTCGGGGCGGCGCTGTTGCTGTGACGCCGTGGCGTCACGTCAAACCATTGAATTATGACCGTAGCCCTGAGCCTGGTCAGCCCTTCGGTAGCGCCCAGCTCACCGTCAGCTGCGTCGCACGGCGCGGGATGTCGAGCTTGGCCTCGCTGAAATTGACCTTCTCGTTGGGCGGCAGCATCCGCACCGGCGGCTTGATCGTCCAGCTATAGACGATCGTCCCCTGCGCATCGCGCAGCTCGGCGAGGATCGGCGGGACGCGCTGTTCGCGGTCGGTCGGGTTGATGATCACCCCCGATGCGGCGAAATAGATGGTGCCGTCGGCGAGCTCGCGATGATCCTGGTTCGGCGGCAGCTCGATCACCAGATCGGGTTCGTCGCTCATCCCCGGAATGCCCAGCCCCTGCGCCCAGCCGGGCAGCCCGAACCAGTAGAGACCCGCAGTCGCCGCGATCATCAGCGCGGCGGCGCCCCCCGCGATCAGCGTCCAGCGCTTCGCCGGGTTGCGTCGTGGGCGGCGGAAGGGCAGCGGCGCCTCGCTGTCGGTGACCGTCACTTGTCGCTCGACCGGCGGCGCGGCAAAGGCGGCGGCGGGCGGCGTTTCGGCGGCTTCGCGCGGGGCCGGTGCTTCGACCGGCGACGCGGATGCCCGGACTTCAGGAGCGGCCGCCACGGGCTGTTCGACCGGCGCGGGAGCGGGTACTGGTGCGGCAACCGGCGGCGCCGCGCCGCTCGCGGGCTCCTGGAACCAGCTGTGGCGGCAATTGGCGCAGCGCACCGTGCGGCCGTTGGCGCCGATCGCCGTATCGGGAACGACGTAGCGCGTATGGCAGGCTGGACAGGCGAGGATCATGAATCCCTCTAAACACGCCGATTCGCGGCATGCAAGCGCCGCGTCGCTTGGCGTGCCCTACTCGGCGCTTGTCCTTGTGGGAAAGCCATGTAACAGGCGGCCTATGGGCGTCGACGCTGCATCCTTGCCAAGCGCGGAACGCGGGTGCCGCCCCGGTGTGACGCCATGACCGAGGCCGGTCCGGGCCGCACCGGCGGGGCGATGGTCGAGTTCGACCGGGTCGGGCTGCGCTACGGCCCCGACGCCGAGGTGCTCGCCGACATCAGCTTCAATTTGCAGCCCGGCAGCTTCTATTTCCTCACCGGCCCGTCGGGTGCGGGCAAGACCTCGCTGCTCAAGATGCTCTATCTCGCCCAGCGCCCCAGCCGCGGGCTGGTGCGGCTGTTCGGCGAGGATCTGGTGCATATGCCGCGCCACCGCCTGCCCGGCTTTCGTCGCCGCATCGGCGTGGTGTTCCAGGATTTCCGCCTGATCCCGCATTTGAGCGCGCGCGATAATATCGCGCTGCCGCTGCGCATCGCGGGGGTGAGTGAGGAGGATCTGTCGGGTCCGGTCGGCGAGATGCTGAGCTGGATCGGGCTGGCCGAGCGCGCGCATGCCTTTCCCCCGACGCTGTCGGGCGGCGAGCAACAGCGCGTCGCGATCGCGCGCGCGGTGATCGCGCGCCCGCAACTGCTCGTCGCAGACGAACCGACGGGCAACGTCGACCCCGAAATGGCGATGCGGCTGCTGGGGCTGTTCGAGGCGCTCAACCGGCTCGGCACCACCGTCGTGGTCGCGACGCACGACATCCACCTGATCAGCCGCATCGACAATGCGCAGATGATGCGGCTCGAAAAGGGCCGCCTCGCCGATCCCACCGGCGCGCTGCGCTATCCGCCGGCGAACCGGGTCTAGGCTGGGCTTGGTGTCATGATCATCCCGCGCGTCCCCGTCCAGCACCGCCGCCTGCTGCCCGACCGCCGCCTGTCGGGGCCGACGCCGTGGGTCATCGCGATCCTGATGATGCTCACCCTGCTCGCCGCCGCCGCGGGCGTGGGCCTCGCGCGCGCCGCGAACAATATCGGCGATGCCATCGCCGGGCGGGTGACGGTGCAGATCGTCACCGCCAATCCGGTGACGCGCGCCGAGCAGGCCGCCGACCTCCGCCGCCGCGCCAGCGCCGCGCCCTTCGTCCGCGACGCGCGCCAGGTCGGACAGGAGGAATTGCTCGCGACGCTCGGCCAGTGGCTCGGCAGCGCGGGCGGCGACGACCCGGTGCTCCGCTCGCTGCCCCTCCCCGCGCTCGTCGACGTCGATTTCGTCGGCGGCGACCGCGCGGGCCAGCTGGCGCAGCTCCGCGCGCTCGTCGCCGAGGCCGCTCCCGGCGCGCGCGTCATCCCGCACGCCGAATGGCTAGGACCCGTCGCGCGGCTGATCCGCAGCCTCGCCTGGGTCGCCGCGGGCCTCGTCCTCCTGATGACGCTCGCCAGCGGCGCGGTGGTGATCATGACCGCGCGCGCCGCGCTCGGCACCCATTATGCGACAATCGAGATGCTCCATCTGATCGGCGCGACCGACCGCCAGATCACGCGGCTGTTCCAGCGCCGCATCGCGATCGACACCGCTTACGGCATCGCGCTCGGCACCGTCGTCGCCGCGGCGATCATGTTGCTGATCGGCTGGCAATGGTCGGGGGTGACCTCGGGGCTCGCCGCGACCGCCTCGCTCGGCCCCATGGGCTGGGCGCTCTTGCTGGCGCTGCCGCTATTGGCTATCGCGCTCGCAGCCCTGACCGCGCGGTTGACCCTGCTCTCCGCGCTCAAGAAGATTTTATGATCAAGCGCCTGCTCTCCCTCCTCTTCCTGGCCTGGGTGCTCGGCTTCGCCTGGTTCGCGCTGCTGCCGCCGTTGCCGGCGGGCGCGCAAAAGACCGACGCGATCGTCGTGCTCACCGGCGGTCCCGGCCGCATCGACCGCGCGCTCGAACGGCTCGAAGCCGGCGATGCCAAGCGCCTCCTGATCAGCGGCGTCGCGCGCGAGGTGAAGCCGCGCGAGCTCGCGGCCGAGTACAAGCGCCCCGAGGAATTGTTCGATTGCTGCATCGCGCTGGGCTTCGAGGCCGAGGATACGCGCTCGAACGCGACCGAGGTCGCGACCTGGGTTGCGCGGCGCAACTACAAGAGCGTGCGGCTGATCACCACCGACTGGCACATGCGCCGCGCCGAATATGAGCTCGCGCGCGCGGTCGGAAACGAAGTGACGATCGTCCCCGACGCGGTGCACAGCGAACCGAGCTTCGCGACGCTGTTTCGCGAATATCATAAATATCTGGCGGGGCTGGCGGGCGGCCTGCTGGGGCTCTGATGCGCTACACCATCGCCCTTGTCCGCTCGATCCTGTTCTGGCTGCTCTTCTTCCTGATCAGCAGCTTCAGCTCGATCGGCGCGGTGATCTCGCTGCCGATCTCGCACAAGGCGACGATCTGGTTCGTGCGCGTCTGGGCCAAGGGGCACCGCCTCTTCGCCCGTTTCGTGCTCGGCCACCGGATCGTGGTCGAGGGCGAAATGCCCGACATCCCCGTGCTCTATGTCTTCAAGCACGAAGGCGCGTTCGAGACGATCGAGCAGCCCGGGCTGTTCAAACACCCCGCGGTCTTCGCCAAGGAAGAATTATTCTCGATCCCCGTCTGGGGCAAGGCGGCGCAATTTTACGGCCTGATCCCCGTCGATCGCGACGGCGGCGGCAAGGCGATGCGCGCGATGCTGGGTGCCGCCAAGGCCGCGCTCGCCGCGGGGCGCCCGCTGGTGCTGTTCGCCGAGGGCACCCGCGTCCCGCACGGCGAGGCGCCGCCGCTGCGCCCCGGTTTCGCGGGCATGTACCGCCTGCTCGGCATCGACGTGATCCCCGTCGCGGTGAACAGCGGCCACGCTTATCCGCCGCGCCGCTGGGTCAAATGGCCGGGCACGATCACCTACAGGATCGGCGAGACGATCCCCGCGGGCCTGCCGCGCGAGGAAGCCGAGGAGCGCGTCTGGCGCGCGATCAACGCGCTGAACCCGCCCGAGGCGTTGCTGGAAGGCTATAAAGCCCCCTGAATTCGTGAACGGTTGGGTGTCGGACCTAATGTTTCCGCCCGAAATCGGGCGCGGCATCGTCCTGCCCCTGCTCGATGATCGACCGCCTTATCGCCCGCGTGCGGGTGAACCAGTCCTCGAGCTTCGCCCCGTCGCCGCGGCGGATCGCCTGTTGCAGCGCGGTCAGATCTTCGTTGAAGCGCTGCAGCGTCGCGAGCACCGCATCCTTGTTCGCGAGGAACACGTCGCGCCACATCACCGGGTCGCTCGCCGCGATGCGGGTGAAGTCGCGGAAGCCGCCCGCCGAATATTTGATCACCTCGCTCTCGGTGACCTCCTCCAATTCACTCGCGGTGCCGACGATCGTATAAGCAATAAGGTGCGGCAAATGGCTCGTCACCGCGAGCACCATATCGTGATGCGCGGCGTCCATGACGTCGACCCGCGCGCCCAGCGCCTCCCAGAATGCGGTGAGGGCGGCCACCGCATCTTCGGGCGCCCCCGCACCCGGCGTAACGATGCACCAGCGCCCGTCGAACAGGCTCGCGAAACCGGCGGCCGGCCCGCTGTTCTCGGTTCCCGCTACCGGATGCGCCGGAATGACGGCATGATCGGGCAGCGCCTTCGCCAGCGCCTCGGCGACGCTCGTCTTCGACGATCCGACGTCCGAAATGATCGCTTCGGCCTTCAGCCCCGGCGCGATCGCCGCCGCCGCATCGGCCATGCGCCCGACGGGCACCGCCAATATCACCAGATCGGCGTCGGCGACGGCTTCGGCAGGATCGTCGACGATCGCATTGCCCAGCCCCAGCGCACGCGCTTCGCCCCGCACGTCGGCGCTGGCGTCATGCCCCGCCACCGTCACATCCGGCAATCGCTCGGCGATCGCGCGCGCGATCGACGAGCCGATCAGCCCCAGCCCGATAATCGCGACCTTCTCGACGCCTGCCGTCACTGGCATCAGCCTTCGACCGCAGCCCGGATCGCCGCCGCGAGCCCGCGCGTCTCGTCCGCGGTGCCGATCGTCATGCGCAGCGCATTGGGAAGGCCCTGCCCCGGCAACCAGCGAACGATATAGCCCGCGTCCATCAGCCGGTTGTAGACGGTCTCGGCGCTCACCGCGCCTTCGAACAGGACGAGCAGGAAATTGCACGCCGACGGCACAACGCGCAGGCCGTGGTTACCGAGGCTCTCGATCTCGCCCGCCAGCCAGGCGCGCCATTCGGCATTGTGCGCGCGGCTGTTCGCCACGAACGCTTCGTCGCCGAGCGCCGCGACCGCCGCCGCCTGCCCTGCGCGGGTGACGTTGAACGGCAGGCGGATGCGGTGCAGCGCCGAAATTACCTCGGCACTGGCATAGCCCCAGCCGATCCGTTCGGCGGCGAGGCCGTGGATCTTCGAGAAGGTGCGCGTGACGAAGACGTTCGGCTGGGTCTTCGCGAGTTCGAGCCCGCCGTCGTCCTCGGCCTCGGACAGATATTCCGAATAGGCCTGATCGATCACGAACAGCACATCCCTGGGCAGCCCGGCGTAGAGCCGCGCGACTTCCTCGCGCGTCGCGAGCGTGCCCGTCGGGTTGTTCGGATTGGCGAGATAGACGACGCGCGTGCGCGTCGTCACCGCCGCGAGCAGCGCATCGACGTCGGTCGCATAATCCTTGTCGTCGGCCTCGACCGGCACCGCGCCGACACGCCGCGCCGCGATTTCGTAGACCGCGAAGCCGTAGCGCACATAGAGGATCTCGTCGCCCGCGCCGGCATAGGTGCCCGCGGCGAGGTGGAGCAGTTCGTCCGACCCGTTGCCGCAGATCACCCGCGCCGGATCGAGTCCGAACTTCGCCGCGATCGTCTCCCGCAGCGCGTTCGCGCCGGGATCGGGGTAGCGCGACAGCGCATCGGCCGCGCCCTGCGCCTCGGCGAACGCCGCGCGCGCCTTTTCCCCGGTACCGAGCGGATTTTCATTCGCACTCAATTTGATCAGCGGCTGGCCGTCGGCGCCCGCCGATTTGCCGGGAACATAGGGAGCGATGCCGCTGATCCACGGCTTGGGCGTGAGGGTCGGGGTCGTGTCGGTCATGCCGCGGCGTTTAGCGGCTGCGGCGTGCGAGTCCAGTTGTTGATTTTGCGCGCAGAGACGCAGAGATCGCAGAGAAAAAGGTTCACGCGGAGACGCGGAGGCGCGGAGAAGGATATTGGCGGCTTTGCCGCCTATTCATTCCCAATCTCTGCGTCCCCTGCGCCTCTGCGCGAAACTCTTCTCCACCAAAGCCAGCGTCCCGAAACCCTCCGCGTCTCCGCGTCTCCGCGTGAACCTCCGATATCACCCACGTTGACAGCCCGCACAGCGCCGCTTAGCCCCGCGCGCATCATGGCGAGCGCGCTCCATCAGATTATCCACCAGAGCGTGACGATTCCGACGCCGCTGCCGCTCGACAGCGGCCAGTCGCTGCCGTCGGTGACGATCGCCTGGCAAAGCTATGGCGCGCTCGACGCCGACAAGTCGAACGCGGTCCTGCTCTGCCACGCGCTGACCGGCGACCAATATGTCGCGAGCGACCATCCCGCGACGGGCAAGCCCGGCTGGTGGGCGCGCATGGTTGGCCCCGGCAAGCCGATCGACACCGACCGCTTCCATATCATCTGCGCCAATGTGCTCGGCAGCTGCATGGGATCGAGCGGCCCCGCGACCCCCGACGCGGTCACCGGCGCGCCGCTCGGCATGGCCTTCCCGGTGATCACCGTCGGCGACATGGTGCGCGCGCAGGCGATGCTGCTCGATCATCTCGGCATCGCGCGGCTGCACGCGGTGGTCGGCGGATCAATGGGCGGGATGCAGGCGCTCGCCTGGGCGGCGCATTATCCCGAACGGCTGGGCTCGGCGCTGGTGATCGCCAGCGCGGCGCGCCATTCGGCGCAGAATATCGCGTTCCACGAGGTCGGGCGCCAGGCGATCATGGCCGACCCCGACTGGCAGGACGGCCAATATTATGGCAGCGCGCGCGCGCCCACCAAGGGCCTCGCGGTCGCGCGCATGGCGGCGCACATCACCTATCTCTCCGAAGCCGGCCTCACCGAGAAATTCGGCCGCCGGCTGCAGGCGCGCGACATCAAGAGCTTCGGCTTCGACGCCGATTTCCAGATCGAATCCTATCTCCGGCACCAAGGGCTGGCCTTCACCGACCGTTTCGACGCCAACGCCTATCTCTACATCACCCGCGCGATGGACTATTTCGACCTCGCCGATCCCTATGACGGCCGCCTCGCAGGCGCGTTCGCCAAGGCGAAGGACGTGCGCTTCACCCTCGTCAGCTTCGACACCGACTGGCTCTATCCCACCGCCGAATCGCGCCGCATCGTCCAGGCGCTGCAGAGCGTCGGCGCCGCCGCGAGCTTCGTCGAGCTGTCGGCGCCCTATGGGCATGACTCGTTCCTGCTCGACGTGCCTGCGCTCGACCGGCTCGTCGCGGGCGCGCTGGGGAGCGGCTTCTGATGGCGCTGCGCCCCGACCTCGCGATCATCGCCGACGCCGTGCCGTCATCGGCGCGCGTGCTCGACGTCGGCTGCGGCGACGGCGAGCTGATGGAAGCACTGCGCGCCAAGGGCGTCGACGCGCGCGGGCTCGAGATCGACCCCGCGAACGTCACCGCGGCGATCGCGCGCGGCCAGTCGGTGGTGCAGGGCGACGCGAACCGCGACCTCGCCGACTATCCCGAGGACGCCTTCGACTATGCGATCCTCTCGCAGACGCTGCAGACGACCGAGCGCCCCGACCTGGTCGTCGACGAGCTGCTGCGCATCGCACCGCGCGCCTTCGTCAGCTTCCCCAATTTCGCGCATTGGCGCGTGCGCCTGGCCTTGCTGTGGACCGGGCGCATGCCGGTGACGCGGTTGCTGCCCGTCGCCTGGTACGAGACGCCGAACATCCACCATGTGACGGTCAGCGACTTTCGCGACCTGATCGGCGCCAAGGGCATCGCGGTCGAGGCGGCCTGGTATCTGTCGGGCGACAAGCCGACGAGCGACGCCGCCGCGAGCTGGCGCGCCGAACATGCGATCTTTTTGATTGCACGATAGGCCGTCGCCCCCGCGAGGGCGACGATATCAATCCTTCCGCGCCAGCCCGTTCGCCAACAGATCGTTCGCGACGCGTGCGATTTCCGCAATGTCGGCGCCCTCGTCCCACAGGCCATAGCGCATGCCGAGGAACACGTTCATCCCGCCGATCGCCCAGGCGTGGATTTCGCCGACGTCGGCGCGGAGCTCGCCGCGCGCGGCCCCCGCTTCCAGGCGCTGGCGGACGCGCGCCACGGTGGTTTCATAGTGGCGGCGATAGCTGGCGTAGTCGACGAATTCGGCCTCGTCGATGATCCGGTATATTTCCTTATGCTCGCGCACGAAGCCGAGAAAGGATTCAAGCCCGATGCGTTCGGCGGCGATCCCGTCGGGCGCGGCCTGGACGAGCGGCGTCACATGGTCGCGCAGTTGCTCGCTCATATAGCGGACGAGCGCCTGAAAGATTTCGTCCTTCGAATCGAAATAGGTGTAGAAACTGCCGAGCGCGGTCCCGGCGCGGCGCGTGATCGCGCTGATCGATGCTTCGTGGAAACCGCGTTCGCCGAACTCGACCGCCGCCGCATCGAGCAGCTTGCGCAGCGTCCGCCGTCCCCGCTCGGTCCGCGGCACCTTGTCGGGATTGCCCGCCTCGCCACCCTTGCCGGGCGCGGAAACTCGCGGCTGGTCCATCATCTGCTTTCCGTCCTCCCCCGCGCCGTCCGTTCCGTCGCTCGAACGGCGCGGCCAGCGTGGCATTTTCGCATCACCCGCCGTCAAAAGACAGCCGATAAATTTTCCAAGTTGAAACTTGGTTCATGTTTCATTATTGGGTGAGGCGCGGCTTGGCAAGACCAGGCCCAAGAAAATCGAGAGGTGGCGATTGGCCGCCGCGACTGGGAGAGACATCATGCGCCACACCGCCCGCGCCTCGCGCGCCGCCTGCCTTGCCACGAGCGCGCTGTCGCTGCTCGCCTTCACCCCCGCCGCCTTCGCGCAGGAGGAAGGTGCGGGCACCGACGACGGCGACGAGATCGTCGTCACCGCGCGCCGCCGCGACGAGCGGCTGATCGACGTGCCGATCGCGGTCACCGCCTATTCGGGCGAAGCGCTCGAAAAGGCCGGCGCGATCGACATCACCGAAATCGGCCAGACCACCCCGAACACCACGCTCGAAGTGTCGCGCGGTTCGAACTCGACGCTGACCGCCTTCATCCGCGGCGTCGGCCAGCAGGATCCGGTGTCGGGTTTCGAACAGGGCGTCGGCCTCTATCTCGACGACGTCTATCTCAACCGCCCGCAGGCCGCGGTGCTCGACATCTATGACGTCGAACGCATCGAAATCCTGCGCGGGCCGCAGGGCACGCTCTATGGCCGCAACACCATCGGCGGCGCGGTCAAATATGTGACGAAGCAACTGCCGCAGGATTTCTCGCTCAAGATCAAGGGCAGCTACGGCACCTATGACCAGGCCGATCTGATCGTCAGCGCGAGCGCGCCGATCGGCGACCTGCTCCGCGTCGGCGGCTCGGTCGCGCGGCTGTCGCGCGGCGGTTTTGGCGACAATCTCACCACCGGCCTCGAAAATTACAACAAGGACGTCTGGGCGGCGCGCGGCACCGTCGAGCTCGGCGGTTATGGCGAGCCGGTGCTGATCCGCATCTCGGGCGATTACAGCAAGGACAAGAGCGATCCGCGCGGCGGCCACCGCCTGATTCCCGGGCTACTTTCGGGCGCGCCCGTCCTCGACAGCGTCTATGACAGCCGCGGCGCCCTCGTCGATCCGAAGCAGGAGATCGAAGCCTATGGCCTCGCGATGAACGTCACCGTCGACCTCAGCGACGCGGTGACGCTGCGCTCGATCAGCGCCTGGCGCAAGGACAAGTCGGCGACCCCGATCGATTTCGACGCGCTACCCGCCGTCGACGTCGATGTCCCCGGCTTTTATTTCAACGAACAGATCAGCCAGGAATTCCAGCTGCTCTACGAGGGCGACCGGCTGAAGGGCCTGCTCGGCTTCTATTATCTCGACGCGACCGCCGACACTTTGTTCGACGTGCGCATCTTCAACAATCTCGCTGGCCTGACCGCCTTTACCGAGGCGGATGTCGACACCACGACCCTCGCGGTGTTCGGCGACGCGACCTATGATTTCACCGACCAGCTCAGCCTGTCGGTCGGCGGCCGCTACACCTGGGACAAGCGCGAGGCGTCGATCCTGCGCCAGAATTATCTTGGCGGCGGGTCGCCGGTGTTCGGCGGCGCGGGTGTGCCCTTCGGCGCCCCCGGCACCGATTTCGAAGGCAGCCGCAAGTTCAACAAATTCACCCCGCGCGCATCGCTGACCTTCAAGCCGACCCCCGACCACACGATTTACGCCAGCTATTCGCAGGGCTTCAAGGGCGGCGGCTTCGACCCGCGCGGCGTCGGCGCCAACGCGCCCGACCTCGACGGCAACGGCGTCCGCAGCGATGCCGAGATCGCCGCCTTCCTCAGCTTCCGTCCCGAACAGGTCGAAAGCTATGAACTGGGGTATAAGGGCAGCCTGTTCGACGGCGCGGTCAACGTCGCACTCGCCGGCTTCTATGCCGATTATACCGACGTCCAGATCCCCGGCTCGGTCGCCTGCACCGTCGGCGGCCTCCCCAGCTTCTGCGGCATCGTGTCGAACGCCGGCAAGGCGACCTTCAAGGGCCTCGAATTCGAAGGACGCGCGCGGCTCGGCGAGGATCTCGCAGCATCAGGCGACCGGCTGACGTTGTCGACCGCGCTCGGTTACATCGACGCGCAATACAAGCGATTCGTCTCCAACATCGGCGGCGCGCCCACCGATGTCGCCGATTTCCGCAAGGTGCAGAACACGCCGAAATGGACCGCGAGCGGCACGCTCGCCTACGCCACCCCGATCGGCGACGGCGACCTCAGCTTCGGCACGACGCTGTCGTACCGCAGCAAGACCAACCAGTTCGAAATCCCCAACCCCTATATCGACCAGAAGGGCTTCGCGCTGTGGGACGCCAGCCTCGTCTACACCGCGCCCGAGGGCCGCTGGAGCCTCGGCCTGTTCGGCAAGAATCTGACGAACAAGCATTACAAGACGTCGGGCTATACCTTCATCAACGTCAATCCGGTCACCGGCGTGCCGGTCATCGGCGCCAATGGTCTGCCGACCTCGGCGCTCGGCCGCGAAGGCACGCTGACCGCCTTCTACGGCAATCCGCGCCAGGTCTTCGTCACCGGCACGGTCAAATTCTGACCGCAGCTATCACTCCAAAAAAAGGGGGAGATGGGCGCCCGCTGCGGTGCCCCTTTTTCTTTATACTTGGCCGCGAATGGCGGTTTTGGGGTGGAGAGCTGCTCTCCCAATCTCGTCATGCTATAAATGTCGTGGCGAACCCGAAATCAGCCCCCCAACACCGGCGCTCCGCCCGGCGCCACCATGCGTTCGCCGTCGATGACGATCGGGCTCGCCAGCCCGTCGATGAAGGCGCCTTCGGGGCGGAAGCGCATGCTGCGCGCGATCACCTGCGGGTCGGCGAACACCCCGGCAAGGTCGTTGATCGGCCCCGCGGGCACATCCTCGGCCTCGAGCGCCAGCGACAACGGCTGCGCCTCCCACGCGGCGATCTTCGCCGCGAGCAGCGGGATCAGTTCCGCGCGATTCGCGAGCCGCGCCGCATTGGTGCCGAAGCGCGGATCGTCGGCCCAGCCGGGTTCGCCCAGCACTGCGCACAGCTTGCGAAACTGTCCGTCGTTGCCGACCGCGATCACCAGCTGGCCGTCGGCGGTGGCGAAGGCCTGATAGGGCACGACATTGGCATGGCCATTGCCCATGCGCTTCGGCGGCACGCCGCTCGCAAGATAATTGGCCGCCTGGTTGGCAAGCACGCCGACCTGGCAATCGAGCAAGGCCATGTCGATATGCGCGCCCGCCCCGGTGACGTCACGACGCCGCAGCGCGGCGAGGATCGCGACCGCCGAATACATGCCGGTGAAGATATCGGCATAGGCGATCCCCGCCTTTTGCGGCGCGCCGTCGGGCTCGCCGGTCAGCGACATCGCGCCGCCCATCGCCTGGATGATGAAATCATAGCCCGCGCGGTGCGCATAGGGCCCGGTCTGGCCGAAGCCGGTGATCGAACAGACGATCAACTGGGGAAAGTCGGCGCAGAGCGTCGCGGGGTCGAGCCCATATTTGGCGAGCCCGCCGAGCTTGTAATTTTCGATGACGACATCGGCGTCGGCGAGCAGCGCGCGGACCGCGGCCTGCCCCTCCACGGTCGCGATATCGATCGCCACCCCGGACTTGCCGCGGTTGGTGCTGTGATAATAGGCCGCGCCCAGATTCTCACCCTCGGCGCCCGCGATGAAGGGTGGCCCCCAGCTGCGCGTGTCGTCGCCGACGCCGGGCCGCTCGACCTTGACCACCTCGGCGCCCAGGTCGGCGAGCAATTGCCCGCACCACGGCCCCGCGAGCACCCGCGCCAGTTCGACGACGCGGATGCCCGCCAGAGGTTTAGGCAAAGGCACTGATGCCCGTGATCGCACGGCCGAGGATCAGCGCATGGACGTCGTGCGTGCCCTCATAGGTGTTCACCGTCTCGAGGTTCACCGCGTGGCGGATGACATGATAGTCGGCCGAAATGCCGTTGCCGCCGTGCATGTCGCGCGCGACGCGGGCGATATCGAGCGCCTTGCCGCAATTGTTGCGTTTCAGGAGGCTGATCATGTCGGGGGCGACATGGCCCTCGTCGATCAGCCGGCCTACCCGAAGGGCCGTCTGCAGCCCCAGCGCGATTTCGGTGAGCATATTGGCGAGCTTGAGCTGGACGATCTGGTTCGCGGCGAGCGGCCGCCCGAACTGCTTGCGCTCGCCAGTATAATTGCGCGCCGCCTCGTAGCAGAATTCGGCCGCGCCCATCGCGCCCCAGCCGATGCCGTAGCGCGCGCGGTTGAGGCAGCCGAAAGGCCCCTTCAGCCCCGACACATGCGGCAGCAGCGCATCCTCGCCGACCTCGACCCCGTCCATCACGATCTCGCCGGTGATCGAGGCACGCAAGCTCACCTTGCCCTCGATCTTCGGCGCCGACAGGCCTTTCATGCCCTTTTCGAGTATGAAACCGCGGATCGCGCCGTCATGCGCGTCGGACTTCGCCCACACGACGAAGACGTCGGCGATCGGCGAATTGGTGATCCACATCTTCGCGCCCTTGAGGCGGTAACCGCCCGCGACCTTTTCGGCGCGGGTGCGCATGCCGCCGGGGTCGCTGCCCGCGTCGGGCTCGGTCAGCCCGAAACAGCCGACCAGCTCGCCCGAAATCAGCCCGGGCAGATATTTGCGCTTCTGCTCCTCGCTGCCATAGGCGTTGATCGGGTGGATCACGAGGCTGCTCTGCACCGAGCAGGCCGAGCGATAGCCCGAATCGATGCGCTCGACCTCGCGCGCGATCAGCCCGTAGCTGACATAGCTCAAACCCGCGCCGCCATATTCGGGGTCGACCGTCGCGCCGAGCAGGCCGAGCGCGCCCATTTCGGACATGATCTCGCGGTCGAAGCGCTCTTCGAGAAAGGCCGAGGTCACGCGCGGCAGCAGCTCGCCTTCGGCATAGGCACGCGCGGCATCGCGGATCATCCGCTCCTCCTCGCTCAGCTGGGCGTCGAGCATCAGGGGATCGAGCGGGTCGAGCGCGACGACGCGCTGCGGATCGGCGAGGGCCATGGGACGGGGCTTTCTCTGTTCGCGAGCGCCCCGGACCGGAGCGCGCGCTAGGGGGTGGTCGCTACCGGAGCTTTTCCGGCCGTCGCGGCGGGCTGGCCACCGCGCGGCTCCAATATCGCCGCGGTCTCGATCAGGTCAAGCGCGCGGCGCGCCTCGTGATAGCGGCGTGCGTCGATCAGCCATTCATTGGCCGCCGCGGCGCCGGGCATCGCCTCGACCTCGGCGATCGCCTGGTCGGCCATGCCGCCCGCGAGATAGCGGCGCGCGCGGTCGAGCCGTTCGATCGCGCGCGGCGACTGGCTGCCCGCGGCGCGCACCACGAACAGCTCGCCGAGTTCGCGGCGGATCCCGGTCCACAGGCTCGCATCGTCGCCGCTGCGCCCGACGAGCTCGGGCGCGATCGCGTCGAGCTCGGCGCGCAATTGTTCGAGCGTGATCGGGTCGCGCGAGGTCTCGATGATCGTCTTGACCGCATTGGGCTGGTCGTCGCCGAAGCGCAGCCGCAGCTGCGCGTCGAGATAGCCCAAGGACAGCCCGCGATCGAGCGCGCGGCGCACCGCGAAGGCGACGAGCAGCCCTTCGGCGCGCGAGGCATTGCCCGACGCCGAGGCGGCCTCGAGCGTGATGCGCGACAGGCGCTGTTCGAGCTCGGCGACGCGCGCGGGCAATGTCGAGCCGTCGGCGGGGAGCGCGACGAGCGGCTGCGGCGCCGTGCCGACCGCCGCCGGCGCCTCGCCCGCGCCCGCCACCGTCAGCGTCCCGCCAGGCGTCGCGGTGTCGATCACTTTGGTCACCGGCGCGGTATCGCCCGCGGCCAGAAAGCGATTCATCGCCCAGCCGCCACCGACGACGCCGATCAGCAGCAACAGCAGCGCCGCGATCGCCAAGCTACGGAAAGATGGCCTTTTGCCCGCACCCTCCGTACCCAGAGGCACGGGGTTGTCGCTGCTTTCGATTGCCATATACCTCTTTCGAACGACCTTATTTTTGCACCTTTTGGCACAAAGCATGCGCCGCTGTCACCATCGCCGCGTCGTCGGGGCGCTCCGTAACGGTAACAGCGGCCCAGCCCTCGCCCGCCGCGGCCGCGGCCGCCGGGCTGATCGCGACGAGCGACAGATGGCCGCGCCGTCCCCCCACCAGCGCCGCGATCCGCGCTGCGCCGCGCGCCGAATGGGCGAGGAGGATCGCCGGGGCGGTGGTCAGCACTTCCCAATCGGCTGGTGGGTCGATGGGATCGACGGCATAGACGGGCAGCGGCACCAGCCTGGCCCCACGCGGATCGAACGCCGTCTGCTCGCGCCCGCAAAGCCATAATATATTTGGCGTTTTTTTTGCTGACACCATGGCGTCGATCAGCGATTGGGCATCGCCTGGACCCGTCATCGCCACGGTCAATCCGGCCTCCGCGGCCGCCTCAGCGGTCGCCGCGCCGACCGCATACGCGGGAAGCGCCGCGAGCCTGCCCAATTCGCGCCCGGCCAGGTGCAGGGCCTGTGCGCTGGTCAGCAGCAAGGCATCGAAATCGCCCGGATCAGGGGCTTGCCAGTCGAGCGCATGCGCCGCGAACAGCGGCATCGCCCGGGCATCGAGCCCCAGATCCCGCGCCCGCGCCACTGTCACCGCATTGCCCGGTTCGGCGCGCGTGACGAGGACCGGGCAGCTTGGCGTCATGCCGCGAAGAGCCGCCGCACCGCCGCGGGCGCCTCGGCGAGCAGGCGCGCGGCGAGCTTTTCGGGCGCGTCGCCCCCCTCGACCATCGCCCAGCCCGCGACATGCTCGCGCCCATCCTCCGAGAAGAGCTCGGCATCGACGCGCAGTCTGCCGTCGGCCAGATAATGAGCATGCGCCGCGACCGGCGAGCGGCAATCGCCGCCGAGCGCCGCAAGCAAGGCGCGCTCGGCCGCGACCGCGCGGTGCGTCGGGCCATGGTCGACCGCCGCGAGCAGGCCGCGCGTCGCCGCATCGTCGCTGCGGCATTCGATCCCGATCGCCCCCTGCGACGCCGCGGGCAGCAGCATCGCTGCATCCTGCACCACACCGATTTCGTGCATGCCCAGCCGGTCGAGCCCCGCTGCCGCAAGCAAAGTCGCATCGACCTCGCCCGCCGCCAGCTTGGCGAGCCGCGTCTGGACATTGCCGCGCAGCAGCCGCGTCTCGATATCCCCGCGCAGCCTTTGCACCTGCGCCGCGCGCCGCGGGCTGCTCGTCCCCAGCCTTGCGCCCGTCGGCAGCGCGTCGATCGTCGCCGCGACGATCCCCTCGCGCACCACCAGCCGGTCGCGCGGGTCGGCGCGTTCGAGCATCGCGCCGAGGAAGAAGCGCGCATCGCGCAAGGTCTCGACATCCTTCAAACTGTGCACCGCGATATCGATCGTCCCCGCGTCGAGCGCGGCGTCGAGCTCGCGCGTCCACAGCGCCTTGCCGCCGACCTCGGCGAGCGCGCGGTCCTGGATGCGGTCGCCGGTCGCGGTCATCGGCACGATTTCGAGCGCCGCGGGGTCGAGTCCATGCGCGCGGACGAGCGCCGCCGCCGCCATATCGGCCTGCGCGCGCGCCAGCGGCGAGGCGCGCGTGCCGAGGCGCAGCGGGTTGACGGGGGTCGGAAGCGGGATCGAAGCCATGCGCCGCTGCTAGGGCTTCGGGCTGCGAAAGGGAAGAAGGGGGATTCGCGCAGAGGCGCAGAGGGCGCAGAGATTTTTGTTCACGCGGAGACGCGGAGACGCAGAGAAGAGGATTGGCGGCTTCGCCGCCCATTTTCTTTTTCTTCTCTGCGTCCTCTGCGCCTCTGCGCGCATCATTCTCGCGCCGTATCGAACCCAAAATCTCCGCGTCTCCGCGCCTCCGCGTGAACCCCTTCCAACGCAAGCCTCACGCGCCTAAGGAAGCGCGCAACAATATGTCTCTGATCCTCGGCCTCGAATCGAGCTGCGACGAAACCGCGGCGGCGCTCGTCGACAGCGAAAGGCGCATCCTCGCGCACCGCGTCGCCGGGCAGGAGGCCGATCATGCGCCCTATGGCGGGGTCGTGCCCGAGATCGCGGCGCGCGCGCATGTCGACCGGCTCGCTCCGATCGTCGAACGCGTGCTCGCCGATGCGGGAAAGACGCTCGCCGACGTCGATGCGATCGCCGCGACCGCCGGTCCCGGGCTGATCGGCGGCGTGATGGTCGGGCTGGTCACCGGCAAAGCGCTGGCGCATGCCGCGGGCAAGCCGCTGATCGCGGTCAACCATCTCGAGGGTCATGCGCTGAGCCCGCGCCTCGCCGATCCCGACCTGCGATTCCCCTATCTGCTGCTGCTCGTCTCGGGCGGCCATTGCCAACTGCTGCTCGTCAAGGGCGTCGGCGCCTATCGCCGTCTCGCGACGACGATCGACGATGCCGCGGGCGAAGCCTTCGACAAGACCGCGAAATTGCTCGGGCTCGGTTATCCCGGCGGTCCAGCGGTCGAACGCGTCGCGCAGGGCGGTGACCCCGGGGCGGTGCCACTTCCCCGCCCGCTCGTCGGCAGCGCCGAGCCGCATTTCTCCTTCGCCGGGCTCAAGAGCGCGGTCGCACGCGCGGCGGCGGCGGGCGCGCACAGCACCGCCGACCTCGCCGCGTCGTTCCAGCAGGCGGTGGTCGACTGTCTCGTCGACCGCAGCCGCATCGCGCTCGCCGCCTGCCCCGAAGCGACCGCCTTCGTCGTCGCGGGCGGGGTCGCGGCGAACGGCGCGATCCGCACCGCGCTCACCGCTCTCGCCGTCAGTCACGGCAAGCCCTTCGTAGCGCCGCCCTTGTGGCTGTGCACCGACAATGGCGCGATGATCGCCTGGGCGGGCGCCGAGCGCTTCGCCGCCGGGCTCACCGACCCCCTCGACATGCCCGCGCGCCCGCGCTGGCCGCTCGATCCCGCCGCCGAAGCGGTGCGCGGAGCCGGAGTCAAAGCATGACGCGTGAAGGCATGACGTCCTATGCCGATTTCGGCGTGGTCGGCGGCGGTGCCTGGGGCACTGCGCTCGCGCAATTGCTCGCGGCGGGCGGCGCGGCGGCGCGGCTCTGGGCGCGCGAGGCCGACGTCGTGGCGGCGATCAACGCCGAGCATCGCAACCCGCTCTTCCTGCCCGGCGCAGCGCTCTCGCCCTCGCTGACCGCGACGGGCGACCTGACCGAGCTCGCGGCCTGCGACGCGCTGCTCATCGTCGTCCCCGTGCCCTATATGCGCGCCGTCCTCGCCGCGCTGCCGCCGGGCGACGCGCCGCTGATCCTGTGCAGCAAGGGCATGGAGACGGGCAGCTTCGCCTTCCCCGTCGACATCGCGCGCGATGTCGCCCCCGATCGCCCCGTCGCGATCCTGTCGGGCCCGACCTTCGCGCACGAGGTCGCCGCGGGCCTGCCCACCGCGATCACCCTCGCCGCCGAAGACCCGGCGCTCGCCGAGGCGCTGGCGCAGGCGATCGCCCGCCCGCATTTTCGCCCCTATGTCAGCGCCGACGTGATCGGGGCCGAGATCGGCGGCGCGGTGAAGAATATCCTCGCGATCGCCAGCGGCATCGTCGACGGCGCCGGGCTCGGGCTCAACGCGCGCGCCGCGCTGATCAGCCGCGGCTTCGCCGAAATGTCGCGTTTCGGCCTGTCGCGCGGCGCCGCGGCCGAGACGCTCGCCGGGCTGGCGGGGCTCGGCGATCTCATACTCACCTGCACCTCGGCCAATTCGCGCAACTTCGCGCTCGGCCAGGGGCTCGGCCGCGGCGAGGAGGCCGCCGTGCTGATGGCCGACCGCCGCACCGTCGCCGAGGGCGCGTTCAGCGCGCCGGTCGTCGCCGCGGCGGCGCGCGCCGACGGCATCGACATGCCGATCACCGACGCCGTCGCGCGGCTCGTCGCGGGCGAGATCCGCGCCGCCGAGGCCATTCAGGCGCTGCTCAGCCGCCCGCTGCGACGCGAAGGCCGGTGAGGTCATCGCCGCGATTGCCTGCCCCCCGCCGCCGCGCTAGTCTGCACGCCGGGGAGAAGCAGAAGGGGCGCCAGGCTTGAGCCAGACGGACAGCGCGGCGCCAGCGACCGCTCCCGATTCGCCTCCCGCACCGCCGGAGCGCGATGCCGACACCGCCGCGCTCGCCAAGGGCGGACGCACCAATTTCCTCGGCTTCATCCTGCGCCTCGTCGCGCGCCTGCCCTTCCTCTATGTCGCCGGCCGCTGGTACGGGCCCGAGGCGGTCGGGCGCTTCGCCTTCGCGGTGCTCGTCATCGAACTGATCGCGCAGCTCTCGACGCTCGGGCTCAAGCGCGGGCTCGCCGAGCAACTCAGCAAACCCGGCGCCGACCCGCGCACCACCGTGTGGGACGGCATGTTCGTCGCCTTCCTCGCCTCGGCGCTCGGCTCGGCGGTCCTCTTGCTCTTTCCGCAATTCATGTTCCCGAGCGGGTCGATCAGCGCGACCGACCGCGGCATGGCGCTGCTCGTCTTCGCGATCGCGGGGACCGAGATCGCGCTTGCCGCCTGCGCCTATCGCTTCGACATCGGTGCTACCGTCCGCGCGCGCGCGGTGGTCGAGCCCTGGGTGATCAGCATCGGCGCCGCGGCCTTCTGGTATGTCTCACCCCCCGACGGGTTGATGCTCTCCTACGCCGCCGCGATGCTCGGCGCCTTCGCGACCGCGCTGTGGCCGATGATCCGCCACTATGGCGGTCCCGGCGTGTGGCGGCCGCAGCCGACGCATCTCATCTCCCTCGCGCGCCGCAACGCGCCGCTCGCCGCGGCCGACGCCATCGAATGGGGGACGCGCCGCCTCGACCTCTTCATCCTCGGCCAGTTCACCTCGCCGACGATCTACGGCATCTATTATATGGCGCAGCAGGTCGCCTCGCTGCCGCAGAAATTGAAGACCAGCTTCGAGCCGATCCTCGGCCCGGTTATCACCCGCAACCTCGCCGAGAAAAAACTTGCCGCCGTGGCGGCACAGGTAAGCCAGGTCGGTTTCTGGATCATCGCCGCGCAGGCCGGGGTGGCGCTCGCGCTCGGCATCCCGGGCGAGGCGGTGATGGGCCTCGTCGGTCCCGAATTCGTCGGCGGCACCGGCGCGCTCGCCTTCCTGCTCGCCGCCGAGGTCGTCGCCGCGACCGCCGTCGTCAGCGAGGCGGCGCTGGTCTATGTCGCGCGCCACCGCAACCTGCTGATCAGCCTCGCGACGCTCGCGCTGCAGGCCTTGCTCAGCATCGGCTTCATCCTGATCGCACGCGCGATGGGATGGCCGCCGATCTTTTACGCCGGCGCGGTCGCGCTCGCGCTGATGCTCGCGCTCGGCTTCGCCTCGCTGGTCAAGGCGCGATTGCTCTCGAAGATCCTCGACGCGCCGGTGAACAGCCTGCGCTGGGCGCTGGTCTGGGCGACCGGGGGCGCCGCGGTGCTCGGCTGGGGCGCGACCCAGCTTCCCGAATGGGCCGAGCTGCTGATCGGCGTGCCCGTCATCCTCGGCATCTATGCCTGGCTGATCTGGACGCGCGGTTTCGGCCCCGCCGACCGCGCATTGTTCCGCAAGCATCCCGAACCGGCGACCGAGGCCGCCTGACCCAGCCCGTCCTAAACCAGCCCGTCATCCCGGCGAAGGCCGGGATCTCACCGGTGCGACAGGAGGCGAGGTCGAGATCCCGGCCTTCGCCGGGATGACGGCAAGGTGGATTAATCGACGGCCTTCTGCGCCGCGTCGCCGACATCCTGCGCGGCATCGCCGACCTTTTGCGCCGCCTCGGTGATCGCGCCCGTCTCGGCCTTTTCGTTGCCGAGGAACTGGAAGGCGAAGAAACCCGCTATCACGACGACGACCAGCAGGACGAGCATGCCGATCCCGCCGCCGCGGCGCGGTTCGCCGCGCTCGACGATCGTCGTGGTGTGCGTCGTGCCGTCGGGCTCGCGCGTGGTGTGAATTTCGTCGGCCATGTGAAGCCTCCTATGTCTGATAGCGCATAGGACGCTCGGGCGCGGCGATAGGTTCCTAGCCGAGGCGCGCGGCAACCTTCGCTTGAAGGTCGGTCTGCGCGCGCGGGCCGACCTGCGCGATGATCTCGCGCGCGCACACCGCGCCCATCGTCAGGCAGTCGGCGATCGGGCGGCCGTCGGCGAGGCCCGAGAGGAAACCCGCGGCGAACAGGTCGCCCGCGCCCGTCGTGTCGACGACGGTGTCGATCGGCTCGGCGCCGACTTCGCTACGCTCACCGCCCGTCACCGCGACCGCGCCATGTGCGCCGCGCGTCGCGACGAGCAGCGGCACGGCGGCGGCGACCTTCGCCAGCGCGGCCTCGAAATCGCTTTCCTGCGCGAGTTCCAGGAGTTCCGCCTCATTGGCGAACAGGATGTCGATCTCGCTGGCGGCGATCATGCGCCGGAAATCCTCGCCATGTCCGGCGACGACGAAGGTGTCGGACAGAGTGAAGGCGACGCGCCGTCCCGCCGCGCGCGCAACGCCGATCGCCTCGGCCATCGCGGCGCGCGAGGCGTCGGCGTTCCACAAATAGCCCTCGAGATAGAGGATGTCGGCGTCGGCGATCAGCGCGGCGTCGAGCGATTCGCGCCCCAGGCTCTGCGACGCGCCGAGGAAGGTGTTCATCGTCCGCTGCCCGTCGGGGGTGACGAGGATCAGGCAGCGCGCGGTCGGCGCGCCGTCGGACGACGGCGGCGTATCGAACGCGACGCCGAGCGAGGTCAGGTCGTGCGTGAACACCTGCCCCAGCTGGTCGTCGGCGACCTGCCCGATGAAACCGCAGCGCCGCCCGAGCGCGGCCATGCCCGCGAGCGTGTTCGCCGCGCTGCCGCCCGACATCTCGACCGCCGGCCCCATCGCCGCATAGAGCCGCTCAGCCTCGTCGGCGTCGATCAGCCGCATCGATCCCTTGACGAGTTTCTCGGCCTCGATCAGCTCGTCGGACGCGCGGGCAAGGACGTCGACGATCGCATTGCCGATGGCAACGACGTCGAAACGGGCGGTGGAGGCCATGAAAATTCCTGTCGATGATGGGAAAAAGATTGCGCGCGGCTTTAGGGGTGGCCGCGCTGCTTGGCAAGTTGGCGACGAGTTCGCCGTATTTTCGCGCAGAGACGCAGAGGGCGCAGAGAAAAGTTCACGCGGAGGCGCGGAGAAAAGAAGAAAAGAGTTTCGCGCAAAGACGCAAAGACGCGAAGAGGTCGCGTTTGTCGCGAAGCGGCTTTCTCCTTCGGCGTCGCGCCGAGGCGCATGGTTCGATTAACAGCGGGCCTAGTGGCCCGAGCCGTCTTCTTTGCGTCTTTGCGCGAACAAAATCTCTGCGACCTCTGCGCCTCTGCGCGAATATGTTATTTCTCTCTCCGCGCCTCCGCGTGAACCATTTCAAAGCGCTATCGCTTGACGCCGCCCCCACCGCCGCGCCATCCCCGCAGCATGGCCCGCGCGATCCAAGCCCTGATGCTCGCCCTGCAGGACCTGCCGCGCCGCCCGGTGCTCGCCGTCCTTGCACAAAGCCTCGCGCTCACATTCGTCATCTTCGCCGCCGCGGGCGCCGCGATCTTTTTCGGCGCGCGCTGGGCGCTGGGGCATTGGGGCTGGCTCGGCGAGGCCGGGCTCGACATGGCGGGGCTGCTGATCATCATCGGGCTGATCGGCGCGAGCTGGCTGTTGTTCCGCGCGGTCGCGATCCTCGTCGTCGGGCTGTTCGCCGATGCGATCGTCGCCGATGTCGAGGAGCGCCATTATCCCGCCGCCGCTAAATTCGCCGTCGATGTCAGCTTCGCGAAGAGCCTGCGCCTCGGCCTCGCCTCGGTGGCAAGGCTGGTCGCGGTCAACCTGCTCGCGCTGCCCCTCTATATCCCCTTGCTGTTCACCGCGATCGGCGCGCCTTTGCTCGCCTTCTTCCTCAACGCGCTGCTGCTCGGCCGCGATCTCGAGGCGATGGTGCTCGCGCGCCACCCCGAGCGCCCGCGGCTGGGTCGCAGCGCGCGCTGGTCGCTCGGCGCGCTGTCCGCCGCAGCTTTCCTGGTGCCCGTCGTCAACCTGTTGGCGCCCATCGCCGGCGCGGCTATGGCCGTCCACCTCATCCACCTGCGCGACAGGGACATCGAATGACTCGCCTCCTGGCCGCCGTGCCGATCCTCCTGCTCGGCGCCTGCAACGCCGCGGTGCCACCGCCGCGCAGCACTCCGCCGCCGGTCGCCGCCGCGCCGCCGCCCACCGTCGTGCGCCCGGTGCAGAACAACAGCCTGATCGGCCAGAGCGCCGACGCGACCCAGCGCCTGTTCGGCAAGCCGCGCCTCGACGTGACCGAAGGCGCAGCGCGCAAGCTGCAATATGAGGGTAGCGCCTGCGTGATCGACATCTATTTCTACGCCCCGCGCGCGGGCGCCGACGCGGTCGCGACGCATGTCGACGCGCGCACCCCCGACGGCCGCAACGCCGAGCCCGAAAGCTGCGTCGCCGCGCTGCGCCGCTAAAGATCCTCCCCATCGCGAAGCGTTGAGGAGGGGGACCGCCCGCGAAGCGGGTGGTGGAGGGGTCGGCAACCTCGGCGCCATTACCCCTCCGTCAGCGCTTCGCGCTGCCACCTCCCCTTGGCTTCGCCATGGGGAGGATCAAAATGGTGGCGTCATAGCGCCAGCTCGGCCAGCGCCCATTCCGCCGCATCGGCAATCACAGGATTTTCGTCGCTTTTCAGCCGTTCGAGCACCGGCCGGAAGCGCGTATCGCCGCTGTTCCCCGCCGCGATCGCCGCATTGCGCACCATCCGGTTCCGCCCGATGCGCTTGATCGGCGACCCCGCGAACACCTGCCGAAACCCCGCGTCGTCGAGGTCGAGCAGGTCGCCGAGTGCCGGCGCAGCCAGTTCGGCACGCGGCAGGAACGCCTTGTTCCGGGCGGCGGTGTCGGCGAATTTGTTCCACGGGCACACCGCGAGGCAATCGTCGCAGCCATAGATGCGGTTGCCGAGCGCGCGGCGAAACTCGATCGGGATCGGCCCTGCATGCTCGATCGTGAGATAGGAAATGCAGCGCCGCGCATCGAGCCGGTAGGGCGCGGGAAAGGCATCGGTCGGGCACGCCTCCTGACACGCGGTGCAGCTTCCGCACGTGTCGCGCCCCGCTACCGAGGGGGCGAGATCCAGCGTCGTATAGATCGCCCCCAGGAACAGCCAGCTGCCATGCTCGCGGCTGACCATATTGGTGTGCTTGCCCTGCCAGCCGAGCCCCGCCGCGGCCGACAGCGGCTTTTCCATCACCGGCGCCGTGTCGACGAACACCTTGACCTCGGCCCCCTTCGCTTCGGCCACCAGCCAGCGCGCGACATGCTTCAGCGCCTTCTTGACGACGTCATGATAATCACCGCCCTGCGCATAGACCGAAATCCGCCCGCGCCCGGGGTGATCGGCCAGCGCCAGCGGATCGACCGCGGGCGCGTAGCTCATCCCCAGCGCGATCACCGAGCGCACCTCGGGCCACAGCCCCTGCGGCGACCCGCGCTGTTCGGCGCGGCTTTCCATCCAGATCATCTCGCCATGGCAGCCCTCGGCGAGCCAGGCGTTCAGCCGCGCCGCGGTCAAAGGCGCCGCGTCGGCGCGCGCGATGCCGAACGCCGCGAAGCCATGTTCGCGCGCGACCGCCTTGAGGCGCTGTTCCAGCACATCTTGGGAAGGGGGCAAGGCTTCGGCAACCATTGGCGCCCTATACGCGAGGCGTCTCCGCATGTCATAGGGGGCCGGACGACAATCAGCAGGACCAGCTTTTGACCGATCTCGCCGTCGAGGCCACCGGCCTCACCAAATATTTCGAGACCTACAAGGCGGTCGACCACGTGTCGCTTCAGGTCCCCGCGGGTAGCATCTATGGCGTCCTCGGCCCCAATGGCGCGGGCAAGACCACCAGCCTGCGCATGACGCTCGGCATCATCGATCCCGACGCGGGGTCGAGCCGCCTGCTCGGCGGGCACAAGCCGCAGTCGGTGCGCCACCGCATCGGTTACCTGCCCGAGGAACGCGGGCTCTATCCCGGCATGAAGGCGCGCGAGGCGATCGCTTTCATGGGCGCGCTGCGCGGGCTCGACTGGTCGGAGGGCCGCCGCCGCGCCGCGACCTTCATGACCGAGCTCGGGCTCGAACGCGTGATCGATTCGAAGATCCGCAAAATGTCGAAGGGCATGGCGCAGATGGTCCAGCTGATCGGCTCGATCGTCCACGCCCCCGACCTGATCGTGCTCGACGAGCCCTTCTCGGGGCTCGACCCGGTCAATCAGGAACGGCTCGAAATGCTGGTGAAACGCGAACGCGACCGCGGCGCCACCATACTGTTCTCGACCCATGTCATGGCGCACGCCGAGCGCCTCTGCGACCGCATCGCGATCATCGCGCGCTCGCAGCGGCGCTTCGAAGGCACGGTCGACGACGCGCGCGCGCTGCTGCCGATGCAGGTGCGCTACACGCCGCGAGCCGCGAGCCGCGACGCCGTCGCCGCTTTGCTCCCCGCGGGCGCCGAGCCCCGGGGCGAGGCCTGGCATTTCGCGATCGAGGACGGCGACGTCGAGCCCCTGCTCGCGCGCATCACCGCGAGCGGTCTTGGCGTCACCGGCCTGTCGATCAGCCGCCCCGCGCTCCACGACGCCTTCGTCCATATCGTCCGCCAGGTCGACGCGGGCTTCACCGCCGACGCGTCCGAGGACGCGATCGAGGAGGCCAGCGCATGACCCCCTTCCTCCGGAACATGTTCGTGGTTGCGCGGCGCGACTTTCTCGCGATCGTCGCGACCCCGACCTTCCTGCTCTTCCTGCTCGCGCCGCTGTTCATGATCGGCATGGGGCTGGCGGGTGGCATGGGCGCCTCGCAGCTCGCCGACAGCGCGCGCGGCGCCGGGCGCATCGTCGTCGTCGCCGACGCAGCCGATGCCGAGGCGCTAAGGGCGGCCGACGCGCGGCTGCGCGCCGCGATGCCGCGCGAACCCGCGACGCTCGCGATCCGCATCGCCGGGCCGACCGCGATCGACCCCGTCGCCATCGCGCGGGAAAAGGGCAGCGACACCTATGCCGTGATGAGCGGATCGCTCGCCGCGCCGCGCATCGTCGAGCGCGAGCAGGACAGCGGTTCGGGTCGCTATCTCGCGCTGCTCGCGGGCGAGGTGGTCCGCGCCCGCGCCGCGGGCGACCTGCCCTCGGTCACGCCGCGCTTCGAAAGCCTGTCGAGCGGCGGCACCAGCATCGCGCTCCAGCAGTCGCTCGGCTTCGGCGCGGTGTTCACGATCTTCCTCCTGACGCTGCTCCTCGCCGGCCAGACGGTCAGCTCGCTCGCCGAGGAAAAGGGCAACAAGGTCATCGAGATCCTCGCCGCCGCGGTCCCGCTCGAAAGCGTCTTCCTCGGCAAATTATTGGGCTTCCTCGGCGTCGCGATCCTGTTCATCGCCTTCTGGATCGTGATGGCGATCGCGGGCGGCTTCGTCGCCGCGGCGCAGATGGACCCCGCCGCGCTCGACGCCGCGGGCCGCGCGGGCAAGGCCGCCGCGGCGCTCGCCTCGATGCCCGCGACCGGCTGGGCTTTCTTCCTCGGCATCGGCTTTATCTATTTCGTCCTCTCCTTCCTGCTGCTCGGCGCGGTCTTCCTTGGCGTCGGCGCGCAGGCGGCGACGGTGCGCGAGATCCAGATGCTCAGCCTGCCGATCACCATCTTCCAGGTCGGCATGTTCAGCCTGTCGGCCGCCGCCGCGAGCGCACCGGGGAGCGGGCTTGCGACCTTCGCGCAAATCTTCCCCTTCTCGTCGCCGCTCGCCATGGCCGCACGCGCCGCGACCGACGAGGCGAAATCGATCCACCTGCTCGCACTCGGCTGGCAGGCGCTGTGGGTCGCGCTCGTCATCTATCTCTCGGTCCGCCTCTTCCGCGCCGGCGTGCTGAGCGGCCGCGCCGACTGGCGCTTCTGGCGGCGGAAGCGGACATAAGGACCCTCCCCGGAACGGGGAGGGGGACCACCCAAGGTGGTGGAGGGGCACCATCGGTCTCACGGTTCGTAGAAACATTAGGCAAACCGCCTGTGCCCCTCCACCATGCTACGCATGGTCCCCCCCGTTGGGGGAGGATCGAACCGCCATTGACAGAACTGTAAATAGTGGCATTCTGCAACTGAATCGGCCGCGCCAGACGGCTGTGCAGAGGAGCAGCCCCATGGCATCATTGATCCGCCCCATCCCCGAAACCCTCGACCCGTTCGACGTCAGCCGCGCCGAGCTGTGGAGCGAAGATCGCTGGCAGGCGCCGATGCGCCAGCTGCGCGCCGAATCGCCGATCTATCGCTGCGAGGATTCGAAATTCGGCCCCTATTGGTCGGTGACCACCTACAAGCCGATCCAGCATATCGAGGCCTTACCGAAAATCTTCTCGTCCAGCTGGGAATATGGCGGCATCACCGTCGCCGGCGACGGCATCGAGCATCTGCAGGAGGGCGAGATCCCGATGCCGATGTTCATCGCGATGGACCCGCCGCAGCACACCGCGCAGCGCCGCACCGTCGCGCCCGCCTTCGGCCCCTCCGAAATCGAGCGCATGCGCGCCGACACCCAGGCGCGCACCGCGGCGATCCTCGACACGCTGCCCGTCGGCCAGCCCTTCGACTGGGTCGAGAAAGTGTCGATCGAGCTCACCACCGACATGCTCGCGATCCTGTTCGATTTCCCGTGGGACGAGCGTCACAAGCTCACCGGCTGGTCCGATGCGCTCGGCGACATCGAAAGTTTCGACACGCTCGAAAAGCGCCAGAAGCGCCTCGGCATCGCCTTCGAAATGGGCGCCTCGTTCAAGCAGCTCTGGGACCGCAAGGCGCTCGATCCCGGCACCCACGACCTGATCTCGATCATGCTCCAGTCCGACGCGATGAAGCATATGAGCGAGAATGAGTTCATGGGGAACCTCATCCTGCTGATCGTCGGCGGCAACGACACGACGCGCAACTCGATGTCGGCCTATGCCTATGGCCTGCACAGCTTCCCCGAGGAGCGCGCCAAGCTCGAGCGCGACCATAATCCCGACCTCGCGGTCAATGCGATGCACGAAATCCTGCGCTGGCAGACCCCGCTCGCGCATATGCGCCGCACGGCGACCGAGGACACCGAGCTGTTCGGCCACCAGATCAAGGCCCACGACAAGATCGCGCTCTGGTACGCCTCGGCGAACCGCGACGAGAGCGTCTTCCCCGACGGCGACCGCATCATCGTCGATCGCGAGAATGCGCGCCGCCACCTCGCCTTCGGCTACGGCATCCACCGCTGCGTCGGCGCGCGCGTCGCCGAGCTGCAGCTCACCACGCTCATCTCCGAAATGCAGAAGCGCCGCCTGCGCGTGAACGTGCTCGCCGAGCCCGAGCGCGTCCATGCCAGCTTCGTCCACGGCTATCGCCATATGCAGGTCGAACTCGAAAAATATTGATGCGGGGGTGAAACCGGCCGATCATGGCGGGCGAACCGGCATGAGGAGCCCATCATGATCGAACGACGCTATCTCATCGGCGGCCTCGCGCTCGGCGGCGCGCTCATCGGGGCGCCGATGCTCTTCGCCAAATCGTCGCCGCGCCCCAGGGCGCAGCCCGGATGGCAATTGAGCGAGGCCGAATGGAAAAAGCGCCTCACGCCCTTCCAGTATCGCGTGCTGCGCGAGGCGGCGACCGAACGCCCCTTCTCGCACCCGCTCGACAAGGAAAAGCGCGCCGGCACCTTCCTCTGCGCGGGCTGCGCGCTGCCGCTTTATTCGAGCAAGACCAAATATGACAGCAAGACCGGCTGGCCCAGCTTCTGGGCGCCGCAGAAGGGCGCGATCGGCACCTCGACCGACCATGACCTCGGCTATGCGCGCACCGAAGTCCATTGCCGGCGCTGCGGCGGCCATCTCGGCCATGTCTTCAACGACGGGCCGAAACCGACCGGCAAGCGTTATTGCATGAACGGCACCGCGCTGACCTTCCAGCCCGGCTGACGTGGATCAGCGCCGGATGCGATAGACGCGGAACTGGCCGCGCGATAGCGTGGCGTCATGGGCCAGCCAGTCGACGCTTTCGCCCCGCGCCAGCCGCGCCGCGAGGCCGTTCGGATTGGCGCGCGCCTCATTCTGCACTTCGGGCAGGCGCGTGCACAGCACAAGGAAGCGCGCCCCGCTTGCCGCCACAATCGGTCGCGATACCGCCGGATCGGACAGGAAAGCGGTGATCACGCGGTTCATCGCCGCATGGTTGCGGTGGTGACCGGTCGCGATCACGCTGTGGTGCGTGCGCACGAGGATCGAGGGGCCGATATCGACGGGGGCAAAGATCAGCGAAGCGGGTTCGCGCCCGGCCGCGGCGAGCATCGCGGGCGAGGGACAGCTTTCGCCGGTCCCCGAACCTGTCGCGCCCGCGATCTGGTTCGCCGGGGCGACCAGCCGCGCCGCGCGGGCCGCGAGCAGCGCATCGATCGACGGAATCGCGGTCAGCACGAGCATCGCACCGCCGATGCGGCCGAGCGCCGAGCGCCGAGCGCGGCTCCAGTCCCACAGCGACGCTGCCATCGCACCGAAGGCGGGGATCATATAGGCGTGGGTCGCAGCGCCGGTGCGGAAGACGAGCGCCGACAGCGCGACGCTGCACAGGATGACGAACAGCATCCGATCCCAGTTTTCGGCGGTATCGCCGCCGCGCGCGCGGCGCCACGCCCATAGCGCGGCGCCGAGACCGACGAGCGTCGGCGTGAAGAAAAGGGCCGCGATATCGGTATCCTGGCGCCACACGGGGCGCCCCTCCATCACCTGATCGTACCAGAAACGCCGCACGAGCGGTTCGAGCTCGCCGAACGGCCCGCCGAGGCACGGCCGCCCGAAGATGAGGAAGGCGCCCGCTGCAGCCAGTCCCGCGAGCAGTAGTAGCAGCAGGCGGCGCTGCCAGCTCGCCGAAAGCGCCGGAACGCGAACCCCGGCGACGAGCGCCAGTCCGGCGGCGGCGACGCCGACGGCATAGGGCAGCGAAAAGGCATCGCAATAGGTGGTGGCGAGCGAGGCCGGCCCGCGGAAGACGAACAACCACAGCGCGGGCAGGACGACCAGCCCCGTCGCGAAGCCCGCGAGCCGCGGCGCATTTTTCGGATCGCGCAGCCAGTCGAGCGCGAAGAGCGCGCCGAAGAGCGTGAGATAAGGAAACCCCTCGAGCGATATTTCGACATGCGCGGCGATCACCAGCGCCGCGGCCAATCCGCGTCGGAAGCTCGCCTCGCCGAGCGCGAGCCACAGCATCGCCACCGACAGCAACAGCTGCCAATTATGATGGTCGATGCGCAGCGGCGCGAAATAATGGAGGAAGGTCACGCCTGACGCGGCGATCAGCAGCCCCGCGATCGTCTGGCGCCGGTCGCCGAGCATCGACAGGATGCGCGCGAGCAGCAGCAGCAGCGGCAGGATCAGCAGCAGCGGATAGACGGCGACCGCCCAGCGCTCAGCCGCCTCCGGCGCGAGGAACAGGCGAAACACCCATATCAGCGCCGCGATCTGGACGTCGACGAAGCGCGACCAGTGCATCAGCCCGCCGCCTTCTCCCGGGTTGATCCGGTACTGGGTGACGTCGAACCAGCTCTGCCCGCCAAGCAGGTCGCGGACCTGCACCAGCCGCAGATAATCGTCGGCATCGCGCAGCCCCAGCGTCGCGACCGCGTCGCGATAGAGGAACAGCCCCGCCGCGACGACCGCGAACCACAGCAGGAGTGCGATGCGATCGACGCTCAGCCGTTCGAACCACGCGCGCATCGCCCGCTGCTTTCAGTCGGCCGCGAAAACGAGCGTCTTGCGCAGCACATAGGTTGCGACGAAGGACACGCCGATCGCTGCGAGCTTCGCCAGATTGGCGTCGAACCCCGCGCTGTCGCCCGCCCAGACGATCGCGACGGTCAGCCCCAGCCCGACGAAAGCCGAGCCGAGGAACAGCCCCTTCTGCCGCACCCGGTCGAGCCCCGCGGTGCGCGCGCCCTCGACGAAGACGAGCCGCGAGCTGATCAGCCAGTGGATCACGATCCCCGCGCCATAGCTCGCCGCCGCGGCGGCCGCGGGCAGCCAGCCCGCGAGCAGGAACAGGTTGAACAAGCCGACGTCGCCGACGAGCGCGATCGCGCTCGCGCCGATATAGCGCAGAAAAGTGACCTGCAGCATTTTCTGCGCAAAGGCGGGGAGCGGCAGCGCCATCACGGCGTCACGCCGCCTTCGAGACGCGCGCGGGCACGTCGCGCACCGACGCCAGCGCCGCCTGTTCGCCCTCGGTGCCGCTCTCATGATATTCGGCGTCCTCGTTGACGCCCCAGATATCGTAGACGCGTGTCCCGGCGACGATGTTGCGCACCGTCAGCATCGCGGTCATCATCGCATGATCCTGGTTGTTGTAGCGGTGCATGCCGTTGCGCCCGACCATGTGCAGCGTCGGATAGCGCGCCTCGAGCTCGCTGCGCATCGTCTCGACATGCGCCGCATAGTCGTCGTCATAGACCGGATAGGCCTTTTCCTGCCGCACCACCGCGCCGCCGACGACGTCCTTGGGGTCGCAGAGGCCGAGGATCGCCATCTCGCGCCTGGCGAGCTCGATCAGATCGGCGTCGCTCGACGCCCACAGGCCATCGCCCTCGAAACAGAAATATTCGAGCCCGACGCAGGCAAGCTCGGGATCGGGCACCATTTCGGGCGACCAGCTGCGGAAATTCTGCACGCGGCCGACCTGCACCTTGCTGTCGTGGATATAGATCCAGTTGTCGGGGAACAGGTCCGCGGAGCGAATCTTGAGCGCGACGGTCAGAAAGTCACGATATTTCAAGGAGGGCGCCGCGCTCAGCGCGCACGCCGGCAGCGGATGGATGCGCGCCGCCAGCTCACGCATCGGCGCCGAGCTGATGACATGCGCGGCGTCGATCACGACGTCGCCATCGGAGCTCGTCGCAGTCAGCCGCCAACGCCCGCTGACCTGATCCTGCGTCAGCTGCTTGAAGCTATGCCCCATCAGCACATGGTTGCCGCCCGCCTCGACCTTGTCGCGCGCGGCGTCCCACATCATGCCCGGCCCCAGCCGCGGATAGCGGAAGGTTTCGAGCAACGTCTTGGTCGCCATGCCGTCATTGGGCTTCTTGTTGAGCCCCAGGCTGCGCTTCAGCCCGTCGAGCACCGCGGCGCCGAGGCTCAGCCCCTTGATGCGCTGCGCCGCCCAGTCGGCCGACATTTCGTCGCACGGCATGCCCCACACCTTCTCGGTATAGGTCTTGAAGAAGATCGAATAAAGCTTCCGCCCGAACTGGTTGATCGTCCAGTCCTCGAAGCTCTTCACCTTCTTGTTCGGAAACAGCTTCGCCTGCGCATAGCTGACCATGCACAGGGTCGAGCGCACGACGCCGAGGTTCCACAAAGCCTCGAACGCGCGCAGCGGATAGGAGTAGAATTTGCCTTCATAATAGATGCGGCTCATCCGCGGGCGCTGGATGAAATCGTCGGGCAGGATTTCGTTCCACAGATCGACGACTTCCTGCGATTTCGAAAAGAAGCGGTGCCCGCCGATGTCGAAACGAAAGCCCTCATGCTCGACCGTGCGGCTGATCCCGCCGACATAGACCGGGTCCTTTTCGATGACCGTGACCTTATAGCCTTCCCTGGTCAGCAGATAGGCGGCGGTCAGCCCCGCGGGCCCCGCCCCGATGATCGCGACATCGGCGCTGGTCGGGCGGTTCTGCGAACCGGACAGGTCGGACATTTCGGACTCCCCACAGGCAAAATATTGCTCGGCCTCCGCTGTGGGCAAATATGGATAAAGAAAGGTTAACGGCATCCGGTTTTCGCGGATTGGCCGCGCTTGGGGCCGTGCGCCTTCTATGATAGCCTGATCCGGTTGGTCCGCGCCTTGGGGAGGGTTTGCGATGCATCAGACTGTGAAGGCCGCCGCGATCGCCTGCATGGGTTTCACCCTCGCCAGCCTGCCGGCCGAGCCAGGCTTTTCCGCCGCCGCGCTCGACGCGCTCGACCCTACGCGCCTCGCAAAGGCCTTTTGCGGCGAGCGCGGCGCGGGCGCCAGCCTCGCGAGCGGGTTGCTGATTGCCAGCGCTTATGCCGCCCCGGCGAGCGCAGGCGGTACCATCCCGCTCTATCCCGACCTCGCCACTTCGCCTTTCCCCGTCTCGGCGCGCGAGCCCCGCGCACGCGCCTATTTCAGCCAGGGGCTGCTCCTGACCTATGGCTTCAACCACGCGGGCGCGGTGCGCTCGTTCCGCGAGGCGCAGCGCCTCGAGCCCGGCTGCGCGTCCTGCTGGTGGGGCGAGGCGGTCGCGCTCGGCCCCAATATCAACGCGCCGATGGACGACCGCGACCGCGGCGCCGCCCTCGCCGCGATGGACCGCGCGATGGCGCTGCGCGATACCGCGACCCCGATCGAGCGCGCGCTGATCGAGGCGGTGGCGCGGCGCTATTCGCGCGACCCGGCGGCCGACCGCGCCGCGCTCGATGCCGCCTATGCCGACGCGATGCTGGATGTCGCGCGCCGCTTCCCCGCCGACGACGATGTCGCCGTGCTCGCGGCCGAGGCGGCGATGAACACCAGCCCGTGGAATTATTGGCAGGGCGACAAAAAGACCCCGGTCGGGCGTAGCGGCGAAGCGGTGCGCCTCGTCGAGACGGTGCTCGCGCGCAACCCCGGACATGTCCAGGCGAACCATCTCTATATCCATCTGATGGAATCGGTCGACCCGGCGCGCGCCGAGGCCGCCGCCGACCGCCTGTCCGACCCGCGCGCGCCCAGCGCCGCGCATCTCGTCCATATGCCCGGCCATATCTACCAGCTGCGCGGGCGCCACGCCGATTCGATCCGCGTCAACATCGCCGCGGCGCGCGCCGACGAGGCCTATATCCTCGGCGCCGGCGACCAGGGGCTCGTGCGCTACGGCTATTATCCGCACAATATCCATTTCATCGTCACCTCGGCGCAGATGGCGGGCGACATGAAGACCGCGGTGCGCGAGGCGAAACGGCTCGGCGCGGTGCTCGATCCCGCGACCTCGGCGCGCATCGCGTGGATCCAGTCGATCGACGCCGCGCCCTATTTCGCGATGGCGCAATTCGCCGAGCCCAAGGCGATCCTCACGATGCCCGCCCCCGACGCGCGCCTGCCCTACCCCACCGCGATGCGCCATTATGCGCGCGCGGTTGCGCAGGCGCAGCGCGGCGACCGCGCCGGTTTCGACCGCGAACTCGCCGCTATGGAAGCGCTGCGGACCTCCGACGCCTTCGCCGACATGGTCGCGCAGGGCGTCCCCGGCCCCGACCTCGTCAAGCTCGCGCAGCTCGTCGCGCGCGGCCGCTTCGCCGCTCGCCAGCGCCGCTATGAGGAGGCCATTACCTATTACCGCCAGGCGATCGAGGTCGAGGCGGCGCTCCCCTATCAGGAGCCGACCTACTGGTATTATCCGGTGCGCCAGTCGCTCGGCGCCGCGCTGTTCCAGGCCGGCCGCCACGCCGAAGCGAGCGACGCCTTCCGCGCCGCGCTGGCGCAGGCGCCCAACAACGGCTGGGCGCTCTACGGCCTCAGCCGCAGCGAAGCCGCGCAGGGCAAGAAGCTCGAAGCCACCGCCGCGCGCCGCGCGCTGGACAAGGCCTGGCTGGGGAAGGAAAGCTGGCTGCGGATGGACCGGTTATAGCCCCACCCCGTCTGCGCCGCCCGGCGGCCCCCGCGCGTCATTGCCCTCGCCCGTCGCGCCTTGACCGCCCTCGGCCAGCGCCCGCGCCACCGGCTTCAGCGCCAGCGTGCCCAGCCGCACGCGCGGGGTCGCCTTGCCCGGTGCGGCGCTCACTGCAAACGCCCCGTCGAGCCGCAGCAGCAGCGCCGACGCCTTTGCCGGGCGCACCGTATAGCGCCCATAAGCCACACTTTCGAAAAGGAAATATCCGTCGAACTCGCTCAGCGTCGTCGCGCGCACGCGGCCCTCGGCGTCGACCAGTTCGAGCCCCAGCCCCTCGATCGCGTTGCCGCCGTCGCGCATCGCGACGCCCTCGATCTCGCCCGCCGCGGTCATCGGGATCATCACGCGCGTCGCAACGCCGGGGCGCGGGGTGACGACGATGCCGGGAAGCGCGGGCTGGACATAGGGATCGGGCAGGCTGCCCGCATCGACCCCGATCATCACCGGGCGAAAGGGTTCGAGCCCGTCGACCACCGCCGCGCCCGCCTTGTCGGTCGCCGCCTCGATGAACGCGTTGCCCGCGGTCAGCGGCACGTCGGGCAGCGGCGCCTCGCCCCGCTGGCGGATGCCGTCGCCATTGTCGTCCATCCACACTTCGGCGCTCACCTGCCCGCGCCCGCCGAGCTTCTCGCTCGACAGCCGCCAGCCGCCACCCGTCCCCGCGCTCGTCCGCGGCTTCGGCCCGAAGCTGAAGGCGAGCGACAGCGACGCCGCGACCGACCCGTCGGTCGCCACCTCGCCGAAACCCGTCAGCTGCAACGCCTTGAAACGGCGCGTATATCCGATACCGGCGCGTCCGCGATCGAGCCCGTTGTCATAGCCCAGTTCGGCGCGCCATTCGGCGTCGTGCTGGCCCGCCCATTCGGCGATCACCGTCGCGCGCGAATCGGCGTTGGCGCCCGACAACGCAAAGCGCGCCTCGCCGCGGAGACGCACGCGCCCGATGCGCGCATTGGCCAGCAGGGTCGCGGTGACGTTGTCGGGCGGATCGGGGCCGATCGGCACCTTGGTTCTTGTCCAGTCGAGCTGGCCGGTGAAGGTCAGCGCGCGAAAGCTCGCTGAGGCGCGCGCCGAGGCCTCGAGGCTCTGGATGCCCGAGGTCCGGTCGACGTGGCGCAGGTCGAAATGCAGCGGCAATATCGTGCGCCCCAGCTTGACCGACTGGTCGAGCGAGAGTTGGTACAGCCCGTTGATATTGCCCACGAAACGATCGGAAGTGAAACCGCCCCAGCCGCGCATCGCCTCGGCGCGGACATAAGTCTCGCCGAACGCCGCGAGCCACCCCGCGCGCACCGCGCCGCCGCCATCGTCGGCGTAACTACCGGCCACCTCGAGCAGAGTCGGCCCGATCGAGCGCCGCAGCGCGAGCTCGCCATAGTTGCGCCGGACATTCTCGATCACCAGGCTATGCGCATAGGCCGCGACCGACGTGCGCGGGTCGAGCCCGCGCTCGATCCCCAGCGTCCCGCGCCAGCCGCGCCGGAACGGCCCACGCCGGTGGTTGCCGAATTCGATCAGGTCGGCATTTTCCTGCGCGAAGCCCGCCCAATACCAGGTCTGCTGCGGCGGGATCGAATCGATCCCTACCTGCAACTGCTTGATCTCGCGCCGTATCTGCCCCTGCGGGCCGTAGAGTACGATCTCGAAGCGGTTCGAGCCATATTGCAGCGGCACGTCGAGAAATTCGTAGCGCCCCGACGAATCGGGGCTGGTGAAGGCGAGCAATTGCCCGTTGCGATAGAGTTCGGCGTCCCAGCCCGCGGGAAGATCGCCGCGAAAGCTCGTCTTGTCGAAACTGTCGGGGCGCTCGACCGGGCGATTGGTGAGCACCGCGCCGCGCCCCGGCGCCGATTGCGCGACGAGGCCGGTCGAGAGCAGGCTGACATCGCCCACCGCATAGTGGGTCGCTTTCAGCGGGCCGAGCAGATTGCCCTGCGGATCGGTGCGGTAGAGCCGCATCCGCAAACTGTCGGGCACGCCTTCGTTATCCGACGACAGCCGCGCGTCGAAGCTGTGCTTCAGCACCTCGCCCGCCGCGAAGACCTCGTAGCGTCCCTGGACATAGTCGCCGCCGCGCTTGTCCGACACCGCGCCGAGCGAGGCGACGACGTCGACCGAGGGCGTCGCCCACATCTGATACGGGCGGGTCGCCTGCGGCAGGCTGGCGAGGTCGAATTGCGCTACGGGCTTGATCCCCGCCGCGCGCGCGCGCCGCTCGGCGGCGAGCTGGAAGGGCAATTTCTCCTTCGAATCGATGCGCAGCACCGCGTTCGACAGGTCGGGGACGAGCGGCAGGTCGAGCCAGGCCGACAGCTGCTTCACATCGACGCACCAGCCCGCCGCGGTGTCGCGGATCGCAGTGGCGCCGATCGGGAAGCTGCGGCTGCCGCTCTGTACCTCGCCCGCGTCGCGGTCGATCACCAGGCTGCGGCGCTCGTCGAACACCCAGCCGGTTGCGCGGCGCAACTTCTTGTCGACACGCACCGGCAGGTCGAGCGCGAGCACGACATCGGCGAGGTCGACGCACACCCCCGACGGCGTCTGGTAGCCGCGCGCCCCGTCGCCGAGGCGGTACTGCCCCGACCGGACGTCGAACAGCCAGCTGTCATCCTCATTGGGTTTCCACCCGTCGGAAAGCTCCGCTTTTTCAGCAGCATGAGCGCCGGTCGGGACGAGCCCGGCCAGCGCCAGCCCGGCCACCAGGACCGGGAAAAATCGGGTCAGAAGCGCGCGAAGCATCGCGACGCCCTTGGGGTTGCCTTACCGCTACCTCATTTCACCACCCGGTCGGCCTCGTCGATCGTCCCGCCGCCGATCTCGCGATCCTCGCTGTAGCGGATCTTGACCGGACCCTTGAGCTTGGCGGCGAGTTCGGGCGGCACGCGCAGCGACACCTTGCGCTGCCCAACCTCAGGATAGACCGCGATGCCGCGTGCGAGCAGCAGCGGCTCGGGGGTTCCCGGCCGCGTCACCTCAATATCGCCATAGACCGAACGATTGCCCGTCCGCGCCAGGTCGAAGGCAAAGGCGGGGCCGTCGACCGTTTCCTCGACGCGCGCCTCGCCGATCTCGGCGCTTGCGCCCAACTCGCCGACGCGCACGATCACCGGGATGGTGATGCCATAGATCGGGGTGAGCGCGATCGATACGCCGCTGCTCGCCGGTTTCGCCGGGTCGGCCGCGGGCGCCGCATCGGGTACCGCGCGGAACAGCATATGCGCGCGATATTCGCCCGCCGGCGTGCCTTCGGGCACGCGCACCCCGACGCGGATCACCTGCGGCTGGTTCGGCGGCAGGACGACGCGGCGCGGGTTGAAGCTGATCATCGCGAGCGCGGCCTTTTCCGCGTCATTGGCGTCGGCTTCCTCGATCTCGTCGAGGCCGCCGAGCGCGGTCATGCGCTTGATCTCCAGGCTGATGCGATAGGTCGCGGGCGCGCTCCCGATATTGTTCAGCACCACCTCGGTCCCGCGTGACCCGTCGAGCAGGATCCGCGTCGGCGCGACGAGCAGGTCGCCCGCCGCGCTCGCGGGAACGGCAGCCGCGCCGAGCACGGCCGCCGAAAACAGGCCGAAGCCCTTCAAATATCGCAACATGAAATGGTCCCCACCATTTAGGAAACCGGTCGGCCCACACCGCCCGGCAGTCCCCACCCTGTTGCGCCAACATGGTTGATATTTCGCTAACCATAGGCGCGGCAGCGCTCCGGCCGAGACGGGGCGTTATGCCGAAGATGTCGGCGAGACTATGTCGCGCAAAGACGCAAAGACACGAAAAGGGTGGCTTGCGGCCGCAAGGCCGCCATCTCGTCATCGCCGCGTCCGACGCCGCGCAGCAAGGAATAAGCCGCTTCGCGGCAGACGCGACATCTTCATGTCTTTGCGTCTTTGCGCGAAACGAAAATCCCGACCTGTCGGTTTCCAGCAAAGCTCGCTGCGTCAAACCAGAACGCAAAAAAAAGGGCCGCCGGGGGCTGGTGCCCCGACGACCCTTTTTTCGGCCGACGGACGCGAACGCCCGCCGTACCCCCCCACCCTATAGAAATTTACTGGTAATTGGCGGTGACGTTGAACGTCCCCGAATAGTCGCCCGACGCCTGGTTGGCGCCGACGCTCAGCGTGCCGCCGACCTGGAAGCTGCCGCCCACGGTGCCCGGCCCGTTGGTCAGCGTGACCGACGTCGCCGAATAGGTCAGCGTCGACGACATGGTGCCGCCGAGCGAACCGTTGAGCGTGACGCTCGAATCGCCGCCGACGAGCACCACGGCATTATTCGTGCCCTGGATGTCGAAATTGGCGGCGGTCGTCGTGCCGGTGCAGGTCAGGCCCGCGCCGCAGGTCGCCGCGCCGGCGGTCGACACCGCGACGGTCGAGGCGGTCGCGCCGCTGATCACCGTCGCATATTGCAGGTCGCTGGTGTTGGTGAGCGTGATCTGGCGCAGGATCTTCGCCTTCGCCGTACCCGTGGCCGACGCCGCATGCGCCGCCGGGGCGTTCATGGCGAGGGCAGCAATCGCGGCGCCCAGCAGGGCGCGCTTCATTCCAATGGTGCGCATATGATTTGGTCCCTTGAACAGTCAAAAGGCAAATGGAAATCCCACCCCATTCGCTGCCGCCCTTCTACGAACGACCCGTTCAGCCTTTGCCCAACAACCATGGTTAATACCGCATTAGCGATTGGCCCGCATTTCCCGTGGAAAGCAGCCGAAATCAGCGCTTTGGCGCCGTTCCAGAGTGACAGCAGGGACCGTCTTTTTCCTATAACGGCCCGGTTCGGCACAAATTAAGTCGGACAGAAAGGCCGATTCGACCCGAACTGCCGGACCGGATTCGCGCAGAAGTGCAGAGAACGCCGAGAGCGGCGAAGCCGCCCGGTTTCCTCTGCGCCCTCCGCGCCTCTGCGCGAATCACTTCATGCCTTCGGCCGCGATCAGATCGATTCGCCGCTCAGCCGCTGGCAGATCATGTCGAGCTGATCGAGCGAGGCGAATTTGAGCGTCAGCGCGCCCTTGCCCCCGCCGGCATATTGGATCGCGACGCCGATCCCGAGCAGCTCGGACAAATGCCGCTCGACCGCGACGATGTCGGGGTCGCGCCCACCGTCGATGCTCTTATACTCGATCGGCGCCTTGCGTCCGCCGCCCTTGCCCGCGCGCACCAGCGCCTCGACCGTGCGCACCGACAGGCCTTCCTTGACCACCTTGCGCGCGATCGTCTCGGCATCGTCGGCGCCGATCAGCGCGCGCGCATGCCCCATCGCCAGCGACCCGTCGCCGACCAGCGCCTGCACGCTCTCGGGCAGGTCGAGCAGCCGCATCAAATTCGCGACATGGCTGCGCGACTTGCCGACGAGCTTGGCGAGCGCCTCCTGGCCATGCCCGAAATCGTCGATCAGCTTGCGGTACGCCCCCGCCTCTTCGATCGCGTTCAGATCCTGCCGCTGGATATTCTCGACCAGCGCGATCTCGTAGGTCGCCGCGTCGTCGAGTTCGCGCACCAGCGCGGGGATCGCGTGCAGCCCGGCGCGCTGCGCTGCGCGCCAGCGCCGCTCGCCCGCGACGAGCTGGTAACCCTGCCCGTCGGGCGCCGCGCGCACGATGATCGGCTGGAGCAGGCCCCGCGCGGCGATCGAATCGGCGAGCTCGGCGATCGCATCCGCGTCGAAATGGCGCCGCGGCTGGCCGGGCAGCGGGCGGATCGATCCGACCGCCACATGCTGCACCGCCTCGCCCGATGCGGGCGCCGCCGCCTTCGCCGCGCTGCCGGGGGTCGCCAGCACCGGCGCCTCGACCGCGACGTCGCCGAACAGCGCGTTCAGCCCGCGCCCCAGCCCCGAAGGCCGCTTGCGCGCCGGCGTCGTACCGATTTCCTTTTCATTATCAGCCATTTATGCCGCCTTACGCACGTTCGGGAGCCGATCGATCAGCTCGCGCGCCAACGCGATATAGGCCATCGAACCCGGGCAGCGATGGTCGTAGATCAGCGCCGGCAGCCCGTGGCTCGGCGCCTCGGACAGGCGGACGTTGCGCGGGATTACCGTTTCGAACACTACCGGCCCCAGCACTTCGCGGACATCGTCCGACACCTGGTCGGTCAGCCGGTTGCGCCGGTCGAACATGGTGAGCGCGACCCCCAGGATCGTCAATTTCTGGTTGAACCGCTCGCGCACGCGCTCGACCGTGGTGAGCAATTGGCTCAGCCCCTCGAGCGCGAAAAATTCGCACTGCAGCGGCACGATCAGCGATTCGGCGGCGATCAGCGCGTTCAGGGTCAGCATGCCCAGCGACGGCGGGCAGTCGATCAGGCAGATGTCCCACTGCCCCGCCTCGGCGCCCGAGAGCGCCTGTTGCAGCCGCTGCAGCCGGTCCTGAAATTCGATGAGCTCGATCTCGGCGCCCGACAGGTCGACCGTCGCGGGTACGATGTCGAGCCGCGGCACCGCGGTCGGGATCGCGCATTCGGCCACCGTCGCGTCGCCGCGCAGCAGCTCGTAGCTCGAAAGCTCGCGCTGCGCCTGCTTGATGCCGAGCCCGGTCGAGGCATTGCCCTGCGGATCGAGGTCGATGATCAGCGTCCGCCAGCCCGTGGCCGCGAGCGCGGTCGCCAGGTTGATCGCGGTCGTCGTCTTGCCGACCCCGCCTTTCTGGTTCGCCACGGCGATGCGGATCATGCTTTTCCTCGCTTTTTCGGCGCGATGCGCCCCTGACCGACCAGGATGTGGCTTTCGCCATCGGTGCGGCTCTGTTCCACGTGGAACATTCTCTGCCAGACCTGTGGCAGCGACGCCAGTTCCTTAACCGCGTTTCGCCCTTTTGGCAGCAGCCAGCGCGTCGATTCGGTGGAAAAACGCGCGGATAAGTCGATCAGCCGGTCGAGCGGCGCAAAGGCCCGCGCGCTGATCGTCCCCGCCGCCCGCGTTTCGACACGCTCAAGCGGCGCCTCGGCCACCTCGACATGGCCCAGCCCCAGCTCGCCCGCGACTTCGCGCAGAAACGCGCACCGCCGCTTCCGCGATTCGACGAGCAACATCGGCCGCTCGGACAGGATCGCGACGACCAGCCCCGGCAACCCCGGCCCGCTCCCCAGATCGACCCAAAGCCCCTCGCCGTCCGTATCGAGCGCAAGCAATTGCGCGCTGTCGGCGATATGCCGCACCCAAAGTGTGGGGATCGTCGACGCCGCAATCAGATTCTGTCGGTCATTCTCGGCGATGAGCATCGCGGCAAACCGCTCGAGCCGCACCCGTTGTTCGCCCGTCGGCGCAAACGCCTCTTCCAGCCAGCCACGCGCAGCCGCTTCATCGTCCAATATATCGGCGTCCGCCACGTCGTTCTTTCACCTTCCCGCGAAGCGGGCTTTGTCCTTCTTCGTGCCTTTGCGCCTTTGCGCGAAATTTTGAAAGCCTCACGCAAAGGCGCAAAGGCGCGAAGAAAGAAGGCGCCGGCCATCAAGGTAGGAATTCTCACACAAAGACACAAAGAGGGCGGCGGGCCACGCGCTGGATAATCAGGTAGCACCTCTCTCGTCACTCCGGACTTGATCCGGGGCCCCGCTACTGGATCAGGCAAAACGATCATCCACAAGTGGCTCTTGCGGGCCGAGCCCGCCCTCTTTGTGTCTTTATGTGAGATTTGAGAAACCTCAGACGAAGGCTGGAAGTGACGGGCCGATCGCCACCGCCACCCGCCCGCATCGGAAGGATGGCGTCCCCACGTATAATTATCGACGCGAAGCGCCCTGAAGCTCATTCCAATATTCGTCATGGACGTCCGCGTCGATTTCCACCGGCATCGAACTCGACGGATAGAGCCGATCATGGCCATCTTTCCGGGGACCCGAAATCCAATAATGATCGCCGGTCTCGGCGTCGTAATAATTCGCTTTGAACCCGTCGCCGCCCAATCGCTGGAAAAGGCGCCCCGCATAGTGGATCGACTGCCCCGATTTCGACAAAGTCACGCGCCCGATCCGGGCCAGACCGTTCAGCCCGGCCGACTTGTCCTCGATATACATGATCCGGGTCTTCTTATTGCTCACCGCCCCGTTCCCGCCTAGGCCGCCCGCCGCCTGCTATGCACCAGGATCGCGGTCAGCGCCGCCGGGGTCACCCCGTCGATCCGTCCCGCCTGCCCTAGGGTCTCGGGCCGCGCCTTGGTCAGCCGTTCGACCATCTCGCGCGACAGCCCGCCGATCGCGGCATAATCGAGCGCCGGGTCGAGCAGGATTGCTTCATTCGCCGCCAGCGACCGCAACTCGGTCTCCTGCCGCGCGATATAGGGCGCATAATGCGCATCCTCGGCCAGCTCGGCGAGGATCGTGTCGTCGATCAGGGCCAGCTCGGGCGCGAGCAACGCCAGCTTGACCATCGTCACCTCGGGAAAGCGCAACAGGTCGATCCGCCGCCGCGCCGCGCCGTCACCCGGCAGCGCGAGCCCGATCGCCGCATAATCGGCGGTCGTCACGGGCGCTTCGAGCAAGGCCCCAGCCCGCGCGCGCGCGACCATCCGCGCATCGAACAGCGCCGCGGTCGCCGGCCGCACCAGCCCCAGCGCGATACCCTTCGGCGTCAGCCGCGTCGCCGCATTGTCGGCACGCAGCCGCAGCCGATATTCGGCGCGCGCGGTGAGCATGCGGTACGGCTCGGTCACCCCCTGCAGCACCAGGTCGTCGACCATCACGCCGATATAGGATTCAGAGCGATCGAGGATCAAAGGTGCACGCCCCTGCACCGCGAGCGCCGCATTGGCCCCCGCGACCAGCCCCTGCGCCGCTGCCTCCTCATAACCGGTGGTGCCGTTGATCTGCCCCGCGCACCACAGCCCGCCGACCGCGCGCACCTGCAAGGTCCGGTCGAGCGCGCGCGGGTCGATATGGTCATATTCGACCGCATAGCCGGGAACGGTCATCTCGACGGCCCCGAGCCCCTCCATCGTCCGCAGCATGGCGAGCTGCACATCGGTCGGCAGCGAGGTCGAAATCCCGTTCGGATAGACGAGCACCGAATCGAGCCCCTCGGGTTCGAGAAACACCTGATGCCCGTCGCGGTCGGCGAAGCGGTGGATCTTGTCCTCGATCGACGGGCAATAGCGCGGTCCCGCCGCGCCGATCGCCCCGGTAAACAGCGGCGAGCGCTCGAGATTGGCGGCGATGATTGCGTGGCTTTCGGCGTTGGTGCGCGTGATCGCGCAGAAAATCTGCGGCACCGTCCGCGCATTGTTCCACGTGGAACAGGTCCAGCTTGCCCCCTCGGCGCTGTCCGACGGCTGCTCGGCGAGCCGCGCCCAGTCGATCGTCCGACCGTCGAGCCGCGGCGGCGTGCCCGTCTTGAGCCGCGCCATGGGAAGGTTTGCGCCGCGCAACTGTTCGGCGAGCCGGTGCGCCCCGGCCTCGCCGATACGCCCGCCCTCCATCCGCTCCTCGCCGCGGAACAGCCGTCCGCCGAGGAAAGTGCCGGTGGCGAGAACAACAGCGTCGGCCGTCAGCTTCGTCCCGTCGCCCAGTTCGAGCCCTGCGACGCGCGCGCCATCGTCCGACAGGATCAGCGCCGCCGCCTCGCCTTCGACGACGGTGATCCCCACTTCAGCGGCGAGCAAATCCTGGATCGCCTCACGATATAATTTCCGGTCGGCCTGGATCCGCGGCCCCTGCACCGCCGCGCCCTTCGATGCGTTGAGCATCCGGTAATGGATCGCGGCGCTATCCGCCGCGCGCGCCATCCATCCGTCGAGCGCGTCGACCTCGCGCATCAGATGCCCCTTGCCGAGCCCCCCGATCGCGGGGTTGCACGACATCGTCCCGATCAGCGCGGGGTCGAAACTGACAAGCGCGACGCGCGCGCCCAGCCGCGCCGCGGCCGCGGCGGCCTCGGTTCCGGCGTGCCCACCGCCGACGACGATGACATCATATATTGCGCTGCTGTGCATGATTGTCGCGGCGCATAGCGCAAAGCCCGCGCCGAATCCATCCGGCGCGCAAGGACTACATCAAATCTCGCACAAAGCCACGAAGCCACAAAGATCGCTGCTCCGCGAACCTTCTTTGTGGCTTCGTGGCTTTGTGCGAGCAAATTGAGGCGCGCGCGCATCAAAGGGCTGTTCCACGTGGAACATCATTTCCCGATGCAGAAACGTCCGAACAAGGCGTCGAGCATTTCCTCGACCCCCGCCCTTCCGGTGATTCGGTCGAGCGCGCCACCCGCGAGCCGCAGCCGTTCGGCGAGCAGGATCAGGTCGCCCGCCTCGCGCGACCCCGGCTCGACCTCGAGCCAGGCCTTCGCTTCGGCGAGCGCGTCGCGCTGGCGCCGACGCAGCGCGGCCTCGCCTTCGCGCGGCAGCAGGGTGCGCGCCATCTCGACGATCATGCGGTGGAGCTTGTCCATCCCCTCCCCCGTCGCCGCCGACAGCATCAGGTCGCACCGCGCCGCCTCGGCTTCAGCGGCGGCATCGCCCTCCCAACGGTCGGCCTGCGCCGCGACCAGGATCGCGCGCGGATGATCGGGCGCGTCCTTCGGCGGCCCCAGCCACAGCAGGATATCGGCCGCCTCGACCGCCGCCTTCGCGCGGCCGATCCCGATCATCTCGACCACATCGCCACTTTCGGCGCGCAATCCCGCGGTGTCCGAAAAGCGCATCGCAATCCCGTCGAGCGCCAGCGCGGTCTCGATCACATCGCGCGTCGTCCCCGCCACCGGCGACACGATCGCCAGCTCTCTTTTCGCTAAAGCATTGATAAGGGTCGATTTACCGGCATTGGGCGGCCCCGCGATCACCACCGAAAGCCCCTCGGCGATCACCTCCGCCGCCGGCCGCGCCAGCCATTCGCCGAGCTCGCCCGCCAGCGCCGTCATGCCGTGGCGCAGACGCTGCGCGACACTTTCGCCAACTTCGACATCATCCTCATCGGCGAAATTGAGCTCGGCCTCCGCCCCCGCCATCAAGGTCAGCAGCCGGTCCCGCCAGCCGTCGACCGCGCGCGACACATGCCCGCTCGCCAGCGTCAGCGCCTGCACGCGCTGGCTCTCGGTCTCGGCCGCGAGCAGGTCGGCGAGCCCCTCGGCCTCGGTCAGGTCGATCCGCCCGTTGAGGAAAGCGCGCCGCGTGAACTCGCCCGCCTCCGCCCGCCGCAGCCCGGGCATCGCGCCCAGCGCCGCCTCGACCGCCGCGACCACCGCGCGCCCGCCGTGCAGGTGGAGTTCGGCCAGATCCTCGCCCGTCGCGGTCGCCGGCCCCGGAAACCACAGCAGCAACGCCCGATCGAGCGGTGCCCCGCCCGCGTCTTTCAGCTCGGCGAGCGACGCCCGCCGCGGCGCAGGCAGCCGCCCCGCGAGCGCTTCCAGCGCCGCGCCCGCCGCCGGCCCGCTCACCCGCACGACACCGATCGCCGCCGGCGGCATCCCGCTCGACAGCGCGAAGATCGTGTCCTTCGCCGCGTCTTGGTTCAGCTCTTGCGCCCCTTCGCGGACTTGTCGTCGGCATCGGCCGCCTTGCCCGCGCCGCTCATCAGCCCGCCGCCGAACTGGCTCATCAGCGACTGGATCAGCCCCAGCCCGCTTTCGCCCATCGGCACCCAGCTCTTGACCATCGTCTGAACCATGTCGGGGGTGATCCCGTTCGCCATCAGTTCCTTCACGCGGCCGAGGTAAATCTCGTGCAGCGGTTCGAGGTCGGGCAGCCCGACCAGCCGCCGCGCTTCTTCGGGGGTGCAATCGATCTCGATATTGAATTTCATCGCCGGTCTCCGCCCCGCAAAAAGCCTCAGCGCGCGCTTGAGCCGCGCCGCTGCGCCCGCTAGCTTCGCGCTTTCACCGGCAAGAAGCAAGAGTCAGGAGAGACCCCGCATGTCCGCGACCAATATGACCATCCCCGCGCTCGACGGCGCGGCGGAGATTCCCGCCTATGTCGCACGTCCCGACGCCGACAGCTCGCGCGCGATCATCGTCATCCCCGAAATCTTCGGCGTGAACGCGGGCATCCGCCAGAAATGCGACGACTGGGCGGCTGAGGGCTATCTCGCGATCGCCCCCGACATCTTCTGGCGCTTCGCCCCCGGGGTCGAGCTCGACCCCGATGTCGAGGTCGAATTGCAGGAGGCCTTCGGCTATTTCGGCCAATATGACGCCGACGACGGGGTCAAGGATATCGAAGCGTCCATCAAATGGCTCCACGGCCAGGGCGCCGGCAAGGTCGGCTGCGTCGGCTTCTGCCTCGGCGGCCGCCTCGCCTATATGGCGGCAGCACGCACCGATGTGAACGCCTCGGTCGGCTATTATGGCGTCATGATCGACCAGATGCTGGGTGAAAGCCACGCGATCGCGCACCCGCTGATGCTTCACATCCCGGCCGAGGACCATCTCGTCGACCATGATGCGCAGAAACGCATCCACGACGGCCTCGACCCGCATCCCAAGGTCACGCTCCACGACTATCCGGGGCTCGACCATGGCTTCGCCGCGACGACGGGCAATCGGCGCAACGAGGACGGCGCGCAGCTCGCCGACGGCCGCACCCACGCCTTCTTCGCCGAGCATCTGGCATGAGCGCGCATCCCGGCCTCGCCGCCTGGCACGCCTATATGGCGGGCGGCGGCGATCCGCAGGCCTTGCGCGGCCTGCTCGCCGAGGACGCGGTGTTCCACTCGCCCGTCGTCCACACGCCGCAGGCGGGCCGCGACAAGGTCTTCGCCTATCTCCACGCCGCCAGCCATGTGCTCGGCGGCGAGAATTTCCGCTACCTGCGCGAAATCGTCGACGGCGACCAGGCTTGCCTTGAATTCCAGAGCGAGCTCGACGGAATCCAGATCAACGGCGTCGACATCATCCGCTGGAACGGCGCCGGAAAGATCGCCGACTTCAAGGTGATGGTTCGCCCGCTGAAGGCGATCAACAAGGTCTGGGAGAAAATGGCCGAAATGCTCGCCGCGCAGGCAGGCTAGATCAGCATCAGCTCGGCGAGCTCGCGATAGAGTTCGGGCGGCAATTCGCCGATCCCGCTCATATCATCGACGCCCTTCGGCGCATCGGCGTCGGTCAAGTAGCGCCAACCCTGGTGCGCGCGCTTGGGCTGCGGATGGATCCGCTCGAGCAGCGCGGCGCAGACGATGTCGATCCGCCCGTCGTCGCGGTCGTCGAAGCGCAGGATTTCGACGCGGCCGACGAGCGTGTGGCGCACGATGAAGTGCAGCCTGCCGCCGATCAGCTCGTCGGCGCGCTTGGGCTTGAACCGCGTGGTAAAGCGGACCTCGCCCCCTTCGGCGCGCGACGCGATGCGCGACGCGAGCGCGGAATAATCGGAACAGCCGACTGCGACGCGGGTCATGTGGAGTGCGGGCATGCGAGCTAGATGGGGACGCGCGGGCGGCGTTCAATCGACCGGGGCGGCAGTCAGATAATAATCGCCGCGCCCCTGAGGCGACGCGGGCGTCGTCGCCAGTGGCACCAGAAACGCGGCTGCCATTAAGCCGGCGCCGCCGACAGAGGCGTAGATGAAGGCGCCGGGCACCGAGATCGTCACGCCCACGATGGCCAATATTCTGATGGTCCGCCGGCGTAAATCTTCAACGAAGTCAGCGGGCTGCGCCACGAAATCGCGCAGGATCGCGCTCGCCTCGGCATATTGGGATGCAGGAACCGTCAGGCGAAAACCGCCGATCGCAACGATATAGAGCGTCGTACCCGCATAATATTCGCCGCCGACATGGACGATGATCCCCGCAGCATCGAGCATCGCGGCGACCGTCAGCGCTTCGCCGCGGCTCAGCAAGTCGGCGATCGGGACCATCGCATCATCAGACATGAGCCGAGGATGCGATAGCCGCCGATATTTGTCCAGCGAACCTACTGGTTCATGCTGTCGAAGAAATCCTCGTTGGTCTTCGAATCCTTGATCTTGTCGAGCAGGAACTCCATCGCGTCGATGGTCCCCATCTGCATGAGGATGCGGCGGAGCACCCACATTTTCGACAGCTTGTCCTTTTCGACGAGCAGTTCTTCCTTGCGGGTGCCCGACTTGCCGACGTCGAGCGAGGGGAAGATGCGCTTGTCGGCGACCTTGCGGTCGAGGACGATTTCCGAGTTACCGGTGCCCTTGAATTCTTCGAAGATGACTTCATCCATACGGCTGCCGGTGTCGATCAGCGCGGTCGCGATGATCGACAGCGAACCGCCTTCCTCGATGTTGCGCGCGGCGCCGAAAAAGCGCTTCGGGCGCTGCAGCGCATTGGCGTCGACACCGCCGGTCAGCACCTTGCCCGACGAGGGAACGACGGTGTTGTAGGCACGGCCGAGGCGAGTGATCGAGTCGAGCAGGATCACGACATCCTTCTTGTGCTCGACCAGGCGCTTGGCCTTTTCGATCACCATTTCGGCGACCTGGACGTGGCGCGTCGCGGGTTCGTCGAAGGTCGAGGAGACGACCTCGCCCTTCACGCTGCGCTGCATGTCGGTGACTTCCTCGGGACGTTCGTCGACGAGGAGGACGATGAGGTAGACCTCGGGGTGATTGTCGGTGATCGCCTTGGCGATATTCTGCAGCAGCACCGTCTTACCCGTGCGCGGCGGCGCGACGATCAGCGCGCGCTGGCCCTTGCCCTGCGGGCTGACGAGGTCGATCACGCGCGCCGACTTGTCCTTGACGGTCGGGTCGACGGTGTCGAGCGACAATTTCTGGTTCGGATAGAGCGGCGTGAGATTGTCGAAATTGACGCGGTGACGGACGACGTCGGGATCGTCGAAATTGACGCTGATCAGCTTGGTCAGCGCGAAATAACGTTCGCCATCGCGCGGCGCGCGGATCTCGCCCTCGACGGTGTCGCCGGTGCGCAAGCCATATTTGCGGACCTGGTTCGGCGAGACATAGATGTCGTCGGGACCGGCGAGATAATTGGCATCGGGCGAGCGCAGGAAACCAAAGCTGTCGGGCAGGACCTCGATCGTGCCCGACCCGATGATTTCCTCGCCCTCTTCGGCGAGTTCCTTCAGGATCGAGAACATCAGGTCCTGCTTGCGCAGCGTCGACGCGCCCTCGACGCCCAGCTCCTCGGCCATTTCGACGAGTTGCGCGGGCGACTTGGTTTTGAGTTCTTTGAGATGCATGGATAGATTCCGGGTATGAAGTCAGGGAGATATTGGGACTAAGTTCGTTGCACCGGCTGGTGCCTATCCGGCCGTGGGACGACCGTTACAGATAGCTCGACGCGGAGACGCGCCGCCCGCTTGGAAGCGGGGTTGACCGGCCCCTATAACCGGCGGTCGGCCAAGTCAATCGCGGCTGCGCCCAGCCGAAGCGTCAGAAGGGGCGGACGACCACGAGGATGACGATGATCGCCGCGGCGACCCCGGGAACTTCGTTGAGCATCCGCAGCCGTTTCTCGCTCATCGGACGCTGCCCCTTCGCGAGCTTCTTCGCATAGCCCGCCATCCAGCCATGATAGCCCGACAGGCCGATCACGAGCAGGAATTTGGCGAGGAACCAAGGCTCGCCCCAATAATCGCCGTTGAAAGCGAGCGCGAGGCCGAGGATCCAGACGATGGTCAGCGAGGGATCGAGAATGATGCGGAGCAATCGCCTTTCGCGATCGATCCATTTCGCATCCTCGTCCGACCCGACGGTGCATTGATGATGATAAATGAAAAAGCGCGGCAGCATGAACAGGCCCGCCATCAGGAAGATCACGAAGATCACATGGGCGGCTTTCACCCACAGGGTCGCCGAACCCAAAAAGCCCGCCAGTTCCATGCTTATCCCCGCACGCGTTTGATCAACTGCTCGACATGCGCGATCGGCGTGTCGGGCACGATGCCATGGCCGAGATTGAAGATATGGGGCCGCGAGGGGAAAGCCGCAAGGATGCGGTCGATCGCACTGTCGAGCGCCGCGCCGCCGGCGACGAGCGCGAGCGGGTCGAGATTGCCCTGCACCGGCAGATGCGCCGGCAAATTGGCATCGGCCCACGCCGGATCGACCGTCTCGTCGAGCCCGATCGCGTCGGCGCCAACCTCGTTGGCGTAAGCGGAAAGCTTGCCCCCCGCGCCCTTGGGAAAGCCGATCACCGGCGTATCGGGATGGAGCGCTTTCAGCCGGCGTATGATCTCGGCATTGGGCGCGATCACCCAGCGTTCGAACTGCGCAGGACTGAGGCTGCCCGCCCAGCTGTCGAACAATTGCACCGCCTCGACGCCCTGCTCGATCTGCCCCGACAAATAGGCGGTGCTGAGGTCGACGATCGCATCGATAATCGCCTGGAACGCCGCGGGATCGCCGAACGCCAAACGCCGCGCCGCGGCCTGGTCCTTCGACCCCTGCCCCGCCACCATATAGGTCGCGACGGTCCAGGGGCTGCCGGCAAAGCCGAGGAAGGTCGTCTCGGGGGGCAGCGCCGCGGCGACACGTGCGACGGTCGCGTAAACGGGATCGAGCCGCTGGTGCGCCGCCTCGAGCGAGGCGAGCGCGCTGTCGACCAGCGGCGGCGCGAGCCGCGGCCCCTCGCCCGCCTCGAACCACAGATTCTGCCCCAGCGCGTGGGGAACGACGAGAATGTCGGAGAAAAGAATCGACCCGTCGAAGCCGAAGCGCCGGATCGGCTGCAGCGTCACCTCGGCCGCGGCCTCGGGATCGTAGCAGAGCTCGAGGAAGCCACCCTTGGTTTCCCTCAGCGCGCGATATTCGGGCAGGTAGCGCCCCGCCTGGCGCATCAGCCACAGCGGTGGCCGCTCCTGCCGCGCCCCGAGCAGCGCCTTGAGCAAGCTCTTGTGTGACACCATCGGCGGTCCCTCTTTCTCTTCCATTATAATATATAGAATATGGTGGTGGTTTGTTGGCGGGCGAAGAAGGCGGCTTTAGGCAGCACCGCCGCCTTTGCCAACAGCTTGACTCGCCGCCGCGCCATCTTCCTCGCGGAGTCGCATAGCGCCATCCCTGCTATTCACAGCCTGTGGATAAGAGTCGTGCGCTGTGGACAAGAGGTGGAGCGGAATCGGCAGCGCCGGGGATGAATCCACAGTCCCGATTTACCCCCGCGCTTGTCCGGAAACTTATCCACAGCCACCCAAAACGCGTCTCTGCTTGCCTTTTTCTGCGGGCTTCCGCCATGGTGACGCCATGGGCCGGCTCCACTTGCACCTCATATCCGATTCCACGGGCGAAACGCTCGAGAATATCGCCAAGGCGGCGATCGCGCAGTTCGACGATGTCGAGGTCGTGCGCCATTTCTGGCCGATGGTGCGCTCGGAATCGCATCTCGACCGCATCATGGCCGAGGTCGAGGCGAGCCCCGGCATGATCCTCTTCACCCTCGTCAACGGTGACCTGCGCGTCAGCCTCGAACGCCGCGCGCGCGCGCGCGACCTGCCGCTCGTCGCCGCGCTCGACGCGGTCACCGATGCGCTGTCGACGATGCTCGGACAGGAAGCCAAGGCGCGGCCCGGGCGCCAGCACCAGCTCGACGCGGCTTATTTTGCGCGCGTCGAGGCGATCCAGTTCACCGTCGCGCACGACGACGGCATCGGCTGGGAAAATTGGGAACAGGCCGACATCGTCCTCGCCGGCGTGTCGCGCACCTCGAAGACCCCGACGAGCATCTATCTCGCCAATCGCGGCTTCAAGACCGCCAACATCCCGATCGTCCCCGAATCGCCGCCGCCGCAGGCGCTCTACAATCTTCGGAAACCGCTGGTGGTCGGGCTGACCACCGGGCTCGACCGGCTCGTCCAGGTGCGCCGCAACCGGCTGCTGTCGCTCAACCAGGCGCCCGAGACCGCCTATGTCGACGACGAACGCGTCAAGGCCGAGCTCGCCTTCGCGCGGCGGATGTTCGCCGACAATGGCTGGCCGGTGATTGACGTGACGCGTCGCTCGATCGAGGAAACCGCCGCCGCGGTGATCAAGCTGGTCGAGGACCGCGGCGCGGCATGACCTTGCTGCTCGCTTCGCAAAGCAGCGGCCGCGCCGCGATGCTCCGCGCCGCCGGGCTGAGCTTCGAAACCAGCGCCGCGCATGTCGACGAGGAGGGGCTGACCGCCGCGCTCCACGCCGAGGGCCAGAGCGCGCGCAACATCGCTGACGCGCTCGCCGAGGCGAAGGCGGTCAAGATCTCGTCGCGGCTTCCCGGCGTCACCGTGCTGGGCGCCGACTCGACGCTCGCGCTCGACGACGGATCGATGCTGTCGAAACCGGCGGACCCCGACGAGGCGGCCTCGCATCTCCGCCGCATGGCGGGGTCGCGCCATCGTCTGTTCAGTGCGGTCGTCGCCGCGCAAGGCGGCGCGCCGATCTGGCGTGCGATCGGCGAGGCGAAGCTGTGGATGCGCCCCTTGTCGGATGCCTTCATCGCCGACTATGTCGCGCAAAATTGGGACAGCATCCGCTGGACCGTCGGCTGTTACGAAATCGAGGGGGCGGGGGTGCAATTGTTCGACCGGGTCGAGGGCGACCCTTGGACCATCATCGGCATGCCGATGCTGCCGCTTCTCGCCTGGCTGCGCGAGACCGGGCTGGCCGCGTCATGAGCATCCCCTATGCAGAGGTGATCGGCGACCCGATCGCGCAGAGCAAATCGCCGCTGATCCACAATTTCTGGCTGCAGGCGCTAGGCCTCGAAGGCGATTATCGGCGCGCGCATGTGAAGCCGGGCGATCTCGCCGCCTATATCGCCGAGCGCCGGACCGATCCCGACTGGCGCGGCTGCAACGTCACCATCCCGCACAAGCTGGCGGTGATGGATTTCGTCGACGACCCCGGCGACGTGCGCGGCACGATCGGCGCGATGAACACGCTGGTGCGCCAGAAGGACGGCGCGCTGATCGGCACCAACACCGACGCCGCGGGCTTCTACGCCCCGCTCGCCGAGCTCGACCTCACCGGCGCGCCGGTGATCGTCGTCGGCGCCGGCGGCGCTGCGCGCGCGGTGCTGTTCGCATTGGCGCGCGCGAAGGTCGGGCATGTCACGATCCTCAACCGCTCGCCGCTCAAGGCGATGGGCCTGCTCGCGACCTTCGGGCTCAAGGGCGATGTGGTCGCGCTCGATGCCGGGCTGCCCCCCGCCGCGCTGCTGGTGAACAGCAGCAGCCTCGGCATGAAGGGCCAACCATCCCTCGATCTCGACCTCTCGCCTTTGCCCGCGGACGCGATCGTCTACGACCTCGTCTATGCGCCGCTCAGGACCGGGCTGCTCGCCGCCGCCGAGTCGCGCGGGCTCGACACCGTCGACGGGCTCGACATGCTGATCGGCCAGGCCGCGCTCGCCTTCGAACTTTTCTTCGGCAAGCCGACGCCCGAGGGGCGCGACGAGGAATTGCGCGCGCTGCTCGTTGGTCCGTGATCTGGGCATGAGCCATTTCAAGCGCCCCGCCTCGCGGCTCCGCCGCCCCTTCCTGCTCGGGCTCACCGGCTCGATCGGCATGGGCAAGTCGACCGCGGCGAAGATGTTCGAGGCCGAGGGGATCCCGGTGTTCGACGCCGATGCCGAGGTGCACCGGTTGCAGGGCCCCGGCGGCGCGCTCGTCGCGGCGATCGAGGCGCGCTTTCCCGGCACGACCGGCCCCAAAGGCGTCGACCGGCAGAAATTGGGCGCCCAAGTGCTTGGCAACACGCACGAACTCGCCGCTCTGGAAGCCATCGTCCACCCCGCGGTCGGGCGGGCGCAGAAACTTTTCCTCGCCCGGCACCGCGCGCGCGACGTCGTCGTCCTCGACATCCCTTTGCTCTTCGAAAAGGGCGGCTGGCGCCGCGTCGGCGCGATCGCGGTGGTTTCGGCGCCCGCCTGGATGCAACGCAGGCGCGTGATGCGCCGGCCGGGGATGACGCTCGCCAAGCTGCGCGCGATCCGCCGCCTCCAGGTCCCCGACCGCGTCAAGCGCGCGCGCGCCGATTTCGTCATCGAAACGGGCCGCCCCAAAAGCGCGACGCATCGCCAGATTCGCGCCATCGCCTCTTGTTTCCGCACCCGATAGGGTCCAGATTGAGGCTTCGATGCGCGAGATTATCTTCGATACGGAAACCACGGGATTCGATCCCAAGACCGGGGACAGGCTGGTCGAAATCGGGTGCATCGAACTGGTCGACCGCCGCGAAACCGGCCAGAGCTTCCACGCCTATTTCAACCCCGAACGCGACATGCCCGCCGCCGCCGAAGCCGTGCACGGCCTGTCGATCCAGTTCCTCTCGGACAAGCCGCTCTTCGCGACCCGCGTCGACGAATTGCTCGCCTTCCTCGGCGATGCGCCGCTGATCGCGCACAACGCCGCCTTCGACTTCGGTTTCGTCAACGCCGAGCTCGCGCGCGCCGGGCGCCCGGCGCTCGACATGGCGCGCATGCTCTGCACGGTGCAGATGGCGCGCAAGCTTCATCCGGGCGCCAAGCACAGCCTCGACGCGCTCTGCACGCGCTACGGCATCGACCGCAGCCACCGTGTCAAGCATGGCGCTTTGCTCGACGCCGAACTGCTCGCGCATCTCTACATCGAAATGACTGGCGGGCGACAGATCGGGCTCGGCCTTGCCGCCGAGGCGCCCGCGCGCGCGGCGACCAGCGCCCCGACGTTCACACCTAACGCGACGCCGCAGGCATTCCGCGAACCCCGTCCGCATGCCGCAACCCCCGCCGAACTGGCGCGTCATGCAGAGTTCGTTGCCAAGCTGACCCAACCGCTGTGGCACGATAGCCCGTGACGGCGGCTCCGGCCGCCGCCATCGAGACCCTGGAAGGAGAAGAAAAATGGAAATCCGCGTCTCTGGCCACCAGATCGAAACCGGCGAAGCGCTGCAGTCGCACGTCTCGGATCGGATGAACGCGATTGCCGACAAATATTTCTCCCGCGCGATCGGCGCGCACGCAACCTTCGGCAAGGGGCCGCACGACAGTTTCCAGTGCGACATCGTCGCGCATGTGATGCAGGGGCTGGTGCTCAAGGGGCACGGCCAGGCGCAGGACGCGCATGTCGCCTTCGAAGGCGCCGCCGAGCGCATCGAAAAGCAGCTCAGGCGCTACATGCGCCGCCTCAAGGACCGCAACGGGTCGGGGGCGCCGTCGCCGACGGTCGACGAGATCCAGGACAATGCCAGCTACATCGTCTTCGACGCGGGCAGCGAGGAAGAGGATGCCGGCGACGCCCCCGCGATCATTGCCGAAACGCGCGTCGACATCCCGAACAGCAGCGTGTCCGACGCGGTGATGATGCTCGACCTCAGGAACACCAACGCCTTGCTCTTCGTCAACAGCAAGACCGGCGCGCACAATATGGTCTATCGCCGGAGCGACGGGACCATCGGCTGGGTCGAACCGCAATAGGACTGGATTTTCTCCGCCATCCGGCCTAAGGGCCGCGCCCAACGATAGCATCAGGGTACCCGGGGCCGCGATGGCGGGGACCGTCACAACGATATGGATCGCACGCCAATTGGGGCGACCTCGGCGCAGCGCCGGGTTGATTGAGATTTGACCAGACCGATGAACCTTTCTTCCCTTCTCTATCCGGCGACCGTGCGCGCGCACGTCCAGCTCGATTCGAAAAAGGCCCTCTTCCCGTTCGTCGGCGATCTCGCCGCACGCTCGCTCGGGCTCGATTCGGGCGAAGTCAGCGAAGCCCTGCTCGAGCGCGAGCGTCTCGGCTCGACGGGCTTCGGCCGCGGGATCGCGCTGCCGCATGCCAAGATGGCCGATTTGACCGGGGTGCGCGGGCTGTTCCTCCAGCTCGCGCGACCGATCGATTTCCAGGCTGTCGACGGGCTGCCGGTCGACCTGCTGTTCGTCCTGCTCTCGCCGCTCGACGCTGGCGCCGACCATCTGAAGGCGCTCGCAGGGGTCTCGCGCATGCTCCGCAACGAGGCGATCGCCGACCGCCTGCGCGGCGCCAAGAGCGACGAAGCGCTGTACGCGCTGCTCGCCGACAGCGAAACGCGTGACGCGGCCTGAGATTTTTTCCACCGACGTGGAGGCGGTACCGCCTCGTTTCAGCGTAGCTGAAACCGACAACCGACTCTCATGACGCGGCTTACCAGCCGCTTCCTCATCGATTTGCTATGTCGCCGCGCCGAAGCTGCGGGCGGTTTCGCGACGATTCTCGCATCGGGTGACGCGCAATCGGGCGTGATCCTGATCCAGTGTAGCGAGCGCGGTGCCCTCGGCCCGCTGCTCGAACGGCGCTTTTCGATGGCGGGCGATTATGTCTGGGAGGATGTCGGCGCCGCGGCCGGCGACGATGAAACCGCGCGCGCCGCCTATCGCGACCGGCGCAAAAAAGCCGATCCCGACCTCTGGATCGTCGAACTGGATATCGCAGATGCGCCACGACTCGTCGCCGAGTGGGCCGCTTTGGCTTGACATTGTTGCGCTGCACAATAGATGGCGCCCTCAGATTAACGCGTAGGTCGTCCCGCGGGTTGCATCGGCTTCGGTCGAGACGCCCGGTTCAACGGTTCGGACACGCAGTCGGATGACTGCCGCAGACGGGTACAGAAAATAGTCCCCCGCCTGTTTTTCTTGGCCGGTCAGCCGCCCTTTTGACGGATTTTATGAGTCGCATTCTGAACGTCGCCAGCGTGGCTGCCGTCGGCATGACCGTCGCCACCATGCTGGTCATGGCGGAACCCGGTTTCGCCAATGATCTGGCCGCCGATGCCATCACGCCCATTATGAGCCTGCCGAGCGCCGATGCGCCCGAACTGCTCCGCCGGGCGGACCTGTCGACCGAAACCCCGGTCGAAACCCCCAGCATCACCGATGATCAGCCCGCCACCGAGCCGACCCCGGCCCCGGTGAGCGCCGAATCGCTCGCCGCGCTCGTCGCCGCGACGCCGGTTCCCGGCACGCTCGATCCCGAGCTGCGCTGCCTCGCCGGCGCGGTCTATTTCGAATCGCGCGGCGAATCGCTGACCGGCCAGCTCGCGGTCGCGCATGTCGTGATCAACCGCGCCGAATCGGGCCGCTTTCCCAGGAGCCTGTGCGGCGTCGTCCACCAGCCGAGCCAGTTCAGCTTCGTGCGCGGCGGCAAGATGCCCGCGATCCGCGAATCCTCGACTTTGTGGTCGAACGCGGTCGCGATCGCGAAGATCGCACGCGACGGCAGCTGGAAGAACCAGGCGCCCGGCGCACTCTTCTTCCACGCGCGCCACGTCTCGCCCGGCTGGCGCAAGACGCGCATCGCGCAGATCGACAATCACATCTTCTATCGCTGACGATGAAAATCCTCCCCATTCATGGGGAGGTGGCAGCGCGTAGCGCTGACGGAGGGGGTAGGCGTTCTTGCGCAACATTGCGCCGGAACGCGAGCCCCCTCCACCATCCTCCGGATGGTCCCCCTCCCCGCAAACGGCGAGGATCTTCACGCATCCCGTTCATTGCCAAGCCATAATCGCTGGCGCATGATGCGGCCATGAAGCTTCATCACAACGTCGCCCTGCTCGCCGCAGTGGCGCTGGCGCTCGGCGGTTGCGCCACCGCCGTGCCGCCGGTCGAAGTCACGCGGTTCCACAACGCCGTCCCCGGCTGGGCGCCCGGAACCCGCTACGCCATCGCGACCGCGTCGCTCGACGCTTCGGGTTCCGGCGGGCCGGCCGCGGGCACGCCGTCGCTCGAATGGAACAGCTACCGCACAGCGGTCGACCAGCAGCTGCAGCGCCAGGGGCTGGTCGCCGCGGGCTCGGGCGAGCGCGCGCCTTTGCTCGTCCGTATCGACTTCGCGCGCAGCGAACGGGTGAACGGCGGCGGCAATTCGCCGGTGTCGGTGGGCGTCGGCGGCTCGACGGGCGGCTGGCGTTCGGGCGTCGGGCTCGGCGTCGGCTTCAGCTTCGGCGGCGGACCGCGCCGCATCAACGACATCCAGCTCTCGGTGCGCATCGACGATGCCGCCACCGGTAACGCGTTATGGGAAGGCCGCGCCCTCGCGGCGATCCCGGCCAAGGCGCCCGCGGCGCAGCCGTCGCTCGCCGCGGCAAAATTGGCCGAAGCCTTATTCAGGGACTTTCCCGGCGAATCGGGACGCACTATCAGCGTCCCATGACCATCAGCATCGACGCTGCTTTCGACAGCGGCAATATCGTCGTGGAGTCGCTCGCCGGCACCACCGCCCGGCTCTCGATCCGCAAGGATCGCGAATCCGACTTCTTCCAGTGGTTCCACTTCCGCGTCGGCTGCGCCGTCGGCGACGCGCTGGAACTCGGCATCACCGGCCTCGCGTCGTCGGCCTATCCCGACGGCTGGCCCGACTATGCCGTCTGCGCCAGCACCGACCGTGAACATTGGTTCCGCCTCGACACGCGCTACGACCCGGCATTGGACGGCGGCTCGCTGATCGTTCAGCACACCGCCGAAAGCCCGATCCTCTGGGTCGCCTATTTCGCGCCCTATTCGATGGAGCGACACCACGACCTGATCGCCTCGGTCGCCGAATGCGAGGGCGTGACCTATCGCTGCCTTGGCCACAGCCTCGAAGGCCAGCCGATCGACTGCCTCGAAATGGGCAGCGGCGACACTCAGGTGTGGCTCTATGCGCGCCAGCATCCGGGCGAGAGCATGGCCGAATGGTGGATGGAGGGGGCGCTCGAAAAGCTCACCGATCCCGCCGATCCGCACGCGCGCTCGCTGCTCGCCAAGTGCCGCTTTCATATCGTGCCCAACATGAATCCCGACGGCTCGCGCCGCGGCCATCTGCGCACCAATTTCGCGGGGGTGAACCTCAATCGCGAATGGCACGAGCCGACCGCCGAGCGCAGCCCCGAAGTGCTGTGCGTCCGCAATGCAATGGACGAGACCGGGGTCGACTGGGCGATGGACGTCCATGGCGACGAGGCGATTCCCGCGGTGTTCTTCGCGGGCTTCGAGGGCATTCCCTCGCTCAAGCCCGAGCAGATGGACAAATATAAGGCCTTCCAGACCGCGCTCGCCGCCGCGACCCCCGATTTCCAGGTCGATCTCGGCTATGTCGAATCGGCGCCGGGCAAGGCCAATCTGACGATGTCGACGACGCAGCTCGCCGAACGTTATGGCGCGGTGTCGATGACGCTCGAAATGCCCTTCAAGGACAATCGCGACCTCCCCGACCCGGTGCAGGGCTGGTCGCCCGAACGCTCGAAGCTGCTCGCGCACGCCTGCCTCTCGACGCTGGACCAGATGTTGTGAGCTTGGACGGTGGCGGCTGGCATATCGTCGAGGACGATCTGTCGGGCGCCGCTATCCGCGCGCTGCTCGAGCAGCATTTCGCGGGCATGCTCGCCAATTCGCCCGCGGGCAGCTGCCATTTCCTCGATTTCGACGGGCTGCGCGCGGGCGACGTGACCTTCTGGTCGATCCACCGTGACGGCGACCTCGCGGGCTGCGGCGCGCTCAAGATGCTCGATCCCGGCCACGGCGAGATCAAATCGATGCGCACGCACGATGCCTTCCTGCGGCAAGGCGTCGCGGCGCGCATGCTCGACCACATCATCGCCGAAGCGCGCGGTCGCGGTGCCGGGCGGCTCAGCCTCGAAACCGGCTCGAGCCCCGCCTTCGAACCCGCGCTCGCCCTCTATCGGTGCTACGGCTTCGAGGATTGCGAGCCCTTCGCCGACTACAAACCCGACCCCTTCAGCCGCTTCATGATGCGGGTTCTGTAGAAGGGACTCGCACAAAGCCACGAAGCCACAAAGAGGTGTCTGCCGCGAAGCGGCTCACCCCTTCGCCGCTGCATCGATACGCAGAGATGCTGGAGGATGCGACCTGACGGCCCGATCCCCTTTGTGGCTTCGTGGCTCTGTGCGAGTCAAAATGGAGCGCTCTCGCCGCCCGCGCGCCGTTCGATCGGCAGGCCATCGAAACGAAAACGGGGTCCGGAAGGGACTCCGGACCCCGCTCATGGCCCCGAAGGGCTGGGACGATCGGGCCGCGTTACGCGGCCTTCTTGTCCTCGATCACCGGCTGCGCGCCGCCGATCGCGATCTTGTGCGGCTTCATGGCCTCGGGCACTTCGCGCACCAGGTCGATGGCAAGCAGCCCGTCGGACAGGTCGGCCTGTTCGACGCGCACGAAGTCGGCGAGCTGGAAGCGGCGCTCAAAGGCGCGCGTCGCGATACCGCTATAGAGCAGCTGGCGTTCTTCGCCCTCGGCGACGGGTGCCTTGCGGCCGCTGACGGTCAGCATATTCTGCTGCGCGGTGATGTCGATCTCGCCCGCCTTGAAGCCCGCGACCGCGACGGTGATGCGGAAATGGTCGTCGGCGATCTTCTCGATATCGAAGGGCGGATAATTTTCGGCGCCCGAACCGCCGGTCTCGAGGAAATCGAACAACCGGTCGAACCCGACGGTCGAACGGCGATAGGGGGTCCAGTCGAAGCTGTTACGCATGGTCTTTCTTCCTTTGTTTAAAGCGAAGCCAGGGACCGCGGCGGCGCGCCGCGATCGCCACCCGGCCCCGTTGCGGCGGCCGGATGCGGCGAATCTGGTGGCGGTTGAAACCATTTCAAGAGGGGTGTTGGCCTTCTGCGAAAAGCCGCGCTATGGCGCGCGCGATCACCCCTCCGGAAGGACCGAAAATGCCGCAGCTCATCCTCATCCGTCACGGCCAGTCGCAGTGGAATCTCGAGAATCGCTTCACCGGCTGGTGGGACGTCGATGTGACCGAGAAAGGCGCGGCCGAGGCATGGGCCGCGGGCGAGCTGATGAAGGAAAAGGGCATCGCCCCTGATGTGGCCTTCGCTTCGGTCCAGTCGCGCGCGATCAAGACGCTCAACTTGGCGCTCGAGGCGATGGGGCGTTTGTGGCTGCCGGTGACCAAGGACTGGCGCCTCAACGAGCGCCATTACGGCGGGCTTACCGGGCTCGACAAGGCCGAGACCGCGGCGAAGCATGGCGACGAACAGGTCAAGATCTGGCGCCGCAGCTTCGACATCCCGCCGCCGCCGCTGGGCGCCGATTCGCCCTACGACCTCGCGTCGGACCCGCGCTACGCCGGCATCGCCATCCCCAGGGCCGAAAGCCTCAAGGACACGATCGCGCGCGTTTTGCCTTATTATCAGGCGGCGATCGAACCCGAACTGGCGGCCGGGAAGACAGTACTGATCTCGGCCCATGGCAACAGCCTGCGTGCGCTGGTCAAACATCTGTCGGGCATTTCGGACGCCGACATCACGGGGCTCGAAATCCCGACCGGCCAGCCGATCGTCTATGAGCTGAACGACGACCTGACGCCAAGCGATCGTTATTATCTGAGCGAGCGGTAAGAAATCCTCCCCGCTCCGCGGGGAGGGGGACCGCCGCGAAGCGGTGGTGGAAGGGGTTTGCGTTCTCAAGCAGCGTCGCGTCAGGACGCCACCCCCCTTCGTCAGCCCTGCGGGCCGCCACCTCCCCGCAAGTGGGGAGGATTTAGAGCGTTCCCGTCACGGTCAGCTGGAAATATTGCCCGAACTTGCGCTGGCGCGATTCGCTGAACGCGATCGGCCCGTCGCGCCGGTCGACGAACACCGTGCGGTCGAAGCCGTCCTTCATCCCCGCGAGGTTGCGGTACGACAGCTTCAGCGTGAAGCCTGCGACATTCTTGTGCTCGACGAAGGCGGTGACGAAGGGCCCCACCGTATATTCCTTCTCGATTGCGTCGAGCCTGAGCCCCGGGCTGAATCGCTCGTCGAAATAGCCACCGCCCCAGGCGAAATTGCTCCCCGGCACGTCGTGGCGCAGGCTGAGGTCGGCGATATATTCCTGCCCGAAGCTCTGGTCGCGCCACGCGTCGGTCAGCGGGTCGCGCACGCGGTTGCGCCGCCAGGTGACGTCGGCGTTGATCCGCGCGCCCTTCCACCCCAGCGGATCGAGCAGCAAAGTGCCCTTGGTGGTCACGCGATAAAGATGCGCGGGCGGCAGATTACCGCGCCCTTCCTCGGTCGGCGACAGCGGGATCTGATCGACCAGATCCTGCGCATAGCCATAGGCGAAGGCGATGGAGGCGTTCCCCCATTTGCCCATGTCCTGCACGAACTCCAGCTCGCTGCGGTTGACGATCGGCGGCACCAGCCGGCCGTTGCCGCCATTGCCCTGCCCGTTGGCGACGTCGACCGAGCTGGCGAAATCGAAGAAGTCGAGCTGGTCGACGCGGCGCTGGACGAACCAGTTGATCGTCGTCTTCGCACCCACCTTCCACGCCAGCGCGAACTTGCCCTTCGGCCGGATGAAGCTGCGGGTGAGGCCGCCCGGGCCCGACGAGCTGAGCTCGCTATATTCGGCGGCGAGATTGAGCTGCGCGGTCAGGTTCGGCGCCAGCGCGCGGCCCCAGGTCAAGGACGCCTCGCCGCGCTTTTCCTCGACGCTGGTCCTTTCGCCGCCGAAGACGACGGGCAGGAAATCGCCGTCCGGCTGCAGCACCGCATATTCGGCGTCGACGTCTAATATATTGTACGCGCCCTCGAGCGCGACCTGCCAGTCGGTGCCGCCCGCGGTGCGCCAGCTATATTCGCCGCGCAGGATCGCTTCGCCCTCGTCGGCGGTCTGGCTGAAGCGCTCGCCGCTGCGCCCGCCGATCGCGCGGTCAACGACGAAGCTGTCGACGAAGGGGCTGTGCTCGAAACGGTAGAGCGAGATGAGCTTCAGCCGCCCCTTGCCCAGCCCCATCTCGTAATCGCCGCCAAGGTCGAAATTATACTCGTCTTCCTTGAAGCGGAATGCCTCGTCCACCCGCCCCCGGCCCGGCTGCACCGACGTGCCGTCAACGCGCTCGCGCAGATTTTGCAGCTGCCCGCCGAGGTTCAGATTCCATTTGTTGCCGTTCGCCGTGGTGCGCGCGAACGCCGCCGCCAGCCGCGGCCGGTCGCCATCATAAGCGCCGAACTCGTCGCGCACGAAGAGCAGCTCGCCATTGCCGTCGAAGCGCTGCTCGGGGCCCCAATGGCCGTTGCGGTTGGCTTCGTTCTTCAGGCTCAGCGTGACCTGCGTCCCGCCGAGCTTGCCGGTGGTCGAAATCTCGCCGTTCAGCCAATTGTCGTCGATCCGCGGCCGCCATTCGGGCTGCCAGCGGAGCGTCGTCTTGAACCCGCCGGCGGTGCTCGCGCCCGCGACGAGCACGACATTGGCGACCTGCCCGGTCAGCCCCGGGACGTTCAGGCTCGCGCCGTCGACGATGTCGACATAGGCCACTTGGGCCGCGGTGATCCGCGCCAGCGCGGTGCGCGCGTCGGTGGTCTTGCTCGCGATGCGCTCGCCGCCTATCAGCACATTCTCGGTCGCCTGCCCCAGCCCGCGCGCGCCGCCATTGGTGCCGGTGACGATCAGGAAGCCGGGGACCTTCTCGACCATGTCGAGCGCGGTGCGCGGCGCGAAGCGTGCGAAATCGGCGGGGGTGTAGCGCTCGGCGCCGTTCACCGGCGCCGGGATGGTGGGCGGCGTCTCGCCGCTCGGCTCCTGCGCCCACAGGGGCGCGGCCGACGCCAGCAATATCGCCGCGAACGACGTCCGGAAAACAAAGGCCGACATGATTTCCCCTCATCGCGCCGCGATTCGAGATGCAGCCCGTCCCTTATGCGAATAGCTCGCAATAATGAGTTTTCGTTATAATGTCTACCAACCGCCCGCAGCGCTCGACGAGCGGCGTGCGGTGCCCGCGCGTCAGTCGCGCAGCAGCTCGTTGATCCCGGTCTTGGCGCGCGTCCTGGCGTCGACGCGCTTGACGATCACCGCGCAATAGAGCGACGGGCCTGGCGAGCCGTCGGGCAGCGGTTTGCCGGGCAGCGCGCCCGGCACGACCACCGAATAGGCGGGAACCTCGCCGATGAAGACCTCGCCCGTCGCGCGGTCGACGATCTTGGTCGAGGCGCCGAGATAGACGCCCATCGACAGCACCGCGCCCTCGCGCACGATCACGCCCTCGGCGACTTCGGCGCGCGCGCCGATGAAGGCGCCGTCCTCGATCACCACCGGCCCGGCCTGCAGCGGCTCGAGCACGCCGCCGATCCCCGCGCCGCCCGAGAGGTGCACGTTCGCGCCGATCTGCGCGCAGCTGCCCACGGTCGCCCAGGCGTCGACCATCGACCCCTCGCCGACATAGGCGCCGATATTGACGAAGCTCGGCATCAGCACCGCGCCCTTGCTGATGTACGCGCCGCGGCGGACGATCGAGCCGGGCACCGCGCGGAAGCCCGCGTCGCGAAAGCGATTCTCGCCCCAGCCCGCGAATTTCGACGGCACCTTGTCCCACCAGGTCGCGCCGCCGGCGCCGCCGTCGATGATTTCCATGTCGTTGAGGCGGAAGGAGAGCAGCACCGCCTTCTTCAGCCACTGGTTGACCTGCCAGGTGCCGCCGGCGTCGCGCTCGGCGACGCGGTAGCTGCCGTCGTCGAGCCCCGCGAGCGCACTCTCGACCGCGTCGCGCACCGGCCCCTGCGTCGTCAGGCCCAGCGTGTCGCGCGCATCCCAGGCGGCTTCGATCGTCGATTGCAGGTCGCTACTCATGAAATCCCCCAGGGTGTCGGCAAATTATCGAGCCAGTCGGCGATGTCGCTGGCGTGAAAGTCGACATGCTCCGGCAGGTGGTCGCGATGGCCGCTTTCGCTGCCATTGTCCAGCCACACGGTGGTCATTCCCAGCGCCTTCGCCGGGGTCAGATTGCGCGCCATATCCTCGACGAACAGGCTCCGCGCCGGGTCGATGCCGAGGTGATCGACCATCATCCGATAGGCGGCCGGATCGGGCTTGGGCGTATAGCGCGTGATCCGAATGTCGCAGATGCCGTCGAACAGGTCGGCGATTCCGCGCGCGCCCAGCACGCGCGCGGCATAATCGGCATCGGCGTTGGTGAAGATCAGGCGGCGTCCCGGGAGCCGTTCGAGCCCGGCGCGCAGGCGCGGATCGGGCGCGATGCGGTCGAGCGCGATGGCGTGGACATCGACCAGGAAATCCTCGGGCGCGACGTCATGGTGGCGCATCAGCCCGGCCATCGTCGTGCCATGGTCGTGGAAATATTGCTTCTGCACCCGCCGCGCCTCGACCGCGTCGACGTCCAGCAGGCGCATGATGAAGGCGCCCATGCGTTCGTCGATCAGGTCGAACAGTTGCGCCGACGGCGGATAGAGCGTGTTGTCGAGATCGAAGATCCACGTATCGATATCGGCGAGGCGCTGGGGCATGCGGCGGCGCTTACCGGCGGCGCGATGGATGGGCAAGTTGCATACATATGGACCTCCCGTCACCCCGGGCTTGACCCGGGGTCCGCCTTCCCCTTCAAAACAGACAGACCCCGGATCAAGTCCGGGGTGACGAAAAAGGGGACGCCAAAATGAAACCGACGACTTTCCTCCCGCTCCTTCTCCTCGGCACCGCGCTCGCCACGCCCGCTGCTGCGCAGACCGCGCGCACCGTGATCCACGCCGGCCACCTGCTCGCCGAACCCGGCAAGCCCGCCAAAGGCGCCGCGACGATCGTCGTCGAAGGCGGAAAGATCGTATCGATCGCCGACGGCCACCAGCCCGCCGAACCCGGCGCGACGCTGATCGACCTCAAGGACAAATATGTCCTCCCCGGCCTGATCGACAGCCATGTCCATTTGACCAGCGACGCCGGCGGCATCGCCGGCCAGCTCGAGGAAGTGACGCTCAGCCCCGCGGCGCAGGCCTTCAATGCCGAGGTCAACGGGATGAAGACCCTGCGCGCGGGCTTCACCACGGTGCGCAACCTCGGCGATGGCGACGGCGCGACGCTGGCGCTGCGCGACGCGATCGCCGCGGGCAAGGTGCAGGGACCGCGCATCGTCGACGCCGGCAACAGCATCTCGGGCAGCGCCGGCCATATGGACGGCTCGCTCGGCTATCGCGACGAGCTCCGCCCCTTCTTCGCGGGCGCGGGCAACACCTGCAACGGCGCCGACGATTGTCGCCGCGCGGTGCGGCTGCAGATCGGGCGCGGCGCCGACGTGATCAAATTCGCCTCGACCGGCGGGGTCAACAGCCGCATCGGCGCAGGGCTCGGCAAGCAGATGTTCGACGACGAGGCGCAGGCGATCGTCGACACCGCGCATCTCTTCGGCAAGAAGGTCGCGGTCCACGCGCATGGCGCCGACGGCATTCGGCTGGCCATCTCGGCCGGCGCCGATTCGATCGAGCACGGCACGATCCTCGACGAAGCGACGATCGCGGCTTGGGCGAAGTCGAAGACCTATTATGTCCCGACGCTCTCGACCGTGAACGGCTATAAGGAGCGCATCGCCGCGAATGCGAACGCCTATGAACCCGACGTGCTCGCCAAGATCAAATGGCGGATCGAGATCACCGGAAAAAGCCTCGAGCAACTCGTCCCGCGCGGGGTGCGTATCGCGTTCGGCACCGACGCCGGCGTGTCGAAGCACGGCCGCAACGGCGACGAGTTCGAACTGATGGTCCAGCACGGCATGACCCCGGTCGAGGCGCTCAAGGCCGCGACGGTCAACGCCGCCGACCTCCTCGGCCTGTCGAATGAGATCGGTACGATCGCACCGGGCAAGAGCGCCGACATCATCGCGGTGGCGCGCGACCCGATCGCCGACGTGACGGTGCTCAAGACGGTCGATTTCGTGATGGCACGCGGCGAAGTGGTCGAATGACCGGTTCAACGATAGAGCCAGCTAGCGAGCGGGGCGATGATAGAAGCGCAACGGACCTCACGCAAAATTACTACAATCAACATAGAAATGTAATGATATTTTCGTTGCTTCTGATGTTTATTGACGTGTCAGGAGCGACGTTGAAGGATTCAGTTGATAGTACAATAGGAGGCGGATTATCATTCTCCGGATCATTAGACATATCTCTAATTTTTCTTTTTTTGTTATGGTATTCTTATCTCTATTTCGTCGCAGAGTGGTTTTGGCAGGCGAAGCCGCAATATGAGCTTGGCGTGAATGAGCTTAAGGCGCTTTCACTGCGAATAGAGCACGAGATTTCGCCTTTGCGAAATCAAGTAGCGCAGAGCTCTACCGAGTTCCGTCAAGCTTTAAGTGAGATGCAACAGCTGTCGAATTTGCAGCCAGGAGAAGCGCTAAGCTCTGCAGAAGACAAAGCCATGAGCATTCTGAACAGTGTTGAAATTCAAATATCTAACATAAACGGCATGATAGATAGGGCATTTATTCATCTTCCTCGCGGCTACGTCGTAGAACATAATGGATCGTTTCAAAAATCTACAGAGCAATTTAGCAAAGAAGATTTAGAAGCTGACTTTCAACACATCATTGGTGAATTTGGTATCATAAAGAATGAGATTTCCAGAATAGAAGCTGACGCAAAATGGGTTCAAACCGAACAGAATACCGTTCTTGATATGTTCAAAAAAAGAGCAAAGGCTTCGACTTCGGACTTCGATAGGATTGTTTCTAATCTCTCCGACATAGCAGAAAAATACGATTGCCTAGGATTTCCCAAGAAAATTCGAAACCGATCGAAGACCACCAATATATTGTCCAAAATTCTTTCATGGGGTTTCGGATTCTGGATCCCAACATTGCTACTAGTTTTTGCAATGTCGGTGCATTTGATTGCTCCTCTAAGGATGGCTTTGGCAAGTTTGGTTGTCGAATAGGTCACTTGAGGGCGGACTTTAGACGCATCCAATTGCTCAATTTCGTTTGCCATTGGCTCGTATTCGCCGCGCTGCTCGACGGCAGGTCGACGAGCTCGACCCCCTCCGACACCGGCAACTGCCGCCGCCCGATCGCCGCCGCCTTACCGCCATTGAAGGCGATCATTCGCAAATCGGGCAGCGTTGCGACCAGCGCCGCCAGATCCTGCGCTTCCACCTCGCGAATCTCGCTGTCGCTGCTCGACCGCCGCTCGGCGGTGCGGATCACGTCCCACAGGCCGACCTTCGCCTCGCGCAAGGCTGCCAGCCGGTCCGCATAGTCCATCTCCGCCAGCGGCCGGTCGATCACTTCCCCCAGCAGCCGCCAGAACTGGTTCGTCGGATGCGCATAATAGCGCTGCTCGGCGAGCGAACGCGCGCCGGGCAGGCTGCCGAGGATCAGCAGCCTTGTGTCGACATGCACGTGCGGGGCGAAACTGGCGTGGCGGACGGGCGGCATGGCCCGACCGATAGCCCGTCCCGCCCAGCGCAACAATCTTGCTCACCCCTTGACCGCCGGGGGAATCACCGCTAGGGGCGCGCTCGACCGAAAAGGGCGGTTTGCTGCCTCTTTCAGTTGCAACAGCGCTTGAACATTGCTGGCGCGGATGGAGCCTCCGGGGATCAATTGCGATCGACCGGGGTCTTTTGCTGTTACAGGGTCGCCCGTTTTCCGCGGTTTTCCGCGGGGTTCGGACCGATGCTTCGTCCACCGCAGTACAGTAACCGTTCGCTTTGATGGGCGGACATTTAAAGGTGAAGCATTCATGCCCACGATCAACCAGCTGGTCCGCAAGGGCCGGACTCCCCAGAAGGTGAAGTCCAAGGTCCCGGCGATGGAGGCAAACCCGCAGAAGCGTGGCGTTTGCACCCGTGTCTACACGACGACCCCGAAAAAGCCGAACTCGGCGCTCCGCAAGGTTGCGAAGGTCCGCCTGACCAACAGCCGCGAAGTCATCACCTACATCCCCGGCGAAGGCCACAACCTCCAGGAGCACAGCGTCGTGCTGATCCGTGGCGGTCGTGTCCGCGATCTTCCCGGTGTGCGTTACCACGTCCTGCGCGGCGTGCTCGATACGCAGGGTGTGAAGGACCGCAAGCAGAGCCGTTCGAAATACGGTGCGAAGCGTCCGAAGTAAGGACCGCTTTTTCGGCTATTTGATCATCCCGGGACGCCTTGGCGCCGGGATGCTGTTGTAAAAGGAATTACCTATGGCTCGTCGTCGTCGTCCTGAACGCCGCGAAATCCTGCCCGATCCCCGTTTCGGGGATGTCGTGCTGTCGAAATTCATGAACAGCGTCATGCTGGACGGGAAGAAGTCGGTCGCCGAAAGCATCGTTTATGGTGCTCTGGAATCCGTCGAAGCCCGCGCCAAGAAGGAACCCATCGGCGTGTTCCACGAAGCGCTGGCGAACATCCGCCCGAACATCGAAGTCCGCAGCCGCCGCGTCGGCGGTGCGACCTACCAGGTCCCCGTCGAAGTCCGTCCCGACCGTGCGCAGGCGCTCGCGATCCGCTGGCTGATCACCGCTGCGCGCAACCGCAGCGAGACCACGATGGCCGCGCGCCTGTCGGGCGAACTGCTCGACGCGTCGAACAACCGTGGCAACGCGGTCAAGAAGCGCGAAGACACGCACCGCATGGCCGAAGCCAACCGCGCCTTCTCGCACTACCGCTGGTAACCGGCTGCGGGACGCCGCCGCCTTCGTCGCGGCGCGTCTCGCAATCGTAACAATCCTTCCTATATCGGGGGTGGCTCCAAAGGCCTCCCCCAAAATCCAAGGAAAAGACCATGGCACGCAGCCATCCGCTCGCACATTATCGCAACTTTGGGATCATGGCGCACATCGACGCCGGCAAGACCACGACGACCGAGCGCATCCTTTACTACACCGGCAAGTCCTACAAGATCGGCGAAGTCCATGACGGCGCCGCGACGATGGACTGGATGGAGCAGGAACAGGAACGCGGCATCACGATCACGTCTGCGGCCACGACCTGTCTTTGGAAGGCTGACGAAGGTCAGGGTCCCGAGCATCGCCTGAACATCATCGACACCCCCGGCCACGTCGACTTCACCATCGAAGTCGAGCGCAGCTTGCGCGTCCTCGACGGCGCGATCACCGCGTTCGACGGCGTTGCCGGCGTCGAGCCGCAGTCGGAAACCGTGTGGCGCCAGGCGGACAAGTACAAGGTTCCGCGGATGTGCTTCGTCAACAAGCTCGACCGCACCGGCGCCGATTTCTATTATTGCGTCCAGACGATCGTCGATCGCCTGGGTGCGACCCCGGCCGTCCTCTATCTGCCCATCGGCGCCGAAGGCGACTTCAAGGGCCTCGTCGACCTCGTCAACGAGCGTGCGATCATCTGGAAGGACGAAAGCCTCGGCGCCGAATTCTTCTATGAGGAAATCCCCGCCGACCTCGTCGACAAGGCCGCCGAGTATCGCGAAAAGCTCGTCGAGCTCGCCGTCGAACAGGATGACGACGCGATGGAAGCCTATCTCGAAGGCACCGTCCCCGAGGTTCCCCAGCTCAAGGCGCTGATCCGCAAGGGCACGCTGGCGCAGGCCTTCGTTCCGGTTCTCTGCGGCTCGGCGTTCAAGAACAAGGGCGTCCAGACCTTGCTCGACGCGGTCGTCGATTACCTGCCTTCGCCGCTCGACATCCCCGACGTCCAGGGCATCAACCCCGACAACGACCAGCCCGATTCGCGGGAGACGTCGGACGCGGCGCCGCTGTCGCTGCTCGCCTTCAAGATCATGAACGACCCGTTCGTCGGCTCGCTCACCTTCGCGCGCATCTATTCGGGGACCCTCAACAAGGGCACCTACCTGAACTCGGTGAAGGACAAGAAGGAAAAGGTCGGCCGTATGCTGCTGATGCATGCGAACAGCCGCGAAGACATCGACGAAGCCTATGCGGGCGACATCGTCGCGCTCGCCGGCCTCAAGGAAACCACCACCGGGGACACGCTCTGCGCGACGGGCGCGCCGATCATCCTCGAGCGGATGGAATTCCCCGAGCCGGTCATCGAGCTGTCGGTGGAACCGAAGACCAAGGCCGACCAGGAACGCATGGGCATCGCGCTCAACCGCCTGGCCGCCGAGGATCCCTCGTTCCGCGTGTCGACCGACCATGAATCGGGCCAGACGATCATCAAGGGCATGGGCGAGCTTCACCTCGACATCCTCGTCGATCGCATGAAGCGCGAGTTCAAGGTCGAGGCGAACGTCGGCGCGCCGCAGGTGGCGTACCGCGAATCGCTCGCGCGTCCGGTCGACGTCGACTATACCCACAAGAAGCAGTCGGGCGGCTCGGGCCAGTTCGGCCGCGTCAAGGTCAGCGTCGCTCCCGGCGAACGCGGCTCGGGCATCACCTTCATCGACGAGATCAAGGGCGGCAACATCCCGCGCGAATATATCCCGTCGGTCGAAAAGGGCATGCGCGAGTCGGCCGAGAATGGTCACATGATCGGCTTCCCGATCATCGACTTCGAAATCAAGCTCACCGACGGCGCCTACCATGACGTCGACTCGTCGGCGCTGGCGTTCGAAATCGCGGGCCGTGCGGCGATGCGCGAAGTGGCGGCCAAGGCCGGCATCAAGCTGCTCGAGCCGGTGATGAAGGTCGAGGTCGTGACCCCCGAGGAGTTCATGGGCGACGTGATCGGCGATCTCAACAGCCGTCGCGGCCAGATCCAGGGCACCGACAGCCGGGGCATCGCCCAGGTCGTCGAGGCGATCGTGCCGCTGGCGAACATGTTCGGCTATGTGAATCAGCTGCGCAGCTTCAGCCAGGGGCGCGCCAGCTACTCGATGCAATTCTCGCATTACGAGGAAGTGCCGACCAACGTCGCCGAAGAAGTGAAGGCCAAGATGGCCTGACGGGTTCAGGCCGCGCGGACTTGCGCCGCGCGGCAAGACCCTCTAAGGGCGGCGCCTGATTCAGCAGGCCCGTCCGGACTGAACAAACGAAACACCTAAGAAGAAGGTTCTTAAATCATGGCCAAGGCTAAATTTGAGCGGACGAAGCCGCACTGCAACATCGGCACCATCGGTCACGTCGACCATGGCAAGACCTCGCTGACCGCAGCGATCACCAAGGTGCTGGCCGAAAACGTCGCGGGTAACGCCGCCGTCGACTTCGCCAACATCGACAAGGCGCCCGAAGAGCGCGAGCGCGGCATCACCATTTCGACCGCTCACGTCGAATATGAAACCAACGGCCGCCACTATGCGCACGTCGATTGCCCGGGCCACGCCGACTATGTGAAGAACATGATCACCGGTGCCGCCCAGATGGACGGCGCGATCCTCGTTGTGTCGGCCGCTGACGGCCCGATGCCGCAGACCAAGGAGCACATCCTGCTCGCGAAGCAGGTCGGCGTTCCGACCATGGTCGTCTTCCTCAACAAGGTCGACCAGCTGGACGATCCCGAACTGCTCGAACTCGTTGAGCTCGAAATCCGCGAAGAACTTTCGAAGCGCGACTTCGACGGCGACAATATTCCGATCATCCCGGGTTCGGCTCTCGCCGCTCTCGAAGGCCGCGACGACGCCATCGGCAAGGACGCGATCCTGAAGCTGATGGAAGCCGTCGACGCCTGGATCCCGCAGCCGGAACGTCCGCTCGACAAGCCCTTCCTGATGCCGATCGAAGACGTGTTCTCGATCTCGGGTCGCGGCACGGTTGTGACCGGCCGTATCGAAACCGGCATCGTCAAGGTTGGTGAAGAAGTCGAGATCGTCGGCATCAAGGACACCAAGAAGACCGTCGTGACCGGCGTCGAAATGTTCCGCAAGCTGCTCGACCAGGGCCAGGCCGGCGATAACGTCGGTGCGCTGATCCGCGGCGTCGGCCGTGAAGAAGTCGAGCGTGGCCAGGTTCTCTGCAAGCCCGGCTCGATCAAGCCGCACACCGAGTTCACCTCGGAAGTGTACGTCCTGTCGAAGGACGAAGGCGGCCGTCACACGCCGTTCTTCGCCAACTATCGTCCGCAGTTCTACTTCCGCACCACGGACGTCACCGGCGAGGTCATCCTCCCCGAGGGCACCGAGATGGTCATGCCGGGCGACAACGTCCAGCTGTCGGTCAAGCTGATCGCTCCGATCGCCATGGACCCGGGTCTGCGCTTCGCGATTCGCGAAGGTGGCCGCACCGTCGGTGCAGGGGTTGTCGCGACGATCACAAAGTAATATAGGGCCGCGAGCCGCGCGATTCGGACCGATTCGCGCGGCTCGTAGCTTAAAGGTTTTTGATGGCCGAACCGGCTTCCATGAGGGGGCCGGTACAGGCCATTTCGGCTCTTTCGCATCGTTAGACGGGATTCGACTGGAAAAGTCATGGAAACGCAGAATATTCGCATTCGCCTGAAGGCCTTTGATCACCGCGTGCTCGATCAGGCCACCACCGACATCGCCGACACGGCGCGTCGTACCGGAGCGCTTATTCGCGGCCCGATCCCGCTTCCGACGCGTATTGAAAAATTCACCGTGAACCGCGGCCCGCATGTCGACAAGAAGTCGCGCGAGCAGTTCGAGGTGCGTACCCACAAGCGGCTGCTCGACATCGTGCAGCCCACCCCGCAGACGGTCGATGCACTGATGAAGCTCGACCTCGCCGCGGGCGTGAACGTCGAAATCAAGCTGGCTTAAGGCCAGCACCGCCCCGGTGAAGACCGGGGTCTCTATCGGCGGCCTCTTCGGAGACCGCATTGTCCGGAGCGATCCGGACCGACGATAGGGTGGATACCGCCGGACCGCTTCTTTCGGAAGCATCATGGTCCGGGCTGCGTCCCCCGTCTCGCCGCTTCTCCCCCGGGATGGCGGCACCTCAGCCCGGACGGGGCGATGCATCGAAATCATGGGTTGGGAGGGTTCCGTCGAGGCTTGCCTCATCGGGTCCCGCAAGCCGTGCGGAATAGTCCGCCCGGCCTCTGTTGAGGAGTATTGATCATGCGGACTGGCGTGATCGCGAAGAAAATGGGGATGACCCGCCTGTTTCAGGACGACGGCCGCCACGTGCCCGTCACCGTCCTGAGCCTCGAAGGCTGCCAGGTCATTTCCGTGCGCGAACAAGAACGTGACGGCTATGTCGCCGTCCAGCTCGGTGCCGGCTCGGCGAAGGCGAAGAACGTCGCCAAGCCGCAGCGCGGCGCCTTCGGCAAGGCCGAAGTCGAACCCAAGGCGAAGGTCGTCGAATTCCGCGTCGCCGACGACGCGACGCTCGACGTCGGCGCCGAACTGTCGGCCGACCATTTCGTCGCCGGCCAGATCGTCGACATCCAGGGCGTCACGCAGGGCAAGGGTTTTGCCGGTGCGATGAAGCGCTGGGGTTTCGGAGGCATGCGCGCCACGCACGGCGTGTCGATCAGCCACCGTGCCCATGGTTCGACGGGTAACCGCCAGGATCCGGGCCGCGTCTTCAAGAACAAGAAGATGGCCGGCCACATGGGCGCGCGCAACCGCACCCAGCAGAATCTCGAAATCGTCCGCACCGACGCCGAGCGCGGCCTTCTCTTCGTCAAGGGCTCGGTCCCTGGCTCGAAGGGCGGCTGGCTGATGGTCCGCGATGCGGTCAAGCTGCCGCGCCACCCCGAGGCCCCCTATCCGGCGGGCATCAAGAGCGCGGCCAACAGCAACCAGGAAGCCCCGGCAGACGCGCCGGTCGAAACGCCGGTCGAAGAGATCGTCGTCACCGACACCGCGGCCACCGACGGCGCGCAGGAGTCCTGATCATGAAGGTCAAGGTACAGACCATCGACGGCAAGGCCGGCAGCGACATCGACCTCAACGACGACGTCTTCGGCGTCGATCCGCGCGCCGACATCCTGCACCGCGTCGTCTCGTGGCAGCTCGAAAAGCGCCGCGGTCCGGCTCGCGCCGCCCGCGAACGCAGCGACGTGTCGCGCACCGGCAAGAAGTTCGGTCGCCAGAAGGGCGGCGGTACCGCGCGTCACGGCGATCGCAGGGCGCCGATCTTCATCGGCGGCGGCAAGGCGCACGGTCCCCGGGCCCGCACCTTCGGCCACTCGCTGAACAAGAAGATCCGCGCGCTCGGCCTCAAGATGGCACTCAGCGACAAGGCGAAGGGCGGCAAGATCGTCGTTCTCGACACGCTCGAGCTCAAGGATGCCAAGACCAAGGCGCTCGCCGGCAAGCTCGGCAAGCTCGAACTCGGCAACCGCGCGCTCTTCATCGACGGCGATGCGGTCCACGAAAGCTTCGCCATGGCGTCGGCCAACCTGATCGGCATCGACTCGATGCCGGCGGCGGGTGCCAACGTCTATGACATCATCCGTGCCGACACGCTGGTCCTGACCCGCGCGGCGGTCGAAAAGCTGGAGGCCCGTTTCCATGGCTAAGGCAAAAACTGTCGACGCGCGTCACTATGACGTGATCCTCGCTCCGGTGATCACCGAAAAGTCGACCCTGCTCAGCGAGAATAACGCGGTGGTGTTCAAGGTCGCGAACGACGCGACCAAGCCCGCCATCAAGGCCGCCGTCGAGGCGCTGTTCGATGTCAAGGTGATCGGCGTGAACACGCTCGTCACCAAGGGCAAGACCAAGCGCTGGAAGGGCAAGCCCTACACCCGCAGCGACGTGAAGAAGGCGATCGTCCGCCTGGCCGAAGGCCAGTCGATCGACGTCACCACCGGCGTCTGATTGTAGGAAAAGGCAAAGAAAATGGCACTTAAGTCCTATAATCCGACCAGCCCCGCGCAGCGCGGCCTGATCCTCGTCGACAAATCGTCGCTGTGGAAGGGCAAGCCCGTCAAGGCGCTGACCGAAGGCAAGCGCAAGACCGGCGGCCGCAACAACAAGGGTCATGTGACCTCGCGCGGCATCGCCGGCGGCCACAAGCAGAAGTACCGCTTCATCGACTTCAAGCGTCGCAAGTGGGACATGCCGGCCACCGTGGAGCGTCTGGAATACGACCCCAACCGCACCGCCTTCATCGCGCTGGTGAAGTACGAAGACGGTGAGCAGACCTATATCCTGGCGCCGCAGCGCCTGGCGGTCGGCGACACCGTCGTCGCGGGCAAGAAGACCGACGTGAAGCCGGGCAATGCGATGGAATTGTCGCAGATGCCGGTCGGCACGATCGTCCACAATATCGAGATGAAGCCGGGCAAGGGCGGCCAGATCGCCCGTTCGGCCGGCACCTATGCGCAGGTCGTCGGTCGTGACCGCGGCCTCGTGATCGTGCGTCTCGGTTCGGGCGAACAGCGTTATATCCGCGGCGAGTGCATGGGCACGGTCGGTGCGGTGTCGAACCCCGACAACCAGAACACCAACCTGGGCAAGGCCGGCCGCAACCGCTGGCTCGGCAAGCGTCCGCTGACCCGCGGCGTCGCCAAGAACCCGGTCGATCACCCGCACGGCGGCGGCGAAGGCCGCACCTCGGGCGGCCGCCACCCGGTCACTCCGTGGGGCAAGCCGACCAAGGGCGCCCGTACCCGTCACAATAAGTCGACCGACAAGATGATCATCCGGTCGCGTCACGCGAAGAAGAAGAGGTAAGCCATGGCTCGCTCGGTCTGGAAGGGTCCTTTCGTGGACCTTCATCTCCTCAAGAAAGCCGAAACGGCCCAGGACGGCGGCAGCTCTGCCCCGATCAAGACCTGGTCGCGCCGGTCCACCATCCTGCCGCAGTTCGTCGGGCTGACCTTCAACGTCTACAACGGCCGCAAGTTCGTGCCGGTGTCGGTGAACGAAGACATGGTCGGCATGAAGCTGGGTGAATTTGCGCCGACGCGCTTCTTCCCCGGGCACGCGGCCGACAAGAAGGGCAAACGCTAATGGGCAAGGCCAAATCCCCCCGCCGCGTTGCGGATAACGAGGCGCTGTCGGTCGGCACGCAGATTCGCGGCTCGGCGCAGAAGCTGAACCTCGTCGCCGCGCTGATCCGCGGCCGCAAGGTCGAAGACGCGATGAACGTCCTCGCTTTCTCGAAGAAGGCGATGGCCGTCGACGTGCGCAAGGTTCTCGCCAGCGCCGTCGCCAACGCCGAAAACAACCACAATCTCGACGTCGATGCCCTGGTCATCCAGGAAGCCAGCGTCGGCAAGTCGATCTCGATGAAGCGCTGGCACGCACGCGGCCGCGGCAAGTCGACCCGGATCGTCAAGCCGTTCAGCCGCATCCGCATCGTCGTGCGCGAACAGGAAGAAGAGGCGTAACATGGGCCAGAAGAGCAATCCGATCGGCCTGCGCCTGCAGGTCAACCGCACCTGGGACAGCCGCTGGTTCGCCGAAGGGCAGGACTATGGCCGCATGCTCGTTGAGGATCTGAAGATCCGCAACTTCATCTTCAAGACGCTGCCGCAGGCCGCGATCTCGAAGGTGGTGATCGAGCGTCCGGCGAAGCTGTGCCGCGTGTCGATCTATGCCGCCCGCCCGGGCGTCATCATCGGCAAGAAGGGCGCCGACATCGAAAAGCTGCGCAAGCAGCTCGGCGAACTGACCGGCAGCGACGTGTCGCTGAACATCGTCGAGATCCGCAAGCCCGAAGTCGACGCCAAGCTCGTCGGCCAGGGCATTGCCGACCAGCTCGAGCGCCGCGTGGCCTTCCGCCGGGCGATGAAGCGCGCGGTGCAGTCGGCGATGCGTCTCGGCGCCGAGGGCATCCGCATCAACTGCGCCGGCCGTCTGGGCGGCGCGGAAATCGCGCGCACCGAATGGTATCGCGAAGGCCGCGTGCCGCTGCACACGCTTCGCGCCAACGTCGACTATGCCGAAGCGACCGCGCACACCGCCTATGGCGTGTGCGGGATCAAGGTGTGGATCTTCAAGGGTGAAATCCTGGGTCACGACCCGATGGCGACCGATCGCATCATGCTCGACGCGCAGACGTCGGGCGTGCGCCCGGCGCGCGATGATCGCCGCTAAGGACTGCTGACATGCTGCAACCGAAAAAAACCAAGTTCCGCAAGGCGTTCAAAGGCCGCATCCACGGCAACGCCAAGGGCGGCACCGCGCTGAACTTCGGCTCCTACGGGCTGAAGGCGCTGGAACCCGAGCGCATCACCGCGCGCCAGATCGAAGCGGCCCGCCGCGCGATCAGCCGTGCGATCAAGCGCCAGGGCCGTTTGTGGATCCGCATCTTCCCCGACGTCCCCGTGTCGTCGAAGCCGGCCGAAGTCCGCATGGGCAAGGGCAAGGGTTCGCCGGAATTCTGGGCCGCGCGCGTGAAGCCGGGCCGCATCCTGTTCGAACTCGACGGCGTTCCGGGCCCCGTGGCCGCGCTGGCGTTCGAACGCGCCGCGATGAAGCTGCCGATCAAGACGAAGGTTATCGCCCGTCTCGGCGACACCTCGCATCTGGAGGGTTAAGGACATGGCCAAGACCGAAGATTTCAAGGCCAAGACCGACGACCAGCTCGCCGTTGATCTTGGCGAACTGAAGCGTGAGGCGTTCAACCTCCGCTTCCAGGCGGCTACCGGCCAGCTGGAAAAGCCCTCGCGCGTCAAGGAAGTGCGGCGCTCGATCGCCCGCATCAAGACGCAGCAGACCGAGCGTTCGCGCTCGGCCGCGAAGTAAGGAGACTATCGATGCCGAAGCGCATATTGACCGGCACCGTGGTGTCCGACAAGGGCGACAAGACCGTCGTGGTGAAAGTGGAGCGCAAGGTGAAGCACCCGCTCTACGGCAAGATCATCCGTCGTTCGAAGAAGTATCACGCCCATGATGAGGACAACGCCATCAAGGCCGGCGAAACCGTCCGCATCGAGGAAACGAAGCCGATTTCGAAGCTGAAGACGTGGCGCGTGCTCGACAAGGTCGACACCCACAGCAAGCCCAAGAGCGCTGCCGCTCCGGCTGCTGCCGCCCCGGCCGAAGGCTGACACCAGTTCACGGAACCGCCGGGGCATCCCGGTAGGCCAAACAAGAAGGAAATGCATCGATGATTCAGATGCAGTCACAATTGGAAGTCGCCGACAACAGCGGCGCCAAGCGCGTCCAGTGCATCAAGGTGCTGGGCGGGTCGAAGCGCCGTACTGCCGGCGTGGGCGACGTCATCGTCGTGTCGATCAAGGAAGCCCAGCCGCGCGGCAAGGTGAAGAAGGGTGACGTGCATCGCGCCGTCATCGTCCGCACCGCCAAGGATGTGCGCCGCGCCGACGGTTCGGTGATCCGTTTCGACAGCAACGCTGCCGTGCTCGTCAACAAGAACGAGGAGCCGATCGGCACCCGTATCTTCGGCCCCGTCGTGCGCGAACTGCGCGGTCGCGGCTATATGAAGATCATCAGCCTGGCGCCGGAGGTGCTCTGACCATGGCGAACAAGATCAAGAAGGGTGACACCGTCGTCGTCCTGTCCGGCAAGGACAAGGGCAAGACCGGCGAAGTGACGCGGAGCCTGCCCAAGGACGGCAAGATCGTCGTCGCGGGCGTCAACGTCATCACCCGCCACCGCAAGCCGAGCCAGACCAACCCGCAGGGCGGCCTGGAACGCAAGGAAGCGCCGCTCTTCGCGAGCAAGGTCGCGCTCGCCGATCCCAAGACCGGCAAGCCGACGCGCGTCCGTTTTGAAACCAGGGACGGCAAGAAGGTCCGCGTGGCCGTGAAGTCCGGGGAGACGCTCAATGGCTGACAACTACACCCCGCGCATGCGCAAGCGCTATGACGACGTGATCGTCAAGGCGATGACCGAGAAATTCGGTTACAAGAATGCGATGGAAGTGCCGAAGATCGACAAGATCGTGCTCAACATGGGCGTCGGCGAAGCCACGCAGGACAAGAAGAAGGTCGAAGCCGCGGCAGCCGAAATGGAGCTGATCGCCGGCCAGAAGCCCGTCGTGACCAAGGCGAAGAAGTCGATCGCACAGTTCAAGCTGCGCGAAGGCATGCCGATCGGCTGCAAGGTGACCCTGCGCCGCGAACGCATGTACGAATTCCTCGATCGGCTGATCACGATCGCGATGCCGCGCATCCGCGACTTTCGCGGCGTGTCGGCGACCAGCTTCGACGGCCGTGGCAATTATGCCATGGGCCTGAAAGAGCAGATCATCTTCCCCGAGATCAACTATGACCGCATCGACCAGGTGCGCGGCATGGACGTGATCGTCACCACCACCGCTCGCACGGATGAAGAAGCCCGCGAACTGCTCAAGCTGTTCGGCTTCCCCTTCCCGATCGAAGCGCAGGAAAAGGAAGCCGCCTGATCCTTCGGGACCAGGCAGGCTCTTTCAAGAAGGAAAGAGAACTTAAGTCATGGCGAAACTGAGTTCCGTGAACAAGAATGAGCGTCGCAAGAAGCTGGTGAAGAAATACGCCGGCCGCTATGCGAAGCTGAAGGCAATCGCGGCGGACACGTCGCTCGACGAAGGCGAGCGTCTGATCGCGCGCCTCAAGATGGCGGAAGTTCCGCGCAACGGCAATCCGACCCGCATCCGCAACCGCTGCGAGATGACCGGCCGCCCGCGCGCTTATTATCGCAAGTTCCGGCTGTGCCGTATTCAGCTCCGCGATCTGGCCAACAAGGGCCTGATCCCCGGCGTTGTGAAGTCGAGCTGGTAAGGAAGACGCAAGATGGCAATGACCGATCCTCTGGGTGATATGCTCACCCGCATCCGCAACGGCCAGCAGGCGAAGAAGGACAGCGTTCTCACGCCCGCCTCGACCCTGCGCGTCCGCGTTCTCGATGTGCTCCAGCGCGAAGGCTATATCCGCGGCTACAGCGAAGAATCGCTGGGCGCCAAGGGCCAGCACAAGGGCATCCGCATCGAGCTGAAATATTTCGAAGGGCAGCCGGCGATCCGCCATGTGGCGCGCGTTTCGAAGCCGGGCCGCCGCGTCTATTCGGGTTCGAAAGAATTGCCGATCGTGCGCAACGGCCTGGGCATCACCATCGTGTCGACCCCGCGCGGCGTTCTCTCGGACGCCGAAGCCCGCGAGCATAATGTCGGCGGCGAAGTGCTGGCGGAGGTGTTCTGATGTCGCGCATTGGTAAAAAGGCAGTGGAAATCCCCAGCGGCGTCACCGCCGCGATCGACGGCGGCCAGCTGTCGGTCAAGGGGCCCAAGGGCACGCTCGCGATGCCGCTTTCCGACAACATCAAATATGAAGTCGCCGAAGGCAGCATCTCGGTCCAGCCCGCGAACGCTACCCGCGAAGCCCGCGCTTTCTGGGGCATGCAGCGCACGCTGGTCCAGAACCTGGTCACGGGTGTGACCGAAGGCTTCACCAAGGTCCTCGAGATCACCGGTGTCGGCTATCGCGCCAACTCGCAGGGCAAGACGCTCAAGCTGCAGCTCGGCTACAGCCACGATGTCGATTTTGCGGTGCCGGAAGGCATCGAGATCAAGACGCCGGACAACACGACGATCGAGATCAGCGGCATCGACAAGCAGCAGGTCGGCCAGGTCGCGGCGGAAATCCGCCGTTGGCGCAAGCCCGAACCCTATAAGGGCAAGGGCATCAAATATCGCGGCGAGTACATCTTCCGCAAAGAAGGCAAGAAGAAGTAAGCCATGGCACATCTCACCTCTTTCCAGAAGCGCCGTCAGCGCGTTCGTACCGCCCTTCGCCAGCGCGCCGCCGGGCGTCCGCGCCTGTCGGTGCACCGTTCGGGCCGCCACATCTATGCGCAGCTCATCGATGACGCCGCCGGCAAGACGCTGGCTTCGGCTTCGACGCTCGACAAGGATGTCCGCGGCAAGACCGGCGCGACCACCGCGGCAGCCGCCGACGTTGGCAAGCGCCTCGCCGACGCCGCCAAGAAGGCCGGCGTGACCCAGGTCGTGTTCGACCGCGGCGGTTTCCTGTTCCACGGGCGCATCAAGGCGCTGGCCGACGCGGCACGCGAAGGCGGATTGGAGTTCTAATCATGGCAGACGAAGTACAGAACGTCGAAGGCGCTCCCGAAGCTGCCCCCACCGAAGGCCAGGCTCCGCGCCGCGGCCGCGGCGGCGGTCGCGATGGCGGCAACCGTGGCGGCCGTGACGGTGGCCGTGGCCGCCGCGACGATCGTCGCCCGCGCGACGAGGATGGCGGCGAAGAGCTCATCGAAAAGCTCGTCCACATCAACCGCGTCTCGAAGACCGTGAAGGGCGGCAAGCGCTTCGGTTTCGCCGCGCTCGTCGTCGTCGGCGACGGCAAGGGCCGCGCCGGTTTCGGTCATGGCAAGGCGCGCGAAGTGCCCGAAGCCATTTCGAAGGCGACCGCCGCCGCGAAGAAGGCGATGATCCGCGTTCCGCTGCGCGACGGCCGCACGCTGCACCATGACGGCCGCGGCCACTTCGGTGCCGGCAACGTCACGCTGCGCTCGGCACCCGCGGGTACCGGCATCATCGCCGGCGGCCCGATGCGCGCCGTGTTCGAATCGCTCGGCGTTGCCGATGTGGTGACCAAGTCGGTCGGCACCTCGAACCCCTATAACATGATCCGTGCGACCTTCGAGGCGCTCGGCGAACAGACCAGCCCCAAGTCGGTCGCGCAGCGTCGCGGCAAGAAGGTGTCGGATCTGATCAAGCGTGGCGGTGCGTCCGACCGCGCAGCCGAGGCCGAAGCCGCGGCGGTGACGGAGTAAGACCATGGCCGACAAGAAGATCAAGATCCGCCAGATCGGCTCGCCGATCCGTCGTCCCAAGGGCCAGCGCGCCATCCTGACCGGCCTCGGCCTGGGCAAGATGCACCGCGAGGTCGAACTGGTCGACACCCCGGAAGTGCGCGGCATGATCCGCAAGCTTCCGCACATGGTGGAAGTCATCGAGGGCTGAGGAGCGGTGAAGCTCTACCGCCTGTTGACCGGCCCCGACGACAGCGCCTTTTGCGCCCGCGTCGAAGGCCTGCTCAACCGGGGGTGGCAGCTTCACGGCGGCCCCTCGATTACCAGTGTCGATGGCCGCGGCTATGTCGCCCAGGCCATCGTGATGGAGAAGGCCGGGCCCTATCCCGGCTTTCAGCCGTCGAGTGAAATCCAACCGGACTAGCGCCTTTTCGAAAGGGGCAGGGCGGTTCCCAGCGCGAACATAGCGAAAGCGAGTGCAACTATGACTATCAAGCTTAACGAACTCAGCGACAATGCCGGCGCCCGCAAGGGCCGGATGCGCGTCGGACGCGGCATCGGCTCGGGCAAGGGCAAGACCGCCGGCCGTGGCCAGAAGGGCCAGAAGGCCCGCAGCGGCGTCGCGATCAACGGCTTCGAGGGGGGCCAGATGCCGCTCCACATGCGTATCCCGAAGCGCGGCTTCAACAATATCTTCGGCAAGGACTTCGCGATCGTCAATCTGGGCATGATCCAGAAGCTGATCGACGCCAAGACGCTCGACGCCAAGGGCGTGATCGATCACGCCGCGCTCAAGGCCGCCGGCGTTGCCCGCGGCGGCAAGGACGGCGTCCGCCTCCTCGCCAAGGGCGAACTGACCGCGAAGCTCAATTTCAAGGTCGCCGGCGCGTCGAAGGGCGCGATCGAGGCGGTCGAAAAGGCCGGCGGCAAGGTCGAACTGCCCGAGCCCAAGCCCGAGGGCGACGGCAAGAAAGCCAAGCGCAAGGCCGAAGCGGCCGCCAAGAAGGCCTGATGATTTTCGGAGGCGGCGCGGCACCGGGCCGCGCCGCCCCCGACGCATTTGAATCGGGCCTTTCCCCTTGCGCTTCACGACCACCGAACGCACATAGGCGCCGGGTCGCGGGGGGCGCGGTCCGGAAATCCGAGGAAAAATACCCATGGCCTCTCGCGCCGACCAGCTTGCTTCCAACCTGAACTTCTCGAAGTTCGGCCAGGCGACCGAACTCAAGAACCGCATCTGGTTCACGATCGGCGCGCTGATCGTCTTCCGCTTCCTGTCCTTCGTACCGCTGCCGGGCGTCGACCCCGTCGCGCTGGCGCAGGCGTATAAGCAGGCCGCCTCGGGCGGCGTTCTCGACATCTTCAACACCTTCTCGGGCGGCAGCCTCGAGCGCCTCAGCATCATCGCGCTCGGCGTGATGCCCTATATCACCGCTTCGATCGTGGTGCAGCTCGCCGCGGCGCTGGCCCCCAGCCTCGCCGCGCTCAAGAAAGAGGGCGAGAGCGGGCGCAAGAAGCTCAATCAATATACGCGCTACGGCACCGTCGCGCTGACCGCGATCCAGGCCTATTTCCTCGCGCTCACCGCCGAGGCATCGACCGGCGCGCAGGGCATCACCGTCGTGCTCGATCCGGGCATGTTGTTCCGCATTACCACCGTGATCAGCGTCGTCGGCGGCACGCTCTTCCTGATGTGGCTCGGCGAACAGATCACCAGCCGCGGCATCGGCAACGGCGTCTCGCTGATCATCATGGCGGGCATCCTCGCGCAGCTGCCGCGCAGCTTCGGCCAGATGTTCAGCCAGGTCCGCGAAGGCTCGATGGGCGGCGGCACCGTCTTTGCCGTGATCCTCGGCGCGGTCGCGATCATCGCTTTCATCAGCTTCATGGAACGCGCACAGCGCCGCGTGCTCGTCCAATATCCAAAGCGCGCGACCCAGCGCGGGGTGATGCAGGCCGACCGGAGCCATCTGCCCTTGAAGGTCAACACAGCGGGCGTGATCCCGCCGATCTTCGCTTCGTCGCTGCTGCTGATGCCGCTGACCATCACCCAGTTCATGGGCAATAATGTCACGAGCGACAGCGCGTCGGGCGACTTCTTGATTACGCTCAACCAGTATCTCGCGCACGGCCAGCCGCTCTACATGCTGCTCTACGCCGCGGGCATCATCTTCTTCTGCTTCTTCTACGTCGCCGTCGTCTTCAATCCGGAGGAAACCGCCGACAATCTGAAGCGCCAGAACGGCTTCATCCCCGGCATCCGCCCAGGCAAGAATACCGCCGCCTATCTCGACCATGTGCTCACGCGCATCACCGTGATCGGCGCGGCCTATCTGGCGCTGATCTGCCTGGTGCCCGAATATTTCATCGCGCGGTCGGGCCTGCCCTTCCAGCTCGGCGGCACCAGCCTGCTCATCATCGTCAACGTGACGATCGACACCATCACCCAGATTCAGAGCCATATGCTCGCGCACCAATATGGCGACCTCATCAAGAAGGCCAAATTGAAAGGCGGCGTTGCGCGCCGCTGATCGGCCCGCTACGCGAATCTCGAACGGGGCAGGGAAACAGGGGCCTTCATGACGCTCAACATCATACTTCTGGGTCCGCCGGGAGCGGGCAAGGGAACGCAGGCCTCGCGGCTCGAGGACGAGCATGGCATGATCCAGCTCTCGACCGGCGACATGCTGCGCGCCGCGGTCAAGACGGGCACGCCGATCGGCGTCCAGGCCAAGGCAGTGATGGACGCGGGTGAGCTGGTCTCGGACGAGATCGTTTCGGGCCTGATCGGCGAGCGCCTCGACGAGCTTGGCCCCGACGTCTCGGTGATCTTCGACGGCTATCCGCGCACCGCGGCGCAAGCCGCCTCGCTCGACCAGATCCTTGTCGACCGCGGCCGCAAGCTCGACCATGTGATCGAGCTGGTGGTCGAGGAGGACGCGCTCGTCGACCGCATCACCGGCCGCTTCAGCTGCGCCAAATGCGGCGAGGGCTATCACGACCGCTACAAGCTCCCCAAGGTGGCTGATGTTTGCGACGTTTGCGGCTCCGATGAGTTCAAGCGCCGCCCCGACGACAATGAGGAAACGGTGCGCACGCGCATGGCCGAATATCGTGCCAAGACCGCACCGATCCTGCCGATCTACGACGCCCGCGGCATCGTGACCCGCGTCGACGGCATGGCCGACATCGACGTCGTCAACGACGCGATCGAAACGATCCTCAGCGCCGCGACGGCCTAGCCAGCGTCCCCGGCGCCGGTTATGAACGGCGCCAAAGGGGACGGGCGATGAGAATTTCCACGACGATCGCAGCGGCGGCTCTGGCGGCCTTCGGCGTGCAATCCGCTGAGGCCAAGGTCATCGACCAGGGAGAAGCGGGCTTCACCGTCGCGCACACCGCGCAGGTCGCCGCGACCCCCGAAGATGTGTGGAAGATGCTCAAAATGCCCCAGAAATGGTGGTCGAAGGAGCATAGCTGGTCGGGCGACGCGGCCAATTTCTGGCTCGATTCGCAGGCCGGCGGCTGCTTCTGCGAGAAGCTCCCCGACACCGGCAAAGGCCTCGGCAGCGTCCAGCACGCGCGCATCCTCTTCGCCAAGCCGAACGAACTGCTCCGCCTCTCGGGCGCCTTCGGCCCGCTGCAGGGCGAGGCGCTGACCGGCACGCTGACGATCCAGATCAAGGAGACGCCGACCGGCGCGGCGATCCGCTTCGACTATGTCGTCGGCGGCTATATGCGCTTCGAGGTCCCCGAAATCGCCCCCGCGGTCGACGGGGTGATCGGCGAGCAGCTGGTCGGCCTCGCCAAGGCGCTCGGCGGCAGCTTGCCCCCGACGCGCGACGAGAAGGCGGCCGCCGAAGCCGGCGGCGAAAAGCCCGCGCCGGCCGCAAAGAAGAAGGACGCGCCCGAAAAGAAGGGATCGGGCCTCGACGATGCGGTCGCCGACCTCCTCACCGACCCGCCAAAGGGCGACGACGACACGCCGAATGACGCGGATACGCCCCAATAATTGCGGCCCAGCGAGAGGCGCGGTTCGCGCAAAGACGCAAAGGCAAGAAGAAGCAGTGCGCGGCCGCAAGGCCGCCTTCTCATCCTCGCCGCGTCCGATCGCCAAGTGGAAGGGATGAAGCCGCTTCGCGGTCGGCACGACATCTTTGCGTCTTTGCGCGAAACAAATTTTACCGGCATCTGCGATCCCGCGCACCATCTCTGGTGAAGCTTGAAGCGCCCTAAGTCACCTTGCCCCTGAGCGCCGCGAGCGCGCCGAACGGTCCCGCCTGCTCCTCGCTCAGCACGCCCTTGTCGGCGAGGATGCGGTCGGCGTCGGGGTGGCGCGGATAGGGATCGAGCGCGAGCGACAGCGTCTGCACCGCGACCTCGCCCAGGTCGACGCGGTCGTGCTCGAGCGGCAATATGTCGATCTCCTCGGCGCCCAGTTCGATCTCCTCATCCTCGGCGCCCGCCGGCATGTCGCGCAGATATTTGAGGTCGAAGGGCTCGGCGACCGTCGTCGGGACCGGCAGCCCGCTCGCGGCGCAGCTCTGCACCAGCGCGGCGCGGACCTCGCCGCGCACCGTCATCCCGCCCGCGACCACGCGCGCCGCGGCCGTCACCTCGAAACGCGACAGCTCGACCAAGTCCAGCCGTTTCGCGATCCGCGCGCGCGCCGCGTCATCGGCGGCGAGCTCGACGTCGCGCCCCTGGCCGGCCTCGATCAGCGTCACGACGTGCGAATATTCGGGGGCGCTCATGCGGCGTCCGGCAACCGGTCGGCGACGATCAGCGCGTCGACCGGCATCGCCGCGAGCGCAGCGCGCAATTTCGCCGCCTCTGCCGCGACATGCGCCAGACGCGCGTCGCCCGGCGCCTGCCCGCGCCACAAATTGCGCAACAGCGCGGCGCGCATCTCCTCGGACCCGTCGGGCGCGCGATAGGCGCCGAGCCGCCCGCCGAGCGCGCCGACCATCCGCCCGATCTGCTTGCCGACGACCATGTCGCCGAAGCCGATCTGGCGCATCTGCCCGTCCATGTCGGTGACGAACAATTCGGTGAGCTGCACGCCCGCGAGCGCCTGCCCGGGATCTTCGTCGATGCGGTGGAGCACCAGCGCCAGCACCAGGCCGATCATGTCGAAGCGCCCGTCGAGCGTGTCGGGGACGCCGCCCTCGACATACCAGTGCGGTGCGCGTGCGGTCCGAACCACGGCATCCCACAACGGGCGGCGCGCCTCGCGCGGGTCGGGGGCGGGCTTGAACAGGTTGCGGAGCGAAATCATGCGCCGTGCTTAGGCGTATTTGCGTGCGGCGAAAAGACCCGCCGGTCAGGCTCCAGCAAGCTTTGCTGCGTCACAAGCGGGCATGCCATAGGCCTTGTGCGCCGCGCCCGCTTGGCGCTAAGAGGCCCCACAACAAGCGCAGTCGCGGGGGCGAGCGGCAAGGCACGCGCAACGGAGACCATTGATGCCGCATATCACCACCAAATTTTCGGCCCGCCGGGCGCCCCTGCTGCTGGGCGCCGTCGCGCTCGCGCTGGCCAGCGGCGGCTGCGCACAGCTCAAGGGCCGCCAGGGCTATGTCGTCGACCCCGTGCTGACCGAGGCGATTGCGCCGGGCGTCGACAATCGCGAATCGGTGGAAAAGACGCTCGGCCGCCCGACCTTCGTCGGCCAGTTCAGCGACAATGAATATTATTATGTCTCGCGCGAGACGCGCCAGCTCGCTTTCGCCAACCCGCGCCCGGTCGCGCAACAGGTGCTGCGCGTGCGCTTCGATCCTGCGGGCAATGTCGTCGCGGTCGACCGCACCGGGCTCGAGCTGGTGAGCAAGATCAGCCCCGAAGGCGACAAGACCCCGACGCTGGGCCGCGAACGCAGCTTCTTCGAGGATATCTTCGGCAATATCGGCGCGGTCGGCGCCCCCGGCATGGGCGGCACCCCCGGCGGCAACACCGGGCCGTAAATTATAGGTCCTCCCCATCGCGAAGCGTTGGGGAGGGGGACCGCCGCCGCAGGCGGTGGTGGAGGGGTCTCGACGCTAGCTCTATTACCCCTCCGTCAGCGCTTCGCGCTGCCACCTCCCCATGGCTACGCCAAGGGGAGGACCTTTAATGGGGCCTTTGGAATCCTATTCCGCGATCCCGCCCGCGGCGAGCACCGCCAGCGTAACCAGGTCCGACGCCGGCGACGCCATCGTCGCGACCTGCACCGGCTTTTCCATCCCGATCAGCATCGGGCCGATCACCGCGCTGCCGCCGAGTTCGCGCAGCAGCTTGGCCGACAGATTGCCCGACTGCAGCCCGGGCATGACCAGCACATTCGCGGGTCCCGACAGGCGGCAGAAGGGATAGTTCGCCATCACCTTCGGGTTGAGCGCGACGTCGGGCGACATTTCGCCCTCATATTCGAACCCCGGCCCCCGCGCGTCGAGGATCGCCACCGCCTCGCGGATATTGTCGAGCCACGATCCCGGCGGGTTGCCGAAGGTCGAATAGGAGAGGAAGGCGACGCGCGGCTCATGCCCCATGCGCCGCGCGACCTGCGCGGTGCGCTCGGCGATATCGGCCAGCTGCTGCGCCGTCGGGCGCTCGTTGACCGTGGTGTCGGCCATGAAGATCGTGTGATGCTGGCCGACCAGGACATGGATGCCGAACGCGGTCTGCCCCTCGGCATGGTCGATCACGCGCCGCACCTCGCGCATCGTCTGCGAATAGGTGCGCGTCGTGCCGGTGATCATCGCGTCGGCGAGGCCCAGCTTCAGCAGCAGCGAGCCGAAGATGTTGCGGTCCCGGTTGACCATCCGCTCGACGTCGCGGCGCAGATATCCGCGCCGCTGCAGCCGTTCGTAGAGCATGTCGACCATCTCGGGCACGTGCGGCGAATTGACGCTGTTGTGGACCTCGAAATTCTCGGGGTCGGCGACGCCCATCTCCTTGAGCTTGTCGTGCAGCCCCTCGCGCCCGACGAGCACCGGAATGCCATAGCCGCCGTCGCGGAACTGGATCGCCGCGCGCAGCACCACCTCCTCCTCGCCCTCGGCAAAGACGACGCGCTTCGGATTGGCGCGCGCGGCCTCATAGGCGAGGGTCAGCACCGAGGTCGTCGGGTTGAGCCGCGCCTTCAGCGTGTTGCGATAGGCGGCCATGTCGGCGATCGGCTGCCCGGCGACGCCGGTGTCCATCGCGGCCTTCGCCACCGCCGCGGGGACGATCTCCATCAGCCGCGGGTCGAAGGGCGAGGGAATGATATATTCGGGGCCGAAGCTCGACGCCCGCCCGCCATAGGCCGCCGCCACTTCTTCGGGCACCTGCTGGCGCGCGAGGTCGGCGATCGCGTAAGCCGCGGCGATCTTCATCTCCTCGTTGATCGCGGTCGCGCGCACGTCGAGCGCGCCGCGGAAGATGAAGGGGAAGCACAGCACATTGTTGACCTGGTTCGGGAAATCCGAACGCCCCGTCGCGATGATCGCGTCGGGCCGCGCCGCGCGCGCGTCGGGGGGCGAGATTTCGGGATCGGGGTTCGCCATCGCAAAGATGATCGGCGCCGGCGCCATGTCCTTGACCATCTCGGGCTTCAGCGCGCCCGCCGCCGACAGGCCCAGGAACACGTCGGCGCCGATCAGCGCCTCGGTCAGGTCGCGCGCCTCGGTCGGCACTGCATGCGCCGACTTCCACTGGTCCATGCCCTCGGTGCGGCCCTGGTAGATCGTGCCCTTGCGGTCGCACATGATGACATTCTCGTGCCGCACACCCATCGACTTGATCAGCGCCGTACAAGCAATCGCCGCCGCGCCCGCGCCGTTGACGACGACCTTGACCGTCGACAGGTCGCGCCCGGTCAGGTGGCAGGCGTTGATCAGCCCTGCGGCGGTGATGATCGCGGTGCCATGCTGGTCGTCATGGAACACGGGGATGTTCATCTTCTCTTTCAGCGCCGCCTCGATGATGAAGCAGTTGGGCGCCGCGATATCCTCGAGGTTGATCCCGCCGAAGGTCGGCTCGAGCAGCTCGACCGCCTCGATGAAGCGCTGCGGATCCTCGGTCGCGACCTCGAGATCGATCGAATCGACGTCGGCGAAGCGCTTGAACAGCACGGCCTTGCCCTCCATCACCGGTTTCGATGCCAGCGCGCCGAGGTTGCCGAGGCCGAGGATCGCGGTGCCGTTCGAGATCACCGCGACCAGATTGCCCTTGATCGTATAGTCATAGGCGGTCGCCGGGTTCTCGGCGATCGCCTTCACCGGCACTGCGACGCCGGGCGAATAGGCGAGGCTCAAATCGCGCTGCGTCGCCATCGGTTTCGACGCGACGATCTCGATTTTTCCCGGGCGACCATATTCGTGGTAGAGCAGGGCTTCGCGATCCGAAAATTGCACCTTGCTGCCGCTGTCCATCGCATTTTCCCCTAATTTTGATTCTCAGACACGCGCGCCCAGTGCCCATTCCCTAGCGGCACTCGTCGCGATTGTAACCGCCAATATTGCCGCGTCGTGAAGGGGCGGCGGCGGGCCGAACGGGCCTCTATGGTATCGCCACCCTGAACTTGTTTCAGGGTCCATGGCCAGCCGTTGTCTTCAACACCGCGTCAAATTCGAGCTTGGGCCATGGATGCTGAACCAAGTTCAGCATGACGAGAATTGGAGAGCGGCTTTCGACTTCAAAAGCCGCAATTTCCCCCGCTCCACCTTGCCATGCCGTCCCCAATCACTAAGCAGGACGCGATGTCCGCCACCGCTGCTCAGCCTGCCGCCGCTTCGGCGTTTCCCGCCGCCACGCCGATGATGGCGCAATATTGGTCGCTCAAGGAGAAAGCGGGCGATTGCCTGCTCTTCTATCGCATGGGCGACTTCTTCGAACTCTTCTTCGACGACGCCAAGGCTGCGGCCGCGACGCTCGACATCGCGCTCACCGCGCGTGGCGAGCATGGCGGCGAGCCGGTGCCGATGTGCGGCGTGCCCGTCCATGCCGCCGAATCCTATCTCGCGCGGCTGATCAAGGCGGGGCACCGCGTCGCGATCGCCGAACAGGTCGAAAGCCCCGCCGAGGCGAAGGCGCGCGGCGGGTCGAAGGCGCTGGTCGCGCGCGCCATCGTCCGTTTCGTCACCGCGGGGACATTGACCGAGGAAAGCCTGCTCGAAGGGCGCAGCGCCAACCGCCTCGCCGCGCTCGCCGAGGTCGGCAGCGAGGGCGAGGTGGCGATCGCCGCCGCCGACATCTCGACCGGGCGCTTCGAAGTCGTCGCGGTGCCGCGCGCCGCGGTCGATGCCGAACTCGCGCGCCTCGCACCCTCCGAGCTGCTGGTCAGTGAAAGCGTCGGCGAACTTCCCGCGTGGAGCGTGCGCCAGGTCGTGCGCCGACCGCCGTCCGATTTTTCGAGCAATGCAGCGGAAAAGCGTCTCATAATGATGTTCGGCGTCCAGACGCTCGACGGTTTCGGCCAGTTCAGCCGCGGCGAGATCGCGGCGATGGGTGCGATCGCCGCCTATCTCGACCATGTCGGCACCGGCACGAGCGTCTTTCTCCAGCCGCCCGTGCGCCATCTCGCCTCGGGCCGCATGGCGATCGACGCCGCGACGCGCGAAAGCCTTGAACTCGTGCGCACCATGGCCGGCGCGCGCGACGGCAGCCTGCTCGGCACCATCGACCGCACGGTCACCGCCGCGGGCGCGCGCCTGCTCGCCGACGATCTCGCGAGCCCGCTCACCGACCGCGAGGCGATCCTCGACCGGCTCGATCTTGTCGATGCGCTCGCGCGCGACGCGCTGTGGCGTGGCGACCTGCGCAGCGCTCTCCGCGCCCTCCCCGACGCCGGGCGTGCCTTGGGGCGCCTCGTCGCCGGGCGCGGCGGCCCGCGCGACCTCGCGCAGCTTCGCGACGCGCTCGGCGGCGCGCGGAACCTGCGCGAACGGCTCGGGCGGCGCCCCGACCTGCCGCCTTTGTTGGCGCGCCTGCTCCCCGGGCTCGACGGCCATGGCGCGCTCGTCGACGAACTGTCGCGCGCGCTGATCGAAACCCCGCCGGTCGACGCCGCGCAGGGCGGTTATGTCGCCGAGGGCTATGACCATGCGCTCGACGCGTTGCGCGAAACCGCGCGCGACGGACGCAAGGCGATCGCCGCGCTCGAAGCGGGCTACCGCGACCGCACCGGCATCGCGTCGCTCAAGATCCGCCACAATGGCGTGCTCGGCTATCATGTCGAGGTCCCCGCAAAGCACGCCGACGCGCTGATGGCGCCCGATTCGGGCTTCACCCATCGCCAGACGCTGGCGGGCGTGGTGCGCTTCAACTCGTCCGACCTCCACGAGGCCGCGAGCCGCGTCACGCAGGCGGGAGTCCACGCCGTCGCCGCCGAGGCCGCGCATCTCGAATCGCTCACCGATGCCGCGACCGCGCGCCGCGAGGCGATCGCCGCCAGCTGCGACGTGCTCGCGCGGCTCGACGTCGCGGCCGCGCTCGCCGACCATGCGATGAGCCACAATTGGTGCCGCCCCGATCTGGCCGACGAACCGTGTCTCGACGTGACCGGCGGCCGCCACCCTGTGGTCGAGGCCGCGCTGGCGAAATCGGGCGAGCGCTTCGTCCCCAACGATGTCTCGCTTGCCGAAACCGACCGGCTCTGGCTCGTCACCGGCCCGAACATGGGCGGTAAATCGACCTTCCTGCGCCAGAATGCGCTGATCGTCGTGCTCGCACAGGCCGGCGGCTTCGTTCCCGCCTCGGCGGCGAAGCTCGGCCTCGTCGACCGGCTGTTCAGCCGCGTCGGCGCCAGCGACAATCTCGCGCGCGGGCGCTCGACCTTCATGGTCGAAATGGTCGAAACCGCCGCGATCCTCGCGCAGGCGACCCCGCAGAGCTTCGTCATATTGGACGAGGTCGGGCGGGGCACCTCGACCTACGACGGGCTCGCGCTCGCCTGGGCGGTGGTCGAGGCGGTGCACGAGGTCAACAAGTGCCGCTGCCTCTTCGCGACGCACTATCACGAACTCACGCGGCTGGCCGAAAGCCTCGACGCGCTCTCGCTCCACCATGTCCGCGCGCGCGAATGGCAGGGCGACCTCGTCCTCCTCCACGAACTCGCCGACGGTCCCGCCGACCGCAGCTACGGCCTCGCGGTCGCGCGCCTCGCGGGCGTGTCGCCCAAGGTGGTGAAACGCGCCGAGGCGGTGCTCGCGAAGCTCGAGGCGGGACGCGAGAAGACCGGCGGCCTCGCCGCGGGGCTCGACGACCTGCCGCTCTTCGCCGCGACGCTCGCCGCCGAACCCGCGCCGGTGAAGGACGCGCTCCGCGAAGCGCTCGCCGCCATCGACCCCGACGCGCTCACCCCGCGCGAGGCGCTCGACGCGCTCTACCGCCTGAAAGCGGCCGAGGGCGAGGGATGAGCGATCTTTTCGCCAACGTCGACGACCGCCGCGCGATCATCGACCGCCGCGCGCTCGCCGAACGGCTCGACGCGATCGCCGCCGAAACGAACGACAATGGCCGGCGCCGCCGCGCGATGGTCGAGTTGCTCAAGGCCGCGCTCGACGAGGGCCGCGCCGAGATCGCGCGCCGCCTGCTGATCCACCCCTCGGCGGGCCTCGTCGCGGCGCAGGCGACCGCCTTCCTGATCGACCAGATCGTCCGCCTCTCCTACGATTTCACCACCGGCCACCTCTATCCCGCGGGCAACCGTTCGGCGGGCGAGCGGATCACGATCATCGCGGTTGGCGGCTACGGCCGCGCCGAAATGGCGCCGTTCAGCGACATCGACATCGGCTTTTTGACCCCGTTCAAGCAGACGAGCTGGACCGAGCAGGTGATCGAGGCGCAGCTCTACACCATGTGGGACCTCGGGCTGAAGGTCGGCCATTCGTCGCGCTCGCTCGACGAGATGATCCGCGCCGCGAAGGACGATCTCACCATCCGCACCGCCTTGCTCGAAGGCCGCTTCATCTGGGGCGACCGCGCGCTTTACGACCAGGCCTCGGCGCGCTTCGATGCCGAGGTCGTCGCGGGAACCGCGCGCGCCTTCGTCGCCGAAAAGCTCGCCGAGCGCGACGAGCGGCACAAGCGCATGGGCGATTCGCGCTATGTCGTCGAACCCAATGTGAAGGAAGGGAAGGGCGGTTTGCGCGACCTCCACACGCTCTTCTGGATCGGCAAGTTCATCCACCGCGTGCGCACCGTGCCCGAACTCGTCGACGCCGGGCTGCTCAGCCCGCGCGAACTGCGCCAGTTCGCGCGGGCTGAAAATTTCCTGCTCGCGGTGCGCTGCCACCTCCACACGCTCGCCGGGCGCGCCGAGGACCGGCTGACCTTCGACTTCCAGCGCGAGATCGCGGCGCGCATGCATTTCGCCGACCGTCCAGGCAAAAGCTCGGTCGAGCGCTTCATGCAGCTCTATTTTCTCCATGCGAAGAGCGTCGGCGACGTCACCGGCACCTTCCTCGCGCATCTCGACGATCAGATGGCGGCGCGCGGGCGGCGCTTCCTGCCGACGATCCGGCGGCGCCCGGGCAAGCTCCACGGCTTCGTCCTCGACCGCGGCCGCCTCGCGCTGCCCTCGGACGATTTTTTCTCGGCTGATCCGGTGCGCCTGATCGAAATCTTCGCGCTCGCCGACAAGCACGGCCTCGAAATCCACCCGCTCGCGATGCGCCAAGCGCGCCACGATGCGAAGCTGATCGAGACGCAGGGCATCCGCCGCGTGCCCCGCGCGAACGAACTCTTCCTCGACGTGCTGACCTCGCCCCGCGATCCCGAAACGGTGCTGCGCTGGATGAACGAGGCGGGGGTGTTCGGCCGCTTCGTGCCCGATTTCGGCCGCGTCGTCGCGCAGATGCAGTTCGACATGTATCATCATTACACCGTCGACGAGCATACGATCCGCGCGATCGGCCTCCTCTCGGACATCGAGCAGGACCGGCTCAAGGACGACCATCCGCTCTCGACCGCGATCATGGGGCAGATCCATTCGCGCCGCACCGTCTATGTCGCGGTGCTGCTCCACGACATCGCCAAGGGCCGCGGCGGCGACCATAGCGTGCTCGGCGCCGAACTCGCGCTCCGCGTTTGCCCGCGTCTCGGGCTGAGCGAGGCCGAGACCGAGACCGTCTCGTGGCTCGTGCGCCACCACCTCCTGATGTCGGCGACCGCCTTCAAGCGCGACCTTGCCGATTTCAAGACGATCCTCGACTTCGCGCAGGTCGTGCAGTCGCCCGAGCGCCTCCGCCTGCTCCTCGTGCTCACCGTCGTCGACATCCGCGCGGTCGGTCCCGGGGTGTGGAACAGCTGGAAGCGGCAATTGCTCACCGAGTTGTTCGACGCCGCCGAGGAGGTGCTCCGCCTCGGCCACAAGCAGAAGGGCCGCGAGGCGCGCATCGCCGCGAAAAAGGAGGATGCGCAGGCGCTGCTAGCCCTCGACGACAAGGGCTTCGCCAAGCTCGCGAAGCGCCTCCCCGAAAGCTACTGGATCGCCGAACCGGTCGAGGTCATCGCCGCCAACCTCGCGCATATGCAGGCCGCGGATGGCGCGCCGCTCCACATCGCCGCAGTGCCCGACCAGGATCGCGGCGCGACGCTCGTCATGGTGCTCGCCGCCGACCACCCGGGGCTCTTCTACCGCATCGCCGGCGGCATCCACCTCGCCGGCGGCAATATCATCGACGCGCGCATCCACACGACGCGCGACGGCCTCGCGCTCGACAATTTCCTCGTCCAGGATCCGCTCGGCCGGCCCTTCGCCGAGGCGGGGCAGATCGGCCGGCTGACGCGCGCGATCGAGGATGCGCTCGCCAACCGCCACAAGCTCTTGCCCAAGCTCGAGGCGCGTGCCCTCCCGCGCACCCGCGCCGAGGCGTTCCGCATCGCCCCCAATGTCTTCATCGACAATAAGGCCTCCAATCGGTTTACCGTAATCGAGGTCAATGCGCAGGACCGCCCCGCGCTGCTCAACCAGCTCGCCTATGCGCTCTTCCAGTCGAAGGTTACGGTGCACAGCGCGCATGTCGCGACCTATGGCGAGCGCGCGGTCGACACCTTCTATGTCACCGACCTGCTCGGCGACAAGATCGACAGCGGGGCGCGCGTCAAGGGCCTCGAAAAGCGCCTGCTCGAAGCCGCGGCCAGCCGCAGCGAAGAGGCCGTCGCCGCCTGATCGGCACGCTTCGCCGCGGCGTCATGCCGTCGTTCCACCTCTCGTCTTCCAAAAGCCACCTTTGGCCGCAGGTCACAGGAAGCGCGGAAACATGCGCCATCGCGGCGGGTTGGATTCTCGGTCGCGCCCCTCCGGGCGCTTTGTCCAAGGGAGTGATCGATGCGAAACCAAATGCTCATCATGGCAGGCGCCACCGCGCTGCTGCTGTCGGCCTGCTCGAAGAACGAGGAAGTCGCCTACGCCCCGCCGCCGCCCCCGGCCCCCGCGGGCGCCGTCCCGGGCAGCGTCGCCGCCGACCGCGACGGCGACGGCATCATCGACGGCTATTACACCGCCGACGGTGTCTATCATCCCAACGCCGTCTACGCCCCGCCCCCGCCGCCCCCGCCGACCCGCGTCGGGGAAAAGGGCTGACCGTCCTGCCCGGGGGAGCGCGGCGCCGCCGCGCTCCCCTCTGCCTCGCTCCGCTGCTGCTTGCCTTCGCGGCGAGCCCGCCCGCCTACGCCGCCCCCAAGGCTAAAGCGAAGGCGGCCGCCCCCGCGCCCGTCAACGGCGCCATCGTCGCGATGCTGCGCGCCGAGGCTGACGGCGACCTCAAAAAATTCTACGCCGAACGCGGCTACCGCCCGCTCTGGCTGCGCGGCGCCAAGGTCGGTCCGCAGGCGCAGGCGCTGCTCGGCCACCTGTCCTCGGCAAGGCTCGACGGCCTGGACCCCTCCGACTACCGCCTCGAAAAACTGCGCCAGGCACTCGTCATGGCGAGCAGCGGCGACCCCGCGGCGCTCGCCGCGGCCGAGCTCGCCCTGTCCGACGCCTTCGCGCGCTACGTCCGCGACATGCGCACCCCCGGCAAGGCGAAGATGGTCTGGGCCGACGACGACCTCAAACCCCGGCGCCCCGACACCCGCACCGTGCTCCGCGCCGCCGCCTTCCCCAGGGATTTCGGCGCCTACATCGGCGGCATGGGCTGGATGAGCGAACATTATGTCCGCCTCCGCACCCTTGCCGGCCAGGCCGAAAGGCGCGGCACATCGAAGGACGCTATGGCGCGCCTCCGCCTCAACCTCGACCGCGCGCGGCTGCTCCCCGGCCCGTGGACGCATCATGTCGTCGTCGACGCCTCGTCGGGCCAGCTCTTCTATTACGGCGCAGGCAAGCGCGCGGGCACGATGAAGGTCGTCGTCGGCGCGCCCGAGACGCCGACCCCGATGCTCGCGGGCAAGCTGCAATGGGCGATCCTCAACCCCTATTGGAACGTCCCCGACTATCTCGCGCAGAAAAGCGTCGCGCCGAAAATCCTCGCGGGCCGCAGCCTCGCGTCGCTCCGCATGGAGGCGCTCTCCGACTGGGGTCCGAACGCGCAGAAGCTCGATCCCGCGACGATCGACTGGCCCGCGGTCGCGGCGGGCGACCGCGTGCTGCGCCTGCGCGAACTTCCCGGCGGCGCGAACTCGATGGGCAAGGTCAAATATCTCTTCCCGAACAAGCTCGGCATCTACCTCCACGACACCCCCGAGCGCGACCTGCTCAAAAAGGCCGACCGCCACTTCAGCAACGGCTGCATCCGGCTGGAAAATGCGGCACAGCTCGGCCAATGGCTCCTGCAACGCCCGCTGAACAGCAAATCGAAGACGCCCGAACAGGCCGTCGCGCTCCCGGTCGAAGTGCCGGTGTACCTTACCTACCTCACTGCAGTTGCGGCGGAGCGCGGTGTGGCGTTCAGGCCGGATGTTTATGGGCGGGATGGATAGGGGAGCGGTCCGCATTCGCGCCCAAGCCTTCCGCATCACCCCAACGTCTTCATCGACAATAATAAGGCGTAGAACCGCTTCACGGTGATCTAGTTCAACGTGCAGGACTACGCCGCACTGTTCAACCAGCCTATGCGCTCTTCCAGTCGAAGTGCACCGTCCACTCGGCCCACGTGGCCACCTGCGGCGAACGCGCGGACGACACACATTATGCCACCGACCTGATCGGCGACAAGATTGACAGCGCCGCGCGGTTGAAGGGGGTTGAATAACGGCTGCTGGAGGTGGCTGGGGTGGGCGCGAGGAGGCGGTGACGGCTTCGGGCAGCAGCTTTTGGGACAGGCGGAATCAATTATCGCGTCAATGCAAAGCTATATGATCGACGAAAGTGCGCTATACGAAAATTCTCAGCCGTTTTTTGCCGAGAGATGCGCGCGAAGGGGATCGTGGACATCAAGAATGCCGGGCAGCGAACTGTACCTCGCTGAGGTCAGTGCCTCTATAATCTTTGTGGGAGGGGCGCGGTCAAAAATGTTGCGACGGGAATTGCGGCGTTCGAAGGCCTGTTTCATCTCAAGAAATGGCATTTCCAGATCTCGCGGACGGCAGCATTCGCCATAGCGTCGGTCAGAACCGCAACTGCAAAGCTCACCCGCGGTAAACTGTACCAGTCGGTAATATGGATCACACCTGCCTATTTGATCCGGCATGGCATATTGACGCCCGACCCATTGCCCAAAAATAGCCAAGTGAAGGTGACGAAGAGCCCAGACGCTGTAGAGGTCTAGCAGTGTGCGCAAGTCGCCGCCGGGCGACCATGCGTTGTCAAGGGTGGGATGGTAGGCGCACACAGAGCCATCACCCATGTTGGTGTGTCGAGGGCCAATCCATTCGATTCGTTTCCCATGATCCCAAAACGCCCATCCTCGTGGCTCGATTTCCGGGAGGTCGGGTAAGATGATAAGGAATATGGCTTCCCGCGCTATGCCATCTAACACGCGGCTTCGCGCGAGAAGCCATACCCCGTGGTCATCAGGGAAAAGGGTGGCACCGGGATATGCCCGCTGCACATCTTCTAGCTGCCGGGCGTAGTTGCCGGCGAAGCCGACGACCCGTGGTTTGGCACCGGACGACCGTGGTCGACCGGACGCCCCTTTCCATCGGGCGGACCCTTTCCGTGACCGGGTTGCGGGTCTTCCCGCTCCTTGTCGTTGCTCATCACTACTCTCCTGGACCGTCGTTGAGGCAGGCCCGGGATCGAGGATTACAACACCCCCATCCTTCACCCGAACGGCTTGGTGAGCGTCCAACCCTCTGCCAATCCGCTGCAACTCAGCTCGCGCCTCTTCGCTCAACAGCGCTTCCAATTTGACCGTCGATGTGCGAGTCTGTGTCACCAGCACAGTGATGCACGTCGAGGGGGTGTGTGTCAATGCGTGCTGATCGCACAGTGGGTGGAAATGGATACGTTTGAGGAAAAGCTCGTCAGGGCGGTACGTAAGAAGCGTGACCGCGAAGGTCTCAGTATTAGGGCACTATCGTCGATCGTAGGGATAAGTTTCTCGACCCTCGCCCGTATTGAGCGCGGGGAGGGCGCGCCCGACAATAACTCTAAAATTAGGCTGCTGGAGTGGCTTGGCTCCGATGCGGAGGAACACCAGCTCAGCTTTGATCGCGTGGCATTTGTGCATTTTCGCGCCGGGAAGAATGCATCTTCGGGCACGATCCAGACTCTGCTTCACGCCGCTGTTTGTCTGCGACAGCATTACGCTGAAGAAGATGCGTTGGAATCCAGTAACTCGCTGACCGACACAGATGTTGTCGCGATGTCGAAAGATGAGCTTGAGAATGCTGCAGAGGATTTTCGTAAAGATCTTGGCCTCAAGAGGGATGATCCTCTCGACCCGTTCCACCTAGTCGTCGATTCGGTGGTGGTCGAGTGTTTGCGATCGTCTTCGCGCATCGATGTGAAAACGAAGGCGATACTCGCAGGATCTGCCTGCAACGAGTGGTCGGCGATGAGCGTGCCGCTAAACTCGGCCCAAGATAGCTGGGTTGTCTTCTTAAATGATTGCCACACGCTTCAGAGGCAGCGGGTTACGTTGCTAGAAGAGTATTGGCACATCCTTTCAGGACATAAGCTTACCAAAATAGCGAAGATAGCCGGATCTTTTGGACGTACATATGACAATGCCGAAGAGCACGACGCATACTTTTTGGCTTCCGCGACACTTCTTCCTCGGGAGGCAGTCAAGCGCATGGTAAGCGGAGGAAAGAGCGCGGTCCAAATCGCTGCTGCATATGGAACATCTCCCGAGCTTGTCGAATATCGCATCAAACGTCTTGGGCTTTGGCGCGAGCACGTGGGAAAAAAGGTAAGCTTACAAGCACCTTAAAGCCTGCGATCTCACCCCCGCAACACCGCCCCAACCTTCGCAGCCGCAGCCACCACCTTATCCGCAATCGCCTTCAACTCAGCCTCGGCGAAGCTCTTCTCGGCCGGTTGCAGCACGACTTCGACTGCCAGGCTCACCTGTCCCTCGGGCACGCCCTGGCCTGCGAAGCGGTCGAACAGGCGCGCGTCGGTGATCACCGCCTTGTCGGCGCCCTTCACCGCGCGGACCAGGTCGCCCGCCGCCAGCGTGTCGGGCGCGAGGAAGGCGAAGTCGCGGCGCACCGGCTGCAGCGCGGGCGGGGTGAAGGCGCTGCGCGCGGGGCCGCTCGCGCGTTTCGCGGGGATCGCGTCGAGGAAGATCTGCACCGCCATCACCGCGCCGTCGACGTCGTAATGTCGCGCGAGCGAAGGATGCAGCGCGCCGAATTCGGCGAGCACCGCCTTGGGGCCGAGCCGCAGCGTCGCGGCCTGTCCGGGGTGCCAGATGCCGGGCTCGGCGACGGGCTCCATCACCTGCAGCCGGTCGGCGGGCGCGCCCGCGGCGTCGAGCAGCGCCAGCGCGGCGGCCTTGGCGTCATAGGCGTCGAACGCCGCCGCCTTGCCCGCCTGCCAGCCGCGCTCGGCCTTGCTGCCTGCCATCACGATGCACAGGGTCGGATGCTCGGCGTCGCTCAGATAGCGGCGCCCGATCTCGAACAGGCGGATGCTGTCGGCGCCGCGATTCTGGTTGCGCGCCGCCGCGGCGAGCAGCCCGGGCAGCAGCGACGGGCGCATGACTTTCAAATCCTCGCTGATCGGATTGGCGAGGCTCCACGCGCCGCCGCCGAAGGGCGCGGCCTCGCGGTCCGAAACGAAGCTCCACGTCACCGCCTCATGATAGCCGGCCGCCGCGGCGGCGCGGCGCAGGCGGCGTTCGAGCAGCTGCTCGGGCGTTGCGGTCGGCTTGGCGACGCCGTCGCTGCGCGGCAGCGCCACCGACTCCACCGCGTCGAAGCTGGTAATTCGCGTAACTTCCTCGACGATGTCGGGCGCGGCGTCGACGTCGCGGCGCCAGCTCGGCACTGCGATTTGCCAGGGGCTGCCCTCGGTGACGCCGAAACCCAGCGATTCGAGGATCGCGCGCTGTTTGGCGGGTTCGATCGCGATGCCGCCCAAGGTCGCCGACAGCGCCGGGTCATAGGCCACCGTCTTGGTCTCCAGCGGCGGTTCGCCCGCGCGCGTCATCGCCGACGCCGTGCCGCCACAGATGTCGAGGATCAGCCGCGTCACGATCTCGGTCGCGTCGCCCAGGAACGCCGGGTCGACCCCGCGCTCGAAACGGCTGCGTGCGTCGCTGGTCAGCGCCAGCGCCTGCCCGGTCAGCGCGATGCGTTCGGGGGTGAAATAGGCGATCTCGACCAGTATGTCGGTCGTCGCCTCGCTGCATCCCGAATGCTCGCCGCCCATGATGCCCGCGATGTCGTGGACGCCCTTATCGTCGGCGATCACCGTCATACTGTCGGTGAGGCTATAATCCTTGCCGTTCAAGGCGGTGACGGTCTCGCCCGCCTTCGCGCGGCGCGCGACGAGCGGACCGGTCAGCTGCGCGTGGTCGTAGATATGGCTCGGGCGGCCGAGGTCGAACATCACGTAATTGCTGATGTCGACGAGCGCCGAGATCGAGCGCTGACCGATCGCTTCCAGCCGGCGGCGCATCCATTCGGGAGTGGCGACGCGGTTGTCGACGCCCGCGATGGTGCGGCCATAGAAAGCGGGGCAGGCCTCGGCATCGTCGGTCCGGATTTCGGTCGCCATCGGACCCTGCCCGTCGATCGCCGGCACCGCGAGCGGCTTCAGCGTGCCGAGCCCCGCGGCGGCGAGGTCGCGCGCGATGCCGCGCACGCCCATACAGTCCTGCCGGTTCGGGGTGATCGAGATGTCGACCACCGGGTCGCCCGCGCCGCTATAGTCGGCGAAGGGCGTGCCCACCGGCGCATCGGCGGGAAGCTCGATGATCCCGTCATGGTCGTCGCCGAGTTCGAGCTCGCGCGTCGAGCACATCATGCCGTTCGATTCGACCCCGCGGACGGCCGCGACCTTCAGCTCCATGCCGTTCGCGGGCACCACCGCGCCGGGCAGGCCGAGCACGCCGACCAGCCCCGCGCGCGCGTTGGGCGCGCCGCACACCACGGTCAGCGGCGCGCCGCCGTCCCCCGTGTCGACGGTCAGCACCTGCAGCTTGTCGGCCTGCGGATGTTTCTCGGCGGTCAGCACGCGCGCGACGCGGAAACCCGCGAGTTTCTCGGCCGGATTCTCGACGCCTTCGACCTCGTGGCCGATGCGATTGAGCGTGGCGACAACATCGGCGACGCTGAAATCGCCTTCCAGATGCTCGCGCAGCCAGTCGAGGGTAATCTTCATGCCGAAATCCCCCCGCTCAGCGTCGGCACCGACAGCGCGCCGAACCCGTAATGGCTCAGCCAGCGCAGGTCGCCGTCGAAGAAGGCGCGCAGGTCGTCCATGCCATATTTGAGCATCGCGAGCCGATCGACCCCGACCCCGAAAGCGAAGCCCTGCCACACATCGGGGTCGAGCCCGCAATTGGCGATCACGCGGCGGTTGACCATGCCGCTGCCGAGCAGCTCCATCCAGCTATGCCCCTCGTCGTCGCCGTGGCCGCCGACGATTCTGCGGCCTTTTTCTTGGGCGTAGCCGACATCGACCTCCGCCGAGGGCTCGGTGAAGGGGAAATAGCTCGGACGCAGCCGCAGCACGATGTCGTCGGTCTCGAAATAGGCCTTGAGGAAGGTTTCGAGCGTGTATTTGAGGTGTCCCATATGGATGCCGCGGTCGATGACCAGCCCCTCGACCTGATGGAACATCGGGGTGTGCGTCGCGTCGCTGTCGCTGCGATACACCCGGCCCGGCGCGATGATGCGGATCGGCGGTTCCTGCGACATCATCGTGCGGATCTGCACCGGCGAGGTGTGGGTGCGCAGCAACATCTTCTGCCCGTCGGCATTCGCGTCGGGGAAGTAGAAAGTGTCGTGCATCGCGCGCGCCGGATGCGTCTCGGGAATGTTGAGCGCCGTGAAATTGTGCCAGTCGTCCTCGATCTCGGGGCCCGTCGCGACCGCGAAGCCCATGTCGGCGAAAATTTCGGCGAGTTCGTCCATCACCTGGCTCACCGGATGCACGCTGCCGCGCGGGGTCGCGGCGGCCGGGAGCGTCATGTCGAGCTTCTCGCCCGCGAGCTTCGCCTCGAGCGCCGCGCTTTCGAGCGCCGCCTTGCGCGCCGCCAGCGCCGCGGTGACCGTCTCGCGCAGCGTGTGGATTTGCGGGCCGACGCTCTGGCGCTCCTCGGGGGTCATGCCGCCCAGCGTCTTGAGCAGCCCGGTAACGCTGCCCGCCTTACCGAGCGCGGCGACGCGCAGCGCCTCGAGCGCGTCGAGGTCGGTCGCGGCGGCGATCGCGCCGGTCAGCTCGGCCTGCATGGCCTGATAATTGCTCATGGTCGTTTGTCCTGCGGCGGCGGATATGCCGCGCTTTGTCGCGCCGCCGCTTGCACCGAAGGCGGCGCGCGGGTCAAGTGCGAAGGGTTAGGTCGCGGGCTTGTGGAGGCCCTGCACCGCGGCCCCGGCGGCGGCGGCGCGCGCGAGCGCGGCGGCGCCGAGGATCGGTTTCGGCCGCGTCGCATAGGCGCGCGGGCTCATCCCCATGAAGCGCCGGAAATCGCGGGTGAACTGCGCCTGGTCGTAATAATGATAGTCAAGCGTATCGATCCACGCCATCGACGGGTCGAGCATGAAGCGCGCGAGGCTGCGCAGGAAGCGCTGGCGGCGCAGCAGCAATTTGGGCGGGAAACCAAAGGCGCGGCGCGACAACCGTTCGACCGACCGTTCGGACAGGCTCAGCTTGGCGGCCAGATCGCCGACGCTGGCGAGGTCGTCGTCGACCAGCGCGCTATGCGCCGCGAAGATCGCCGGATCGTCGCGCGGCGCGCCTGTGAGCCGGGCGACGAAATAATCGTCGATCGCCTTCGCCCCCGCCTCGACATCGTTCACGCCGCGCAGGCGCTCGGCGAGCGGGATGAAATCGGCAAAGGCGGGATGCACCGCGGCATCGCAGAAGCGATCGGCGAGATCCTCGGCTGAGAGCGCGAAGAATTTGGCCCAGCCCATCGGCAATATGCCGATCCCCCAAGTGCGCATATGGCCGACCGAAAAGAAGGTCGCCTTGCTGGTCGGACCGGTGACGTTGAAATGCGGGGCGGGCGTCACCGGATCGGTCCCGATCGCGCAAAGCGTCGTCTCACCCTCGATGAAGCGCATGTTCGCCCATTCGGGGTGGAGATAGTCGTCGACGCGCACCCCGGGCGGGGCCGCGACCTCGGTCAGGTAGATGATGCTCGAATAGGGGCGCAGCGCCGCGGAAACCGGAAAGAAACGCGTCATGACCCGCACGCCGGCGTCCGTCCCCGGAATCTGGATCTCGTCTGTCATGACGCCATTCCCTTGCGGAAGTGCGCGAAAAAAAACAACAGATTAAGCGATTTCCCTGTCGGGTTTTTACAATTTTTCTCGCGGCCACGACCGCATATGTCGCTGCAGGGAACACTTCCACCGGCCGGCGGCTTTCTGCGACCCACGGCTTTTCGGTACCGGAGGGAGGGGGGCGGTGTATCGGTCACGATCATCGTCGGAGCGGCGCGAAGGGCAACCTTCGCGCCGTTTCTGTTTTGGGGTGTGGCGTTCGGGGCGTCGCCTGGAATGGCGGTCCTGGGGTGTGGAGCGGACGTTTGTTACGTCGTCACCCCGGGCTTGACCCGGGACCCGCCTTCCTTCTTCCGACGTCGGATCAAAGAAAAGGCAGGCCCCGGGTCAAGCCCGGGGTGACGGAAAATGGAACGTCGGCAACCGCCCGACACGGCACACGAAAAAGGGCGGCCCCGCGCGGGACCGCCCTCCATTCGTTCAGCGATGCCGGAAGGCTCAGGCCGCCTTGGGCAGCGCCGCCTTCGCCTGCGCGATGACGGCCGCGAAGACGCCGCCTTCGTTCATCGCCAGGTCGGCCATGACCTTGCGGTCGAGGTCGATCCCGGCCAGCTTCACGCCGTGCATGAACTGCGAATAGGTCAGGCCTTCGGCGCGGACCGCGGCGTTGATGCGCTGGATCCACAGCGCGCGGAAGCTCCGCTTTTTGACCTTGCGGTCGCGATAGGCGTATTGGCCGGCCTTCTCGACCGCCTGCTTGGCGATGCGGATGGTGTTCTTGCGACGGCCGTAAAAGCCCTTCGCCTGCTCCAATACGCGCTTGTGCTTGGCGCGCGTGGTGACGCCGCGTTTGATGCGTGACATTCCCTGCGCTCCTTACTTCAGGCCGTACGGCGCCCAGAGGCGCACATGAGCCGTATCCGCATCGCTGAGCACGCTGGTGCCGCGGTTGGTACGGATATATTTGCTATTGTGCGAAATCAGGCGGTGGCGCTTGCCGGCGACGCCGTGCTTCACCTTGCCCGAGGCGGTGAATTTGAAGCGTTTCTTCACACCGCTCTTGGTCTTCATCTTGGGCATTTTGGTCTCCTTTTGAAGTCCGTTTGCGTATCGGCCTGGCAGCCCTTTCAGCCAGCCGGTACAATCGGAAGGCGCGCGCCTAGACGGATTCGCGCGGAATTGCAAGCGTCAGGCGCGGATTGTTATCGCGTACTTGTCCATGAGTTTCTTAAAACGAGCGGCAAGCTTTCGAAACTCGCGAGCTTCCTTGTCGTCGCCAGCAGCCGCAGATTCGGCCGCTCGGCGCTCGCAGTCGAGATAGTCGTGCGCGATCTTGGTTGCCATCTCTTCCCACGACGGCATTTTGAAAGCTTCAGCCATACAATCTCCTCGTACGGCTGAGTGTACACGAGGTGTATGGCAGGCGCGGTCAAAAGCTCGCGCCGTCGACCTTCTGGATCGTCAGCGCGTCGAGATCGGTGTCGGGTACGCAGCGCAGGTTCACCGCCGCCATCTTCGATCCGTCGGGGCCGGTGCCGACCGAAAAGCTCTGGACGCCGCAGTTGGTGCAGAATTGATGGTCGATATTATGCTTGTTGAAGCGATAGCTTTTGAGGCTCCCGGCGCCCGCGGTCAGCCGGAACTGCTCGATCGGCACGAAGCTCAGCAGGAAACCCTTGCGCCGGCAGTGCGAGCAGTTGCAGCTCATCGCGGTGCCGGGGATGTCGCCCTCGACTTCATAGGTTACCGCGCCGCAGTGGCAGCTGCCTTCGAAAGCCATGATCCGCTCCTCTTTGTTCAATGGTGGCAGGCGAGCCCCTCGACGACATCCTCGAGCCGCGCGGGGTCGCCGAGCGCGATGACATGGCCCCCACCATCTTTCGCGCTGTCGGCGTTGAGCGGGTCGCCGTTCCAGTCGCACATCGTGCCGCCCGCGCCCTCGACGACGGGGACCAGCGCGGCGAAATCGTGGAGCTTCAGCCCGGCCTCGACCACCAGGTCGATATGCCCGCTGGCGAGCAGGCCGTAATTGTAGCAGTCGCCGCCGAAGACCATGCGCTTGTGCGCGGTCTGCGCGGCGAGACCCATGAAATGCTCGCCGTCGTGATCGCTGAAATATTGCGGGCCGCTGGTCGCGAGCACGGCGTCGGCCAGCGAGCGGCAGGTGCGGGTGCGCACGGGCTTGCCGTTGAACAGGGTCGGCTGGCCGAGCGCGCCGACCCAGCGTTCGCCGGCGACCGGCTGGTCGATGATGCCCAGGATCGGCCAGCCGTCCTGCAGCAATGCGATCAGCGTGCCGAAGATCGGGCGGCCCGCCATGAAGCTGACCGTGCCGTCGATCGGGTCGAGCACCCATTGGCGCGGCGCCCCGGGCCGCTCGCTGCCGAACTCCTCGCCGATGATGCCGTCGCGCGGGGCCTCGGCGGTGAGCAGGCTGCGCATGACGGTCTCGGCGCCGCGGTCGGCCTCGGTCACCGGCGAGGCGTCGGCCTTGGCTTCATGGGCAAAAGCGGCGCGAAACAGCGGGCGGATGGCGCCGCCGGCGGCGTCGGCGAGGCGATGGGCGAGCGCGAGATCGGATGCAAGGGTCATAAGTCATAGCCCATCATTCGAAGAACATATTGGTCGAACATTGGCACGGTGAATGCTGTGTAGCCATGTTCCGGGCTGTAGATCATGCCTTTCTGGATCAGGGTATTTCTGGCGGGCGCAGAGCTTGATACTTCGACACCCAAGTGCTGCGCAATGTCGCCCGATCGGTGCGGCCCCGGGCCCAGAGAGGCCATTGCGCGCATATATCGTTTCTCGCGCGGTGTCAGACGATCAAAGCGGACGCGAAAGAAACTGACGTCCAACTGCGCAAGCGCCGCGATCGAAGCCCGAGTCACATCATCGACATCAATCGGTGACCTATCGGCGACGTCCCAGCTCTGCTTGCCCCATTCCTGCAGAAAATAGGGATAGCCCTGAGTCGCCGTCGCTATCGCCTGTACGGCGCCATCGGTAATGGCTTCATTCTCTTGCTCAATGGGGTTGCGCAAGGCAGCCTCAATGGCCGGGCCATCGAGTGGTCCAACCGGTTCGAAGAGGAACAGTCTTTCGGCATAGGATTTGGCGCGCCCCATCCGCGCCAGCAATTGCGGCAGTCCTGCTCCGACCAGCGTAATAGGCAAACGCGCCTGATTGGCGCCATGAAGAGCAGCGATTAGCGCGGCCAGTTCATCCTCCTGAACATACTGCAGTTCATCGACGAACAGCACGACAGCGGTGCCAGCGGTCTTTGCCGCAGTCCCGACGGCATCGACAAGTTCGTTGAGATCGGTCGCCAAATCGCCACTGTCAGCCAGGCCTGGTTCTGAAGCGAAATCAATGGCGACCTCGATATCGGCATAGCGCAGTTTCAGCTTTGCAAAACCCGCAAGCGCACGGAGGGCCCGTTTCGCGCTATCCCCGACCAAGGCTATTCGATTCATCTTTAGGAGGGCGGCCCGTAGCGCTGGAGCAAGTATGGCAGGAAGCGAACGATCCTCAGGCGACTCGATCGCAACGGCAACGATGCCGCCGCTCTCGGCGGCAAGGCGCATTTCGTTGAGAAGGACCGTCTTGCCTACCCCGCGAAGACCATAAAATATGACACTTTGTGCGGCTCGACCCGCTCGAATCCTGTCGAGTGCAATGGCAACGCGTTCGAGCAGGGCCTCTCGGCCAGCGAGTTCGGGAGGCGGTGTCCCGGCTCCGGGCGAGAAGGGGTTACGACGCGGATCCATAAAGAGCTTATCCCATATTACGGTTTTTCTGTAAACTGGGGTAATCTCTCTATAATTGACGTCAGTCGAAGAGCGAGGACACGCTCGTTTCGTCAGCGATGCGCTTGATCGCCTCGCCGAGCAACGGCGCGACGGTCAGCGCGCGGACCTTGGCGCTGTCGTTGACCGCGTCGGTCGGCTGGATCGAATCGGTGATCACCAGTTCGGTGAGTTCGCTCGCCTCGACGCGCGCGACCGCGCCGCCCGACAGCACGCCGTGGGTGCAATAGGCGACGACACCCTCGGCGCCGGCGGCCTTCAAGGCGCCCGCGGCGTTGCAGAGCGTGCCTGCCGAATCGACGATATCGTCGATCAGGATGCAGAAGCGGCCCTTCACGTCGCCGATGATGTTCATGACCTCGGATTCGCCGGCGCGTTCGCGGCGCTTGTCGACGATCGCCAGCGGGGCGTTGTCGAGGCGCTTGGCGAGCGCGCGCGCGCGCACCACGCCGCCGACGTCGGGCGACACGACCATCAGATTCTTGCCGGCGAAGCGCGCCTGGATGTCGGCGCTCATCACAGGCGCGGCGTAGAGATTGTCGGTCGGGATGTCGAAGAAGCCCTGGATCTGCCCGGCGTGCAGATCGATCGCGAGCACGCGGTCGGCGCCCGAGGTGGTGATCAAATTGGCGACGAGCTTGGCCGAAATCGGCGTGCGCGGGCCGGGCTTGCGGTCCTGCCGGGCGTAGCCGAAATAGGGGACCACCGCGGTGATGCGCTTCGCCGAGGCGCGGCGCAGCGCATCGTTGATGATCAGCAATTCCATCAGATTGTCGTTCGCCGGGAAATTGGTTGGCTGGACGACGAAGACATCCTGGCCGCGGACATTTTCGTGGATCTCGACGAACACTTCCTCGTCGGCGAAGCGGCGCACGCTGGTGTCGGTCAGCGGCAGCTCCAGATAATCGGCGATCGCGCGCGCGAGCGGCAGGTTGCTGTTGCCGGAGATCAGTTTCATGGGGTGCGAAGCCCTTTCGCGGCGGGAGGGATTGCGCGCCCCTTAGCCAGCACGGACGCGAAGGGGAAGGGGCATGTTGCGCGGCTGAGGATCGTTCCGGGCATGCTTGTCCTTTGGCGCGTGCGCTGGCGGCACGGACGGTTCCGATTTTTTCGCACGAAGCCACGAAGGCACGAAGGGATGCCGTTCTGCGTCGCGAGGCGCCCTAATCCGCCCGTAATTGCGCGCGCGTCGAGCCGATGGGCTGTGTTCGAATGCATAGGCGTCTTTGTGGCTTCGTGGCTTTGTGCCTTTGTGCGCATCCTTTGTGCGGAGATGCCGGTCTTGCGCCCTCGTTCGAAGCGACATGCGGCGGGCTTCGATCGGTTTCGCGCAAAGACGCAAAGACGCGAAGATGTCGTGCGCGATCCAGAGACGGCTTTGGGGTGAGGAACTGCCGTTGCCGATCCTCCCCGGCACGGGGAGGGGGACCAGCGAAGCTGGTGGAGGGGTACAGGCGGGTTTGCTTTGCCGGTGAAGCTGTGCGCCATGGCTTGGTTCCCGGACAAGGCAGCGCTTTCGGTTTGGCGCGGCGCAGACCTCCCGTACCCCTCCACCACCCTTCGGGTGGTCCCCCTCCCCCGCTGGGGGAGGATCGCTCTTGTCCCCTCCCGCCCGGCCCCCGCCCTTTCAGGCCTCACCCCTTTTGCGTCTTCGCGTCTTTGCGCGAACCCTTTGCGTCGCCACCCTCGCGGTCGTTCG